>NZ_JBQHDF010000017.1:0-137647 GCF_052068495.1 Micromonospora sp. SD12 | reverse complement strand
CTACCTCAGCCCGAACGAGTACGAGACCGCCTGGCACAGCCGCCAGACGCAACCAGCTGAGCCACCTATCGCCATCCCGGCACCAGCCGGAGCAGGTAACCACCGCTCCATCAAAGCGGGGGGAACTCACCTGGCCTGCCCTGGCCTGGCCTGGCCTGCCCTGGCCTGGCCTGGCCTGGCCTGGCCTGGCCTGGCCTGCCTGGCCTGGCCTGGCCTGCCTGGCCTGGCCTGGCCTGCCTGGCTTGGCCTGGCTTGGCCCGGCTTGACTCGACCCGGCTTGGCCCAGCCCCGCGCAGGGGTGCCCCGGCGCGGTTGGTCAGGTCTTGCCGAGGGTGGGGTGGTGTCCGTCGGTCCTGTCGAACTGATGTCGTAGACGATTCAGCCGGTGCCCCAGGGCCGCCCCGCTGCGGTGACGACCGGCGGACGCCGGGAGCCGTTCGGGTGGGCCGTCGGGGAGGGGCCGCGGGGCGGTGCCCGCCATCTGGCTTGAGTCGTCTACGACATCAGCTCGACAGGGCGCTCGACGCAGCTCGACAGGGCGCTCGACGCGCCCCGGTGACTCCGCGGAGACAAGGATCAGCGCTGGCAGGAGGGCGGCCTGGCCGTGGCGGAGGGGGCAGCGTCGGCTGCGGTGCGGGACAAGGTCGACTGCAGCGGTCTTGTTGCCAAGAGCTTGCAATAAGGTGGGACGAACGATGTCGCCGCGAAAGGAGTCCGTATGCCGGACGCGCTCACCCGGGCGGCCGTGGACGGTCCGCCGTGCACCGTGGCCGAGCTGATGATGGCCTGGGGGAGCGGCTGGGCCGTGTCCCGGGGCACTCCCGCCCCCGTGGAGATCCCCGGCGGCTTCCGCGTCGACGTGGGCCTGCCGGGCCATCGCGTACGCCACGTGCTGCACACCTACGATGCCGGGTCGCTCGGACGGCTCGGCCGGGAGTTGACCGCGCCGGGCACCTGGATCAAGGTCAGCGGGGATCGGGCAGGGCTGCGCGCCGCCCTGTCCGACGCCTGGACGATGGACCGCGCCGGACACCTCATGAGCGCACCGCTGACGCCGGGTGCGGTCGAGCCGCCCACACCGTACGCGATGCGGGTCGTCGTCGAGGGCGGGGTAGTCGTCGCGACCGTCCTCGACGCGTCCGGGCGCCGGGCGGCCTCGGGGCGGCTGGGCGGCGCGGGGGAGTTCGGGACCGTCGACCAGGTCGAGACCGAGCCCGCGCACCGGCGGCGCGGGTTGGGCAGCGTGGTCATGCGCGCGCTCGGCGACCACGCGGCGAGGCGCGGGATGCGCACCGGGATCCTCGTCGCCACCGACGACGGACGCGCCCTGTACCGGGCGCTCGGGTGGACGGTGCGCTCGGAGGTGTCGGGGGCGTACCTCAGGGAGGCGCCGGGCCCGTCCTGACGGGCGGCCCGGCCGGACGATACCGACGGCGGACGGCCACCCGACGGGCCACTACCCGGCGGCGACCGGTCAGGGGATGGGCCACTCGTGGACCGGGCGGTTGCTGTGCATCAGCGTCACGTAGTGCCGCACCACCTCGCGCAGTGCCTCCGGCCGGTCGAGGTGGTCGGCGGACTCCAGCCGATGCAGGGTCTCCACCTGCCAGCTCGCGCCGTTGCGGCCGGTCAGGCAGCGCTGCTCGATGATGCCGAGCAGCCGGTCCCGCTCGCTCGGGTCCAGGCCCCACCGGTCCAGCCCGTGGTGGGCCAGCGGCAGCAGCCGGCGCAGCACCAGCTCGGTGACCGGGAGATAGCCCAGGCCGGGCCAGAAGACCTGGGCGTCGATGCCGTGCCGGGCGCAGGCGTTGAAGTTCTCCTCGGCCGCGCTGAACGACATCTGCGACCACAGCGGCCGGTCGGCCTCGGCGAGGGCCCGGACGAGGCCGAAGTAGAAGGCGCCGTTGGCCACGGTGTCGAGCACCGTCGGCCCGGCCGGCAGCACCCGGTTCTCCACCCGCAGGTGCGGGCGACCCTTCAGCACGTCGTACACGGGGCGGTTCCAGCGGTAGACGGTGCCGTTGTGCAGTCGCAGCTCGGCGAGCTTCGGCACGTCCCCGCGCGCCAGGGCCTCGGCCGGGTCCTCCGCGTCGCAGACGGGCAGTAGCGCCGGGAAGTAGCGCACGTTCTCCTCGAACAGGTCGAACACCGTGGTGATCCACCGTTCGCCGAACCACACCCTCGGGCGTACGCCCTGGGCCTTGATCTCCTCCGGCCGGGTGTCGGTGGCCTGCTGGAACAGCGGGATGCGGGTCTCCCGCCACAGCTCCCGGCCGAAGAGCAGCGGCGAGTTCGCGCCCAGGGCCACCTGGATGCCGGCGACCACCTGCGCGGCGTTCCAGTAGTCGGCGAACTGGGCGGGGCTGACCTGGAGGTGGAACTGGGTGCTCGTGCAGGCCGCCTCGGGCGTGATGGTGTCGGCGGTGACCGCCAGCCGTTCCACGCCGTTGATCGCGATCCGCAGGTCCTCGCCGCGGGCGGCGAAGATCTGCTCGTTGAGCAGCGCGTAGCGCGGGTTGGCCGACAGCGTCTCGGCGGTCAGGTGCTCCGGGCGCAGCGTCGGCAGGATGCCGATCATCACCATGTGCGCCCCGACGCCCCGCGCCTTGGTCTCGGCGGCGTTGAGGCTGGCCCGTACGCTCTCCTCGAACTCGTGCGTGCCGGTGCCGGCCAGCCGGCGCGGCGCGACGTTGATCTCGACGTTGAACTGGCCCAGCTCCGTCTGGAAGCTCGGGTCGGCGACGGCGGCCAGCACGTCGGCGTTGCGCATGGTCGGCATCGAGTCGTCGTCGACGAGATTCAGCTCGATCTCCAGCCCCGTCATCGGCCGTTCGACGTCGAAGCGGGACTCCCGGAGCATCTCGGCGAAGACGTCCAGGCACCGCCGCACCTTCTCCCGATAGCGGGCCCGGTCCTCACGACTGAAGGTCCGCACCCCGACGTCCTCGCCCATGGTCACCGCCCTGTCACCGTTGGTTCCCCTAACCTCGCACGCCCGGGGCGGGCCGGGGAAGACCCGAAGCTTCTTGTACGTACCCAGCTCGGGCCCGCGTGATCCCTGTCGCCTCCGCCCGTCGTGCCGTCGGCGCGGCCGGCGGGGTGGCTAGCATGTGCGGCAACCGGTGGGGGAGTGACGATGCGCGAAAAGATCACCAGGCTCTTCGTGGCGGCGGCGATCGCCGAGGCCTGCTCCTGGCTGGCCCTGCTCGTCGGCATGGCCGTCAAGTACGGCCCCCCGGGCAACGAGATCGGCGTGCAGATCTTCGGCCCGATCCACGGCGCGCTCTTCGTCGCGTACGGCCTGCTGGTCCTCGCGATGGCCCGGCTGCACCGCTGGCGGCCCTGGCCCACCCTCGTGGCGCTGGCCTGCGCCGTGCCGCCGTTCGCCACCCTGGTCTTCGAGCGCTGGGCAGCCCGGCGCGGCATGCTGCGCACCGCGGGCGAGCCGGACCGCCCGCTGACCCCGGTCGGCTGACGGCTCAGCCGGCGAGGAAGTCGGCGAGCGCGGCGGCGAGCTGCTCCGGGGCCTCCTCGGCCATGTGGTGCCCCGAGTCGATGGCGGCCACCCGCACGTCGTCGGCCCAGTCCCGCCAGATCGCCGCCGGGTCGCCGTACAGGTCGACCATGTCGTCGCGCTCCGACCAGCAGAACAGCACCGGGCAGGCGATCCGCCGCCCGGCGGCCCGGTCGGCGTCGTCGGCCGCCCGGTCCGGGCCGAGCCCGGCCCGGTAGTCCTCACACATCGCGTGCACCGTCGCCGGGTCGTGGATGGCCCGGCGGTAGTCGGCGTACGCCTCCTCGCCCATGGCGGCCGGCGACCCGCCGTACCAGGCGTCCGGGTCGGCGGTGATCACCCGCTCCGCCGGCTTGTCGGACTGGCCCAGGAAGAACCAGTGCCACCAGCGGGCCGCGAACCTCGCGTCGGCGCGGGCGAGGGCCTCCCCGATCGGCACCCCGTCGAGCACGCCCAGCCGGCTGACCCGCCGCGGGTGGTCCAGCGCCGTGCGCATCGCCACGTAGCAGCCCCGGTCGTGCCCCACCACGGCCGCGCGGTCGTGCCCGAGCGCGTCGAGCAGGCCGACCACGTCGCGGGCCATCGCCCGCTTGGCGTACGCGGTGTGCCCGGGGTCGCTCGGCGGCTTCGACGAGCCGCCGTAGCCGCGCAGGTCCGGGCAGATGACGGTGTGCTCGCGGGCGAGCAGCGGCGCGACGCGGTGCCACGTGGCGTGGGTACGCGGATGCCCGTGCAGCAGCACCACGGGCGGGCCCGAGCCGCCGTGGCGTACCCGCAGCCGGACCTCGCCGACGTCGACGTGCTCCAGCGTGAACCCCTCGAACATGGTCCCCACCGTGCCCGCCGCCGCGACGCCGGAAACCGGCCCGCCCCTCGGCCCCGCCCACGTCGCCGGGCGGAGAGCCCGTCCGGCCGCGCTTCCCGGGCGTCCGGCTGCGCCTCCCCGGCGTCAGGTCAGCGTGGACCAGGTCACCAGGACGGCGACCAGCAGCGTGCCCAGCATCGCCTGGAGCAGCAGCGGCGGCCCGAGGTGCGACCACAGGGTGGCCGTACGCGGGGTGAGCAGCTGACCCGTCGTGAGGTTGACGATCCGCTCGATCTTCGGCGGCAGGTCCGGGTCGCCCTGGCGGCGCAGCGTCAACTGCACGTGGTCGGCCGGGTGCAGGGCGCTCTGCGGCAGGTGCCCGTGCAGCTCGACCTCGCAGAGCTGCCCGGCGGCGTCGCGCAGCCGTACGGGGGTGACCAGGTATTCCGGGCCCTTCTTCAGGTCCTTGAACCGCCGACGGGCCGCGCCGGAGCCGGCCGAGAACAGGGAGCGGACGAGCGCCGTCAGCAGGCCGGCGACGCCGGCCGCCGCGAGCACCGCGACCAGCACCGGCTGGCCGATGCGTACCTCGCGCGGATAGCCCTCCATCAGCCGCACGATCCGCCCCGTCACGATGCGGTCGCTCGGGTGGACGATGCGCCGGATGTGCAGGTCGCTGTCCATTTCCACCACCCAGAGTCCGGTTGCGTTCACTGATGGTATCGGTCATCCGGGTTGAACGACATGAATGAACCTCGGTCACGTGCCGCCCGGCGGCCAGGTGACAACCGGGATGGCGCGGGTAAGCGGGGGGCCGAGCTGGAAAGGGGTCGAGCATGCAGCTGTCCTTCCTGCGCCCGCTCTACGACCGGCCGGGACCGTGGGTCTCGGTGTACCTGGACGCCTCCGCCAACACCGAGGACGCCCACGCGGCGCTCGATCTGCGCTGGCGGGCCCTGCGCCAAGAACTTCAACAGCAGCGCGCCGACGTGGAGACCATCGACGCCGTCGAACGGGTCGTGCGGGGGCACGATCCCATGCCGGGCGACTACGGGCTGGCGATCTTCGGTGCCCGGGGCCGGGTGGTGCTGTCGGAGTACCTCTCCGCCCCGCCGCTGCGGGACCTCGCCGCGTACACCTCGTTGCCGCACGTGATGCCCATGCTGGCGCAGCGCGGCGAGCAGGTGGCCTGGGTGCGGGTGCTGGCCGACCGCACCGGCGCCGACGCCATGGCGATCAGCGCCGGCGGCGTGCCGCGCCGAGCCCACGTGACCGGCCGGGAGCACTTCCAGCTGCGCCGGGTGCAGCCCGGCGGCTGGTCGCAGTCGCACCACCAGAAGGCCGCCATGGAGGCCTGGCACCACAACGCGGGCGACGTCACCGCCGCCACGGTGGAGCTGGCCGAGAAGGTCGGCGCGGAGGTGGTGGTCGTCGCCGGCGACGTGCGCGCCACCGGCATGATCGCCGCCCAGATGCCGGAGCGCTGGCAGGACCTGATGGTGCGCACCGACGCCGGATCCCGGGGCGGTGGCGCCGACCAGAGCCTGCTGGACGACCTCACCGTGCAGACCATCGCCGAGGTGGCCGACCAGCGGATCTCCGCCGTGCTGGACCGCTTCGGCACGCAGGAGGACGTCGGCGCCGGGCTGGACGCCGTGGTGTCGGCCCTGCAACGCAACCAGGTCGAGACGATGCTCATCGTCGACGACCCGTCCGCGAACGGGGAACTCTGGATCGGGCCGGACCCGACCGAGATCGCCACGGATCCGGGGCAGCTCGCCGCCATGTCCGTACGCGACCCGGAGAAGGTCCGCGCCGACGCCGCGCTGGTGCGCGCACTGGTCGGCATCGACGCCGAGCTGACCGTGCTGGGTCCCGACGAGGCACCGGAGTTGACCGACGGCGTCGGGGCGGTGCTGCGCTACGTCGACGCCGGCACGCCGGGGCGTGGCGATGGCTGAGCGCAGGGTGGCCGACCTCGTGGTCGAGCGACTGCGCGCCTGGCGGGTGCCGCGGGTCTTCGGCTACCCGGGGGAGGCCATCGCCCCGGTGGTCCAGGCGTTGGACGCCTCGGGCGGGGACCCCGAGTTCATCCCGGCCCGGCACGAGGAGACCGCCTCGTACATGGCCACCGGGCACGCGAAGTTCACCGGCGGGATCGGGGTCTGCCTGGCCACCCAGGGGCCGAGCGCCGTGCAACTGCTCAACGGCCTCTACGACGCCAAGCTGGACAGCAAGCCGGTGGTGGCGATCGTCGGCGAGGACGTCTCGGGTCCGCTCGGCGCCGCCCACCAGGAGATCGGGCTGAGCCGGCTGTTCGCCGACGCCTGCGACCAGTTCGTCCGCTACGGCAGCGCCCCCGACGGGGTGCCGGCGCTGCTCGACCAGGCGTTCCGCACCGCCGCCGCCACCCGCAGCCCGGTCTGCGTCGTGCTGCCGCGGCAGCTGCAGGAGGCCGCCGTGCCCGACCTTGAGCCGTACGCGGCCGGGGTGCTGTCGGCGACGCCGGGGGAGCCGCTGGCCCGGGTCCTGC
Organism: Micromonospora sp. SD12; assembly: GCF_052068495.1. NCBI lineage: Bacteria > Bacillati > Actinomycetota > Actinomycetes > Micromonosporales > Micromonosporaceae > Micromonospora > Micromonospora sp. SD12. The sequence goes on along the minus strand of NZ_JBQHDF010000017.1, from coordinate 130,795 downwards.
CGCACGACGCCGACCTGGACGCGGCCGCCCAGCTGTTCGCCAACGGCCAGCGGACCGCGATCCTGGTCGGCCAGGGCGGGCGGGGCGCGGCCGCCGAGATCGTCGCCCTCGCCGACCGGCTCGGCGCGGGGGTCGCGGCGTCGCTGCTGGGCAAGCCGGTGCTCGACGAGCGGCTGCCCTTCCACGCCGGCGTGCTCGGCGAGGTCGGCACGCCCGCCGCCGCCGAGCTGATGGGTGGCTGCGACACGCTGCTGCTGGTCGGCACGAACGACCCGTGGACCGACTACTTCCCGATGCCGGGGCAGACCCGAACGGTGCAGATCGACATCGACGGGCGCCGCATCGGCACCCGCTACCCGGTGGACGTCCCGCTCGTCGGCGACGCCCAGGAGACGCTGCGGGCGTTGCTGGCCCGGGTGCCCGACCGGCCGAACGCCCGGTGGCGCGAGACCGTGGAGGGCTCCGTCGACCGCTGGCGGGCCGAGCGGGCCGAGCGGGCCGCCGCCCCCGCCGAGCCGGTGAACCCGCAGCTCGTGCTGCACGAGCTCTCCACCCGGCTTCCCCGCCGCGGGGCGGTCGCGGTGGACGTCGGGTCGGTCCTCTACTGGTACGCCCGGCACCTCGAACTGCCCCCGGGCGTCAACGCGCAGCTCTGCGGCACGCTCGGCTCGATGGGGTGTGCCCTGCCGTACGCGGTGTCGGCCAAGCTCGCCGCTGCGGACCAGCCGGTGATCGCGCTGCTCGGCGACGGCGCCATGCAGCTCAACGGGCTGGCCGAGCTGGTCACCGTGGCACACCACTGGCGGGAGTGGCGCGATCCCCGTCTGGTGGTGCTGGTGCTCAACAACCGGGACCAGTCGGGCATGGGTGGCGGCCGTATGCCCACCGACCCGACGCGCCGCCGGCCCGACGTGCCGTACGCCGGCTGGGCACGCCTGCTCGGCCTGCACGGGGTGCGGGTCGACCGGCCGGAGCTGGTGGGGGCGGCCTGGGACGAGGCGCTGGGGGCCGACCGGCCCTGCCTGCTGGAGGCCGTCGTCGACCCGGCGGTACGGCTGGCGCCGCCCGAGCCCGCGTTCGCCGACCTGCGCGAGGTGTTCGCCAACGGCGACGCCGCCCGGCGGGTGCGCGACCGGATGCTCGCCGCCGGGGTGGCCGTCGAGGCCGACGACCTCGTTTAACGACCCGGGCGACGGGCACTGAGGACGGGCAGTACGACGCTGGAGGTCACCTTGTCAGAGTCCCCGGATCGCCGGTACGGACCCGCGCCCCTGCCGCAGCCCCGTGGACCGGTCTCGGCGGCACTGCTGGACGCGCTGCGGCGGACGCCGCACGACCTGCCGGCGGGGCTCGGCGACGGGCTCGACCCGGCCGACCCGCTCACCGACGAGGACCTCCAGCTCACGCTCTTCTGCTGCTACGAGCTGCACTACCGCGGCTGGCGGGGCGTCGACGAGGGCTGGGAGTGGCAGCCGTCGCTGCTCGCGCTGCGCGCGTACGCCGAACGCCACTTCGAGGCGGCGGTGCGGGCGCTGGCCGGGCCGCTGCCGGCGGCGCTGCCCGGCGGGGTGCCGGCGGCCCTGGCCGACGTGGTCGCCGCCGCCGACGGACCGTCACTCGCCGGGTACCTGCAACGCCGCGCGTCGCTGGCCCAGTTCCGCGAGTTCGTCACGCACCGCTCGATCTACCACCTGCGCGAGGCCGACCCGCACAGCTGGGCCCTGCCGCGCCTCGGCGGGCCGGCGAAGGCCGCCCTGGTCGAGATCCAGATGGACGAGTACGGCAACGGGCGCCTCGACCGGATGCACGCCGAACTGTTCCGGGTCACCCTCGGGCGGCTGGGGCTCGACACCGGCTACGCCGCCCACCTGGACGCCGTGCCGGCGATCACCCTGGCCACCAACAACCTCATGTCGCTGTTCGGGCTGCACCGGCGCCTGCGCGGGGCGCTGCTGGGGCACCTCGCCGCGTACGAGATGACCTCCTCGCTGCCGAACCGCCGCTACGGCAACGGGCTGCGCCGCCTGGGCCTGGACGAGGTGGCCACGCGCTTCTACGACGAACACGTCGAGGCCGACGCGGTGCACGAGCAGATCGCCGCCCACGACATGTGCGGGGGACTGGTCCGCCTGGAGCCGGGGCTCGCCCCCGACGTGCTCCTCGGTGCCGCCGCCGCGCTGGCGGTGGACCGGCTCTTCGCCGCGCACCTGCTGGACGCCTGGACCGCCGGCCGCACCTCCCTGCGCGCCACCGCCCCGATCCGCATCGCCCTCCGCGACCGCCCCCGCCCCGGCGAACTCCCCGCCGCCGTCGCCTGATCCGGGCCGCGGACCGACGCACCTCCCGCCCACGAGGGATCCATGATGCGCCCTGGCGCGGGAGGGGCCGGGGGATGGCAGTCAGGGAGTGTCGCGGGTGGTGCCGGCGCGGAAGCCGACGGCCTTGTGGGTGCCGTCGCAGAACGGCTTGAGCGCCGACTTGCCGCAGCGGCACAGCGCCACCGTGCCCCGCCGCGCGTCGATGGTCTCACCGTCGGGGGTGACCAGGGCGAAGTCGCCCCGGACCAGCAGCGGCCCGTCCTGGTAGGGCGTGATGGTGGCCGCCGCCGCGGGGGCCTCGTCGTCGCTGCGCATGGGCGCAGATGTGCCCCTTACCGCGCCGACGAAACCCCTGCTCACCGGCGTACCGGGCCGGCGGTGACCGCCCCCCGTGGTCCCGTTCACCGGGCCGGTGCCGCCCCGCCCGGGATCTTCTGATTGCTCCCGCCCGGTGGGGGATGCCCTGTTTGAACCCCATCGGGACGGGAAGCCGGGCCGCGTGGTGAGCGAACGAGGCAAGGTGGGGCCGGTGCACAAGGTGCGCGAGGGGCTCACGGCCGACGGTGCCGGGCTGGCGGGCGACCGGGTCGTGGCGGCGGGCAGTGCGGCGCGGGTCCTGGTGGCCGCCACCGCGCGGGCGCTGCGCGGCACCGACTGCGCCGACCTGGGACACCCGGGGCACCCGGGGCCGCTGTCGCGGTTCACCGGCGCGCCCGAGCCGGTACGTCGGGCGGCGGTGATCCGGGCGGCGGGCCGGGTGGCGCTCACCCCCGGGCAGACGGCCGAGGTCGACGCCGGCCGGGTCGCCCGCTGGTTCGCCGACCAGTATCCGCGCCGACGGTACCCGGGGGCCCTGATCGGCTCCCCGCACGGCGCGGCCGCGCACCTGGCGACGGCGCTGGGGGTGCCGTGGCTGCCGGCGGGCTTCGAGATGACCGTGCACTGGGCGCAGGGGGCCGTCGACCGGCCGCAGGCCGCCCTGGACCACGGTGCCGCGCTCACCGCCCGCCTCCTCGGCGGCAACGCCGACCTGCACGTACGCCAGGTGCACTGTCCCGCGAGCCGGGGCGCGCTGGCCGGTGCCACGGTGTCCCTGGCGGCCCGTTGGCGGTCCCTCCCGGCCGCGTACGCGCGGTTCCTGGCCGACCGGCTGGCACCCGGCGCCCCGGTGCTGCTGCTGCGCGACGCGCGCACCTGGCCGGTCTTCGACTCCGCCCCGGGGCACAGCTTCCAGGTCGGCTGCCCCGGCAGCGGCCTCGACCCGGTCGACTTCCACCCGGACAGCCACGCCCTGCGCCAGGTGCTCCGCTCGGCCGGCGGCGACGGCGCGCACTGGCAGCCGCCGGAGGTCACCTCGCCGCCCGAGCCGGCGGAGCACGGCGTGGAGTCCGGTTTCGAGGCCGCCGTCCGGGACTGGACCGGCCGGCACGAGCATCCGTTGCACCGGGTCCTCGTGCCGCGGCCGGAGGCGCTCAGCGCCGCGACCGCCGACCTGTACCGGCGCTGGCTGCGCGCGGCCGGCAAGACCGGCGACCGGCTGGTGGTGGAGTGCGGCCGGCTGCTGGACCCGTGGCAGGTGGTGCGGGCCGGGATGGTGCCGTACTGGTGCGAGAACGCCACCCGGCGCAGCGTGGAGGGGGTGGAGTGGTGGCTCGCCGGCAGCGAGCCGTTCAGCTCGGTGGACGTGCTGCCCGAACCGCCCGGCCTGCGCTCGCCGGCGCTGGCCGGGCTGCCCCAGTGGCTGGCCGTCGCCGGCTTCGGTCGCCGCCGGCGGGCGCTGGACCGCACCTCGGCGCGCGGCTACCCGGTCACCTCGGTGCCCACCCGCCGGGCCACGGAGGTGTTGCGGGCGCAGCCGTACGACCTGCCGACGCCGCCGCCGATGACCGTGGACGACGCCCTCGCGGCGCTGCGCGACGGTGGCGCCGGCCAGGGCCTGCTGGTCTGTTGAGCCGGCCCTTTCGAAACATCCTCGCGAACCCCGGGTCCCGTGATTGAGTACCTACGGAGCGGGAACACCGCTGGCTGCGACGGCCTGATCACGCCGTCCGGCGTGGCGTCGTCGCCCGCTGACATCCCAGTCATGTGACCCACTTTCCGGCCCGGGCGTGGTGCGACCACGCGCGCGCACGACCGGTTTCCTGAATCCGGGCGGGGGACCTTCCTGAGGGAGGCGCGGATGTTCGGACAGACCACCACGACCACACCACCGCCGACCGAGCGGGGCCTGGAGGACCTCGACGCGGCCGCACTGGCGTACGCGGCCCGCATCGAGGGCCTACCGCCCGAACGGCGCCAGGAGGCGCGGGACGACCTGGTCCGCTTCGCCCTGCCGTTCGCGGGTCGGCTGGCCCGCCGCTACCGGGGGCGCGGCGAGCCGCTGGAGGACCTGGAACAGGTGGCCCGCCTCGGGCTGGTCAACGCCGTCGACCGGTACGACCCCGAGCGGGGCTCGTTCACCGCGTACGCGGCCATCACGATCGTCGGGGAGATCAAGCGGCACTTCCGCGACCGCACCTGGGGCGTGCACGTGCCGCGCCGGCTACGTGACCTGATCCTGGAGGTGGGGCAGGCGACGTCGGCCCTGACCAGCGAGCTGTCCCGGGCCCCGACGGTCGCCGAGCTGGCGGAGCGGCTGGAGACGCCGCAGGAGGAGATCCTCGCCGCGCTGGAGTCGGCCGCCGGCTACAGCCCGGCCTCGCTGAACGCCCCCGTCGGCGGGGAGAGTTCGGCCGAGTTCGGCGACCTGGTCGGCGAGTCCGACAACGCGCTGGAATCCGTCGACGACCGGGTGACGGTCAGCGGGCTGCTGCACCGGCTGCCCTGGCGGGAGCGGCGCATCCTGGCCATGCGCTTCTACGGCAACCAGACCCAGGCGGAGATCGCCGCCCGCTTCGGCATCTCCCAGATGCACGTCTCCCGGCTGCTGTCGCGGGCGCTGACCTGGCTTCGCCAGGCGATGCTCGCCGACGCCCCGCCGCCGTGGCAGAACGGCGCCGCCGGGTCGGAGCCGGCGAAGACCAGGATCTCGGTGCGGCACAACGGCGACCGGGTCGTCGTGGAGGTCGGCGGGGAGGTCGACCGCGACGGCGCGGACCAGCTGCGCCGGGCGATGCTGGAGGCGGTGACCGGGCAGCCCGCCGAGGTGGTGGTGGACCTGGACGGCGCGGGCGGCTTCGACGCCGGCGGCATCGCCGCGCTGATGGCCGGCCGCGAGGCCGCGGCCCGTACGGGGGTGCCGCTGCGGCTGACCCGGGTGCAGCCCGCGGTGCGCCGCTCGCTCACCGCGGCGGGACTCGCGGCGGCCCGCGAGGGCTGAGCACGTCGGAAGGGGGCCGGCACCAGGCGGTGCCGGCCCCTTCCGCGTACTCAGTAGTCGGGCGAGTCGCCGGGCCCGCGCGGGTGCCGCCAGCGGTCGTTCTCCTGCTGCTCCCGCTGGGCGCCGAGGTTGGTCTCCTCCGGCTCGTCGGTCTGCTCGAAGCTGGGCCGACGGATGTCGCCCGGCTCGGGGACGTCCACCGGCCTGGCCCCGGACTGCGCCGCGGGCTGGTACTCGGCGGCCTCCCGCGCACCGTGCGCCCCCTCGAGGGACGGCGACTCGGGCACGTGCTTCTCGCGGTGCAGCTCGTCGCGGAAATCCTGCGGCGGCTTGGTGCTGCGCTGCGGCAGGTCCCGGCCGAGGTCGGAGACGAGCGGGCCGTACTTCAGGTCGAAGGCGGGCCGCTCGGAGCGGATGCGGGGCATCCGGTCGAAGTTGCGCAGCGGCGGCGGGCAGGTGGTGGCCCACTCCAGCGAGTTGCCGAAGCCCCACGGGTCGTCGACGGTCACCTGCGCCCCGAAGCGCCAGGACTTCCAGGCGTTCCAGATGAAGAACAGCGTGGAGGCGCCGAGTACGAAGGCGAAGATGGTGGAGATCGTGTTCAGCGCGGTGAACCCGTCGCTGGGCAGGTAGTCGGCGTAGCGGCGGGGCATCCCCTCGTTGCCCAGCCAGTGCTGCACCAGGAAGGTGCCGTGGAAGCCGATGAACATCGTCCAGAAGTGGGCCTTGCCGAGCCGCTCGTCGAGCAGCCGCCCGGTCATCTTCGGCCACCAGAAGTAGAAGCCGCCGAAGAGCGCGAAGACCACGGTGCCGAACAGCACGTAGTGGAAGTGCCCGACGACGAAGTACGTGTCGTGGGTGTGCCAGTCCGCCGGCGGGCTGGCCAGCAGCACCCCGGTGAGGCCGCCGAAGAGGAAGGTGACCAGGAAGCCGATCGCGAAGAGCATCGGCGTCTCGAAGGTGAGCTGCCCCTTCCACATGGTGCCGATCCAGTTGAAGAACTTGACCCCGGTGGGGACCGCGATCAGGTAGCTCAGGATGCTGAAGAACGGCAGCAGCACCTGGCCGGTGGCGAACATGTGGTGCGCCCACACGGTCATCGACAGCACGGTGATCGCGATGGTGGCCAGCACCAGTCCCGTGTAGCCGAAGATCGGCTTGCGGGAGAAGACCGGGATGATCTCGGTGATGATGCCGAAGAACGGGATCGCGATGATGTAGACCTCGGGATGGCCGAAGAACCAGAACAGGTGCTGCCAGAGCATCGGCCCGGCGGTTATCGGGTCGTACACGTGGGCGTTGAGCAGCCGGTCCGCGGCCAGCGCCATCAGGGCCGCGGCCAGCAGCGGGAACACCAGGATCACCAGCACGCTGGTGAAGAGCATGTTCCAGGTGAAGATCGGCATCCGGAACATCGTCATGCCGGGCGCGCGCAGGGTGAGGATCGTGGTGATCAGGTTGACCGCGCCGAGGATGGTGCCCAGCCCCGAGACCACCAGGCCGATCACCCACATGTTGGCGCCGACGCCGGGGGAGTGCTCCTGGCTGCTCAGCGGCGTGTAGGCGGTCCAGCCGAAGTCGGCGGAGCCGCCGGAGGTGAGGAAGCCGCCGAGCACCATCAGGCCGCCGAAGAGGTAGAGCCAGTACGCGAGGGCGTTGAGCCGGGGGAACGACACGTCCGGCGCGCCGATCTGGATCGGCACGATGTAGTTGGCGAACCCGAACGCCGCCGGCGTGGCGAACAGCAGCAGCATGACCGCGCCGTGCGAGGTGAAGAGCTGGTTGTACTGCTCGGCCGAGAGGAACTGCATGCCCGGCCGGGCCAGCTCGGCCCGCATCAGCATCGCCTGGACACCCGCGACCAGGAAGAATCCGAACGAGGTCAGCAGGTAGAGCAGCCCGATCTGCTTGTGGTCGGTGGTGGCCAGGAACCGGGTGAGCTTCCCACCGGGCAGCGCCTTGCGCAGCGGCCCGGGATAGCCGCCGAAGCGTGCTGGCGCCAGGATCGCCGGCCCCCGGTCGCGTGGTTCCGTGGTTACCCGCTCGGGCATGTGACTCTCACCCCGCCGTGACGACAGATAGGACGGCGCGGCTACCCGCCCCACAGCCCATGAAACCAGGCGACAGCGGTTATTCAGGCGAGAGTGGTAAATCTGGTCAATTCGCGGGCAGTATGGCCCAGACGACCTTCCCGTCGCCGGCCGGCGAGCTGCCCCACACCTGGGCCAGCTCGCGCACCAGCATCAGCCCCCGGCCGCCCTCGGCACGCCCGTCGGGGCAGCCGGCCCGGACCAGGGTCCGGTCGCCGTCGGTCACCGCCACGTGCAGGTACGGCCGGCGCAGGGTGAGCGTCACCCGCATCGGCGTGCCGGCGTGCCGGACCACGTTGCCGACCAGCTCGCTGAGTACCAGCGACGCCGGGCCGACGGCCTCCGGCAGGTTCCACCGCCCGCAGGCGTCGGTGACCAGCTCCCGCGCCCGCCGGCAGGCCTCCGCGACCGGTTCGAGCCGGGCGCGCAGCCGGGGCGCCGCCGCCGCGTTCGCCACCCGGGTCGCCTCGTCGCAGTCGCGGCGCACGGGCACCACCCGGCACGCGGTCGACTGCGCCAGCCAGGTCGCCGCGTCGGGCGGCGGGGCGCACAGCACGACGGGCACCGCCGGCCAGCCGGCCGCCCGGCGGGCGGTGGCGGCGAAGACCGAGAGGGCCAGCGGGTCACGGACGGTGACGTCGGTGAGGTCCACCACGAGCGCGTCGGGCTGGCTGGCGAGGCAGGCGTCCAGCGCGGTGTGCACCGTGCGCATGGTGCCGAGGTCGAGGCCGCCACGCAGGCGTACGACGGTCACCGGAGACCTGTCTTGCACCTCGCAGGTGATCCGCCGCGGCATGTGCGCCCTCGTTTCGCGTCGTCGGGGATCTGCGAAGTACCCGGACGCGGGCGGGCGAAACCGGCCCGGCCGGGGCGGCGGGCCTCGGCCGTCCACGCTGCGTCACCGGGTGGATCGGCCCCGGGTGGTCAGGACGCCCAGCGCGATCATGCCCAGGCCGAGGAAGAGGTGCAGCCAGTTGTCGGCGTTGTTGACCGGAATGAAGTTGGCCCCGCTGTCGTGGTCGATCACCAGGCCGTAGAGCCAGAGCACCAGGTAGATCGCGCCGCCGCCGACCAGGTAGGTCCGCGCGCCCGCGACGGTGCGGGCCAGCAGCAGCCCGGCCACCCCGAAGAGCAGGTGGACGAAGTTGTGCAGCACCGAGACCTGGAACAGGCCGAGCAGCCTGGCGTCGGAGTCGTGCCCGGCGAAGCGCAGGTCGCCGAAGTCGCTGGTGATGCCCGGCACGAAGCCGAGGATGCCGACCAGGAGGAAGACCACCGCGACGGCGGTGGCGGCCCGCCGGACGGGAGCCTTGCCGTCGGCCGGGTTGTGCCGGGCGCGCGAGCGCGCCATGGGACCGGTCACCGCCGTCTCCTCACTGTGCGGGAACGCTGAGCGGACCGCGACTTCCCGCCGCCCGGGCCGCCAAACCTCCCGCCCAGGACGGGCGGCGCCCCACCGCCGACGGGGTGAACGTCGTCGCGGTCCCGGGCGCGTACGCCGACGGGGCCGGCCCACCGTGACGGCGGGCCGACCCCGGGGCGCGGCCGGACGATCAGGCCGGCAGCAGGCGCCCGGCGGCGGCGGACTGGCGGACCCGCTCGTAGAGGCCGACGTACTTCTCGGCCATCACGGCGGGGGTGAAGCGGACGGCGGCCTCGCGCCGGCACTCGTCCGGGTCGAGCAGGCTGGCGGCCAGCAGCAGGTCGCCCAGCTCCTCCTCGTCGGTGGTGAGCAGCCCGGTGCGGCCGTGCTCGATCAGCTCGGGCAGGCAGCCGCGGGCGGTGGCGACCACGGGCGTGCCCAGGGCCAGGGACTCGACCACCGCCGTGCCGCCCGGCTCCTCCCAGCGCAGCGGGAACAGCGAGGCCCGGGCGCCGGCCAGCAGGTCGTCGCGCTCCTGCCCGGCCACCGTGCCCACCCAGCGGACCAGGTCGCCGTCGACGTGCGGCGCCACCTCGTCGTAGAAGAACCGGACGTCCGGGTTCTGCCGGGCCTCGTCCCCGGCCGCGGCCAGGTCCTCCGGCCGGTGGTACGGGCCGACGGGCCCGGCGAGCACCAGCGGCACCCCCACCCGCCGGGCGAGACGCGCGCCCACGTCCTGGCCCTTGCCCGGGTTGATCCGGCCCAGGATGATCAGATAGTCGCCCTTGTCGGCCCGGGGGCGCCGGTCCGCGTCGACGGCGAGCGGGGTGGACAGGTGCACGTGGCCCACCGAGTGCTCCTGCAACGCCCGGGGCGCCCGGGCCAGCTGCGAGGCGGAGACCCCGTTGACCCGGACCCGGTCGCCGCCGTCGAGGTTGCCGTAGAGCGCCGGGTGCTTGGCCAGGTCCCAGTGCAGCGTGTGCAGCACCGGCGGGGCGTCCGGGCCCATCGCGGCGAGCGTGGCCAGGCCGACCGCCTCCACGTGGTCGTGCACCAGGTCGATGTCGTCGCGCGAGTGCAGCGTGCGTACCACGCCGTTCAGGTGCGCCTGCGAGATGCCGCAGACCTGGTTGTACGGCCGTTGCAGGGCGGGGAACTGCCCGTCGGGGAAGACGGAGATCTTCTCGTCTACCGGCAGCGTGCTGCTGTCGACCGACGCGAGCACCACCCGTACGCCGAGGCGACGCAGCTCCGGCACCAGCGTGGCGATGACGTTCTCGATGCCGCCGTAGCCGGGCGGCGGCACGGACAGCCACGGACCGGCGTTCATCAGGACGGTGAGGCTCATGCGGGATTCCTTCCCTCGGCGGGGCCCTCGGCCGTCCGCGCCCGGTCGTTCGGGGTCACAAGAGGTCGCGTGGTCACGCCGCGGCGACCCGTCGGCGGGGGATGCGGTGCCGCAGCTCCGCCAGGGGTGGCCGCTCGTCCACCGAGACGTCGCTGACGACGATCTCCCGGTCCAGGTTCGGCAGGGCGTCGGAGCCGCCGCGCCGGAACTGGGTCAGCAGGGCGGCGGGCATCGCTCCGGGCGCCGCCCAGCCGCGCCGCTGCAACCGCGACCAGGCGGTGAGCATGATCTGGGCCGACATTTGGCCCAGCGCGGCCGTGTCCTGGTGGCGGTGCTTGCGCTCGCCCAGGTCCACCTGGGCCAGCGCGTCCAACCCGACCAGCTCGAGCAGGTCGATGAGCATCGCCGTCTCGACCCCGTAGCCGGAGACGAACGGCACCCGCTCCAGGACCTCCCGGCGGCCGGCGTACTCACCGGCGAGGGGCTGCACGAAGCCCGCCAGCTCGGGCCAGAACAGGTTCAGCATCGGCCGGGCCATCAGCTCCGTCACCCGCCCGCCGCCGTCGGCCTCCACGCTCGACGCCCCGACCAGGGGGCGGTGGTAGAAGCCCTTCACGAAATCCACCGAGGGATCGGTCAGCAGGGGACCGATCAGCCCCGTCACGAAGTGTGGCCGGAACTCGCGCAGGTCGGCGTCGATGAACGCCACCACGTCGCCCTCGGCCGCCGCCAGCCCCGCCCAGAGCGCGTCCCCCTTGCCGGTGAGCCGCGGCAGGCCCCGGGTCATCGCGTCCTGGCTGACCACCTCCGCGCCGGCGGCACGCGCCACCTTGGCGGTGCGGTCGGTCGACCGGGAGTCCACCACGATCAGCTCGTCGATCAGGGCCACCCGCTCCATCAGGTGCTCCCGGATGGTCGACACGATCGCGCCGACCGTCGCCTCCTCGTTGCGGGCCGGCAGTACCACGCTGACCCGGCTGTCGCCCTTGGCACGCATCAGGCGCCGCGCCGGCCAGTCCCCCGCCGACGTCGTGCGGTAGGTGGCCCAGGCCTCCACCACCGGTGACACCATCGTTTCCGTATTCCGCACAGGCACCCCCAGATCGTGGCGGAAAAACCTTCGTTGTTTTTCCCACTACCGCGCTCGCGCTAACCGCAGCATGCCTAACAGCTTGATCACGGCGGTGACATGGCCGGGTTCCGCCCCGTGAACGTTTGGTTGCGCGTACGCGGGGGGAGTGCAGTCGTCGAACGCGAAACTGTGGCGAAGGGGCTTCACATGCGCACGTGCCGGGTGGGACTGGTTGGGGCCGGCGGGGTGGCGCAACGCCATGCCCGGGTGTTGGGCGGCTTCGCCGACGTGGAGCTGATCGGGGTGACCGACGTGGTGCCGCAGGCGGCGGCGGAGCTGGCGCGGGCGCACGACGCCCGCACCTTCGGCGACGTCGACGAACTGCTGGCCGCCGGCCCGGACGCGGTCTACGTCTGCGTGCCGCCGTTCGCGCACGGGCCGGCCGAGGAGGCGGTCGTCGCGGCCGGGGTGCCGATGTTCGTGGAGAAGCCGGTCGCCGTCGACCTGGCCACCGCCGAGCGCGTCGCCGACCTGGTCGCCCGGCGCGGGCTGCTCACCGGCGTCGGGCACCACTGGCGCTACCTGCCGGTGGTGCAGCAGGCCCGGGAGCTGCTCGGCGACCGTCCGGTGCGGCTGGTCACCGGCGCGTGGTGGGACAAGGTGCCCCCCGTGGCCTGGTGGTCGTCGCGCGAGCGTTCCGGCGGTCCGGTCGTCGAGCAGGCCGCCCACGTGCTGGACCTCATCCGGTGCCTGGTCGGCGAGGCCACCGAGGTCACCGCGTACGGCGACGGCACCCCGCCGCCGGTCGACGGCGCCGACATCGACTCGGTGACCACCGCGACGCTGCGCTTCGCCGGCGGCGCGGTCGGCACGCTCACCGCCGCCTGCGTGCTCGGCTGGAAGCACCGCGCGGGACTGGAGATCCTCGCCGACGGGCTGGCCCTGTCGCTGAGCGAGGACGGGCTGGTCGTGCGCGACGCCGACGGGGAACGCCGCTTCGACGCCGACCCGGAGGCCGCCCGGGTGGCCGTGGACCGGGCCTTCGTCGACGCCGTCCGGGGCGTCGGCGACGACGTGCGCGTCCCGTACGCCGAGGCCCTCGGCACCCAGCGCCTCGCCCTCGCGGTCGCCGACTCCGCCCGCACCGGCCGGCCCGTACGCCTGGACACGCCCGCCGCCGCGCCGCTGGCCACGGGGGTGACCGTCGATGCGTGACCGCGTGGTGGTGGTCAGCGGCCCGGGCCGGGTCGAGCTGGTCGAGCAGGACGCCGCCGAGCTGACCGACGGCACGTTCCGCGTCGAGACGCTGTTCAGCGGGGTCTCGGCGGGCACCGAACTCAGCTACGTCAAGGGCACCAACCCCTACCTGAACGTCACCTGGAACGCCGACCTCGGGCTCTTCCAGCCGGGTGCCGCCAGCACGCCGTACCCGGTGACCCGGCTGGGCTACATGCAGGTCGGTCGGGTGGTGGAGAGCCGCACGCCGGCCGTCGCCGTGGGCACCGTCGGCGCGATGACGTACGGCCACCGCACCGGCTGGGTCGCCGACGCGGTCGCCGAGCGGTTCGTGCCGCTGCCCGAGGACCTCGACCCGCTGCTCGGCGTCTACGTCGCGCACATGGGGCCGATCTGTGCCAACGGCGTGCTGCACGCCGCCGCCGACCTGCACGGCGCGGACGTGCGCTCGCTGGGCGACGGGGTGCGGGGCCGGCGGGTCGCGGTCGTCGGCAGCGGGGTGGTGGCGCTGCTCACCGCCCTGTTCGCCAAGCGGCACGGGGCCGCCTCGGTGGTGGTGCTCGACCCGACCCCGCAGCGGCGGGCCGTCGCCGAGGCGCTGGGCCTGGAGACCCTCGACCCGGAGGCGGACGACCCGGCGGTGGTGCTCAAGACCCGCTGGGCGCACGGGCCCGGCGACCGGGGTGCCGACGTGGTGTTCCAGTGCCGGGGCCAGGCCTGGGCGTTGCAGCTCGCGCTGCGCCTGCTGCGTCCCCAGGGCACGGTGGTCGACCTGGCCTTCTACCAGGCCGGCGCGGACGCGGTCCGCTTCGGTGAGGAGTTCCACCACAACGGACTGTCGCTGCGCTGCGCGCAGATCGGCCGGGTGCCGCGCGGGCTCGCCCCGACCTGGGACCGGGAGCGCCTCTCCGCCGAGACGATCGACCTGCTGCGCGCGTACGGGGACGTGATCCGCAAGCACCTGGTCTCGGCGGTGGTGCCGTTCGAGGAGGCACCGACACTGCTGACCGACCTCGCCGAGCGGCGCCGCCAGGAGCTCCAGGTGGTGCTGACCGCCTGAGGTCGCGCGTACGGTCCGGGCGGGTGGCGCGGGCGGATACCGTTCCAGCCATGACCGCCGACGCCGCCGTCCTGACCGCCGACGAATCCGTCCCGGCCGCCCCCGGGGGTCCCGGCGGGGGCGGAGCCGACCGGCGGGTCGGCCTCGCGGCCCTCCTGCCCTACCTGCGCGCCCACCGCGGCACCCTGGCCGTGGTGGGCGCGCTGTCGCTGGCCGGCGCGGCGGCGTCGCTGGCCCAGCCGCTGCTCACCCGCTCGGTGCTCGACGGGCTCTCCGCCAGCCGGCCCGTCGCCGGGCTGGTAGCGGCGCTGGTCGCCCTCGTGCTGGTGGGCGCGGCGCTCGGCGGCGTGCGGGACTACCTGCTGCAACGCACCGCCGAGGGGGTCGTGCTCGGCACCCGGCGGCGGCTGGCGGGGCACCTGCTGCGCCTGCCGATCGCCGAGTACGACCGCCGCCGCACGGGCGACCTGCTCTCCCGGGTCGGCTCGGACACCACCCTGCTGCGTGCCGTGGTCACCTCCGGCCTGTTCGAGGTGGTCACCGGCGCCGTGATGGTGCTCGGCGCGGCCGGGGCGATGGTCCTGCTCGACCCGGTGCTGTTCGGGGTGACCCTGCTCGGGGTGGCCGCCGGCATCGCCATCGCCGTCGCCTTCGCCCACCGGGTGCGCGGGCTGGCCCGGGCCGCCCAGGAACGCATCGGCGAGATGACCTCGGCGGTGGAGCGGGCCATCTCCGCCGCCCGCACGATCCGCGCGGCCCGGGCCGAGCGGCGCGAGGCCGACGCGATCGGCGTGAGCGCCACCCAGGCGTACGCGGCGGGGCTGCGGGTGGCCCGCGTGCAGGCGTTCGTGGGCCCGGCCAGCGGCGTCACCATCCAGGGGGCGTTCCTGCTGGTCCTCGGGGTGGGCGGGGCGCGGGTGGCGGCGGGCGCCATCACCGTCGGCGACCTCGTCGCCTTCATCATGTTCCTGTTCTTCCTGGTGCTCCCGCTCGGGCAGGCGGTGCACGCCTACACCCAGTTGCAGACCGGCCTCGGCGCGCTCCAGCGGATCGAGGAGGTGCTCGCCGTGCCCGTGGAGGGGGCGGCCGACCGGCCGGCGCGCGCCCCGGCCACGGCGGCGACCGGCGGGGCCCCGGCGTCCGTCGAGTTCGACCGGGTTGGCTTCGGTTACCCCGGCGGCCCGCCGGTGCTGCGCGAGGTGAGCTTCACCGTGCCGGCCGGCACCCGCACCGCCCTGGTCGGCCCGTCCGGCGCCGGGAAGTCGACGCTGCTGGCGCTGGTCGAGCGCTTCTACGAGGTCACCGAGGGCGCGCTGCGCATCGACGGCGTCGACGTGCGGGACCTGCCCCGCGACGCGCTGCGCGCCCGGATCGGCTACGTCGAGCAGTCCGCGCCCGTGCTGGCCGGCACGCTGCGGGAGAACCTCCTGATCAGCGCGCCCGAGGCCACCGAGGCCCGGCTGCGCGCGGTGCTCGACGAGGTCAACCTCGGCCACCTCGCCGAGCGCGCCCCCGAGGGGCTGGACGTGCAGGTGGGCGAGGGCGGGGTGCTGCTCTCCGGCGGCGAGCGGCAGCGGCTGGCGATCGCCCGCGCCCTGCTGGCCGGGCCGCCGGTGCTGCTGCTCGACGAGCCGACCAGCAACCTCGACGCCCGCAACGAGGCCGCGCTGCGTCGGGCCATCGACGCGGTGGCCGCCCGGCGCACCCTGCTGATCGTGGCGCACCGCCTCTCCACCGTCGTCGACGCCGACCAGATCGTGGTGCTCGACGGCGGCCGGGTGGCGGCCACCGGCACCCACGACGAGCTCACCGGGACCAGCCCGCTCTACCGTGAGCTGGCCACCCACCAGCTCCTGGTGAGCTGAGCGGCCGGGCCCGCGAGCGGCCCGGCGGCGACACCCGCGCGGCGGCGCGCCGGGCGGGCCGCCAACGCGGGCTCCGGTCGCGTACCGTTGCCGCTCATGGGTGTGTCGCAACGCTTGAAGACCAGGTTCCGCCGGTTCCTCCAGCGCCCGGGGACGACGGTAGACCTGGGGCCGTTGGAGAAGCTGCTGCCGGCCGTCGAGGCGCGCGAGGACGAGCTGTCGGCGCTCGACGACGCCGAGCTGACCGAGGCCGCCGGCAAGGCCACGGGCTACGAGGAGATCTGCGCGATCGGCCGCGAGGCCGCCCGCCGGGGCCTCGACCAGCGGCCGTACGACGTGCAGCTGCTGGGCGCGATGGCGCTGCTCTCCGGCAAGGTCGCCGAGATGGCCACCGGTGAGGGCAAGACGCTCACCGCGACCATCGCCGCGTACGGGCACGTCCGGCTGGGCAACGGCCCGGTGCACGTGCTCACCGTCAACGACTACCTGGCCCGGCGTGACGCCCTCTGGATGGAGCCGGTCTACACCCTGCTCGGCCTGACCGTCGGCTGGGTCAACGAGGCCTCCACCCCGCAGGAGCGGCGCGACGCGTACGCCTGCGACGTCACGTACGTCTCGGTCAGCGAGGCCGGCTTCGACTACCTGCGCGACCAACTGGTCACCGACGTGGAGGACCGGGTGCAGCCGCCGCTGCGCACCGCGATCGTCGACGAGGCCGACTCGATCCTCATCGACGAGGCCCGGGTGCCGATGGTCCTCGCCGGCTCGGTCGCCGGTGAGCAGGACCCGGTGCACGCCGCCGCCGCGCAGGTGCGCGGCCTGCGCAAGGGCAAGCACTACACGGTGGCCGAGGACGGCCGCAGCGTCGCCTTCACCGCCGCCGGCCTGGCCGCCGTCGAGGCCAAGCTCGGCATCGACCTGTACGACGAGGAGCACGTCGCGCAGCTCTCGGCCGTGAACGTGGCGCTGCACGCGCACGCCCTGCTGCACCGCGACGTCGACTACATCGTCCGGGACGGCTCCGTCGAGCTGATCGACGAGATGCGCGGCCGGGTCGCCCAGCGTCGCCGCTGGCCCGACGGGCTCCAGGCGGCGGTGGAGGCCAAGGAGGGCCTCGACGCCACCGCCGAGGGCGAGGTGCTCGGCACCATCGCCGTGCAGGCGTACATCGCGCTCTATCCGAAGGTGTGCGGCATGACGGCGACGGCGGTGCTGGTCGGCGACCAGCTCCGCGAGTTCTTCGGCCTCGAGGTGGCGGTGATCCCGCCGAATACCCCGTGCGTGCGCGAGGACGAGTCGGACCGCATCTACGCCACCCGCGCGGAGAAGGACGAGGCGCTGGTCGACGAGATCAAGCGCAACCACGAGCGCGGCCGGCCGGTGCTCGTCGGCACCCTGGACGTGAAGGAGTCCGAGGGGCTGGCCGCCGGCCTCAACGCCGCCGGGGTGCCGTGCGTGGTGCTCAACGCGAAGAACGACGACGAGGAGGCGGCGATCATCGCCGAGGCCGGCGCGTACGGCGCGGTGACCGTCTCCACCCAGATGGCCGGCCGGGGCGTCGACATCCGGCTCGGCGGCAGCGACCAGGCCGACCGGGACCGGGTCGCCGAGCTGGGTGGCCTCTACGTGATCGGCAGCGGCCGGCACGACAGCCGGCGCGTCGACGACCAGCTGCGCGGCCGGGCCGGGCGGCAGGGCGACCCCGGCGGCTCGGTCTTCTTCGTCAGCCTGGAGGACGACCTGGTCGTCCGGCACGCCGGCGACGCCGTGCCCGCCTCGCCCCGGATGAACGCCGACGGCCTGGTCACCGACGACCAGGTCGAGTACGCCGTCGAGCACGCCCAGCGGGTCGCCGAGGGCGTCAACCACGAGATCCACCGCAACACCTGGCGCTACAGCGTCGTGATCGAGCAGCAGCGCAAGGCGCTCGCGGAGCGCCGGGAACGCCTGCTGACCAGCGACGTGGCGGCGCTGATGCTGCTGGACCGGGTGCCCGAGAAGGCCGGCGAGATGGACGAGGACCTGCTCGCCCGCGCCGCCCGCTCGATCGCCCTCTACCACCTCGACCGGCTCTGGGCGGAGCACCTCGCGGAGCTCTCCGAGGTACGCGAGGGCGTGCACCTGCGCGCCCTGGGCCGGCTCGACCCGCTGGACGAGTTCCACCGGGCGGCGGTGCCGGCGTTCAACAACCTCATCCCGGAGATCGAGCGGCGCACCATCGAGACCTTCGAGGAGACGGAGTTCGGCGACGACTGGGAGCCGGACGAGGCGAAGCTGGTGCGGCCGTCCGCGACCTGGACGTACCTGGTGCACGACAACCCGTTCGGCTCGGAGCTGGACCGGTTGATCGCCTCGGTGGGGCGGCGACTCAGCTCCGCGTCGCGCTGACGCGTGGGGCCCCTTCCCGCGCCTCCGGGCGCCGGGAAGGGGCCCCCTTTGCGCCGTTTCGACCCCGGTTTGCGAGGGTAGTAGGCCGGGTCCGAGGAGTCAGGAGAGACCAGACGATGGAACAGGTGACGGCGCCGGTCGGGCGTGCGGCAGCACGCGCCGGGACGGTGGGGGCAGCGCGGCGGTGAACCTGGAGACGCGGGACCTGGCGGTGGAGCGGCTCGGCGTCCTCGAGACCGCCGCCCTGCTGCGCGAGCTGACGGCCGGGCTGATCGCCGTCGACGACTTCGACGAGGCGCTGGACGCGCTGGTGCGTACGGCCCGCGACGCCGTGGCCGGCGTGAGCTGGTGCGGCTTCACGGCGCTGCGCGCCGGCGAACCGGCCGGGGTGGCGGCCTCCGACGCGCGCCTGGCGGGCCTGGACGACCTGCGGCACGGCCCGGACTCGCCGGCGATGGACGCCATCCGGCGGCGGGAGTTGGTCCTCTCCGACCGGTTGGACCGCGAGGAGCGCTGGCCGGCCTGGACGCCACGGGCCCGGGAGTTGGGTGTGCAGTCGGTGATCTCCGCCCCGGTGGACGTCGACGAGCAGGTCATCGGGTCGATCAACCTCTACGCCAATGCCGCCGACCTGCTCACCCCGGGGCACCAGCTCACCGCGATGCTGCTCGCCGAGCACGCCGGGCTGCTCCTGGCGGCGGTCCGCGACCGGGCGCGCCGGGCCGCCCAGGCCGGTGAGCTGGACGCCTCGATGCTCGGCGACGGGGTGATCGGGCAGGCCATCGGCGTGATCATGACGCAGCGTGGCTGCCCCGCCGAGGAGGCGCTCGACGTGCTGCGCAGCGCGGCGTCCGCGCTGGGCATCCCGCTGCGGGACGTCGCCGACCGGCTCGTCGCCACCGTGTCGCGCCCCCGGGACAACTGAGCCCGCCCGCCGGCGCTCCGGCCGCCACGCGGTCCTCGACGCGGGCACCGGCGGATGCCCACGTTCCGCTGGCGCCCCGGGGCCGCCGTCGCCGGGGCAGGGGCCGGCCGCTGCCGGGCAGCCCACGTGACCGGTGGGACCAGCGGGGCGATCGGGGCCGGTGGGCCGCGTGTCGTTTCGGCGTACCGGTGCCCGGGTAGCACCCTGGACTGGTGACGCGTGCCGACCTGGGGAGGAACCATGCAGAGCCGGCTGCGGGTGCAGGGGCACCCGATCCAACCGATGCTGGTGACGTTCCCGTTCGGGCTCTTCGTGAGCGCGACCGTGTTCGACCTGACCGACGTGCTCGGCGGGCCGGCCTTCCTCGGTGAGGTGGGCTACTGGACGTCCGTGGCGGCCCTGTTCGCCGCCGCGCTGGCCGCCGTGGCCGGCATGATCGACCTGTGGGACGTGCCGGTCGACCGCACCCGGCGTACGGCGATCACCTTCAACCTCGTGAACGTGGCGATGGCCGCGCTGTTCCTGGTCGCCTGCCTCGTCCGCGCGGACGCGCCGCAGCGGGGCGCCTCCGTCGTGCTGCTGCTCACCGAACTGGTGGCCCTGGGCGTTGGCGCGGTCGGCGTCTGGCTGGGCGCCCGCCTGGTGCGCCGCTTCGACGCCGGCCGCCGCTCCGAGGCCACCACCTTCGACGCGCTGAGCGGCGCCGCCGACGCCACCGTGGACCTGGCCCACCACCGCCCCTGAGGGGTCACGGGCCGGGGTGGGCCTCGGCGTGGTGGGTGGCGAGGACGTCGGTGCCGAAGTCGCTGGCCGGGCGGCGCAGGACCGTGTGGGCGTGGTTGCCGTCGTCGGTGGTGTTGTCGTACTCGATGAGCAGGTCGTCGCCCTGCACCCGGTAGTAGTGGCGCCGGCCGGGCACGGTGGGGCCGGCCCAGGCGAAGTGCAGCCGCCCCGAGTCCAGCCGGCGGGCCTCCCGGATCGCCAGCTCCGGCGGGAGCCGGTCCAGGTAGAGCGCCACGAGCTGCTCCAGCAGGGCCCGGCCGGTGGGCCCGAGCCGGTCGGCGGGCACCCCGAGCGGCTCCAGCGGGCCGTCGACGCGGGGGCGCGTGGCGCTGATGATGTCCCCGGGCGCCTCGTCGGCGACGATCGCCGCCGCCCGGCCGGCCGGGCCCATCGCGTCGAGCAGGGCGCGGGCCAGGTCCTCCTCCACGCCCAGCGGGCGGGAGACGGGGTGGCCGGCGTGCCGGACGGTGGCCGGGTTGGCGCCGAGGAAGATCGGCGCGGGGGAGACCTGGTCGGCCACCACGGTCATGTTCACCGAGAGGTGGTGCCCCTCCAGGCGCCACGCCCAGGCGTCGTCGCGGGCCGGGTCGCCGAAGACGGCCACCCAGTAGTCGCCGCTGTGCCGGCCCCGGCGCCACCCCTCCGCCCGGTCGAGCACCTCCTCCAGCGCGACGATCGCCATCGCCTGGGCGTACGCCGGTGGGCTCAGCGCGGTGGCCAGCAGCCGGTGCGCGGCCTTGCGCCCGGCGCGGTCCAGGTCGGCCAGGCAGACCCCGGGCCGGGGTCGTGGCCGGTACTCGATCCAACGGCGGGCCGCCTCGTCGTCGAACCGGTGAGTGGCCCGGTCGCGGGCGGGTTCGTCCAGCGCGGCCAACAGTGCCGTGGCGGCGGTGCGCATCTGTTCGGGCAGCGGATCATCCACCGACCCTGTATACCGGTCGCGCGCCGGACCCGCCGGGCGTCGCGGCCGTTTCCGCCCCGACGCCGGACGACGCGGGCGGCCCGTGCCGTCAGCCGGTCGGCGCCGTCAGCAGCGTGAGCATCTCGGGCAGGTCGAAGAAGCGGGCCGTCTCCACCGCCGACGGGCCGCCGTGGTGCGGGTCGGCCCCGGCGGCGAGCAGCGCCCGGACGGCCTCGGTGCTGCTGCGGAAGGTGGCGGCGGCCAGCGCCGTCTGACCCCGGTCGTTGGTCCGCGAGTGGTCGGCGCCGCGGGCGAGCAGCGCGGCGACGGTCTCGGGGTGGGCGTGGTACGCCGCCAGGATCAGCAGGGTGTCGCCCTTGTCGTTGGTCATGTCGACCGGCAGCCCGGCGTCGACGTAGTCGGCCAGTTCGGCGGTGGCGCCGTCGCGCGCCAGGTCGAACATCCGGTGCGCGAACGCCAGCGTCTCGGCGTCGAGTTCCTCACTCACCGGTCCAGGTTAGTCGGACACCGGCCTGGTACGTTGCTCGGCCGGTGTGCGGGGGAGGGGCGTGGTGGACGACAGGGTGTACGTGGGCAACGCGGGCGTCGACGGGGCGACGAACGCGGGCTGGCTGCTCGGCCACTTCATGCCTGCGGGCGAGGTACGGCACAGTGTCGACGTCGAGGTGAAGTGGGGGGTCCATCCCGCGGGCGAGACGCGTTCCCGATGGGCCACGGGCGAGCGGCGGACGGCCCTGCTGGTGCTGGTCAGCGGCCGGTTCCGGGTCGAGTTGCCGGACCGGACGGTGGTGTTGGGCGAGCCCGGCGACTACGTGGTGTGGGGGCGGGGCGTGGACCACTCCTGGTTCGCCGAGCGCGAGTCGGTGGTGCTGACCGTGCGCTGGCCGTCCGTCCCCGGCTACCGGGTGGCGCCGCCGCTGCGGCGCTGACCGCCGCCCGGAGATCCCGGTGTCCCGAGGTCTGGGATTACCTACTAAACCAATAGGGTTTGCAGCCTATGCTGGGTCGACGCTCCGTCGAACCGCGAGGACCGCCATGCCCGACCGCCGCCCGACCGATCTGCTCGCCGTCGCCCGACGCTGGGCCGCCGACCGCGCCCGCTGGCCCGTGCCGCTGCGTTTCGACCCGGCCGCCCGGTGGTACGCCCGACTGGCCCACGAGGCCGACCACGAGGTGTGGGCGTTGAGTTGGCTGCCCGGGCAGGGCACCGACCTGCACGACCACGGCGGCTGCGGCGGCGCGTTCCTGGTCGTGTCCGGAGCCCTGACCGAGGAGACGGTCGACGGGGGCGTGCTCCGCCCGCACCGGCTGCCGGCCGGCTCCGGCCGTCGGTTCGGCCCGCGACACGTGCACCTGGTGTCCAACCGGGACGACGAGCCGGCGGTGAGCGTCCACGTCTACCGGCCCGCGCTGCGCCGGATGACCAGCTACCGGCTCACCGACGGCCGGCTGCGCGTCGCCGAGGTGGCCGAGGCCGGGGCCGCCTGGTGAGCGTCACGCCGCCCCGACCGCGCCCCGGCCACCCCCGGCCCGTCCCGGCCCGTCACCGCGCCGGCCCGGCCGCCCGTACGCGTACCACCGACAACCAGTGGAGGCAACGACCATGCCGCAGACCGACGACCCAAGCGCGTGTCCGCCCCCGGTGGCGCCCCCGGGCTCCCGGGGCATCGACGAGATCCTGGCCGCCGCCCGGGCGCGCCTGCACCGGCTGGATCCGGAGAGCGCGCACCTGGCGCACCGGCGCGGCGCCCTGCTGGTCGACATCCGCCCGGCCGCCCAGCGGGCCGCCCACGGCACCGTGCCCGGCTCGCTGGTGATCGAACGCAACGTGCTGGAGTGGCGCTTCGACCCGCGCTGTCCCGCCCGGCTGCCCCAGGCGGTCGACTACGACCTGCGGGTGCTGGTCGTCTGTCAGGAGGGCTACACCTCCTCGCTGGCCGCCGCCGCCCTGAAGGACCTCGGGCTGCGCCACGCCACGGACGTCGTCGGCGGCTTCGTCGCCTGGCGGCTCGCCGGCCTGCCCGTGCTCGGCCCCACCCCGCCGCCGCCCACGCCCACCCCCGCGCCCCCGGTGACCGCCGGCCGGGCGCCGTCCTGACCCGCCACGCTCCACCGGGCGTGGCGGCACCACCGCCGCAGGAGGCTCCATGTCCGTCGTCGCCATCCCCACCCGGATCCATCCCACCGCGCGTCCCGAGCGGGTCGGGCCGGTCCGCCCGCGTACCGCACCGAGTGTCACCATCACCCTCGACCTCGCCCCGGGGCCGATGAGCCCCCGGGTGGCCCGGCTGCTGGAGCTGATCGGGGAACTCGCCGAGTCGGGGGAGGGGCGGCTCGGCCCCGGCCCCGCCGAGGACCGGCCAACGCCCCGTGCGGTGCCGGCCGCCGTCGACCCGCACGCCATCCGGATCGCCGCCGGCTCGCGGGTGGTCCACCAGGGCGCCCGCGTCATCCCGCTGACCCGCATCGAGTACGACCTGCTGCTGTTCCTGGCCGAGCAGCCCCGCCGCGTGTTCACCCGCCTGCAGCTGCTGAGCCGGGTGTGGGGCTACGAGCACGCGGTGGCGCGCACCGTCGACGTGCACGTCCGCCGGCTGCGCGCCAAGCTCGACCCGGACATGCCGGTGGTGACCACCGTCTACGGCGTCGGCTACCGCCTCGCCGACGAGGCCCGGATCGAGATCGACCCCGCCCGCTGACAGCGCCACCCGCGCGGCGTGCCCGAGACGGGGCGCGCCGCGCCGGCGCGTACGGGGACCGGTCCCGTCCCCGGTGCGCCGTGCCCCTCCCGGCCCCGCCCGGGTGGCCCGTCGCCGCGCCGACGTGACGCGGACTCGCCCACCCCGGCGCCACCCGTGTCGAGCACCGTGAACCGGGCGGGCACCCCCCTATCGGGTCAACCCGGCGGCTCTGCTGTAATCATCAGGCCTCGTACGCAGAGCGAGCATCCGGCTCCGATGCGTTCGTCAATTGTCACATTCATGCAACGCAGCCGCCCCTTGACCCTCGCCCGGGCGCCGGGAAGCATCGATGGAGCGGCGTCCCGGGCCGTGGGGAGATACCCGGACCAGCCAAGGAGGACCATGTCGGTCAGCCCCGCCTCGTCGCGCGCCGGATGGCATACGTCCCAGCCTGCTGTTCCCGGTCGCCCCCCGGGCGGCCAGCGTCGCCCCGCCAACACCGCCGCCCCGATGCTCACGGTGACCCTGAACATCCCGCTGGCGTCCGAGGAGTCGCTGACCCCGCCGGCCCGGCGGCTGCTCGAGGCCGCCCGGGAGATGCTGGAACGCGGCGAGGGCACCATCATCACGGCCACCGTCGAACGCCGCCCGGACCCGGTGCCCGCCGGCCGCGCGCCGTCGCGCGCCGTCGCCGCCACGATCCCCACCCTGCACATTCTCGCCTCGTCGCGGTCGGTGCTGCGCGACGGCGAGCCGTTGCCGCTGACCCGGCTGGAGTTCGACCTGCTGCTGCACCTCGTCGCCCACCCCCGCCGGGTGTTCACCCGGTTGCAGCTGCTCAACGCGGTCTGGGGCTACGAGCACGCCGGCGTGCGCACCGTCGACGTGCACGTCCGCCGGCTGCGCGGCAAGGTCGGTGTCGACGTCCCGCTGGTCACGACCGTCTACGGCGTCGGCTACCGTCTCGCCGACGACGCCCGCGTGACCATCGACCGCAACGGCTGACCGCCGCCCGCCGCGCGACCGTCTCCCACCGTGCCGGCCCGCCCGGCGGGGCACCATGGTCGGATGCGCATCCGCCCCATCACCCCGCAGCGGCTCGTCACCGAGCTGACCGAGCGCCTCGCCGGCACCGACGTCCCCGGCCGGCTGCGGGTGGCCGTGGACGGGGCCCTGGCGGCCCGCCCGGACGACCTCGCCGCCGCGCTGGTCGACCCGCTGCGCGCGCTCGGCCGGCCGGCGCTGCACGTACGGGCCGCCGACTTCCTCCGCCCCGCCTCGGTGCGGCTGGAGTACGGCCGGACCAACCCCGACGCGTTCTACGAGGGGTGGGTCGACGAGCAGGGGCTGCGCCGGGAGGTGCTCGACCCGGCCGGGCCCGAGGGCTCCGGGCGGGTGCTGCCCTCGCTGTGGGACGCCGCCGCCGACCGGTCGAGCCGCGCCGCGTACGTCGATCTGCCGCCCGGGGGCGTCGTGCTGGTCAGCGGGGCGCTGCTGCTCGGCGGCGGCCTGCCCTTCGACGTCACGGTCCACCTGGTGCTCTCCCCGGCGGCCCTGGCCCGACGCACCGACCCGGCGCTGCGGTGGACGCTGCCCGCCTTCGCCCGGTACGCCGACGAGGTCGCCCCGGCCACGTTCGCCGACGTGGTGGTCCGCGCCGACGATCCACGGCACCCGGCGCTGGTGGAGTTCCCCCGGTCGCCCTGACGCCGCGCCCCGACGAAAAATCGTCGGTTTGACCGTCGGTGCGGTGGGGTATTCGCCCGGCTCACAGAGCGCGGGTGATCCGCCCGCGCGCAGACCACCACGGCGCTGGGCGCACGAACCGGTGCCCCGGCGGATTTCAGGCCAGAAAGGCAGGCAGCGATGCTCGTCCACGACACGATCGGTACGGGCCGGTCCCAGGCGGAGATCGACCAGATCCGGCGCTCCCTGCAGGCCCGCTACGACGAGCTGTCCGCGGAGTACGAGCAGGCGGTGCTCCAGAGCCAGGTGCTGCGGCTGGTGGAGGTCGGCGACACCGCCGGCGACGACCAGGCCGACAGCGGCACCAAGACGGCCGAGCGGGACACCGCGCAGTCCCTGCTGCGCACCATCCTCGACCGCCGCGCCCAGTACGAGCACGCCCTCACCCGGCTGGAGGAGGGCACCTACGGCTTCTGCGAGGGCTGCACCTCGGCCATCCCGGTGGAGCGGCTGGAGATCTTCCCCTCCGCCACCACCTGCGTGCAGTGCAAGCAGAACCGGGAGCGCCGGGCGGCCTGACACCGCCCACGGCCGACGGTCGGTCCGGAAACGCGGTGAGGTCGAGCCATGGGTGCGATCAAGGTGGGCACCGCCTCCTGGACCGACCGGACGCTGCTGGACTCCGGCTGGTACCCGCAGACGGCCGACGATCCCGAGAAGCGGCTGGCGTACTACGCCCGGCAGTTCCCGCTGGTCGAGGTGGACGCCACCTACTACTCGCCGCCCGCCGAACGCACGGCGAGACTGTGGGCCGAGCGCACCCCGGCCGGCTTCACCTTCAACGTCAAGGCGTTCAGCCTGCTCACCGGGCACCCCACGCGACCCGGCGCGCTCTACAAGGACCTGCGACCGGAGACGGACAAGAAGAACCTCTACCCGGACGACCTGCCGTCGCAGGCGTACGAGGAGGTCTGGACGCGCTTCCTGGCCGCCCTGGACCCGCTCGTGGCGGCGGGCAAGCTCGGCGCGCTGCTGTTCCAGTTCCCGCCCTGGTTCACCATCAGGCGGGACAACAAGCAGTACCTGCTGGAGGTGGCGAAGCGGTGCGCCCCGCTGCGCCCCGTCTACGAGTTCCGGCACGCCTCCTGGTTCGACGGCGACAACGCCGACGAGACCCTGGCCTTCCTGCGCGAGCACCGGCTCGCGTACGTCTGCGTGGACATGCCGCAGGGGCACCGCTCGTCGGTGCCCCCGGTGCTGGCCGCCACCGCGGACCTGGCGGTGGTCCGCTTCCACGGGCACAGCGACAAGTGGACCAGCCGGGACATCCACGAGAAGTTCGGCTACCGCTACTCCGACCGGGAGTTGCGCGACTGGGCGCCGAAGCTGCGCGAGCTGGCCGACTCCACCGGTGAGACCCACGTGCTCATGAACAACTGCTACCGCGACTTCGCGCAGACCAACGCCGCGACCCTCGCCGGGCTCCTCGACGCGGACTGAGGGCGGCGCCGTGTACCGGCCGGCGTTTCACCCCGCCCGGGTGAGGGCCGCTCACCCCGTCGCCGCGCAGCATGGACGGTGCGTGCGGTCCACCGTGGCCGCGAGAAGGCGACACCAGGGAGGTGGCTGGAGATGACGGTTCGGGTGGTACCGGGTCGACGGCCCGGCGCCGTGCTGCACGTCGTCGGCTCGTCCGCCGACACCCGGTGGGCGCCGCGTCCCGTCCGGGGCGGCCCGACCCGGCAGCCGCGTGGCCCGGCGGGGCCGCCGCGACGGGACGACGACCGACGCTGGGAGACCGACGTACGGGGGTGGACAGATGGCTGAGCAGCTTCATTCCGCGTTCGAGTCCTCGATGGACAAGACCAACCTGATCCTCAAGGACATCGAGCAGGCCTACGGCTGGCCCAAGGAGCAACGCAACCAGTCCTACTGCGCGCTGCGCACCGTGCTGCACCTGCTGCGCGACCGGATGCCGGTGCAGGAGAGCGTGGAGTTCGCCGCGCAACTGCCGGTGCTGGTGCGCGGGATCTACTTCGACGGCTGGAAGCCGTCGGACGTGCCGATCAAGCTCAACCGGGACGACTTCCTGCTGGAGGTCCGGCAGGGCTTCCCGTACGACGTGGAGGGCGGCCCGGAGCGCGTGGTGCAGGTGGTGCTGGACACCCTGCGCCGGCACGTCACCCAGGGCGAGTGGGACGACGTGAAGGCCACGATGCCCCGGGACCTGGCGAAGATCATTCCCTGACCCGCCGCTCGTCCGCGACGGCCCGCGCCACCCCGCGGTGGGGCGGGCCGCGTGCCGTTCAGGCCGGCGTCGTCAAAGGAGACGCTGGTCGCGGTGTAGCCACCGGCGAGTTGCCGAGCAGGATCATCCGCCGCCCCTACGCGTCGACGTGGAAGACCTCGAAGGCCGCGCCGTGGCGCACACCCAGCCGGGTGCCGACCGGGCGGCTCAGCCCTTCGAGGAACTCCTCGGCGTCGAAGCTGCCGTCGCCCAGCCCCGTCAGGTACGCGTCGTGCGCCCGCAGCGAGGCCACGCCCCGCTCGAAGGTGTCGGTGACGTCCACCCCGTGCGCGGCCAGGGGCGAGGAGGCGGCCCAGACCTGGCGCACCCCGTTCCACGGCTCGACGCCGTCGACGAGCTGTTCCGGGAAGACCCACCGGTTGCCGGCGTCGCGGACGGCGTCCAGCGCCGCCCGGCCGGTGGCGATGTGGTCGGCCTGGTTCAGCGCGTACGCGCCGTCCCAGGTGTCGCGGAAGTTGTTGGTGATGACGATCTCGGGGCGGTGCCGGCGGACCACCCCGGCCAGGGCGCGACGCAGCGGCACACCGTACTCGAGGACACCGTCGGGCAGGCCGAGGAACTCCACGGTCCGTACGCCGACCAGGGCGGCCGACTCGCGCTGCTCGCGCTCCCGCACCTGCCTGGCCCGCGGCGGGGGCATCGCGTCGATGCCGGCCTCGCCGCTGGTGACGAGGCAGTAGACGACCTGCTTGCCCTGCCCCGTCCAGCGGGCCACCGCCGCGGCGGCGCCGAACTCCAGGTCGTCGGGGTGCGCCACGACAGCCAGCGCACGCTGCCACTGCTCCGTCACCGGTTCCAGCGGACGCGGCCCGGTCTCGTCGGTCATCGTCACCTCCCGGTCGAGGACCATCCTGTCACCGTCCGCGCCGGCGTGCGGCGCGGCGGCGTCGACCCCGGCCGGGATGCCCGGCGCCGACGGCTCCGCAACGCGCCGACGCGCCGCCGCCGCCGTGCCTTCCGGCGGCCCGGGCCGGGCGCGGCGAACCGCCGGTGTGAACCGGAACGGGCGTCTACGGTGGGGTTAGAGAAGATCGCGTGTGGGGTACCACCCGCTGCACGACGGACCCCGGCCCAACGGCGGGGCGGCACATCCCTAGGGAGCACCGATGGCACTCAACGACGACGACATGCAGACCACCAGCGGCGGCGGCCTCGAGGGCCCGGCGGACGGTGGCGCGACCCCGGGCCACCAGGACGGTGGCGCCGACGGTGGCGCGGAGGGCCCCGCCGACGGCGGTGCGACCCCGGGCCAGCAGGACGGTGGCGCCGACGGTGGCGCGGAGGGCCCCGCCGACGGTGGCGCGACCCCGGGCCAGCAGGACGGTGGCGCCGATGGTGGCGCGGAGGGCCCCGCCGACGGTGGCGCGACCCCGGGCCAGCACGACGGTGGCGCCGACGGCAGCGCCTGACGGATCGCCATGACCGACATCGACCCGCCGGGCGGCGACCGCCGCCCGGCGGTTCCGTCCGCGGCCGCCGCCGCGCTCGCCCGCTGCGTGTCGGTCGAGCCGGCGAAGTTCGCCGCCGCCCACTGGGGACGCACGCCGCTGCTCTCGCGCGCCGACGAGCTGCCCAACCGGGCCGGCTTCACCGACCTGCTCAGCCCCGCCGACGCCGACGAGCTGCTCAGCCGCCGCGGCCTGCGTACCCCGTTCCTGCGGATCGCCAAGGACGGCCAGCTCGTGCCGGCGGCCCGCTTCACCGGCGGCGGCGGCGCCGGTGCCGAGATCGGCGACCAGGTGCTCGACGAGCGGGTGCTGGAGCTGTACGCCGGCGGCGCCACCCTCGTCCTGCAGGGCCTGCACCGCACCTGGCCGGCCCTGGTCGACTTCGCCCGCGAACTCGGCACCGCCGTCGGGCAGCCGTTGCAGGTCAACGCCTACCTGACCCCCGCCGGCAGCCAGGGCTTCGCCACCCACTACGACACCCACGACGTCTTCGTCCTCCAGGTCGACGGCCGCAAGCACTGGCGGATCCACCCGCCGGTGCTGCCCGACCCGCTGGAGAGGCAGCCGTGGGGCGGCCGGGCCGACGAGGTCGCCGCCACCGCCGACGGGCCCGCCGCGCTGGACGTGGTGCTCGCCCCCGGCGACGCGCTCTACCTGCCGCGCGGCTGGCTGCACAGCGCGCAGGCACAGGAGTCCAGCTCACTGCACCTGACCGTCGGCGTCCGGGCGCTGACCCGCTACGCCATGGTGGAGGAACTGCTCGCTCTCGCCGCCGAGGACCAGCGGCTGCGCGCCACCCTGCCGTTCGGCACCGACGTCGCCGACCCCGACGCGATCGAACCGGAGCTGACCGAGACGGTGGAGGCACTGCGGGACTGGCTGCTGCGGGCCGATCCGGCGGCGGTCGCCGCCCGGCTGCGGCAGCGGGCCTGGCCGGCCGCCCGGCCCGCGCCCATCCGGCCCCTGGCCCAGGCCGCCGCGCTCGCGGCGCTGGACGTCGACGCCCGGCTCGCCCCGCGACCCGGCCTGCGGTGGCAGCTCACGCCGCGCGGCGACCGGGTCGCGCTGGTGCTGCCCGACCGCACGATCACCCTGCCCGCGTCGTGCGCGCCGGCCGTGCGCGCCCTGCTCGACGGCACCGTGCGCGTCGGCGACCTGCCGGGTCTCGACGACGACGCCGACCGGCTCACCCTGGCCCGCCGCCTCCTGCGCGAGGCGGTGCTGGTCCCCGCCTGAGCACACGAACCGGGCCGGGCCGTCCGCGGCCCGGCCCGGCGGTGTGCCGTGGGAGGGCCGCTTCAGGTGGGGTTGACCTCCGTGACCGGGCGGACCTCGATCGGCAGGGTGGTCGCCCGGGACAGCTTCTCCGCCCAGCCCAGCGCCGCGTCCAGGTCCGGCGCGGCGATCACGGTGAAGCCGCCGGGGTGCTCCTTGCCCTCGGCGTACGGGCCGTCCGTCAGCGACGTGCCGTCGTCGTCGACCCGGACCACCCGGGCGGTGTGCGCCAGGTCCAGTTCGGCGCGGAAGACCCAGGCACCCGCGCTGCGCATCTCCTCGTTGACGGCCTTGACGTCGCGCAGGATCGGTTCGAGGAACTCCGGCGGCGGCGGGCTGTCCCTGTCGGGCTGGATCACGTTGAGCACGAAGTTGGGCATCGTACGCTCCCTGTCGTCGGATGGGGCCGGCGTCGTCCGGCCTCCACATCTACACGACCGGCGGGCGGGCGCACCGGCAACGCGCTGCGGCAACCGCGCCCGGAACGCCCGGACGCCGCCGCGACGGCGGATCAGCGGCCGGCGACCAGCAACGCGACGGTGGTCACCAGCCCGGCGACGAGCACGACGGTCATCGGCCGTGGGCCGAGCACGGCGTGCCGGCGGTCGGCCAGGACCTTCGCCGGCACCAGACCGACCAGCGGGCCCAGCAGCGTCACCACCAGGGCCAGGACCGGCAGCCCGACCCCCAGCTCCCCGCCGTACCGGTCGCCCGCCGCCCGGGCCGCCCCGCCGAGGGCGTACGCGAGCACCGCGCCGGCCACCCCGCACAACGCCAGCAGGGGGTTGACCGAACCGGGCAGGTCACCCGGCTGGCGGGTGCGGACGAGCAGGTCGCGCACCCCGGCCAGCAGCGGAGCCGGATCGCCCGTCGCGCCGGGCACCGGTG
The DNA here is from genome assembly GCF_052068495.1 of Micromonospora sp. SD12. Classification (NCBI taxonomy): domain Bacteria; kingdom Bacillati; phylum Actinomycetota; class Actinomycetes; order Micromonosporales; family Micromonosporaceae; genus Micromonospora; species Micromonospora sp. SD12. Next base: position 99,820 of record NZ_JBQHDF010000017.1, on the reverse strand, counting down.
CCGGTGGCCCACCCGCCCGGCGGCCCGAACCGCCGAGCCGAGCGCGCAGCGACTGCCACAGGTCGGCGACCTCGGCGTCGACCCGTTCCTGCTCCTCCCGGGCGTCCACCAGCTCCTGCTCCGCGCGCCGGAGCGCCGCCTCCGCCTCGGCGACGGCCCGCTCGGCGGCGGCACACTGCTGGGCGTGCCAGGTGTGCGCCTCGTCCCGCTGGGCGCGCACCCGGGCGCTCAGCTCCGCCAGCCGACGGATCTGGGCCGCGTACGACCCGCTGGTCACCGGTTCGTTCATCGCGCCGGCCCGTAGGGAATGATCACCTGACCGGTACGGTGCACCGCCCGGTCGAAGAACAGCCCCCGCCAGGGGCGGGGATACCAGTCCGGGCCGCCGGTGCCCGGGTACAGCGAGGAGCCCAGCTCGCCGCCGTGGGCGTCCAGCGCCACCCAGGCGCCGATCTGGTCCGTCCGGGCCGCCGGCCCACCGAGGTCGACCCGCATCCGGGCGACGCCCCGCCACCAGGCCAGCACGTGGGTACGCCGCTCCGGCCCGTCGTGCAGGATCCGGCGCAGCTCCTCCAGCCCCGTACGCCGGCCGATCCGCGTCGCCAACGCCCCGGCCGCCGCGTCGACGGCGAACAGCAGCAGGTAGTGCGGGGTGCCCGGCGCGCCCAGCCCCTCGGCGGTCTCGGCCATCAGCTCACCGACCGTCTCCTCGTCGTACCAGGCGGCGTCGTCGGCGAGGTCCTCGTAGAGGGACCGGGCGGCCGGGTCGGCGTCCGGGTCGAGGCAGGCGATGGAGAAGCGGGCCGTGCCCGGGCGGTGCTGGCGGGCCAGGGAGCGGGCCGCCGCGTCGAGCACCGCGCACGCCTCGTCCACCCGGGTGCCGAGCACCGCCAGGTTGCGGCCGGGCGCCCGGGGCAGCCGCAGCGCCGCCGAGCGCGCCTGCACGTCGATGATCTCGCCGAGCAGCGCGACCGGCGTACGCGCGTGCCCCGTCTCCGGCGCGGTCAACGCCCGGAAGTCCGGCGCGTCGGCGAGCCGGGGGATCGCGTCGCCGTCGAAGAGCCGGGCCGGCGCGGCGTCCTGCGGGCGCATCCGCCACAGCCGGTGCTGCAACTCGCTCCACGTCTCCCAGTCGCTGGCCGACGGGATGCGGGCCACCTGGTTGCCCTCCGCCATGCCCGACTCCGCGTTGACCACCGCGTGGTGGCGCGGCAGGGACTGGGCGGCGTCGTTGCGCTCGGCGAGGATCCGCAGGGCCTTCGGCAGGGCGATGCGCAGCGTGAACTGCGCGACCAGCGCGGGACGACCCCACAGCGCCTCGATGCCGCGCACGTCCTGCGAGGCGAGCACCAGGTGGATGCCCTGCGACCGGCCGCGCCGGGCCAGGTCCTCCAGCAGGTCGGCGGCCTCCCGGGCGACCACGTCCCGACCGGCCAGCAGCATCTGGAACTCGTCGACCACCGCGACGATGCGCGGCCAGTGCCCCGTCGGGTCGACGGCGCGCAGCTCCGCGAGCTTGGTGACCTCGTGCTTCTTGGCGGCGTCGGCGCGTCGGCGCAGCTCCTCGGCGAGGAAGCGCAGCAACGCCAGCCCGAACTCCCGGTCGGTGTTGACGTTGATCCCGACGAGGCGCATGTGCGGCAGCCAGCTCGGGTCCCGCCGGCCCTTGGCGAACCGGGCGAAGGACACCCCCTCCTTGAAGTCCAGCAGGTAGAACTCCAGCTCGGCGGGGGAGTAGCGGGCGGCCAGCGCGCCGATCCAGGCGAAGATCAGGTTCGTCTTGCCGGTGCCGGACGGGCCGCCGATCAGCGCGTGCGGCGGATAGTCGCCCAGGGTGAGCAGCACCGGCCGACCGTGCGGCCCCTCACCGATCGGGGCGGTCAGCCCGGTCGCGGAGTCCTCCCGCCACATCTGCTCGGGCGGCGGCAGCAGGTCGGTGAACGGGGTGGGCGCCGGCCCGGCGTTGACCCGTGCCGCCACCTCGCGGCAGGTCTCGGTGACCAGCACCGGCGGGGGCGGGGGGTCGAGGCGTACGGGCAGGCCGCCCGGCCCGCCGATGCGGGCGCCGTCGGTGTGCGCGCCCACCCGGGTCACGGTGGGGTCCTCGGGCAGCGAAACGCCCCGCACCACCAGGTGCACGCCGCAGGCCGCCCCGGTGCGGACCACCCGGTCGAGCTGGCCGCGTTCGTGACGGGACAGCTCTTCGCCGCCCAGCAGCACCGCCACCCGCCACGGTTCGGGCCGGCGTCCGGTGGCGGCGGCGAGCTCGCGCAGCGAACCGTACTCGCCCGCCAGCACCGTCTCGTTGATCCGGCGGATCTGCTCGACCAGGTCGTCGAGCAGCCGGGCCAGCCCGCCCGGGCCGACGAAGGTGAGCAGCCCGGCGGTGCCGAGGGGGGCGAACCCGGCCAGGCCGCCGCCCAGGTGCTCGGGGTCGTAGCCGACCAGCCGGACGGCGCCCGGGTCGGCCCGCCCGACGCCGCGCAGCAGCAGCGCCGACACCACCGCGTCGCAGCCCACCCGGTCGTCCCCGGTCAGCTCGACGTGGCCGGCGTCGAGCAGCGGCACCAGCGCCGGCACCGGCTCGGCGCCGGGGATGCGTACCGTGCCGACGCGCAGCGCGCCCGGCGGTTCGGCCCGCCGGGTCGGGGTGGGGCGCCACCGGGCCCAGTCCGCGGAGGCCGCCCCGGGGGCCTCCCGCTGCGCCGCGTCCGCCGCACGCCGGGCCAGCTCCGCGATGCGTTCGGCGTGCCGCTCGTCGATCTCGGCCAGCCGTCGGTCGCGCTGCGCGCCGACCCGCTCCGGCACGCCCGCCGCGGCGCGGCGGACCTTCGCCAGCCGCTCCCGGGCCGTGGTCAGCTCGGTCTGCGCGGTGGACAGCCGCGTCCGGGTCGCGCCGAGGGCCTCGCCCAACATGCCCCGGACCCGGGTGACCAGCTGGCTGCGTCGGTCAGCCATCGACACCCCGCCCGCGCGGGTCCGTCCCGGCGCCCCGGGCCGGCCGGCCCGGCGGCGGGCTCGACCAGACGCCGCCGGGCCGTCCCGCGCCCGTCGCGCCGTCGACCGCTGCGCCCTGTCGCGGCGCCGCGCCGCCCGGAGATCCACCGGGCCGGGCACTCGCCGCCCGGTCGTTCGTCGAGATGGGACGGTCGTGCGTCGCCGCCCGGTCCCGCGCCGCGCCGGGCCGCTCGGGGGTCCCCGTCCGCTCGGCCGCGTCGGCCCGGCCGGTTCGCGCCGCCCGCTCGGCCGCGTCGGGTCGCGCCGCCCGCTCCCGGGCCGCGCTGGCCTGGTCGTGGGCGGCCGCCGCCCGCTGCTGGGCCGCCGCGACCCGCTCCCGCGCGGCGGCCACCCGGCCCTTCGCGGCGGCGGCGCGGCGCTGCCACTCGGCGTCGTCGGCCCGGTCCCGGGCGGCCTCGCCCTGCCGGCCCCGCTCGTCGGCGGCGCGCCGCTCCCGGGCGGTCTCGGCCTGCCGGGCCCGCTCGTCGTCGGTGGGCAGGTCCCGGCCGAGCCGGGCCAGCAGCACCCCGGTGAGCACCCCCGCGGTGACCGCCGGGTCGGCGGCGTGCGGCTGCTCGGCCTCGCCGCGCCGCGGCGGTGGCATCCGGCAGATCCGGGTCAGCAGGGTGTCCAGCACCGCCGGGGGCAGGCCGGGCAGCAGGTCCCGGACGCGGCCGTCCAGCTCGCGGTGCAGCCGGCCCAGGTCGTCGGCACGCGGTGGGTGCCCGAGCAGCTCCCCGGCCAGCTCGCGTAGCAGCGGCGGGGCCACGGCGGCCATGCCGAGGCCGACGTCGGCGTGCGCGCGACGCAGCTCGGCGTGCAGCCGGTCGCGGTCGCCGGCCCGGACCCCGCCGACGACTCGGCGCAGCAGCTCCCGGGCGTCGTCGACCTTCTCGTCGGGCTGCTCCGGTGGACCCTCCCGGCCGCCGGTCAGCTCCGCCACCCGTACCGACCACCAGCGGCGGGGCGTCACGTCGGCGGCCGGCTCGGGCGCCGCCGCGCCCGGGGTGGCCTCGCGCGGCGCGTCGTGCACCGGCCGGCGCTGCTGCTCCTGCGGCCTCGGGGCCGGGGAGCCGTCGGCGGCCAGCCCGATCGCGGCGAGGTACGCCGACAGCTGCTCCTGCGCGACGCGCAGCGCGTAGCCGGCGGTCTCGGCGTGCTCGGTGGCGGCGGAGAGCTCCGGCACCCCCATCGGGTCGGCCGACTCCTGGCGCACCCAGCGCAGCCGCTCGGCGGCCAGCCCGAACTTCTCCAGCGCCAGAGCCAGCTGGGCCAGCGGCAGGTCATCGGCGGCGGCGCGGACCTGTGCGCCGACGTCCTCGACGATGGACACGGCCGGACCTCAGAGCGTCGCGACGTAGAGTTGCGCCTGCTCGACGGCGACGAGTGTCGCGGCGAGGCACTCCTCCAGCTCCTGGCTGGCCTGGGTCAGCGAGGACTGGGCCGCCTCGACCGTCTCGTGCCCGCTGCCCTCCAGCGCGCCGGCCAGGGTCTGCTGCGCCTCGGCCAGCTTCTCGCCGGCCGCCTGCACGGCGCTCTGGCCGTCGCCGATCTGTTGCAGCGCGACATCGATGGCTGCCTTGAGCTCGGCGACGCTCGCCACGGCGAAACCTCCTGGGGGCGGGGAGGCCTCCATTAGAGCCTATCCCTCACGGTGAGAGAACATCCGCCCTGTCAGTGTTCCTGCCCCGCTGACCGGTTGTCGACCGGAAGCGCCGACAGTCCGATCAGCGGGACCCGCCGGGCGGGGTGGTGCCGTCGCGCAGCCAGCGCGGGCCGTACACCTCGGCTCCCTGCGCGGTGACGCGTTCCCGCAGCTCACGGTCGGCGGTGACGACCAGCCGCCGGCGTTGCGGCGCGGCGGCGACCAGGTCGACGACGGCGTCGTCGCCGGACCCCGGCGCGGCGACCACCCGGACCTCGGCGGTGCCCGGCACGTCCCGCGCCCGGCCCTCCACCACCAGCACCACCTCCACCGGGGGCGGCAACTGCGGGGGCAGGCCGGCGGCGGCGACCGGGGCCAGCGAGTCGCGCAGCCGGGCGGTCGCACCCGCGCGGTCGCGCCACCAGCCGTCCGGGCGGGATCCCACCACGTTGGCGGCGTCCACGATCAGCAGCGGCGTCGTCGCGTCCATGCCGTCAGCCTGCCACCCGCCCACCCCGCGACCGCGCAAGGTGCCCGTGGCCTGCCGCGAGCGTCGGCGGGGAGCCCCGGTCCGCCCGCCCGGCGGCGGCGTTTGTCGCGACGGTCGCCGGGTAGCCCCTGGCGACCGTCGCGCCCGACTGCGGAGGACAGACATGATGGGACCCGGTGACTTCGGCTCCGACCCCTGGGACGAGTTCCTGGCCCGGTACTTCGGCCGGGGCGAGGGGGGACGCCGACCCGCGCACCGGGTCGACATCACCCGGCTGATGACCGCCGACGCCCGGGAGATGCTGGCCGACGCGGCCCGGCGGGCCGCCCAGCGGCAGAGCACCGACCTGGACACCGACCACCTGCTCTGGGCCGCGCTGCAACGCGAGCCGCTGCGCGACCTCGTCCGCCGTGCCGGCGCCGACCCGGACACGCTGCTCAACGCCCTCGGCGGGCGCGGTGACGGCGCGCCCCGGGGCGAGGTGCCGCCGAACCTGTCGCTCACCCCGGCGGCCAAGCGGGCGTTGCTCGACGCCCACCAGCTGTCCCGGGCGATGGGCGCCAACTACATCGGCCCCGAGCACATCCTGATGGCGTTGCCGCTCAACCCCGAGTCCCCGGCGGGCCGGATGCTCGCCGCCGGGCGGATCCAGCCCGAGTCGTTGCAGGCCGCCAGCGCCGAGCGCGGGCCGGCGAACGGACCCCGGCCCGACCGTGGCACCCCCACCCTGGACCAGTACGGCCAGGACCTCACCGACCTGGCCCGCAACGACCAGATCGACCCGGTGATCGGCCGGGCCGAGGAGATCGAGCAGGCCGTCGAGATCCTGTCGAGGCGGACCAAGAACAACCCGGTGCTGATCGGCGAGGCCGGCGTCGGCAAGACGGCGATCGTGGAGGGCCTGGCGGAGCGGATCTGCGACGGCGACGTGCCGCAGACGCTGCTCGGCAAGCGGGTGATCCAACTCGACCTGGCCGGCCTGGTCGCGGGCACCCGGTACCGGGGTGACTTCGAGGAGCGGCTGAAGAAGGTCATCGACGAGATCCGGGCGCACCGCGAGGAGCTGATCGTCTTCCTGGACGAGATCCACACCTTGGTCGGCGCGGGCGGGGCGGGCAGCGAGGGCGGCATGGACGCCTCGAACATGCTCAAGCCGGCGCTGGCCCGGGGCGAGCTGCGGGTGATCGGCGCGACCACGCTGGACGAGTACCGCAAGAGCATCGAGAAGGACGCGGCGCTGGCCCGCCGGTTCCAGCCGGTGTTCGTGCCGGAGCCCACCGTCGACGACACCGTGGCCATCCTGCGCGGGCTGCGCGACCGCTACGAGGCCCACCACCAGGTGCGCTTCACCGACGAGGCGCTGGTCGCCGCAACCGAGCTGTCCGACCGGTACGTCACCGACCGGTTCCTGCCGGACAAGGCGATCGACCTGATCGACCAGGCCGGCGCGCGGGTGCGGCTGCGTACCCGCACCCCCGCCTCCGACGTGCGGGAGCTGGAGACGCAGCTCGACGAGGTACGCCGCGACAAGGAGCAGGCGGTCGCCGACGAGCAGTACGAGAAGGCGTCCGCGCTGCGTGACCGGCTCGCCGAGCTGGAGGAGCAGATCCGCCTGGCCCGCGGCGACGAGGGCGGCTCGTCGCAGGTGCCGGCCGTCGGGCCGCAGGAGATCGCCGAGGTGGTCTCCCGGGCCACCGGCATCCCGATCAGCCAGCTCACCGAGGAGGAACGCGACCGGCTGCTGCGCCTGGAGGGCCACCTGCACGAGAAGGTCGTCGGCCAGGAGGACGCGGTCACCGCGGTCGCCGAGGCGGTGCGCCGCTCGCGTACCGGGCTGGCCGACCCGAACCGCCCGATGGGCAGCTTCCTCTTCCTCGGGCCCACCGGCGTCGGCAAGACCGAGCTGGCGCGGGCCCTGGCGGAGGCGCTGTTCGGCGAGGCCGACCGGATGGTCCGGGTGGACATGAGCGAGTTCCAGGAGCGGCACACCGTCAGCCGGCTCGTCGGCGCCCCGCCCGGGTACGTCGGCTACGAGGAGGCCGGCCAGCTCACCGAGGCCGTCCGCCGCCGCCCGTACGCGGTGGTGCTGCTCGACGAGATCGAGAAGGCCCACGCCGACGTGTTCAACATCCTGCTCCAGGTGCTCGACGAGGGGCGGCTCACCGACAGCCAGGGCCGTACGGTCAACTTCAAGAACACCGTGCTGATCATGACGAGCAACCTGGGTTCGGAGCTGATCACCGGCGCCCAGCGCGCCGTCGGGTTCGGCACCGGCGCCGAGGGCGGCGATCAGGAGCGCGACGAGCTGCGCGAGCGGCTGATGCGCCGGCTCCAGGAGAACTTCCGGCCGGAGTTCCTCAACCGCATCGACGAGGTGATCATCTTCCGTCGGCTGGAGGCCGAGCAGCTGCGCCAGATCACCGGCCTGCTGCTGGAGGAGACCCGCCGCCGGCTGCACGCGCAGGACATCCAGGTCCACTTCACCACCCCCGCCATCGACTGGATCGCCGAGCACGGCTACCAGCCGGAGTTCGGTGCCCGCCCGCTGCGCCGGGTCATCCAGCGGGAGGTGGACAACCAGCTCTCCCGGATGCTGCTGGAGTCGGCCGTCTCACCGAGCCAGAAGGTCACCGTGGACGCCCGCGACGGGCGGCTCGCCTTCGACGTGGCGGCCGGCGAGCGCGGCTACACCCCGGCCACGACGTCCCATCCCCGCTGACCGGAGGACGGACATGACCGAACCCGAGGAGACCCGGGACGAGAGCGAGCGCACCGATCCGATCCTGGCCCCGCCGACCGCGAACCCCGCCCGGGTGCGGGTGCCGCCGGAGGGCGTGGGCCAACAGGGCGACGACCCGGAGCCGGCGGAGTCCGACCGCCGCCGTCGAGAGGAGGGCTGATGGTACGCGAGCAGCGGCTCGAACCCGAGGTGGAGGTGCTCTGGGACGACTTCCACGCCCAGGTGAACGTCCCGTCGGAACAGTTGCGGCAGTGGCTGCTGACCCGCGGCTCCGGGGAGGAGTCGTTCGGGCCCGACCCGGACCTCGACCTGCCCGGGCTGGGCCGGCGGATCCTGCGGGTGCTGAGCAAACGCAAGGTCGACCTCACCCCGGAGGACATCCGGGTGATGCGGGACGCGATCGACGAGATCCAGTCCCTGCTGGACGAGAAGCCACCGCGCGGCAACGCCGACGACGAGTGGCGCCACGCCCTGCTCGACCTGGGCCACGACGTCCTCGTCGAACGCTGACCGGGGGGCACGACGCTCCTCGTGAAACGGTGACCGGGGCGTACGGCGCCTCGACGAACGCCGGGCCGGCGACACCGGGGTGTCGCCGGCCCGGCGTGGTCAACCCTGGTCGCTCTCCAGGCTGCCGATCGTCAGGCCCGCGGCGTCCGCCGCCGCCTCGCGGTCGGCGCGCGTCTGCTGCTCGCGGGTCAGCAGGTTGGCGTACTCCGTGACGTCCGCCGGGTCGGGCACCTCCGGCAGGCGACGCAGGAACGCCTCCACGTCGCGGGTGGCGGCGGTGTGCGCGGCGGCGGCCTGCCGGAGGATCTCCCGGTCGTCGGCGGCGGGGTAGAGATCGGTCATGCCCGCCTGATACCCGGCGTCACGCCGTTCGCACCCCGTCGGCCCCGGCAGCCGTCAGCCCCCGCGCCCCGTAGGTCGGGTTGCGCAGCAGCCAGGCCAGGTACTCCGGGTGGGCCGCCAGGGAGTCGGTGTACGCGGCCAGCGCGTGCTCCAGCACCAGCTCGGCGTCGCGGGCGGCGGGGGAGTCCGGATGCCAGCCCAGCATCAGCCGCCAGCGCAGCGGCGTCCCGGCCAGCATCCGGGTCACCAGCCCGGCGACCGGGCGGAAGGTGGCCTGGCAGAGCGCGATGGCCTCGCCCGAGTCCACCATGTCGATGCAGCAGCGCACGTCGGTCTCGTACACCTTGCGCGGGGTGAAGCCGGCGCGGGCGCAGGCGGCGGCGAAGCAGTCGCCGAAGCAGCCGTCGCCGGGCGCGGCGACCCACTGCTCGCGGCTCAGGTCGACCAGGCTCACCTCCGCCCGCCCGGCCAGCGGGTGCTGCTCGGGCAGCAGCACCAGCACCGGGTCGACCGCCACCTCGCGCCAGCTCAACCCGAACTCGGCCGGCGGGGCGGCGTCGCCGCACACCCCGATCAGCGCGAAGTCCAGCCGACCGCCGGCGACCAGCTGGGCCAGCTCCTCGGCCGACCAGGAGGCGTGGGTGGTGATCTGCGCGGGCGGGGGCTCGGCGGCGAGCCGGTGCACCAGGCGGCCGAGGATGGGGCTGTTCACCCCGCCGAAGCGGTACCGGCGTGGGGCGTCCCCCGCGCCGGCCAGCCGCGCCGCCTCGTCCTGCAGGCCCTTCATCGCCGGCAGCAGCACCCGGGCCCGGGCGAGCACCAGCTCGCCGAGGGCGGTCGGTCGGGCGCCGCGGCGGTCCCGCTCGAACAGCGGCCCGCCCAGGGTCCGCTCGATGCGCTGGAGCTGGGCGGTGAGTGCCGGCTGGGCCAGGCCGAGCGTCGATGCCGCCTTGGTCACGCTCCCCGTCTCCGCGATCGCGCAGATCACCCTCAGGTGTCGCAGCTCCAGATTCATACCGTGACGGTATGACCCCGTAGCGGCCGACGGAAGGGCCTGGACGGATCAACGGTCTCCGATCTGTCCGACGCGGCCCCGCCGGCTCAGGCCGGCGGCGGCTCGGTCAGGTCGGCCAGGTAGGTGGGCCGGCCGGTGACGGCGTCGCGGACCTTGTCGACCACCCCCACCGCGGGCTCGACGACCCGGTTCCACGGCGGGGTCGCCGGCGTGCCCGGGTGCGGGCGGGTGGGGGCCGCCTCCTCGGCGATCTCCAGCCGGTTGCCCAGGCGGATGAGCTCCTCGGCGCTGGCCACCTCGCGCAGCGCCGCGACCAGCGCGCCCGCCTCCTCGACGTGGCGGTGCACCCGCGCGGCGACGTCGGCGAGCCCGTCGTCGGTGAGCCCCCGCAGGGCGGTCAGCAGGGCGCGGTCGTCGGCGATGGCCCGGTCGATGCGGCCGGCCGCGTCGGGCAGGGCGGCGCGCACGGCGGGCAGCAGATACTGCTCCTCGGCCGAGAGGTGCCGCGACAGCGCCGCGGTGAGCACCTCCAGGCCCCGCCCCGGGGCGGGCTCCGGGCCCTCGGCGGTGAGCCGCCGCAGCAACTCCCGCAGCTGGCGGTGTTCGGCGTCGAGGATGTCGGCGATGCTGCGCCCGCCCGGACGGAAGTCCTCGTCCTCTCCGGTCGGCGGCAGCGGTGGCAGGGGAACGGTCATGGTGCCCTCCTCTGGTGGCGGGCGAAGCACGTGGTGGGGAGCGGTCGCGAGCGGCGGTACCCGGCCCCGTCGGCGGCGAAACCGCGCCCGGTCGCCGGCGGCTCCGGCCCCCGGGTGGGCACGCGGCCGGCTCCGCCCCACCCGCAGCCGGGGCGGGCGGGGTGGGGCCGGCAGGGCGGGACGACCGCACCGGGCCGGCGGGCTGGTATGAAGAACCGATGACGAGCGACGCCGCCTCCGCCCGACCCGACCCCACCGACGAGGTCGTCGACCTCTGCCGCGACCTCCTGCGGATCGACACCACCAACACCGGGGACAACGACACCAGCGCCGGGGAACGCCTCGCCGCCGAGTACGTGGCGGAGAAGCTCGCCGAGGTGGGCGTCGAGCCCGTCATCCACGAGTCGGCGCCCGGCCGGGCCAATCTCATCGCCCGCATCCCGGGCACCGACCCGAGCCGCGGGGCGCTGCTCGTGCACGGCCACCTCGACGTCGTACCCGCCGACGCCGACGAGTGGTCGGTGCACCCGTTCTCGGGCGAGCTGCGCGACGGCTACCTGTGGGGCAGGGGCGCCATCGACATGAAGGACTTCGACGCGATGGTGCTGGCCGTGGTGCGGCACTGGCAGCGCACCGGGGTCCGCCCGCCCCGCGACATCGTCCTCGCGTACACCGCCGACGAGGAGGCGGGCAGCGACTACGGCGCGCACTTCCTCGTCGAGCGCCACCGGGGTCTGCTCGACGGCTGCACCGAGGCCATCGGCGAGGTCGGCGGCTTCTCGTACTCGGTGAACGACAGCCAGCGGCTCTACCTGATCGAGACCGCCGAGAAGGGCATCGACTGGCTGCGCCTGCACGCGAAGGGCCGGCCCGGGCACGGCTCGATGGTCCACGACGACAACGCGGTCACCGCGCTCGCCGAGGCGGTGGCCCGCGTCGGCCGGCACCGCTTCCCGGTGGTGGTCACCGACACCGTGCGGGCGTTCCTGGAGGAGGTCTCCGACCTGCTCGGCATCGAGCTGGACCCGGAGGACCCGGAGACCGCGATCGCCAAGCTCGGGCCGATCGCCAACATCATCGGCGCGACGATCCGCAACACCGCCAACCCGACGCGGCTCGCCGCCGGGTACAAGGACAACGTCATCCCCGGCCGGGCCACCGCCACCATCGACTGCCGCAGCCTGCCGGGGCAGTCGGAGCTGCTGGAGCGGCAGCTGCGCGAGCTGGTCGGTCCGGACATCGTCATCGAGTACGTGCAGCGCCAGCCGGCACTCGAGACGACGTTCGACGGCGACCTGGTCGACGCGATGTCGGCCGCGCTGCGCGCGGAGGACCCGGGGGCGCGGCCGGTGCCGTACATGCTCTCCGGCGGCACCGACGCCAAGGCGTTCTCGCAGCTCGGCATCCGCTGCTTCGGCTTCGCGCCGTTGCGGCTGCCCGCCGACCTGAACTTCTCCGCGTTGTTCCACGGCATCGACGAGCGGGTTCCGGTGGACGGACTACAGTTCGGCGTGCGGGTTCTCGACCGGTTCCTCCGCACCTGCTAGCCCCCGCCAGGAACCCGGTGTTCCGGCGGGAACCTCTGATCGTGAAGGGACTGACCCACATGACCGACCAGCACGGTGAGCTGGACGCCGCCCTCGAGCGCGTGATCGATGCGGCCCGCCACCACCTGGCCGCCGTCCGCGCCGCGCAGGGCCGCATCGACGACGACGACGTCTGGCAGGCGTACGTCGCGCTGAACAACGCGTCCTTCGCGTACGACGAGCAACTCCTGGACGCCTTCGGCGAGGTCACCCCGTGGGACGTCGAGTCGATCGACCCGGAGGAGGCCGACCAGCGCTTCGGCGACGCGGAGGGCGTGGAGCCCACCGACCCGCACCCGCGGGTCATCTCGGTGCGCCAGCGGCGCGACTACCGGGTGCCGAGCGTCTCGGCGCTGATCCGCGTCGCCGAGGCGGCCCGGCGGGAGGGCACCCCGGCCGAGGACGAGCCGGAGCCCGTGGAGGGCGTCGGCGAGGCGGTGCTGGAGCTGCTGCAGAGCGGCGACGGCTCGCTCGGCGCGCTGGACGTGCCGGAGCTGGAGCCGCTCGACGGCGTGGTGATGGTCAGCGAGGTCGGCACCCCGGTCGACCTGGAGTCCTTCGACGACGACGACCCGGCGGGCCCGTTCCAGCCGGCCGCCGACGACCGGCTGGTCGGCCGGCTCGACGAGCACCCGTTCATGGAGCTCGACGAGGAGCACGACCACGCCCACTAGGCGCTGACGGCCCGCCGACGCGGCGGTGAAGGCCCGGGGCCGACCGATCGGTCGGCCCCGGGCCTTGCGTGTGTCGGGCTCAGTACGACAGCCCCGGCTGCGGCTGGTTGACCCGGCGGCGGCGCAGCACCACCTGTCGCGTGCCGTCGCGGTACAGCCGCACCCGCGCCAGCTCCCACCCGGAGAACTCCGCCTGGATCGCCAACTGCGCCGCGGCGGTCAACCGGTCGACGTTCGGCGGTAGCCGCAGCGGCGCGTACTCGTAGTCCATGAGCCCTATGCTGCCCAGCCCGGCGGCCGTTTGCCACCCCTCGCCGGTGACCCGCGCCGCCGTCGCCGGGCGCGGTGCGCGCCGACGGCCCGACCGGTCGCGTCCCGGCGCGGCGGGCGTACGGCGAACCGATTGACTTTCGATAGCTTGCAAGCGATAGTCGATGCATGTTGAACGAGCATCGAGCGGTAGCGCCGCTCCGAGTCTTCCTCGTGGTGCTGTTCGGGATCCTGGTCATGCTCCAGACTTTCTCGCTGCCCGGTCAGTTCGCACACATGGCGCAGGAGTCCCCGGATCTCGCCTACCTCAGGTGGCCGATGACCGCCGTCGCGGTGTTCTGGGTGCTGTGCGTGCAGGTGGTGGTCGTCTGCACCTGGAAGCTGCTCACCCTGGTCAAGCACGACCGCATCTTCAGCGACGCCGCGCTGGCGTGGGTGGACGCGATCGTGTGGGCGATCGTCGCCGCCTGGGTCGTGCTGCTGGGCGTCTTCCTCTACGTCGGCTTCAACGCCACGGACCCGGGGCTGCCGCTGCTGCTGTTCCTGCTGCTGGTGGGCGTCGCCGTGCTGGGTCTGCTGATGGTGGTGATGCGCGCGCTGCTGCGGCAGGCCACGACGCTGCGGACCGACATGGAGGCGGTGATCTGATGCCCATCGTCGTACGCATCGACGTCGAGCTGGCCAAACGCAAGATGAGCGTCGGCGAGTTCGCCGAGCGCGTCGGGCTCACGCCCGCGAACGTGGCGGTGCTCAAGAACGGCCGGGCCAAGGCCGTCCGGTTCAGCACCCTGGAGGCCATGTGCCGGGTGCTCGACTGCCAGCCCGGCGACCTCCTCGAATGGGTCGAGGAGTGAACCCGCACGGCGCGCCGCGCCCCACGCCCCGGACCAGCGACCACGAACCGCCCGCCGGCAGCTCCGCGAGCGGCCCGGCCGCCACCAGGGAGACGCCATGAAGTACCTGAAGTACCTGCTCGTCCTCGTCGCCGTCGCGCTCGGCGTCGCCGGCGTCGTGCTCGGGGAGGCCGACGACTCGCCGGGCCTCCAACTCCTGGGCGTCGTGCTCGTCGTAGGCGCGATCGCGTTCGGCGTACGGGCCGTGCGGCGCGGCAGGTAGCGTGCGGCGGCGGTCAGCCGGTGGGCGGGTTCGCCGCCAGCAGGGCGGCCAGCGACGCCGCGCCGAGGGCGAGGGCACGCGGGGTACCCGCGTCCACCACCAGCCCCCACGCCGGGTCGGGCCAGTCCGCGAGCAGGTCCGCGCAGGGCACGGCGACGAACGGCACGCCCTCCCCGGCGAACGCGGTCAGCGCGTCGGGGGAGGTGAAGACGGGCAGCAGCGGCGCGCCGGTCGGGTCGGTGACGATCGTCCACGGCACGTCGCGGTCCGGCCCCGGCTCCGGCTCCGCCGCCAGCGGTACGCAGACCGCCGAGGCGGCGAGGATGCCGAGGTAGCCGGGCAGGTCACGCCGCGCGCCGGCGTCGCTGAGCAGGTCGAGCACGGACGCCCCACCTGCGGCCGGCCCACCTGCGGCCGGCTCACCGGCGGCCGGCCCACCTGCGGCCGGCTCACCGGCGGGTGGCTGCCCAGCGGTCCGCTCCTTGTCGGCGGGCGGTTCCCCGGCGGCCCGGACGCGGGGCACCGGCGGGACGGTCGGCTCCGGCCGCACCCGGGGGCCGGTGGGCGGGAGGATCTGGCAGGACAGCGCGCCGGGCTCCGTGGTGAGCACCGTGGCGGCGGTCCGCGCCGCGAACCCGCTCCACCAGCGCAGTCCCTCGGCGGTGCGCGGCGTCTCGTACCACCAGCCGCCGGCCCCGCGCGGCGCCTGCCAGCCGAGCTCGGCCAGGCGTGGCTCGTCGTAGGGCGGGCAGACCCCGCGCACGGTGTTCCGGCGCACCATCAGGTGCAGCCGGCGGGGGCCGGCGGCGAGTTCCAGGTCGGTGTCGCGGTCGCAGCCCGACAGCGTGTCGTGGAGCCGGGCGACGATGTCGGGCCAGCCCGGCGACGTCATGCCGGCGGCCCCGCGAGGCGTCCGTCGAGGCGCCCGAGGCGTCCCATCGCCTCCTCCAGGCGACCCAGCGAGGCAAAGTCGCCGGGCGTGCCGAAGATGCCGTTCAGCCCCGCGCCGAGCGTCGCGTCGAGACCCTCGGTGCGCTCGTTGAGCTGCTCCGTCGCCGCCGCCCGGGCCTGCCGGTACGCCTGCAGGACCATGGCGGCGAGATCCTCCGTGCCCACCCGCAGCGCGGTCGGGGCGAAGCTCAGGTCGGTGAGCTCGCCGGTGGCGCCGACGGTCGCGGAGACCAGGCCGCTGTCGTCCGTGGCGGTGCCGCTCAGCTCGTCCAGGTCGTCGGTGAGCCCGGCGAAGCGCCGCTCGATGTCGGCGAGCCGTCCGGCGAGGGCGTCGAACGCGGACAGCGGGTCAGACATGGGAACCTCCCGTACGCGGTGCCGCCCGGGGTGGCGGCGGGCGGCGGCATGATCGTATCGTCGTCCCGCCGGTGCGAGTGGGGGAGGAACGGCGTGCCTGACATCGACGTGGACGTGCAGGCGGTACGTCGGCTGGAGGCGGCGGCGAAGCGGGTGGCCACCTCGCTGAGCGCGCTGGAGGGTCGGCTCACCTCCGCCGGGGACATCCCGGACGGAGCCTTCGGGCACCTGCCGTTCGTCAGCGACCTGCTCCGCGAGAAGTACGCCGAGCAGGTCACCGGCGGTATGGAGCTGTTCCGCTCCGGCCACGACGCGTTCGAGCGGGTCGGCGGCGCGCTGGGCGCGACCGCCGAGTCCTACGAGCGCAACGAGCAGGACATCGACGCCTCGTTCCGCGCCATCGGCGCCGGGATGCCCCGGTGAGTGGGCCCGCGGGCACCGCCGTCGAGCTCTGGAACGGCATCGACAACGCCCTGTCCGGAGTGGACAAGGTGGTCGACAGCGTCTGCCGCACCCTCGCCTGGCCGCTGATCCAGCTCGTCGACCTCGTCGACGGCGAGCCGGCCGCGCTGCGCGCCAAGGCCACCGAGTGGGACGCGCTGGCCACGCAGGTGCGGGAGCTGGCGATGGGCCACCGCGGCGTACGCGTGGCCGAACAGGCCGGCTGGCGCTCGCCGTCCGGCGAGGCGTACGGGCGGCGGATGGCCGACGTCGAGCAGCAGTTGCTGGACGTCGCCGAGCAGTTCGCCGCCACGGCCGAATACCTGCGCGGGGTCGCCGACGCGTTGCAGACCGTGCACGACGTCCTGGTCGACATCTGCGTCGAGTTCGTGAACTTCCTGCTGGTGACGCTGGTCACCGCGCTGCTGATGGCACCGTTCACCGCCGGCGCGTCCTGGGCGGCCGGCGTGGCGCTGGGCGTCACCCGGGGCATGATCGCGCTGGCCCGGATGCTGAAGATCATCCGACCGTTGGCGACGCACCTGCAGAAGGTCATCCGGCTGCTGCAACGGGTACTGCTCCACCTGCGCAAGCTGCGCAACCACCTGGACAAGCTGGTCGACAAGCAGAAGGCGCTGCGCGCCGGCCAGAAGTACGCCGACAGGCGCCGCGCCGCCGGCGACGCCGACAAGTGGTTCCACAAGTTCATGGATCCGGCGAAGGGCAACTGGAAGCTCGGCAAGTCCGGCACGCCGTTCGACATGAGCACGTTCGAGCGCCTCGGCGCGCTGCGGGCGCACGGCATGGCCGACGGGGCGCGGATGATCGGCCGGGACTGGGCCACCAACCTGCCGTGGAACATCCCGAACTCCGTCGTGCACGGTGCCACCTGGGGCACCGTGGCGATGGTCTCCGGGCTGTCCGTGCCCGGCATGGACCAGGTCGGCGACAAGGTCGACGCGGCGGTGCGGGGCGGCGCCGAGTGGATCGACCAGAATGTCTTCGGGCAGCCGCCGGCGGAGCAACCGGCCGGCAGGTGACGGCCGACCGAGGGGGTACGAGGTGTCCGAGGGGCGCAGCCGGCTGGGCCGGCTGACCGACGCGGTGCTCGGCGGCGCGCGTGCCGCCCGGGAGAAGGCCCGGGAGCTGCGCGACGAGTTCCGCACCAGCGACGAGCCCGAGCGTGCCCTCGTCGCGCCCCTGCTGCCCGGCGAGGAGATCCGCTACGTCGGCCTGGCGCCGGTGCGGGCCCCGGAGAACCACCGGGCCGGCAGCCAGCTCGCCGACCGGGTCAACGCGGAGCTGGCCGAGGCGCTCGACCCCCGCGCGCTGTTCGGGCTGCTCAACATCGTCAACCCCGTCGCCTGGGTGGACGCCGTGATGACACCCGTACGCATCGCCGCCGGCGTCCTGCTGCTGCCCGGCAAGGCCGCCGTGCTCGCCGCGGGCACCCCGGAGGCGGCCGAGCCCGAACCCGCGCCGGGCGCCGCGCCCCGGGAGCCGCTGCCGCTCACCGACGAGCAGGAGGCGTTCCGGGCGCTGTTCCGGCTCAGCCGCTACCGACCGCTGGCCGACCAGCTCGCCGAGATCGCCTACCGGCGGCGGTACGTCTTCAGCGGCGACCTGGCGACGCTCGCCGGCAGCCTGCTGCTGTTCCTCGAGCGCTACACCGGCACCCCGCTGGCGGTCACCGACACCCACCTGCACCTGCTGCGGATGGGCCGCCGCCCCGACCCCGACCGCGAGGACCGCCGGCGCCCCCAGGTGCTGTGGAGCGTGCCGCGGCAGCGCGTCGCCCGCATCGAATCCGAGCACGGGGCCCGCCTGATGCAGTTCCCGTCCACCATCGTCTTCGACGACGGGTCCTGGATCCGGATCGTCAACCCCGCCACCCGCGACGACCAGGCCCGCTTCCTGGCCGCCGTACGCGAGCTGCCCGGCGGGCGCCCGGCGGCCTGACGCGCGCTCGCCCCGCGCGACGCGGGGTCAGCCGTCGCGCTCGGGGTAGCCCACCGGCACCGCCGACACGTCGTCCAGCGCGGTGACGATCTCGTCCGGCAGGGTCACCCGCTCCACCTGGAGCGCGCCGAGCAGTTGCCCGACCGTCCGCGCGCCGAGGATCGGGGCCACCACCCCGGGCCGGTCGCGGATCCACGCCAGCGCCACCTCCGTCGGGGAGACACCCAGCCCGCCGGCGGCGATGGCGACCGCCTCCACGATGCTGGAGCAGCGGGGCTCCAGGTAGGTGGCGACGAACCGCTCGAAGTGCGGCGAGGCCGCCCGCGAGTCGGCGGGCCGGCCGTGGCGGTACTTGCCGGTGAGCACCCCCCGGCCCAGCGGCGACCAGGGCAGCACCCCCAGCCCGAGGGCCTCGCACGCGGGCAGCACCTCCCGCTCCACGCCCCGCTCCAACAGCGAGTACTCCACCTGCGCGGCCACCACCGGGGCGCGCCCCGGCCAGGCGGTCTGCCAGGCCGCCGCCCGCGCGGTCTGCCAGCCGGCGAAGTTCGACACCCCGACGTAGCGGACCCGGCCGCTGGCCACCGCGTGGTCGAGCGCCGCGAGCGTCTCCTCCAGCGGCGTGTCCGGGTCGTAGCCGTGCAGCTGGAACAGGTCGACGTGGTCCGTGCCGAGCCGGCGCAGCGAGGCGTCCAGCGTACGCAGCAGGTGGCCCCGGGAACCGTCGCGGCGTCGGCCGCTGCCCGGACGCAGCCCCGCCTTCGTGGCGATCAGCAGCTCGTCGCGGGGCACCAGGGAACCCAGCAGCGACCCGATGACGGCCTCGGCGTCGCCGTCGCCGTAGACGTCGGCGGTGTCGATGAGGTTGCCGCCCGCGTCGAGGAAACTCTTCAGCTGGGCGGCCGCGTCGTCGGCGTCGGTGTCCCGGCCCCAGGTCATGGTGCCGAGCGCGAGCCGCGAAACCGCCAGCCCGCTTCGGCCGAGCGGTCGCTGTTGCATGGGTGAACCTTATTTCGAACCAGGGCCCGCCGATATCCTCGCCGCCGTCAAGTGTGTCGGGCGCGTCGCCTTTCCGACCGTCCGGGCGACGCCCCGGTGGGGGCGACCGGTGATCGGGCCGTCTTCCGGCATTGCGTAACCTGATGCGACCTGTGGTGCGGATGGGGGAGGACCTAGTGCGACTCGGGCTCAGCCTCGGATACCAGACGGCGTGGAGCACACCGGCCGATCACCTTGCGTTCGCCCAGGAGGCGGACCGGCTCGGCTACGCGGTGGTGTGGGCGGCGGAGGCCTACGGCTCCGACTCGCCGAGCATGCTCGCCTGGATGGCCGGGCAGACGGAACGGATCGACCTGGGCAGCGCGGTGATGCAGATCCCCGCCCGTACGCCGGCGATGACCGCGATGACGGCGGCCACCATCGACGCGCTCTCCGGCGGCCGGTTCCGGCTGGGCCTGGGCGTGTCGGGCCCGCAGGTCTCCGAGGGCTGGCACGGCGTGCGGTTCGGCAAGCCGCTGGCGCGGACCCGCGAGTTCGTGGACATCGTGAAGCTGGCCGTGGCGCGCAAGTCGGTCGCGTACGACGGCGAGTTCTACACGCTGCCGCTGCCGGACGGGCCGGGCAAGGCGCTGAAGCTGGGCTTCCACCCGCCGCGCGAGCACATCCCGATCTACCTCGCGGCCGTGGGCCCGAAGAACCTGGAGCTGGCCGGCGAGATCGCCGACGGCTGGCTGGCCGTCTTCTACGCCCCCGAGTTCGCCGAGGAGCAGCTCGCCTCGGTGCGCGCCGGGCGGGCGAAGGCCGGCAAGGAGCTGGCCGGCTTCGACGTGGTCCCGTCGGTGCCCGTGGTGGTCGGCGACGACGTCGCCACCTGTGCGGAACTGGTCCGCTGGTACGCGGCCCTCTACGTCGGCGGCATGGGCAGCCGCCAGCAGAACTTCTACAACCAGCTCGCCACCCGGATGGGCTACGGCGACGCCGCCCGCGAGGTGCAGGACCTCTACCTGGCCAAGCGGCAGCGCGACGCCGCCGCCGCGGTGCCGATGGAGTTCATCGACCGCACCTCGCTGCTGGGCCCGAAGGAGCGCATCGCCGAGCGGATGCGGGAGTACGCGGCCGCCGGCGTCACCACCCTGTCGGTGAGCCTGTTCGCCGCCGACCGGGACAGCGGCCTGCACACCCTGCGTACCGTCGCCGAGGCGCTGGACCTCTCGGGAGTCGGGGAGTGACCTGGATCGAGGCCATCGTCCTGGGCATCGTCCAGGGACTGACCGAGTTCCTCCCGGTCAGCTCGTCCGGTCACCTGCGGATCACCTCCGCGATCTTCTTCGACCAGGACGCCGGGGCGTCGTTCACCGCGGTCACCCAGCTGGGCACCGAGGCGGCGGTGCTGATCTACTTCGCCAAGGACATCTGGCGCATCACCCGGACGTGGCTGGTCGGCATCCGGGACAAGTCGGTGCGCTCCAGCCTCGACTACCGGATGGGCTGGTACGTCATCGTCGGCTCGATCCCGATCGGGCTGTTCGGTTTCCTGTTCAAGGACCAGATCCGCACCGCCGGGCGCAACCTGTGGCTGGTGGCCACCACCCTGATCGTGTTCGCGTTCGTGCTCGCGTTCGCGGAGTACTGGGGCCGGCAGAGCCGCACCCTGGAGAACTTCCGGATGCGCGACGGCGTGGTGATGGGTTTCGCCCAGGCGATGGCGCTGATCCCCGGGGTGTCCCGCTCCGGCGGCACGCTCACCGCGGGGCTGCTGCTCAACCTCACCCGGGAGGCGGCGGCGCGCTACTCGTTCCTGCTGGCCATCCCGGCGGTGGTGATGTCCGGGATCTTCAGCGTCGGTGACGTCTTCGAGCCGGCGGCCCCCGGCACGTCGGTGCCGAGCCTCGCCCAGATGATCGTCGCCACGATCATCGCCTTCGGCGTGGGGTACGCGGCCATCGCCTGGCTGCTGCGCTACGTCGCGCACCACACCCTGTACGTCTTCGTGCTGTACCGGGTAGCGCTGGGCACCCTGGTGCTCGCCCTGCTGATGACGGGCACCATCAGCGCCACCTGATCCGCCACCCACCTCCACACCGGCCCTCGTTCCGCAGCAGCGGACGGGGGCCGGTCCGTGTCCGACCCACCGCCGGCCGTCACTGCCTGCCTGGCGCCTTGGCGTCTGGCGCCGCACTCTCTCGCCGGATTGCGTCCGTCGTGCTCGCCGTCCTTACGTCGAGATCTTGGACGGTTGTCGTTTGGTGTGAGCGGCAACTGTCCAAGATCTGGTGGTGGAGATGCCAGCGGCCGGCGCCCCTGTCGGGGCGTCGGCCGTGGGGTGGTGGTTGTGTCGTGGTGGATGTGCCGCAGGCCGGCACCGATTGATCGGTGCCGGCCAGCGGTCCCCCTTGTGGTGGTGGAAAGTCTCTGGGGTCAGGTCAGCTGTTCCAGTGCTCGGTGACGAGGTCGGCGGCCTGCTGCTCCCACTGGGCGTAGTGGTCGGGGTAGGCCGACACCTGCACGGTCTGCGCGGCCTTGGTCAGGGGCATGTCCTGCCACCCGTCGACCTGCTTGAGGCCCTTCAGGAACGCCGTGGTCGAGTACTCGGGGTCGGTGATCTGCTCGACCGTGCCCCAACCGGAGGACGGGCGCTGCTGGAACAGGCCCTGCGAGTCGTGGTCGTTGCGGTCACCCAGGTGACCCAGGTTCTCCAGCTTCGACTCCTGCAGGGCCGTCGCGATGGAGACGACGGCGGCGCGCTCGTCCATGCCGGCCTTCTTCGTCGCCGCGATGATCGCCTTGACGTTGTCGACCTGCTCGTCGGACAGGTCGATGCGCGACTGGGCGCCCTGCACACCGTGCGGGACCAGCTTGCCCTTGTCCACGGCCGGCTTGTCAGCCTGCATGGCCACAGCCGCCACGGGCGTGGTGTCGACAGTCGTCGGGGTGCTGTCGGTCATCGGGCCGGCGGCCACACCACCGGCGAACGCGAGACCAGCAATACCGAGAACGCTGTTACGAATGAACGTGTTCATGGGGGACGCTCCATTCGGGGGTTGGCACCGCACACCGAAGGGGGATCGGCTCTGTGTGCGGGTGCAAGCACCGTCCGGCGCTCGATGAACAACGGGGAACCTCCGGCGGCCTGCCGGAGGAAAGATCAGAGTCGGCCGCGTGGGGCGGAGGGGATGCCCTGCACGTGGGCCGGGACCATGTGTAACGACCGGCCGGCCGCCATCATTCCGGGGCCCGGGCTGGCCACCTGCCCGGGAGGCGGGGCGTGCCTTGCTCGGTCGTACGCATGGTGTAACGACCCGGGGCCGGCCACGATTCCGCCCCCACGATGCTCCCGGTCACACCGCGAACCGGACATGCGTATCGTTGTCGACTCGTTTCGGCTGGGTCTGGTGGGGTTGCGGTGGGCGCTCCGGATTGGTGTCGGTCGGGGTGGAGGGGCGGCGAAGCCGCGTGTCAGGGGATGAACCCGACATGTGGGTGTCGGTGATGTCCGTTGGTGGCTTCCGGGCATGGTCAATGGTCAGCCGAGCCTGTCGGGCCGGCCCCGGTTGCGAGATCTTGGCGAGGATCGGCCCCTGGAGGGGCACTCTCGTTCCAAGATCTGCCGACGCCGACGCCGACGCCGACGCCGACGCCGACGCCGACGCCGACGCCGACGCCGACGCCGACGCCGACGCGGTGTGGGCGCGGGGCCGGCAGACGCGGGGGCGGTGCGGGATAAGCGCGGGATAAGTGCGGGCCGCGGGTGTTATGCCCGGTGTGGGACTGCCATCGTCGATGGGGCGGTCAGCGCCGTCGAGGTGGGTCGGGCCCGGGGCCGTAGCGCAGATGGGGGAGCGCGGGCCATACCGCGCACCGGGGAGGCACCCGTGGCCGGACACAGGTCATAGGGTGGTCCCGTGGCGACCCTTCTGCTTCTGCGACACGGCCGGACGACCGCGAACGCCGACGGCGGGCTGGCCGGCCGTCAGCCCGTGGAACTGGATGAGACGGGCCGGGCCCAGGCGAGCGCGGCCGGCGAGCGGCTGCGGGCGGTGCCGCTCGCGGCGGTGGTGACCAGCCCGCTGATCCGGTGCCGGCAAACCCTGGAGCTGGCGTTGCCCGGGGCCGCCCCGGTGGTGGAGGAGGGGCTGATCGAGTGCGGCTACGGCGCCTGGGAGGGGCAGCCGCTGAAGAAGCTGGCGAAGGAGCCACTCTGGCCGGTGGTCCAGCAGCATCCGAGCGCCGCGGTCTTCCCCGAGGGGGAGGCGATGGCCGCGATGGCCGCGCGGGCGGTCACCGCGGTGCGTACGTGGGACGCCCGGATCACGGCGGAGCACGGCCCCGAGGCGGTCTGGCTGGCGTGCAGCCACGGCGACGTGATCAAGGCGATCGTCGCCGACGCGCTCGGCGTACACCTGGATCTGTTCCAGCGGATCGTGGCCGATCCGGCCTCGGTGACGGCGATCCGCTACACGCCGCTGCGGCCGTTCCTGCTGCGGCTCAACGACACCGGCGGCGACCTCGCCGGGTTGGTGCCGCCGCCGCGAAAGCGCCGCCGACGGGCGACGCGGGCGGCCGGGGCGGCCGACTCCGACGCGCCGGTCGGCGGCGGCGCGGGGGCGGGCCGGTGACGGGCCGGCGGCGACCCGACCCGCGGCCTCGCCGCAGGGCGCCGCGTCCGGCGGGGCGGTGCCTGGGCGTGGCGGCCGTCCCGCCCGCGACGCTCGCCCCGGCCGACGAGGAGTCCGCGCGCCGGTGCGGGCCGGGAGTCCCGTCCGCGACGCTGGGGCGCGGGACCGGCGTCTGGCCGGCCGCCACGCCCGGGTGCGGCGCGCGGTGCGCCGGGCGCGGCGGGCGCGCGGCGATTCACGTCGGTGGGGTGCGCGGCGCTGTGGCGCGCCGGATAGGGTCGTGGGTATGACCCACCAGGTGCACGCCTTCGAGCCGCCGGAGCGGTTCGTCGCCGGGACGGTCGGGCCGCCGGGGGAGCGCACGTTCTTCCTCCAGGCGCGCGGCGGTGGCCGGCTGGTCAGCGTCGCGCTGGAGAAGGTCCAGGTGTCGTTGCTCGCCGAGAAGCTCGAGGAGCTGCTCTCCGAGGCGCAGCGCCGCTTCGGCGTGGAGCTGCCCGAGCCGGTGGCCGTCGTCGGCGACAACGACCCGCTGGACACGCCCGTCGACGAGGAGTTCCGGGTCGGCACGCTCGGGCTGGCGTTCGACGTCGACACCGCGACCGTGGTGATCGAGGCCATCGCCGTGGGCGAGGCGGAGGCCGAGGTCGACCTCGGCGAGCCCGACGACGACGAGGACGTCGACGACGAGGACGAGGAACCGGACGAGGACCTCGACCGGCTCCGGGTGCGGCTGACCCCCGAGGCCACCCGCCAGTTCATCGAGCGGGCCCGGCGGGTGGTCAACGCCGGCCGGCCGCCCTGTCCGCTGTGCGGCCAGCCCCTCGACCCCGCCGGTCACCTCTGCCCGCGCCATAACGGTTACCACCGGTGACGTCGTCGGACCTGCAACCCCGACAGGACGGTGAGGCCGCGCTCCGGTTGCTCCGCGACGGCCACCTCGACCTGGAGGGGCGGCTCGTCGACGCCTCCAACACGACCCTGCGCGGCATCCTGACCCTCGACGGGGTGACGGCCCGCTGCGTCTACAAGCCGGTGCGCGGTGAGCGCCCGCTGTGGGACTTCCCGGACGGCACGCTGGCCGGCCGGGAGGTCTCGGCGTACGTGGTCTCCCGGGCCACCGGCTGGGACCTGGTCCCGCCGACGGTGCTGCGCGACGGCCCGTTCGGGCCCGGCTCCTGCCAGCTCTGGATCGACGAGCCGGAGGAGGCCGAGCCCCTGGTCGGGTTCGTGCCGGCCGACGCGCTGCCGCCCCGCTGGTTCCCGGTCGCCGCGGCGCGCGACGACGACGGCACGCCGTACGCGCTGGCCCACGCCGACGATCCGAGGCTGGCCCGGCTCGCGGTGCTCGACGCCGTGATCAACAACGCGGACCGCAAGGGCGGGCACGTGCTGGTCGGCGCGGACGACCGGATCTACGGCGTCGACCACGGGGTGAGCTTCCACGTGGAGGAGAAACTGCGCACGGTGCTCTGGGGCTGGGCCGGCCGGCAACTGCCGGCGGACGCCGTGGAGATGCTCGACGCGCTCGCGGGCCAGCTGCCCGGGGCGCTCGGCGCCGAGCTGGCCGAACACCTGACGGTCCGGGAGGTCGCCGAGGTGGCGGCCCGGGTCGACCGGCTGCGGCACACCGGCCTGTTCCCGCAGCCGTCGCAGGACTGGCCGGCGGTGCCCTGGCCCCCCATGTGAGTGCCGGCCGACCGTCGCGCGGCGCTGTCATGTTGATCACTGTGGGCCGGTCCTGCCGCGCGGCGCCGGCTCGTTAGGCTGACGGTCATGGACTCTTGGGCGGGACACGAGGTGCCGCGGCTGCCGGGCAGGGGCCAGCCGCTGTCGTTGTTCGACTCGGCGCGGCAGGGCGCCCACGCCAGCGACCCGAGCGGCACCGCGACCATGTACGTCTGCGGCATCACCCCGTACGACGCCACGCACCTGGGCCACGCCGCCACCATGATCGCGTTCGACCTGGTGCAGCGGGTGTGGCGGGACGCCGGCCTGGACGTGCACTACGTGCAGAACGTCACCGACATCGACGACCCGCTGCTGGAGCGCGCCGAGCGCGACGGCGAGGACTGGAAGGTCCTGGCGATGCGGGAGACCGCGCTGTTCCGGGAGGACATGGAGGCGCTGCGGATGATCCCGCCGGCGCACTACGTCGGCGCGGTCGAGTCGATCCCCGACATCGCCGACAAGGTGCTCCTGCTGCTCAAGGACGGTGCCGCGTACCGCCTCGACGACGGCACCGGCGACGTCTACTTCGACGTCTCCGCCTCGCCCCGCTTCGGCTACGAGTCCAACCTGACCCGCGAGCAGATGGTGGAGATCTTCCCCGAGCGCGGCGGCGACCCGGACCGCGCCGGCAAGCGCGACCCGCTCGACCCGCTGCTGTGGCGCGGCGCCCGCGAGGGCGAGCCGTCCTGGCCGGGCGGCGAGCTGGGCGCCGGGCGTCCCGGCTGGCACATCGAGTGCGCGGTCATCGCGCTCAACCTGCTCGGTGACCGGATCGACGTGCAGGGCGGCGGCAACGACCTGATCTTCCCCCACCACGAGTGCTCCGCCGCGCACGCCGAGCGGCTCACCGGCGTCGCGCCGTTCGCCGACCACTACGTGCACGCCGGCATGATCGGCCTGGACGGCGAGAAGATGTCGAAGTCCCGGGGCAACCTGGTCTTCGTCTCCCGGCTGCGCGCCGACCAGGTCGACCCGATGGCGGTCCGGCTGGCCCTGCTCTCGGGGCACTACCGCGCCGACCGCGCCTGGACCGACGAGCTGCTGGCGACCGCGCAGGAGCGGCTGGACCGCTGGCGGCGGGCCGCCGCCGCGCCCGCCGGCCCCTCGGGCGGGGAGTTCCTGGCCGGCGTACGCGCCCGCCTCGCCGACGACCTCGACTCGCCGGGCGCCCTGGCGCTGGCCGACGCGTGGGCCGACGCGACCCTCGCCGGCAACGCCGACGACCCAGCCGCCCCCGCCCTCTTCGCCACCACCCTGGACGCCCTCCTCGGGCTCCACCTCTGATCCACCCCCTCCGCGTCGACGGGGCGGGGGTGGGGGTCAGCCCAGGACCAGGCCGGGGTCCGGGGTGGGGTCGGGGGCCGGGGCGGGGATCTTGTACTCCTCGGTCAGCGTGGTGACCGGGCCGGGCCAGGTGGCCTGGGCCACCTCGATGGGCTTGCGCTGGCCGTCGTAGGCGACGTGCAGCAGGTGCAGAACGGGGGTGTCGGGGCGGATCTGGAGGATCTCGGCCTCCTCCCGGCTGGGCTGGCGGGCGCTGATGGTGTCGGTGGCGGAGACGTACCGTCGGCCGGTGGCCTCCTCGGCCTCCTGGTAGAGCGGGCGACCGAAGGCCTCGGCGCGCTCCAGTGAGGTTCCGGCGGTGTCGGCGGGCAGGAACCACGAGGCGCCCACCTCGACGGGGGAGTCCTCGGTGCGTACGAGGTGGCGCCGGCAGAGCAGGTCGGTGCCGTCGGCCACGCCGAACGCGTCGGCCACCTCTGGCGGGGCGGGGGCCCGGCCGACGGAGACGAGCTGCTGCCGGTACCGCGCGGCCAGGTCGGTGTGGTAGCCGCGGAAGCCGCCGTAGCGGCCCCGGGAGAGCCGGTTGAGCCGCCGCCGGGTGCCCCGGACGTACGTCCCGGAGCCGGGCTTGGTGATCAGGATGCCCTCAACCCGCAGTTGGTCGACGGCGCGCTGCACGGTCTGCTTCGCCACGCCGAACATCTCGGCGACGGCCGGGATGGACGGCAGCCGCTCGCCCGGACCCCAGTCGCCGCGGCGGATCTGGGCCTTGAGCTGCGCGGCGATCTGCCGGTGCGGGAACTCGGCCGCCCCCGGATTGATCTGCATGCCCGCCTCCTCGATGACAGCTAGGTTCCTAGGATGCCGTAGAGGTGGTGACGGCGCCACCCCGGACACGCGAAACCCACGCGGCGGGAAGACACTCGGGCCCCGGACGCGTCGCGTCCGGGGCCCGACGGGCAGGCGGTGGGTGCTACCAGGAACCGGCGGTGGGGCCGGCCGAGCCGCCGCGGCGGCGCAGGTACTTCTCGAACTCCTGGGCGATCTCGTCACCGGTCAGCGGGGTGATGCCCGCGTCGCCGACGCGTTCCTCCAGCTCGCGCACGTACTCGCCGAGCTCGGCGTCCTGCTCGGCGGCGCTGCGCACCCGCTGCTCCCACTCGGCGGCCTCCTCGGCCAGGTCGGCCATGGGCACCGGCAGGTCGAGCACCTCCTCGACGCGGTGCAGCAGGGCGAGGGTGGCCTTGGGGCAGGGCGGGTTGTTGGCGTAGTGCGGCACGTGCACCCAGAACGAGACGGCGTCGACCTCGGCCTTGTTGCAGGCGTCGTGCAGCACGCCGACGATCCCGGTCGGCCCGTCGTAGCGGGTGGGGGTGAGCTGGTAGCGCTGGGCGGCCTCCGCGTCGGAGGCGCTGCCGCTGATCGGCAGCGGCCGGGTGTACGGCACGTCGGCCAGCAGCGCGCCGAGCACGACCACCCGCTCGACCTCCAGGCTGTGGCAGATCTCCAGCACCTGCTCGCAGAAGGTGCGCCAGCGCATGCTCGGCTCGATGCCCCGGATCAGCACGACGTCCCGCTCCGTGCCCTCGGGGCTGGCCACCATGAAGCGCGTCGTGGGCCACTCGACCCGGCGGGTCTCGCCCTCGGCCATGGTGATGGTGGGCCGGCTGACCTGGAAGTCGTAGAAGTCCTCCGGGTCCAGTTCGGTGACCTGCCGGGCCTGCCACACCTGTTCCAGGTGCTCGACCGCGGCGGTGGACGCGTCGGCGGCGTCGTTCCAGCCCTCGAACGCGGCGATCGCCACGGGGGACCGCAGCACCGGCAGTCCGTCGAACTCGGTCACGCCGTCACCTCACCCTGCTCGTCGGGGCCGGCGCCGGGACCGGACCCGGTCGTCCGCCCGCCGGGCGTGGTGCTGTCGCTGTAGTCCTTCACGTCCGCCAGCCTACGTGTCGGGGCGGGATGCGGCCCGTCGGCCGCGCCGGTCGTGCCCGGGGGTGGCCGGCCATACCACGATGAACCGGACAGCGTGATCCCGCTGACACAATGTGGGAAGGCGCGTACGGGGGGATCGGTCGCGTCGCGTCGGCACTAACCTGATCCCGTGCGGACCTCATTGCTCGACGTACTGGCAGACCGGATTCTCGTCGCCGACGGCGCCATGGGCACGATGCTGCAGGCGGCCGACCTCACCCTGGACGACTTCGAGGGCTACGAGGGCTGCAACGAGGTGCTCAACGTGACCCGGCCGGACGTCGTACGCGGGGTGCACGAGGCGTACCTGGCGGCGGGCGCCGACTGTGTCGAGACCAACACGTTCGGGGCCAACCTGGCCAACCTGGGTGAGTACGACATCCAGCACCGCATCCGGGAGCTCTCCGAGGCCGGGGCCCGCCTCGCCCGGGAGGCCGCCGACGCGTACGCCACGCCGGAGCGGCCCCGCTTCGTGCTGGGCTCGATCGGCCCGGGCACCAAGCTGCCCACCCTCGGGCACGCCGACTACGCGACCCTGCGCGACGCCTACCAGGAGAACGCCGAGGGCCTGATCGAGGGCGGATCGGACGCGTTGATCGTCGAGACGTGCCAGGACCTGCTCCAGGTCAAGGCCGCGGTGGTCGGCTCGAAGCGGGCCATGGCAAGGCTCGGCCGACCGGTCCCGATCATCTGCCACGTCGCCGTGGAGACCACCGGCACCATGCTGGTCGGCAGCGAGATCGGGGCGGCGCTGGCGGCCATCGAGCCGCTCGGGGTCGACCTGATCGGGCTGAACTGCTCGACCGGGCCGGCCGAGATGGGCGAGCACCTGCGCTACCTCTCCCGGCACTCCCGGATCCCGCTGTCGGTGATGCCGAACGCGGGCCTGCCGGTGCTGACCGCGGACGGGGCGTACTTCCCGCTGACCCCCGTCGAGCTTGCCGACGCCCTGGAGCGGTTCGTCACCGAGTACGGCGTCTCGCTCGTCGGCGGCTGCTGCGGCACCACCCCCGAGCACGTGCGGGTCCTGTCCGAGCGCCTGCACGGCACGCGCCCCGCGGCGCGCGAGCCGCGGCACGAGGCGGGCGTGTCGTCGGTGTACCACCCGGTGCCGTTCGCCCAGGACGCCTCCCTGCTGATGGTGGGGGAGCGGACCAACGCCAACGGCTCCAAGGCGTTCCGCGAGGCCATGCTCGCCGGCGACTGGCGGGCCTGCGTCGAGATCGCCCGCAGCCAGGCCCGCGACGGCTCGCACCTGCTGGACCTCTGCGTCGACTACGTCGGCCGCGACGGTACGCGGGACATGCGCGAGCTCGCCGGCCGGTTCGCCACCGCCTCGACCCTGCCGATCATGCTGGACTCGACCGAGCCGGCGGTCGTCGAGGCGGGGCTGGAGATGCTCGGCGGCCGGTGCGTGGTCAACTCGGTCAACTTCGAGGACGGCGACGGGCCGGAGTCCCGCTACGCCCGGGTGATGCCCATCGTCAAGGAGCACGGGGCGGCCGTGGTGGCGCTGCTCATCGACGAGGAGGGGCAGGCGCGCACCGCCGACTGGAAGGTGCGGGTCGCGGGCCGGCTGATCGACGACCTCACCGGGCGGTGGGGGATGGACCGCGAGGACATCCTGATCGACGCGCTGACGTTCCCGATCGCCACCGGCCAGGAGGAGACCCGGCGCGACGGCATCGAGACGATCGAGGCGATCCGGGAGATCGCCCGCCGCTGGCCGGGGGTCAACTTCACCCTCGGCATCTCCAACGTCTCCTTCGGGCTCAACCCGGCTGCCCGGCAGGTGCTCAACTCGGTGTTCCTGCACGAGTGCCGCGAGGCGGGTCTGACCAGCGCCATCGTGCACGCCAGCAAGATCCTGCCGTTCAACAAGATCCCCGACGAGCAGCGGGAGGTGGCGCTGGACCTGGTCTACGACCGGCGCCGCGAGGGCTACGACCCGGTGCAGAGGTTCATCGAGATCTTCGAGGGCGTGGACGCCGCGTCGGCGCGGGCGGGGCGGGCGGAGGAGTTGGCCGCCCTGCCGCTGGAGGAGCGGCTGAAGCGGCGGATCATCGACGGCGAACGCAACGGCCTCGAGGTCGACCTGGACACGGCGATGGCGCAGGGGCGCAGCCCGCTGTCCATCATCAACGACATCCTGCTCGACGGCATGAAGGTCGTCGGCGAGCTGTTCGGCTCGGGGCAGATGCAGTTGCCGTTCGTGCTCCAGTCCGCCGAGGTGATGAAGACCGCGGTGGCGTACCTGGAGCCGCACATGGAGACCGCCGAGGACGGCGGCAAGGGCCGCATCGTGCTGGCCACGGTGCGCGGCGACGTGCACGACATCGGCAAGAACCTGGTCGACATCATCCTGTCCAACAACGGCTACGAGGTCGTCAACATCGGCATCAAGCAGCCGATCAGCGCGATCCTGGAGGCCGCCGAGCAGCACCGGGCCGACGCGATCGGCATGTCGGGGCTGCTCGTCAAGAGCACCGTGATCATGAAGGAGAACCTCGCCGAGATGGCGTCGCGCGGGGTCGCGGAACGCTGGCCGGTCCTGCTGGGCGGGGCGGCGCTGACCCGGGCGTACGTCGAGGACGACCTGCGGGCGATGTTCCCCGGCCAGGTGCACTACGCCCGCGACGCCTTCGAGGGACTGTCACTGATGGACCGGGTGATGACGGCCAAGCGCGGCGGCGCGCCGGTCATCGACGCGGAGCGGGAGGCGGCCCTGGCGGCCCGCCGGGCGCGCCGTGAGCGGCAGCGGGCGATCGTCAGCGAGTCGTTGCCGGAGCTGGACGACGCGTCGGTGCGCTCCGACGTGGCCACCGACGTGGAGGTGCCCGCCCCGCCGTTCCTGGGCACGCGGGTGGTCAAGGGCGTGCCGCTGGCCGACTACGCGGCGCTGCTCGACGAGCGGGCCACGTTCCTCGGGCAGTGGGGCCTGCGGGGCGCCCGTAGCGGGCAGGGGCCGTCCTATGAGGAGCTGGTGGAGACCGAGGGCCGGCCCCGGCTGC
This sequence comes from Micromonospora sp. SD12, assembly GCF_052068495.1. Lineage (NCBI taxonomy): Bacteria > Bacillati > Actinomycetota > Actinomycetes > Micromonosporales > Micromonosporaceae > Micromonospora > Micromonospora sp. SD12. The sequence goes on along the minus strand of NZ_JBQHDF010000017.1, from coordinate 68,420 downwards.
GCTACTGGCTGGACCGGCTGATCGCCGACCAGGTGCTGGAGGCGGCCGTGGTGTACGGCTACTTCCCGGCGTACGCCGAGGGCAACGACCTGGTGGTGCTGGACGAGAACGGGCACTCCGAGCGGGCGCGGTTCTCCTTCCCCCGGCAGCGGCAGGAGCGGCGGCTCTGCCTGGCCGACTTCTTCCGCCCGCGCGGCGACGAGCTGGACGTGGTGGCGTTGCAGCTGGTCACGGTGGGGCATCCGATCAGCGAGTACACGGCGAAGATGTTCGCCCGCAACGAGTACCGCGACTACCTGGAGGTGCACGGGCTGTCCGTGCAGCTCACCGAAGCGCTCGCGGAGTACTGGCACCGGCGGATCCGCGCCGAGCTGACCCTGCCCGGCGGTCGTACGGTGGCCGACGACGATCCGGCGGACCTGGCGGGTCTGCTGCGCACGGACTACCGGGGCTGCCGGTACGCGTTCGGCTACCCGGCCTGCCCGGACCTGGAGGACCGGGCGAAGATCGTGGAGCTGCTGGGCGCGGAGCGGATCGGCGTGCAGTTGTCGGAGGAGTTCCAGCTGATGCCGGAGCAGGCGACCGACGCGATCGTGGTGCACCACCCGGAGGCCAGCTACTTCAACGCCAAGTGACGCCGTACCCGTCCCGGGCTGCGCGAACGCGGTCCGGGGCGGTGTCGGGGCGCCCGGGTCCGCAGGTCGGGCCCGGAGGCGGTGTCGATCGCCCGGCGGGCGCGCTACTTCGTGAAGTACGCCGCACTCTCCGCGTCTGCCGGGTAGTAGGACTCGATCGCGATCTCGTCGACCGTGATGTCCGTCGGTGTGCCGAACGTGGTGATGGTCGAGAACAGCCGTAGCTCCCGTCCGCCGACGCGGAGGATCATGGGGATCACGACGCCCGTGTCGATCCCACGGCTCGACTCTTCGCCGGGCTCGGGCGCCAACAGCTCTTCGTAGAGTGCGGCGAGTTCGGGGTCGGGAGCAGCGGCGAGCTGGCGGGAGATGCGGCTGCGGAACACCGCGCGCACGTCGGCGAGGTTGACGACGATGCGGGCGAACCCGCGCGGGTGCAGTCCCAGCCGCACCAGGTTGACTGGCGGCCGCAGCAGGTCGGGATCCGCCTGCGCGAAGAACGGGTCGACAGCGCGATTGGTCATCACGATGTTCCACCGGCGATCGAAGACCACCGCCGGGTACGGCTCGTGTGCGCGCAGGACCCGGCGGACGGCGTCGCGGACGGCCGCCAAGGCGCCGTCGTCGAGCGGACGCTCGGCGTACCGGGGTGCGAAGCCGCCGGCGAGCAGGAGCCGGTTGCGATCCCGCAGCGGCACGTGGAGTTGATCCGCGAGTCTGAGGATCATGTCGGCGCTCGGCTTGGACCTGCCCGTCTCGACCAGGCTGACATGACGGGCCGAGACGTCCGCCGCGATCGCGAGATCCAGTTGGCTGAGTCCCCGCCGGTGCCGCCACTGCCGCAGGAGCTCCCCGACCGTGTGCACGATCACGAAGCGTACCCGTCGTCGCGGCGGACGCCATGAAGTCCGACTTCATCGACAATCGAAGTGGTCGCGGAAACACTGCGTCTGTGACCATCGAGAACAAGAGCATCGTCCAACAGGCGCTGACCGGGCTCATCGAGACGGGCGACGTGGACGCGCTCGCACGGTTCCTGAGCGACGACTTCGTCCACCACAGACCGGGCTCGACCACATCGACCAGGAAGGAGTGGCTCGCCGCCGTCCGCGCCGCGCTGGCGCCCCTCGCCGGCATGCAGGTCGAGATCCATCAGATGCTGGCCGACGGTGATCATGTCGTGGTGTACTCGCGGCGCTGGCTTCCCGATGCGGGACCGGAGATCGCGGTCGTCGACATCTGGCGGATCGACGACGGGCTGATCGCCGAGGGATGGGAGATCATCGAGCCGACGGCGCAGGTGGCGGCCAATCTGGTGTGGTGGGAATCTGCTCAGCGCTGACCACGCGTGAGCGGCCACCCGCCGATGATCGGCTATCAGGACCTGCGTGAGCGCGCCGCCGCCGATGATCGGCCCTCAGAAGTTGGGGGGACGCGCCGACCGGGAACGGACCCCGATCGGCGCGTCGCGGACCGCGGGCGTTATCGGCCGAGGTGCCGGGCGAAGAACCGTAGCGCACTGTCCAGCTCGAACGCCGGGATCTCGCCGTGCCTGCCGGGGTTGGCGTGCAGGGTCTTCTCGGTCGAAGCCAAGGCGTCGAACAGTGCCAAGCCCTGGGCCCGCGGCACCCGCTCATCGTCCCACTGCAGCAGGAACTCCACCGGGACGGTGATCCGCGCGGCGGCCTGGGCGGATGCCAACGCACCGCCCAGGCCCAGCACCGCCGCGCGGACGCGGGGTTCGGCGGCGACGAACGGCACGCCGAGTCCGCAGCCCAATGACACACCCCAGTAGCCCACCGGGCCGGCACCGACGTAAACAAGATCCTGGACCGCGTCCAGGACCGCCCGCCACTCCGGGACGGTCTGGCGGGCCACGAGCGCCTGGAAACCAGCGATCAGCGGAGCCAGGTCCTCTCCGGCGTCCACGCGAGCCTGGTTCTCGGTCGCGATCCGGTCGTACTCCTCGTCCTTCGGCCGGTCGCCATGGCCGGGCACGTCCACCGCCGCCACCGCGAAGTCACACTCGGCCACGAAGCGGCGCGCGCGGGCCACGATGCCGGGGGCCTTCTTGTGCTGGCCGCCGCCGTGTCCCATCAGGATCAGGGGGCGGGTACCGGCGGCGCCTTCCGCCGTCCACAGCACGCCGGGAATGTCACCGAGGATGAACATCTGTTCGCGGACGCCGTCCGACGACGTCGCAGAGTTGAAGCGCATAGCGCTCACGCCTTTCGGGATGCCTTTGCGGGCGCTCCCTAGGCCATGCGAGGGAGGGAGCCCCGACCTGTCACAGCGTTGATCGGTCTCACCTCCTCGGTTCGCAGCAGCGCACAGCGACGCCGAAAATACCACGAAGGCACGCTCGCGTCCGCGTACGCAGGTCGCCGAGCGGAGGGTGTTTCTGGCACTCCACGTCGATCGACCGGTCAACCGTCAAGGAGCCCGGGGCATAGCGGAGTCACCAGGGCTCCGGGTCCCCAGCGGAGGGAGGAATCCTTCGCAACTCAGATCGGAGGGCGTAGACATCTTTCATCGGGCATCGAGGCTCCACTATATTGCGGGCACTGTCGATCTCTCCCGATGACGAGGTGCACATGTTCGACAACCCGACGCTGCGGCGGCGTACCCTCCTGGCGGCCGTCGCCGGCGCCGCGGCCGTCCCCGTGGTCGCCGGCCCCGCTTGGGCCGCGTTGCCCAAGGTCTACATCGACCCGGGCCACGGCGGCACCGACCCCGGCGCGGTGGGCAACGGGCTGCAGGAGAAGGCCCTGACACTCGACATCTCCCTGCAACTGCGCAACATCCTGCTGGCCAACTGGGCCGTCGACGTCCGCATGTCCCGTACGACCGACATCACCCGCAGCCTGGCGTACCGCACCGACGACGCCAACGCGTGGGGCGCGAACCTGCTCGTGAGCGTGCACATCAACTCCGGCGGCGGCACCGGCTTCGAAAGCTACCGGTACCCGACGTCGGACGCCGCCACCGTCAACCTGCACAACGCCCTGCACCCGAGGGTGATCGGCAACATGCGGACGATCGGTGGGGTCACCGACCGGGGGCTGAAGACCGCGAACTTCCACATGCTGCGCGAGTCGGCCATGCCCGCCGTGCTGACGGAGAACCTCTTCATTGACTCCGTCGCCGACTCGAACCTGCTCAAGCGCGCCGACTTCATCACCGCCACCGCCCGTGGCCACGCCGAGGGCATCGCCGCCTACCTCGGCCTGAGCGCGCCCAACCCGCCCACGTTCAGCACCATCGTGGACAACGCCACGGCGGGGCGGTTCACGGCGAGCACCAACTGGGGCACCTCCTCGTACTCCGCCCAGCGCTACGGGGCCGACTACCGCTTCGCCAACCCCACGCCGGCCAGCGACGCCGCCTGGTTCAAGGTGAACATCCCGGCGGCCGGTAACTACCGCGTCGAGGTGCGGCACCCGGCCGATCCCGGCTACAACAGCTCGGCCCCGCATGTCGTCGTCACCGCCTCGGGCAACCGCACGGTCAGCGTGGACCAGCGCTCCAGCGGCGGCGTCTGGCGCTCGCTGGGCACCTTCGGGCTGGCCGCCGGCGACCGGAACCTGGTCGCGGTCAGCCGCTGGACGAGCACCACCGGCTACGTGGTGGCCGACGCCGTCCGGGTCACCCGCGTCTGACAGCGCCGCCGGTCCGTGCCCGGTCGCCGACGACGTGCCGGTGGTGCGTCGTGGCGAGGTGACCGACGAGGCGTGGCCGGTGATCGCGCCGCCGCTGCCGGAGCCTGGTGCTCCGCGGTGGCGGCGCGATCACCGGCGGGACGACCACGGGACCCGGTGGCGGCCGCGCCGCGACCTGCCGAATGGCCCGCTCAGCATCCGCCCGCGCAGTCCGGCGTACGGCTGCTCGTCGCCGGGCCGGCCGGTCCGAGCCCGGGCGTGCAGCAGGCGTCGCCCCGCCACGCCTCGCGGCCCTCCTTCACCGCCACCGCCGCGATGACCAGCGCGGCGACGGGGTCTGCCCAGGACCACCCGAACAGGCTGTTCAACCCCAGCCCCACGAGCAGTACGGCGGACAGGTAGGTGCACAGCAGGGTCTGCTTGGAGTCCGCGACCGCCGAGCGGGAGCCGAGTTCCCGGCCGGCGCGGCGCTGCGCGTACGACAGCCCCGGCATGATCGCCAGCGACAGCGCGGCGAGCACCAGGCCGACGCTGGAATGCTCGGCCTCGGCACCGCCGAGCAGCGCCCGTGCCGACTCCACCGTGACGTACGCCGCGAGCGCGAAGAACGAGACCGCGATGATCCGTAGCGCGACCCTCTCGCGGGACTCCGGGTCGCGGCCGGCGAACTGCCATGCCACCGCAGCCGCCGACGACACCTCGATCACCGAGTCCAGCCCGAAGCCGATCAGCGCGGTCGACGACGCGAGCGTGCCGGCGGTGATCGCCACGACCGCCTCGACGACGTTGTAGGTGATCGTGGCGGCGACCAGCAGCCGTACCCGGCGGGCGAGCACCTCGCGGCGTGCCGGCGAGGGCCCCACCGGCGCCGGGTCGATCAGGGGCAGGCCCATCAGCAGCAGTCCTTCCCAGCGGAGTCCGGGCAGGCGTCGGGATCGACCGTCAGGGCGAGGCCGAGCAGGTCGGTCAGGGCGTGGGCCAGTCGGGCGTCGGCCAACTCGTAGCGGGTGCGCCGCCCCTGGGGTGCGGCGACCACGAGGCCGCAGCCGCGCAGGCACGCCAGGTGGTTCGACAGGTTCTGCCGGGTCGTACCCAGCAGTTCGGCCAGCTCCGCGGGATAGCCCGGCCCGTCGCGTAGCGCCAGCAGCAACCGCGCCCGGGTCGGATCGGACAGGGCGTGACCGAAGCGCGCCAGCACCTGACCGTACGTCAACGTCTCCACGCCCCGATAGTACAGCCGACGATGTACCGATCGGAGGCGGCTCGGTCTGCGCTGGCCCCGCGGGCCGGGCGCCGACGGGCACGACCCGCCGCCGGCAGCGGCCCCGCCGGCGCCGCGACCGGCGTCCGTAAGCCGCTCCCGCATCACTGCGCCCCGTCCGCGTGGGTCGTCACCTGGTGATCAGGACCCTGTGGACCTCATCCGGCGGTCTGGACGTCCAACGCGTCCTGATCACCGCTGGTTGCCGGGCGCAGCGTGCCGTGGGCGGTGCGTCGACGCGGGCATCCGGCGTGCGATCGACAGGCGTCATCCGGCTCGCCGACGACACGCCCGGCACCGACATGTGGGGTGTGACAACGCGGCCAACCCTATATATGGTGTCGGCGCAGCTGGTTCGGGCGCTCATCCGGAGCGGTCGAGGCAAGAGGGAACCCGGTGGGAATCCGGGACTGCCCCGCAGCGGTGAGTGGGAACGACCGCCGTCATCAGCACTGGGCCGTCAACGGCCTGGGAAGCGACGGCCAGTAGGAGACCGGCGAGTCCGGTCGCGCCCGCGAGTCCGAAGACCTGCCAGTGCGCCGTACGCCCGCATCAGGGTGTGTGGCGGTCCGAGGCCGCGTGGGACGGCCGACGCCATCTCGACGCGTGCTCGCGCGCGTCGTCGTCGGTGTCCGCTCCCCGCGTGCCCAGGAAATCCGTCTGGGATCAAGGCTCGCGAGGAGTGAGTGGTGACAGTCACCGAGGTTGTTCCGGCCGCCGGCACGGCGGTCGACGATGCGGCCGTGGCGGGCCAGCGGCGACCGCAGATGCGGGTCCGCAAGCGCGACGGCGGCACCGAGGCGGTCGACGTCAACCGGATCGTCCGGGCGGTCGAGCGGTGGGCCGACGACCTCGCCGACGTCGACCCGCTGCGGGTGGCAACCCGGACGATCAGCGGCCTGTACGACGGGGCGACGACGGCCGAACTGGACCGGCTGTCCATCCAGACCGCCGCGGAGATGATCGGCGAGGAGCCGCAGTACTCGCGGCTGGCGGCCCGCCTGCTGGCCGGGTACGTCGACAAGGAGGTCCGCCGGCAGGGCATCGGCTCCTTCAGTGAGGCGATCCGCCGGGGCCACGGCGAGGGACTGATCGGTGACGACACCGCCGCGTTCGTCGCCGCCCACGCCGGCGTCCTCGACGCCGCCGTCGACCCGCGCGGCGACCTGCGGTTCGAGTACTTCGGGCTGCGTACGGTCTACGACCGCTACCTGCTGCGCCACCCGACGAGCCGGCTGGTGCTGGAGACCCCGCAGTACTGGCTGCTGCGCGTGGCCTGCGGCCTGTCGCAGACGCCGGACGAGGCGGTCGAGTTCTACCGGCTGATGTCGAGCCTGGCGTACCTGCCGAGTTCGCCGACGCTGTTCAACTCCGGCACCCGGCACACGCAGATGTCCTCCTGCTACCTGGTCGACTCCCCGCGCGACGAGCTGGACTCGATCTACCAGCGGTACGCGCAGGTGGCGAACCTGTCGAAGTTCGCCGGCGGCATCGGCATCGCCTTCTCCCGGGTCCGTTCCCGGGGCGCGCTGATCAGGGGCACCAACGGGCAGTCCAACGGGATCGTGCCGTGGCTGCGGACGCTCGACGCCTCGGTGGCGGCGGTCAACCAGGGCGGCCGGCGCAAGGGCGCGGCCTGCGTCTACCTGGAGCCGTGGCACCCGGACGTCGAGGAGTTCCTCCAGCTGCGCGACAACACCGGTGAGGACGCCCGGCGCACCCACAACCTGAACCTGGCCAACTGGATTCCCGACGAGTTCATGCGGCGGGTGGAGGCCGACGGCGTGTGGTCGCTGTTCGACCCCGATGTGGTGCCGGAGCTGCCGGACCTGTGGGGGGAGGAGTTCGACGCGGCGTACCGGGCCGCCGAGGAGCAGGGCCGCTACGTGCGGCAGGTCCCGGCGCGGGAGCTGTACGGGCGGATGATGCGCACCCTCGCCCAGACCGGCAACGGGTGGATGACGTTCAAGGACGCCGCGAACCGGCTGTGCAACCAGACGGCCGAGGCGGGCAACGTGGTGCACCTGTCCAACCTCTGCACCGAGATCATCGAGGTGTCCAGCGACGGCGAGACCGCCGTGTGCAACCTCGGCTCGGTCAACCTCGCCGCCCACCTGGGCGCCGACGGCATCGACTGGGAGCGGCTGCGCGCCACCGTCCGCACCGCCGTGACGTTCCTCGACCGGGTCATCGACATCAACTACTACCCGACGCCGCAGGCGGCGGCGAGCAACCCCCGCTGGCGGCCCGTCGGGCTCGGGCTGATGGGTTTGCAGGACGTGTTCTTCGCGCTGCGGCTGCCGTTCGACTCCCCGGCCGCGCGGGAGCTGTCCACCCGGATCAGCGAGGAGCTGTACCTGACCGCCCTGGAGACCTCCGCCGACCTGGCGGAACGCTCGGGCGCCCACCCGGCGTACGGGCAGACCCGGGCGGCGCGCGGGCAGCTGCAACCCGACCTGTGGGGCGTGACGGTAGGCCAGCCGGCGAGGTGGGCCGCGCTGCGGGAGCGGGTCGCCGCGTACGGGCTGCGCAACTCGCTGCTGGTGGCGATCGCGCCGACCGCCACCATCGCCTCGATCGCCGGCTGCTACGAGTGCATCGAGCCGCAGGTGTCCAACCTGTTCAAGCGCGAGACCCTGTCGGGGGAGTTCCTTCAGGTCAACACCGCCCTCGTCCGCGAGCTGAAGGCCCGTGGCCTGTGGACGGAGCGGATCCGCACGGCCATCAAGCGCGCCGAGGGCTCCGTGCGGGACGTCGCGGAACTGCCGGCCGAGGTGCGGGAGCTGTTCCGTACCGCGTGGGAGCTGCCGCAGCGGGCGTTGATCGACCTGGCCGCGGCCCGCGCCCCGTACATCGACCAGTCGCAGTCGCTGAACCTGTTCCTGGCCGCTCCGACGATCGGCAAGCTCTCCTCGATGTACCTGTACGCCTGGAAGGCCGGGCTGAAGACGACGTACTACCTGCGGTCGCGGCCGGCCACCCGGATCCAGCAGGCCACGGTCGCGCCCGCCGGGCCGACCCGCGCCGCCGGCCTCGTCGCGCCGGTGGCGACCATCGACGAGGCGCTGGCCTGCTCCCTGGAGAACCCCGAGTCGTGCGAGGCCTGCCAGTGACCACCCCGACCACCAGCGAACCGAGGACCGCCCACATGCTGCTCGACCCGGGGATGGATCTCACCCTGCGCCCGATGCGTTACCCGCACTTCTTCGACCGCTTCCGCGACGCCATCCGCAACACCTGGACCGTGGAGGAGGTCGACCTGCACGCCGACCTCGCCGACCTCGACCGGCTCTCCCCGGCCGAGCGGCACCTGGTCAGCCGCCTCGTCGCGTTCTTCGCCACCGGCGACACGATCGTCGCCAACAACCTCGTGCTCAACCTCTACCAGCACGTCAACTCCCCGGAGGGCCGGCTCTACCTGTCGCGGCAGCTGTTCGAGGAGGCCGTGCACGTCCAGTTCTACCTCAACCTGCTCGACACGTACGTGCCCGACGAGACCGAACGCTTCGCCGCGTTCGCCGCCATCGAGAACATCCCGTCGATCCGGCGCAAGGCCGAGTTCTGCTTCCGCTGGATCGACTCGCTGGGCGAACTGCGTGAGCTGCGTACGCGACAGGACCGGCGGGCGTTCCTGCTCAACCTGATCTGCTTCGCCGCCTGCATCGAGGGGCTGTTCTTCTACGGCGCCTTCGCCTACGTCTACTTCCTGCGCTCCCGGGGGCTGCTGCACGGCCTGGCGTCCGGCACCAACTGGGTGTTCCGCGACGAGTCCATGCACATGGCCTTCGCCTTCGACGTGGTGGATACGGTCCGCGGGGAGGAGCCCGACCTGTTCGACGACGAGCTGGCCGAGCAGGTGCGGCAGATGCTCACCGAGGCCGTCGAGTGCGAGGTCCAGTTCGCCGAGGACCTGCTCGGCCAGGGCGTACCCGGGCTGTCCCTGGTCGACATGCGCGAGTACCTGCAACACGTCGCCGACCGGCGGCTCGCGCAGCTGGGCATCCCCGCCCACTACGGGTCGACCAACCCGTTCGCGTTCATGGAGTTGCAGGACGTCCAGGAGCTGTCGAACTTCTTCGAGCGGCGCGTGTCGGCGTACCAGGTCGGTGTGAGCGGCACGGTGGCTTTCGACGACGACTTCTGAGCCGGGGGCGCCCCCGCCCCTCGCGGACCGGGGGCGCCCCGGTGCGTGCGTCAGGCGGAGCAGCGGGTGCGGCGCCGTCGGGCGGACCGGCCCGTCGTCGTGGCGGCTGCTGCGGGTCACGTCGCCGCCATCGAGATGTCGAAGGCGGCGTCGCGGACGTCGGCCACCGGGTGCTCGCGCAGCAGGCGCAGCAGGTCCCGCCACGGCGCGGACCAGCCGTACGCCCTGCCGCCACCGGCGAGGGCCACCGCGAACAGGCCGGTGGTGGCCTCGCCCCGCGCGGCGAGTAGGTGGGCCGCGGCGAGCACCGGCTCGGCGTCGAGGGTCTTCGGCGAGGCGGCGCGCCGGCTGAGGAGACGGGCGAGCCGGGCGGCGAGTGCCGGCCGCCCCGCCACCAGTCGCGCGATGCCGAGGATCTCGGCGCTGAGCCGATCGGAGGTCGTGTCGGCGAGCGGCAGCAGCCCGGTCAGCAGGGTGCCGGCCTGGGCCCCGTACGCGCGATGGCCGCCCAACTCGTCCGCCATCCGCCGCCACGGCGCGGGATCCATCCGGGGATCGGAGGCCCACACCGAGGACGCCTCGGCCACGATGGCGTCGATGCGCCGCCGGGCGGGACGGTCCGCGCCGGGGCCACCCGGGTCCGTGTCGGCGTCGTCGGCCCGTACGAGGGCGCGCAGGGCGAGGGTGGGCGCCTCCCGCTCGGGACGACCCGGGTGGCGCAGCACCGCGTCGACGAGCGGGCGTACCGACTGCCAGTCGTGCCGCTCGCCCGGGTCGGCCAGCGCCGCCGCGACCAGGCCGGTGAGGTCGGGTGCCCAGGGCAACCAGTGCACGAGCCGGGGTCGGGCGAGCCGGCTGACCTCGCGGTCGGTGCTCGCGCAGGCCCGGGCGACGAGGGCGGCGTAGCGGGGGCGATCCGGCGCGGCGACCCCGTCGGGCGGGGTCGCGAGCACCGTCAGCGACTCCTCCCGGCTCCCGACGACCGCCTGTTCGAGGAGCGGCCAGCTCTCCGGCGCGTGCAGCCGCTGCCGGGCGGCGGCGACGATCGCCGCGCGTACGTCGCGGTGCTGGTCGGGCTGCCGCCACGCCGACACCAGCACCGTCATCGCCGCCGGGGGACCGAAGCGCCCGAGCAGTCGCAGCGCCTGCTTGCGGCTGGTCACCTTGCCCCGCCCCAGGGCGACGGCGGACAGCGGGGCCACCAGGTCGGCCGGGCGGGTGAAACGCGCGACGCGACCGGCGGCGTAGAGGGCGACCCTGGCCCGCTCGTCGTCGGCGTGCGACAGCAGCAGCGGCAGCGCCTCTTCGGGCCGGTCGGTCCACGGCAGCGCCGCCAGGGCCGCCTCGGCCAGGGTGACGTTCGGCGAGTCGACGTGGCGCAGCACCAGCTCGCGCCCGGGGCCCGACACCGGCGCGGCGGCCCGGACGGCGGCCGCCCGGTGGTGCAGCGGGGTGCCGGCGTCGGCGGCGAGGCGCGCCTGCAACCGTACGAACGCCTCCTGCTGGCGGGGCAGCCACCGCTCGGCGTGCACGGGCGGGCCCGGGACCCAGCGGGTGCCGGCGGTGAGGAACGCCCCCTTCGGCGGGTGGCGCAGCACCCGGTCGAGCAGGTCGGTGCGTCGTGCGCTGACGGTCCGCCACACCGTGGGGAAGGTGATGGTCGAGGCGTCGGAGCGCAGTACGTACGCCACGCGTTGCGCCCGTGTCCTCGGATCGGCGAGCCACAGCTCGACGGCCTCCCGCACGACGGGGGCGACGGTGCCGGTAGCCGTCGCCCGGCGCAGCAGTTCCTGGAGTTCGGGCAGCCCCCAGGCCCGCCGACCCAGGGCCCGGGTCACCGCGAACAGCGCGGCGAACCGGCCCCGGGCCATGCCGGCCTCGACCCAGCCACGCAGCCGGGCGAAGACCAGCTCCTCCTGCCCCCGACGCAGCGTCTCGTCGAGGCGTCCGAGCGGTGGCAGCCGGTGCCCGCCGAAGAGCCGGTCGAGGGTGTCCAACGCCCACCGCAGCAGGGCCGGTTCGTCGACGTGGTGGCCCAGCACCCGGGCGGCGAGGGTGCCGAGCGCGGCGAGGGTGCGCGCCGACGCGTCGCGTGTGGTCGTGGCGTCGACGGTGATCCGGGCCAGCATCTCGACGGCGTCCGCGCGCAGCATCGGGGCGAGGTCCGCCAGCTCCGCCAGCGCCACGGCCCGGACCGGGTCCTGCTCGTTGCGCAGCCGGTCCAGCCTGGCCAGGGCCTCGGCCGCCGCGACGGGGTCACGGCTGCGCCGTGCGGCGGCCAGGAGCAACTGGTACGCGACGGCCCGGTCGCGCGCGTCGGCGGCGCGCAGCGCGGGGGTGAGCACGGCCGACGCCGCCGGCCAGGGCAGCAGCGCGCTCCAGGACCGCACCTGCGCCTCGTCGTGGCGGACGTCGTCGAGGGTGAGCACCCGGCGGGCCTCCCGCTCCCGCCAGGCGTGCGGCAGCACCTCCATCAGCGGCGCGTCGGGAATCCGGGTGGCCGTTTCGACATCGGCGAACACGGCGTCGTGCAGCTCGCCCCGCCGCGCCGGGGGCAGCGCCCCCAACAGCCGCCCCAGTGAGTTGTTGCGGTCGCGTACCCGCCGGCCCAGGGTGACCAGGTCCGCCTGCGGCAGCCGGACGAGCCGACGCAGCAGCGCCGGGGGCAGCCACTGGTAGCCCACCCAGTCGGCGCGGGACACCGCGGTCAGCAGGGCCAGTACCCGTCGTGGCGCGGCGGCGGCGAGCGGCCCGTAGCTCGCCAGGTCGCCGGGGAGGTACCCGGTGGGCGCGTAGCGTTCGAGCAGCGCCAGCGCGCGTTCCGGTCGACGTGCACCGGCGACCAGGACCCGTGGGCCGTGCGTCGACCACCAGCGGTCCCGGTCGGCGGGGTGGATGTCGGGCAGCGTCGACTCCGCGTGGTCGAGCACCACGTCGCCGTGGCGGCGGGCCAGGCGGACCGAGTCCGGCAACGCGTGTTCGACGACCGGCAGCAGCCGGCGGACGGTGTCCGCCCCGCAGGCGGGCAGCAGGGCGACCGCCTCGGCGGCGCCGAAGCGCCCGAGCACGCCGTCGACCAGGTCGTCGGCGACCGTCGGCCGGCGCAGGTGCCGCAGCGACCGGTAGACCAGGTGGCGCAGGTCGGCCGACGCGTCCCCGACGAGTGCGTGCAGGTCGTCGCCGGCGAGCCAGCCGGCGCGCAGGCCCGCCTTCACGGCGACCGCCCGGATGGTGGGTTGCGGGTCGCCGAGGGCCGCCCGCACCGCCGTGTGGTCGCCGACGATCCCGGCCGCGGTGACGGCCAGGAAGCGGTGGTACGCCTCCCCGCCGCGCAGGTCCGCCAGGATCTCCGGCAGCTCGCCCGTGGCGGCCACTTCACGGGCGCGGCGGGCGAGCGCCACCATCCGTTCCCGGTGGGTCAGCGCGTCCAGTTCACCGAGCAGGCGACGTGTCGATTTTCGCACGCCGCTCATTGTGTCGGTCGGGATGCCGCCCCGCACACCCGTTCCGCGGGGCTTGCCGGCGTCTGCCATGCTCGGGCCGGTGACGACCGGCCTCCGCAGCAGTCCCCGCACCCACCGTCGCGTCCGCAGCCGCCGCCTCCGGGTCGCGCTCGTCTCCGGCGCGGTCGCGCTGCTCCTCGCCGCCGCCGTGTTCGTCGTCGCGGTGGTCGTGCCGCTGGTGCGGCCGGCGGGACCGCGTCCGCTCTTCCAACTGCCCGTAGCGTGCGGGGAGACGTGGCAGTTGGGCACCTATCCCGGTCACGACGACTACGACGTGGACCTGTTCCCGACCGAGGGCAAGGCGTGGGGGCGGCCGGTGCTCGCGTCGTACGCGGGGAAGGTCACCGTGGCGGGCATCAACGGGTCGGTGGGTGGCCGTACGCCCGAGGACCCGGACGGGCCGCGCGGGCGTGGCGGCGGCTACTGGGTGAAGATCGACCACGGCGGGAAGTGGGAGACGCAGTATCTGCACCTGCTGGAGCCGCCGCTGGTCCGGGTCGGTCAGCGGGTCGCCCAGGGCGAGCAGATCGGGCGGGTGGGCAGCACCGGCAACTCCGGCGCCCCGCACCTGCACTACGAGCAGCGGCGGGGCTGGGAGAAGGTCGAGGCGTACTTCGACGGCGCGCCGTCGGGCATCACCCACGACGACACCGAGTACACGGTCAGACGCAAGAGCAACAACTGCCCGCCCGGGTGAGCGTGGCGCCGATCGCCGTCAGTGGCAGTGGCAGTCGCCGCCGGTCGTGGCCGTGTCGTAGGTGTCGTGGAGGGGGAACTCGTTGACGTAGCGCTGCCGGCCCAGCGGCGTGAGGTCCAGGAAGTTGTAGGTGTTGAGCAGCGTCTCGAGACCCCGGCCGTACACCGAGTAGGTGTGCAAAATCCGTTCGCCGTCGCGGACGAAGACGCTCAGGCCGTGGCCCTCGCCCTTGATGAAGCCGGTGAGGCCCTGCGCGGCCAGGGTCTCGGCGTCCTTGTAGTTGTATTCCACCGGTGCGACGGCCGGGTCGTTGGTGGCGTGGAAGTCGTAGTTGAAGTCGCTGCCGTGCGAGGAGTACCAGGGAAAGCCCCAGCCCATCCGGCTCCTGAAGGACGCGAGGGTCGCGTACGGCGCCCGGGAGACCACGGCGAGGGTCGTGTCGCTGGCGTGCAGGTGCGCGAGGTGGCCGAAGTTGTCGACCAGCAGCGAGCAACTCGTGCAGCCCTCGGTCCACTCGGGATCGAACATGAAGTGGTAGACGAGCAGTTGTCGCCGCCCCTCGAACATGTCCGCCAGCCGGACGGAGCCGGAGGGCCCGGTGAGGGAGTAGTCCTTCTCGACGGCGACCGCGGGCAGTTCGCGTCGCAGCGCGGTGACCTCGTCCCGGCGTCGGGTGATCTCCTTCTCGCGCTCGAGGAGTTCCTTGCGGGCCTCGACCCACTCGTTCCGGGACACGACCTTCGGAATAGTCATCGACGACACGCCTTTCCGCTGAAGCGCCTGCGCCATTCTTATCGGGCGCTACGCGTTCACACCAGCCTCCGGCCGGCGCGGTGGGATTCCCATTTCCGATGACCGTCGCGGCAATTTCCGTCGGCGGAGGCGACAACGGGCAGGTCGGACCGTCCGACCCGTCCCGGGCCGGTTCCCGCGCGGGGGAACGGTGGTCGGCGTACGCCGGGCAAGTGCGCAAGGGAGAACAAATTCGCCGACGCGCCCGGTCCGCTCGCGGATCGCGGAGCGCCGTCGCGCGGCGGGACAGCCGGTGGCGTACGGGGACGGCGGGACAGGCCGCACCGGCCCGCCGGCGGTGGGCCGGCGACTCGCTCGCCGGGGCGGTCCGACGAGCCGTCCCGCGCATCCCCGCCGGGCGGTCGCGGACGCCGCACTAGTCTTGCGGCGCGGGTACGTGACGGAAGGGGACGGTTCCGGTGGGGGAGCGGTCGGTACGGAAGGCCGCGGCGCTGTTGGCGCAGGCGCGTCGCGTCGTGGTCTTCACCGGCGCGGGCATCTCCGCCGAGAGCGGCGTGCCGACCTTCCGCGACGCCCTCACCGGCCTGTGGCGCAGCTTCGACGCGCGGCGGCTCGCCACGCCGGATGCCTTCCGCGACGATCCCGCCCTGGTCTGGGGCTGGTACGAGTGGCGGCGCGCCACGGTGGGCCGGGCCCGCCCGAACGCCGGTCACGTGGCCGTGGCGGCCATCGAGGCTCGCGTCCCCCACGCGGTCGTCGTGACGCAGAACGTCGACGACCTGCACGAGCGCGCCGGCTCCGTCGCACCGATCCACCTGCACGGGAGCCTGTCCGCGCCGCGCTGCTCGGCCTGCGCCCGCCCAGCGCCGCTGCCCGCCGGGGCGTCGCTGCCCGACGGGACCTCCCTGTCCGCCGAGGCGCCGCCGTTGTCCGGCGGGGCAACGCTGCTCGACGGGGCGCCGTTGTCCGGCGGGGCAACGCTGCTCGACGGGGCGCCGTTGTCCGGCGGGGCGCCGGACGAGCACGGTGACGGCCGCGTGGCGCCGCCCCGGTGCGCGCACTGCCCGGGCCTCGTCCGGCCCGGGGTGGTGTGGTTCGGCGAGGCGTTGCCGAGCGCCGCGTTGGAGGCCGCCGTCGAGGCGGCGTCCGCCTGCGACCTGCTGCTGACCGTGGGCACCTCGGGACTGGTGTATCCCGCCGCCGAGATCCCCCGGGTGGCCGCCCGCTTCGGCGCCCCGGTGGTGCAGGTCAACCCGGAGGAGACGCCCCTGGACACCGTGGCCGACGTGAACCTGCGCGGCCCGGCCGCCCAGGTGCTTCCCGCCCTCGTGCACGCCGCCTGGGGCGCCGCCGACCCGGCCTGACGGCGCGCGGCGAGGTCTGGGCGGTCGTCCAGGCGGAGGACCTGGCGCCGGGCGGCCGAGGCCGTCGGATCAGGAGGGGCGAGGCATGCCGAGTTGGTCCAGCCAGCCGTCCACGTCGAACCCCTGCTCCTCGGCCCGGTCGAGCCACCGGGCGGCGCGGGCCTGGTCGGTGGGCACGCCGGAGCCGAGCAGACACATCACCCCCAGGGTGGCCGCCGCCCGCGCGTTCCCGGCGTTCGCCGCCCGCTCGTACCAGCCGGCGGCGACGGCCTCGTCCCGGGGGAAGCCCCGGCCGCTGGCGTGCCCGGCCGCGACGTTGTACAGGGCGCGGGGGTGCTCCCGCTCGGCGGCGCGCAGCAGCCACTGCCGCGCCACCGCCTCGTCGCGCGGCACCATGTCCCCGGTGTCGTACAGGACGTGCAGCTCGAACATCGCGTCGGCGTTGCCGGCCTCGGCGGCCTGCCGGTGGTACGCGACCGCCGCCTCGCCCTCGCCCAGCAGGTAGTGCACGATGCCGGACCAGTAGCGCGCCTCCCCGGTCGGGTCGTCGGCGCGCAGCGGCTCCAGCAGTGTCAGCGCGTACCGCCCGACCCGGCCCACGGCCTCCCGGCCGACGGCGGCGAACAGGTACGCGCCCTGGCGGTTGCCCTGCCCGGCGGCCTCGGCGAAGCAGCGCAGGGCCGCGTCCAGGACGTCGTTCCCGCTGGTGGGGACCGGGTGCGGCGACGGCCACGCCGGCGGCTGCCCGATCGGCAGGTCGAGCAGCCGACGCCCCAGGGGCACCCACGCGTCGGTCCGGCCAGCCCGCGCGGCGGCCAGGTAGCCCCGGACCAGCACCTCGCACGCCCGGATCGGCAGGATCCCGATCATCACGTCCCCGCGCACGATCCGGCCGTCGATCTCACGGCACAGCCCTTCGAGGTACGCGGCGTCGAGCGGCTCGGCGGCCGTCACCCGCTCGGTCTCGGCGAGCAACGTGTCGCCGGGGGCGGACGAGGCGGTGGCAGGGGTCAAGGTCACGCCGCCACCCTACTGTCGGCGCTCACGCGCCCCGGGGCCCGCCCGGGCCGGAGTTGTCACACAACCGTCATCCGCCCGAAGGGTGACCGCGAACCGCGACCGGCAGGTTGAACCGGGCGGCGACGCCCGCCGGCGAGCGCGTGGTGGCGACGCCGTACGGATGCGGTGGAAGGAAGGGACCGGCACGATGAGCGTCGTCCGGGGTGACGAGCACACGACTCTGATCTGCGACGTCTGCGGCGAGACGGTCGTGGAGGCGGGGAGTGGACCGGCCGGTGTGGTCTGGGAACTGGTGTCCGACCACGAATGGACCGGCTCGCCGCTCGCCGACGGGCCGCACCGCTGCGCCCACTGCACCCTGCTGGCGGGTTCCGGAGAGGCGAGCACGGGCGGCCCGGGACCGGGCGGGATCCTCGGCATCGACCATCGCGGCGACGCGACCGTCATCACCTGCGCCGGAGACATCGACGTCGACGGTGCGGGCACGCTGCGTACGGCCCTGCTGCACGCCACCGACATGGGCGGGCACGTCGTCGTCGACCTGACCAACGTCCGGCTGATCGACTCCACCGGGCTGGGCCTGCTCGTCGGCGCCCAGCGGGACTGCGCCGCGCGGGGTGCCACGCTCAGCCTGGCCGCGCCGTCGCCGTTCCTGCGGACCGTCCTGCGGACCCTGCGCCTGGACGAGGTGCTCCCGGCGTACGACAGTCTTGGCGAGGCGGTCGCCCGGGTGACCGGCGCCGAATGGACCGGGGCGCCGGGGCACCGACCCTGATCCCGGCGGACCTATTGGCGTACGTCTATTGACAGGGGGGCGCGTCGGTCCGACGCTGAGAGAGCGCTCTCTCAGTTGTCCACCACCCCCTGAGGAGGAGTACGCGTGAAGCTCCGAAGAAGGCTGCTCGCCGTCGTGTCCGCGCTGGTCGCCGCCGTCCCGGTGACCGTCGCGGCGTCCCCCGCCCACGCCGTCGGCCCCGCGCTGCTGCCCGTCACGATCACCAACAGCACCGGTCGGGGCGAGGCCGTCCACCTGTACGTCATCGGCGTGCAGCTCTCCAGCGGCCGCCTCGGCTACGTCAACCAGGGCGGCACCTTCGTCCCCTGGTCGGGCGGGCAACTCCCGCCGTCCCCCGCCCCGGACGCCTCGATCCCCGGCCCCAACAACGGCGGCAGCACCACCATCCGGTTCCCGCGCGGCTTCTCCGGCCGCGTCTACTTCTCCTTCGGCGAGAAGCTCAAGTTCTTCCTCACCCCGGACGGCTTGGTGCAACCCGCGCCCTGGGCGGCCGGCGACGCCAACCGCGACATCCTGTTCGACTGGAGCGAGTTCACCTACAACGACGCCGGACTGTGGCTCAACAGCTCGCAGGTCGACATGTTCGCGGTGCCGCACGCGGTCACGGTGACCGGCGCCAACGGCGTCACCAAGCGCACCGGCGACGTCGTGGCGGGCGGCCGCAACGCGATCATCGAGGGCATCCGGTCGCAGCCGGGCTGGGCCAACACCGTGCACACCCGCTCCGACGGGACCGTGCTGCGGGTGCTCGCACCCGGCAAGGCAGCCGGCGCCGGGCTGTTCAGCGCCACCTACCTGGACTCCTACATCGCGTGGGCGTGGAACGCGTACACGACCAGGACGCTGACCGTGGTGCCCTTCGCCGACCAGCCGAACACCCGCTACTTCGGGCGGACCTCCGGCAACGTCATGACCTTCACCAACGGTGCCGGGCAGGTGGTCGCCTCCTTCAACCGGCCCTCCTCCGCGAGTGTCTGGGGCTGCGACGGGGACCTGCCCGCACCCAACGACCCGGTCGTCGGCCCGATCTCCCGGACGCTCTGCGCGGCACTGAACCGGGGCACCCTCGGCACCATCGACACCCAGCCCAGCACCAACGCCGCCGAGTTCTACCGCAACAACCCGACGAACCACTACGCCCGGGTCATCCACGCCAACATGGTCGACGGCAGGGCGTACGCCTTCGCCTTCGACGACGTCGGCGCGTTCGAGTCCCTGGTCCACGACGGCGACCCCCGCGCGGCCGGCGTCGTCCTGAGCCCCTTCGGCGCGGGCGGCAGCGCACCGGGGAACCCCGGCGGCGCGGTACCCGTGCTGAGCACCTGGAACAACAAGTGCATCGACGTGCCGAGCGCGAACTTCGTCGACCGCGCGCAGTTGCAGATGTGGAACTGCAACGGCACCGACGCGCAGAAGTGGACGTTCACCGGCGACACCCTGCGCAGCCGGAACGACAAGTGCATGGACGTCGACGGCGGCGCCACCGGCAACGGCGCGGTCGTGCAGCTCTACGCGTGCAACGGCACGGGAGCACAGCGGTTCACCCTGAACGCGGCGGGCGAACTGGTCAACCTCCCGTCCGGCAGGTGCGTCGACATCCGGGACTGGAACGGTGCCGACGGCGCGAAGCTCCAGCTCTGGGACTGCGCGGGCGCCGCCAACCAGAAGTGGCGCAAGGGCTGACCGGCCCGGCGGGTGGCGGCGCCCCGTCGCCACCCGTCGCCGGGGCGAGCGACGGCCGCCGCGCCCGCTGTGCCATCGTGGTCCTTCCATCGACGCGCCGGACGTCGGCACCCGGCGGGCGCCACGACGCGCCGGGGCGTGGCGTCGACGGGGAAGGGGCGCGGCGATGGGGGAGCAACGGTCCGGGCCGCTCAGCGGCGTCCTCGTCGCCGACTTCTCACGCATCCTCGCCGGCCCGTACGCGACCATGCTCCTCGCCGACCTCGGCGCCGAGGTGATCAAGGTGGAGGGGCCCGGCGGGGACGACACCCGGGCCTGGATGCCGCCCGTCCGGGAGGGGACCTCCACCTACTACCTCGGCGTCAACCGCAACAAGCGCTCCATCGCCCTCGACCTCGCCGACCCCGCCGACCTGGAGGTCGCCCGGGAACTCGTCCGCCGCGCCGACGTCATGATCCAGAACTTCCGGCCCGGCGGGCTGCGGCGCTTCGGCCTCGACTACGACAGCGTCGTGGCCCTCAACGAACGGATCGTCTACGCCTCGATCAGCGGGTTCGGCGCCGGTGCCGGCGCCGATCTGCCCGGCTACGACCTCGTGGTCCAGGCCGCGTCCGGCCTGATGAGCCTCACCGGCGAGCCGGACGGGCCGCCCTACAAGGCCGGGGTCGCCGTGTTCGACGTGATCGCCGGCCTGCACGCGGCCGTCGGCATCCTCGCCGCCCTGCACCACCGCGACCGCTGCGGCACGGGCCAGCACGTCGAGGTGGACCTGCTCTCCGCCGCGCTGTCCGGCCTGGTCAACCAGAGTAGCGGCCACGTCGCCGGGGGCGCGACGCCGTTCCGGATGGGCAACGGACACCCGAGCCTGTTCCCGTACGAGCCGCTGCCCACCGCCGACGGCGACCTCGTCGTCATCGCCGGCAACGACGGGCAGTTCCGCAAGCTGTGCCACGTGCTCGGCCTGCCCGACCTGCCCGACGACCCCCGCTTCGCGCGCAACCAGGACCGCACGGTCAACCGGGAGGCCCTGCGGCCCATCCTGGTCGCGCGCCTGGCCGAGCGCACCCGCGACGAGTGGTTCCGGGACCTGCGCGCGGCGGGCGTGCCGTGCAGCCCGATCAACACCGTCGCCGGCGGCGTCGACCTGGCCCGGCGACTCGGGCTCGACCCGGTGGTCAGCGCCGGCGGCGTGCCCGGCATCCGCAACCCGATCGGCCTGAGCGCCACCCCGCCGCGCTACGACCTGCCGCCGCCGGGGCTCGACGAGCACGGCGACGAGATCCGCGGCTGGTTGGCCGGCTGACGCCCGCCCCGCCCCGGCTGACGCCCGTCCGGCTGCCGGACCTCGCCCGGCTGCCGGGTCCCGGCCGGCCCGCCCGGCTGCCGGGTCCCGCCCGCGTTCTTTGGTCGGAGGGCGTCGGTGAGCGGCGTCACGGCCGCAGCCCGGCCGCGTGAAGAACGCGTCAAGAAACGTGCCGCCGCCGTCATGATCGCGTGATGAACCCTGTCCCTCGCGCGGGCACGGAGTTTCGATTGCCCGGCACGGCCGGAAGGCGGTCGTGACGAGCGGTCCGGTAAGAGGAGTCAGTGTGTCCGACGTGGTGTTCGTCCTGGTGACGGTGGGGCTGTTCGCCGCACTCGCCCTCGTGGTGAGGGGCGTGGAGAAGCTGTGAACGTCGTCGATGCCGTCGGCCTGGTGCTGGCGCTGGGCCTGGGTGTGTTCATGGTGGTCGCGTTGCTGTTCCCGGAGCGCTTCTGATGTCCGCCACGACAGCCGGCGCCCTCTTCGTCCTGTCCCTGGTGGCGGCCCTGGCGGCCGTCCACCGGCCGTTCGGCGACCACCTGTACCGGGTGGTCGCCGCAACCCGGCACTCCCGCGTCGAGCGTGGGATCTACCGTCTGGTCGGGGTCGACCCGGCCGCCGGGCAGACCTGGGGCGTGTACGCCCGCGCCGTACTCGCCTTCGCCAGCGTGTCGATCCTGTTCCTGTACGTGTTCCAGCGGTGCCAGGACCACCTGTGGCTGTCGCTCGGGCTCGACCCGGTCGTCGCCCACGGCGCCTGGAACACCGCGGTGTCCTTCGTGACCAACACGAACTGGCAGTGGTACGCGGGCGAGTCGACGATGGGCCACCTGGTGCAGATGGCCGGCCTGGCGGTGCAGAACTTCGTCTCCGCCGCCGTCGGCATCGCCGTCGCGGTGGCCCTGGTGCGCGGCTTCGCCCGCAGCCGCACCGGTGAGTTGGGCAACTTCTGGGTCGACCTGACCCGGATCACGCTGCGGGTCCTGCTGCCCGTCGCGGTCCTCGGCGCGCTGGTGCTGATGGCCGGCGGGGTGGTGCAGAACCTCTCCGGCGGCACCGAGGTCGCCACCCTGACCGGCGGCACCCAGACCGTCACCGGCGGCCCCGTGGCCAGCCAGGAAGTGATCAAGGAACTCGGCACCAACGGCGGCGGCTTCTACAACGCCAACAGCGCGCACCCCTTCGAGAACCCGACCCCCTGGACGAACTGGATCGAGATCTTCCTGATCCTGCTGATTCCGTTCAGCCTGCCGCGCGTCTTCGGCCGGATGGTCGGCCAGACCCGGCAGGGCCACGCGATCGTCGCGGTCATGGCCGTCCTCGCGATCGCGAGCGTCACGCTGACCAACGTCTTCGAGCTCGCCGCCGGTGGCACCGTCCCGCAGGCCGTCGGCGCCGCGATGGAGGGCAAGGAGGTGCGCTTCGACGTGTCGAACTCGGCCACCTTCGCCGCCGCGACGACGCTGACGTCGACCGGGGCGGTGAACTCGTTCCACGACTCGTACACCGCGCTGGGCGGCATGATGACGCTGGGCAACATGATGCTCGGCGAGGTCGCACCGGGCGGCGTCGGCGCCGGCCTCTACGGGATGCTGGTGCTCGCCGTGATCACGGTGTTCGTGGCCGGGCTGATGGTCGGTCGCAGCCCCGAGTACGTGGGCAAGCGGATCGGCTCCCGCGAGATCCGCTTCGCCTCGCTGTACTTCCTGGTCACCCCGGCCCTCGTGCTGATCGGAACGGCCACCGCCTTCGCCACCGGCAACCACGCGACCGCGCTGAACGTCGGCCCGCACGCCCTCACCGAGGTGCTGTACGCGTTCACCTCCGCCAGCAACAACAACGGCTCGGCCTTCGCCGGCATCACGGTGAGCACGCCGTGGTGGAACACGGCGCTGGGCCTGTGCATGCTGCTCGGCCGGTTCCTGCCGATCATCTTCGTGCTCGCCCTGGCCGGGTCGCTGGCCCGCCAGCGACCCGTACCCGCCTCCGAGGGCACCCTGCCGACCCACCGGCCCCTGTTCGTCGCGATGGTCGCCGGCGTCACGGTGATCCTCGTGGCGCTCACCTTCCTGCCCGCGCTCGCGCTCGGCCCGCTGGCCGAAGGGCTGTGACCCGATGAGGAAAGAGACCATGACCGTCGTAACGCGGGCACCGCACGACCGGGCCGACGCGGGCACCCCCGTCGTACGGGGCGGCCGGGGCGGCGGCCTGCTGGACGCGCGGCAGCTGCTGCGGTCACTGCCCGACGCGCTGCGCAAGCTCGATCCCCGCACCCTGTGGCGCAACCCCGTGATGCTGATCGTCGAGATCGGCGCGGCCTGCACCACCGTGCTCGCGCTGGCCGATCCGTCGGCGTTCGCGTTCGCCGTCGCGGCCTGGCTGTGGCTGACCGTGCTCTTCGCCAACCTCGCCGAGGCCGTCGCCGAGGGGCGCGGCAAGGCACAGGCCGCCAGCCTGCGCAACGCCAGGAAGGACACCGTGGCCACCCGCCTGCGCGGCTGGACGCCGGGCGCCGCGGTCGGCGCCTACCGCGACGAGGCCGTGCCCGCCCCGGAACTCGCGCAGGGCGACATCGTCCTGGTGGCGGCCGGGCAGCTGATCCCGGGCGACGGCGACGTGGTGGAGGGCATCGCCAGCGTCGACGAGTCGGCCATCACCGGCGAGTCCGCCCCGGTGATCAGGGAGTCCGGCGGGGACCGCAGCGCGGTCACCGGCGGCACCCGGGTGCTCTCCGACCGGATCGTCGTACGGATCACCCAGCGGCCGGGGGAGAGCTTCGTCGACCGGATGATCGCGCTGGTCGAGGGCGCCAACCGGCAGAGGACGCCGAACGAGATCGCGCTGAACGTCCTGCTCGCCGCGCTCACCGTCGTCTTCCTGCTGGTGGTGGCGACCCTCCAGCCGCTGGCCGTCTTCGCCAAGGGCCACCAGGCGGCGGCGCCCGACAACGGCGCGATCACCGACGCCGGCGTGACGGGCGTGGTGCTGGTGTCGCTGCTGGTCTGCCTCATCCCCACCACCATCGGCGCGCTGTTGTCGGCCATCGGCATCGCCGGCATGGACCGCCTGGTCCAGCGCAACGTCCTGGCCATGAGCGGTCGCGCCGTGGAGGCCGCCGGCGACGTCGACACCCTGCTGCTGGACAAGACCGGCACCATCACCCTCGGCAACCGGCAGGCCGCCGGGTTCCTGCCCGTCGACGGCGTCGACGCGAGCCTCGTCGCCGACGCGGCGCAGCTGGCCAGCCTCGCCGACGAGACGCCCGAGGGTCGCTCGGTGGTGGTCCTGGCCAAGCAGGAGTTCGGGCTGCGCGAGCGCGAGCCGGGCCTGATCCCGCACGCCACGTTCGTGCCGTTCACCGCGCAGACCCGGATGAGCGGCGTCGACCTCGACCCCGGCGGGAGCGCGCCCTGGCCGGCCCGGCGGATCCGCAAGGGTGCCGCCTCCGCCGTCACCGGGTGGGTCCGCGAGCACGGCGGAGAACCCGCCGGGCAGCTCGGGCGGATCGTCGACGAGATCAGCGGCGCGGGCGGCACCCCCCTGGTGGTCGCCGAGCACGTCGACGGCGAGCCGGCCCGCGCCCTGGGGGTGATCCACCTCAAGGACGTGGTCAAGGCCGGCATGCGCGAGCGCTTCGACGAGATGCGCCGCATGGGCATCCGCACCGTGATGGTCACCGGCGACAACCCGCGTACGGCCGCGGCGATCGCCGCCGAGGCGGGCGTCGACGACTTCCTCGCCGAGGCCACTCCCGAGGACAAGCTCGCCCTGATCCGGCGCGAGCAGCAGGGCGGCCGGCTGGTCGCGATGACCGGCGACGGCACCAACGACGCCCCCGCCCTCGCCCAGGCCGACGTCGGCGTCGCGATGAACACCGGCACGTCGGCCGCGAAGGAGGCCGGCAACATGGTCGATCTCGACTCCGACCCGACCAAGCTGATCGAGATCGTGGAGATCGGCAAACAACTGCTGATCACCCGGGGCGCGCTGACCACGTTCTCCATCGCCAACGACGTGGCGAAGTACTTCGCGATCGTCCCCGCCATGTTCGCCGGCATCCACCCGGGCCTCGACACCCTGAACGTCATGCGGCTGGCCAGCCCCGAGTCGGCCATCCTCGCGGCCGTCATCTTCAACGCCGTGGTCATCGTCGCCCTGATCCCGCTGGCCCTGCGCGGCGTGCGCTACCGGCCGGCGTCGGCGTCGCGGCTGCTGCGCCGCAACCTGCTGGTCTACGGCCTCGGCGGCATCGTCGTGCCGTTCGTCGGCATCAAGCTCGTCGACCTGCTCCTGCAACTGCTTCCGGGAGTCTCCTGATGCGTCTGCCCACCTGGCTCTCCGCACACGTGGCCGCGCTGCGCGCGCTGCTGGTCTTCACGGTGCTGCTCGGCCTGGCCTACCCGCTCGCCCTGGTCGGCGCCGGTCGGCTGCCCGGCCTGCGCGACCGGGCGGACGGGTCCCTGATCACCGCCGACGGCCGGCCGGTCGGCAGCGCGCTCATCGGCCAGGCGTTCACCGACGCCGACGGTGAGCCCCTGCCCCGCTACTTCCAGTCCCGGCCGTCGGCCGCCGGCGACGGCTACGACCCGACGGCCACCGCCGCGTCCAACCTCGGCCCGGAGAGCGTGGTCGACACCCTCGCCGCGGACCCGCGCGCGTCGAGCCGGAGCCTGCTCAGCCAGGTCTGCGCCCGCAGCCGCGCCGTCGGCGAACTCGACGGCGTCGACGGCCGGCGCCCCTACTGCACCCCCGACGGCGTGGGGGCGGTGCTGGCGGTGTTCCGCGCCGACGGGCTGACCGGCCCTGTCACCAGGGTCGTCAGCGTCAACCAGAGCGCGCCGGCCACCCCGTTCCTCGCCACGTACGAGGGGGTGGTTGTGGAGCTGGCCCGGCCCGGCGAGGACCTCGTGGCCGCCGGCGGCCTGATCGTGCCGGTGCGGGGCGACGCGCCGCGGACCCCCGCCGTGCCCGCCGACGCGGTCACCGCCAGCGGCAGCGGCCTCGACCCGCACATCAGTCCGGCGTACGCCGAGATCCAGGTGGCGCGGGTGGCCCGCGAGCGGGGCGCGGATCCGGCGGCGCTCCGGCGCCTCGTCGCCGAGCACACCCGGGGCCGGGCGCTCGGCTTCATGGGTGCCCCCGCCGTCGACGTGCTCGCCCTCAACCTCGCCCTCGACGAGACGCTGCCCGTCGCGTGAGGGTCGGCGTGGGGCGGGGCCGGGTGCCCCGCCCCACCCGTGGTCCGTGGTACGACGACCGGCCGTGCCGGTGATCAGGGAGGATGGCTGCGTGCCCAGGGGAGAACTGCGCATCTACCTCGGGGCCGCGCCCGGCGTCGGCAAGACGTACGCGATGCTGGAGGAGGCCCGGCGGCGCGCCGAGCGCGGCACCGACGTGGTGGTCGGCCTGGTCGAGACCCACGGCCGCGCCCAGACCGCCGCGATGGTCGGCGACCTGGAGGTGCTGCCGCGCCGGGTGGTGACCTACCGCGGCGCGACGTTCACCGAGATGGACCTCGACGCGGTGCTGGCCCGGCGGCCCGAGGTCGCCGTGGTCGACGAGCTGGCCCACACCAACGTGCCCGGCTCGCGTCACGAGAAGCGCTGGCAGGACGTACAGGAGCTGCTCGACGCCGGCATCACCGTCCTGTCGACCGTCAACGTCCAGCACCTCGAATCGGTCAACGACGTCGTCGCCCGCATCACCGGCACCACCCAGCGCGAGACGGTGCCCGACGCGGTGGTCCGCGCCGCCGAGCAGGTCGAGCTGGTCGACATGACCCCGGAGGCGCTGCGCCGCCGGATGGCCCACGGCAACATCTACCGGCCCGACCGGATCGACGCGGCCCTCGGCAACTACTTCCGCATCGGCAACCTCACCGCCCTGCGCGAGCTGGCCCTGCTGTGGCTGGCCGACAAGGTCGACGAGCAGCTCGGCGCCTACCGCGCCCAGCAGGGCATCTCCGAGACCTGGGAGGCCCGCGAGCGGGTGGTGGTGGCGCTCACGGGCGGGCCGGAGGGCGCGACGCTCATCCGCCGCGCCGCGCGGGTCGCGGCCCGCAGCAAGGGCGCGGACCTGCTCGCCGTGCACGTCGCCCGCAGCGACGGGCTGGCCGGCGCCGATCCGGCGCAGCTCGCCCGGCAGCGCGTCCTGGTGGAGAGCCTCGGCGGCACGTACCACCAGGTGCTCGGCACCGACATCCCGGCGGCGCTGCTCGACTTCGCCCGGGGCGTCAACGCCACCCAGCTGGTGCTCGGCGCGAGCCGGCGCGGGCGGTTCGCGCAGCTCTTCTCCCGTGGC
The DNA here is from genome assembly GCF_052068495.1 of Micromonospora sp. SD12. Classification (NCBI taxonomy): domain Bacteria; kingdom Bacillati; phylum Actinomycetota; class Actinomycetes; order Micromonosporales; family Micromonosporaceae; genus Micromonospora; species Micromonospora sp. SD12. Next base: position 41,302 of record NZ_JBQHDF010000017.1, on the reverse strand, counting down.
GTGGGGGTGACCACCACGGCGCTGTCCGGGCCGATCGACGTGCACCTGGTCACCCACCCGCAGATGGGCCGGGGGCGGCACGGCGCGGGCGTGCCGGCCGCGCTGTCGCGGCGGCGCCGGCTGCTCGGGTTCGGCCTCGCCGGGCTCGGCATGCCGCTGCTGACGGTGCTGCTGCGGGCCCTGCCGGACCTCAGCCTCACCAACGACATCCTGCTCTTCCTCACCGGCGTCGTCGGGGTCGCACTCGTCGGCGGGCTGTGGCCGGCGCTGGTCGCCGCGCTGGGTGGTTCCCTGCTGCTCAACTGGTTCTTCACGCCCCCGTTCCACACGCTGACCATCGCCGAGGCCGACAACCTGCTGGCCCTGGGCGTCTTCGTCGCCGTCGCCGTGGCCGTCAGCGGGGTCGTCGACGTCGCGGCGCGGCGCACCAGGGAGGCGGCGCGCGCCTCCGCCGACGCGCAGACGCTGGCCACGGTGGCCGGTGGCGTCCTGCGCGGTGAGCGGCCGCTGCCGGCGTTGCTGGACCGGCTGCGCGAGACGTTCGGGCTGCGTGCGGTCAGCGTCCTCGAACTCGTCGCCGACACCGGCGGTCGACCCGGGCGCGCCAGCGAGGACGGGGCGTGGCGGATCGTGGCCAGCGTCGGCGAGGACCCGGCGGGCAACCCGGGCGCGGGCGAGACGGCCGTGCCGGTGGACGACCGGATCACCGTGGTGCTCTCCGGCCGGCGGCTGGAGGCCGCGGACCGGCGCGTCGTGGAGGCGTTCGCCGCCCAGGCCGCCGTCGCGCTGCGGCAGGAACGCCTCGCCGAGGAGGCGGCCAGCGCCCGGCCGCTCGCCGAGGCCGACCGGATGCGTACGGCGCTGCTCGCCGCGGTCAGCCACGACCTGCGTACGCCGCTGGCCTCGGCGAAGGCCGCGGTGAGCAGCCTGCGCAGCCACGACGTCGAGTTCGATGCGGACGACCGCGACGAACTGCTGGCCACCGCCGACGAGTCCCTGGACCGGCTCGGGCGGCTCGTGGCGAACCTGCTGGACATGAGCCGCCTGCAGGCCGGCGTCCTCGGCGTGACCCGCGTGTCGATCGGGCTGGAGGACGCGGTGCCGAGGGCCCTGGACGAGCTGGGCCCGCAGGCCGCCGACGTCGGCACCGACATCCCCGCCGACCTGCCCGCCGCCGTCGCCGACCCGGGGCTGCTGGAGCGGGTGCTGGTCAACATCGTCGCCAACGCCCTGCGGCACAGCCCGCCGCAGCGGCCCCCGGCCATCACCGCCAGCGCCCACGCCGGGCAGGTGGAGCTGCGCGTCATCGACACCGGCCCCGGTATCCCGCAGGACCAGTGGGAGCACGTCTTCCTGCCGTTCCAGCGCCTGGGCGACCGGGACAACGCCACCGGCGTGGGTCTCGGCCTGGCCCTCTCCCGCGGCCTCGCCGAGGCCATGGGTGGCAGCATCACTCCCGAGACCACCCCCGGGGGCGGCCTCACCATGGTGCTGCGGTTGCCCGCCGCCACCTCGGACGCGGCGGAGGGGCAGCAGGAATGACCCGCATCCTGGTGGTCGACGACGAGCCGCAGATCGTCCGCGCCCTGCGGATCAACCTGCGGGTCCGGGGCTACGACGTGCAGGCCGTCGCGACCGGCACGGCGGCGCTCAAGGCAGCCGCCAGCGATCCGCCCGACCTGGTGGTGCTCGACCTGGGCCTGCCCGACATCGACGGGGTGGAGGTCATCCGGGGCCTGCGGGGCTGGACGCACGTGCCGATCATCGTGCTCTCCGGCCGCGCCGGCAGCCAGGACAAGGTCGCGGCCCTGGACGCCGGCGCCGACGACTACGTCACCAAGCCCTTCGGCATCGACGAACTCCTCGCCCGGATCCGCGCCGTGACCCGGCGACTGCACGTCAGCGCCGACGCGACCACCGCCACGCTGCGGGTCGGCCGGCACACCGTCGACCTCGCCGCCCGTACGGTCACCCGGGACGACGGCGCCGACGTCCGGCTCACCCCCACCCAGTGGGGGGTGCTCGAACAACTGCTGCGTCACCCGGGCAAGCTCGTCAGCCAGCGCCAGCTCCTGCACGACGTCTGGGGTCCCGAGTACCAGAACGAGACCAACTACCTGCGCCAGTACATGGCCCAGTTGCGTCGCAAGCTGGAGGACGATCCGGCCCGCCCGCGCCACCTGATCACCGAGCCCGGCATGGGCTACCGGTTCCGGCCCTGAGCGCGGTGGGGGCGCGCGTGCGTCGCGGGTGCCCGGCGCCGACCGTCGGCCACGGGGGTGCGGCCGCGCGGTCGGCGCCCGGGGTGGCGTGCGGCTCAGCGGCCCTGGAGGGCCCGGACGTTGTCGCCGAACGTCCAGCCCTTCGACCCGTCCCAGTTCAGCGACCAGGTCATCAGGCCCTTCAGGCCGCCCCGGTAGGTGTTCCACGCCTGGGCCACCGTCGCCGGGGCCATGTGGCCGCCCCCGGCGCCGGGCTGCGCCGGCAGCCCGGGGACCTGCTTGTCGTACGGGACGCGGATGGTGGTGCCCTGGACGACCAGCCCGGCGTTGAGGCAGTCGGTCTGGGCGGTGAAGCCCTGCACGGTCCCGGCCGGGTACGAGTCGCCGGAGCAGCCGTACATGCTGCCGTTGTAGTACTGCATGTTCAGCCACCAGAGCCGGCCGTTGTCGGCGTACCGCTTGATGACCGGCAGGTACGCGCCCCAGATCGAGCCGTAGGTGACGCTGCCGCCGGTGACGTACGCGGTCTCCGGCGCCATGGTGAGGCCGAAGCCCGCCGGCATCTGGGCGAGCACCCCGTCGATGATGCGGATGAGGTTGGCCTGCGACGGGGAGAGCTGCGAGATGTTCCCGCTGCCGGTGAGTCCGGTCTCGATGTCGATGTCGATGCCGTCGAAGTTGTACCGCTTGAGGATCGGTACGACGGTCGCGACGAACCGGTCGGCGACCGCCGCCGAGCTGAGGTCGATCCCGGCGGTCGCGCCACCGATGGACAGCAGGATGGTCAGGCCGGCGGCCTTGGCGCGGCACATCTCGGCCGGGGTGGGCACCTTGACCGTGGCGTCCATGCCGTCCTCCCAGAGCACGGTGCCGTCGGCGCGGATGACCGGGAACGCCGCGTTGATCACGTTGTATCCGTGCGCAGGGATGCGGGGGTCGGTGATCGGGATCCAGCCCAGCGGCGGGTGGACGCCGTTGGCCGCGCCGTCCCAGTTCTCCCAGTAGCCCTGGAGCACCTTGCCGGCCGGCTTCGGCTTGCCGGCGCAGGTGTCCGGGCCGGGTGGGGTGGGCGTCGCGGTGGGCGTCGGGGGCGGGGTCGGCGTCGCGGTGGGGGAGGGCCCGGAGGTGGCGGTCGGAGTGGGCGACGGCGTGCCTCCGCCGTCGCAGGCGCCCAGGTCGCTCCAGAGGGCGGGCGTCGCGGCGGGGTTCCAGCCGGCGCCCGGCGGGGGTGTGTGCGCCACCAGCGCCTGGTAGAGCCGTCCCGCGTGACTGACCCGGCTGCCGACGGCGTAGGCGGTGCCTTCGGCCCAGGCCGGCGCGGCGCAGGCCGCGGCGGCGACGTCGGGGACGCCGGGCTGCGCGGCGGCGCGACCGTCCACGGCGGGCACGGCCAGGGCGGCGGTCAGCGCCGCGCCGGCCAGGAGTGCGGGCATCGTACGTCGAAGTCGCATGGCATTCCTCCTCGTCGATGGCGGCAGGCTATCAGTTAACTTTGTTAAACGTAAGCGACGGGGTGGCGGCGCCGGACGATCGGGATGGCGGGGAGAGCGGTAAAACTTTTCGCCGACATCGACCGTGCTCATGGAGCTAATCTCCGAGATTCGATACCCTCCTGTGGACCCACCCGCCGTCCACCGTGGAGGAGATCGAGCATGCGCAGATTGATGTCGGCGATCGGAGCCGGAGCGATGCTGACCGTGGGGCTGCTCGTCGGCGCCAGCCCGGCACAGGCCGCGAGCTGCACGCTCGTGCAGTCCGAGATCTACAACGGGGCCAACATCATCGCCTGGTCGCAGGGCCTCCAGGGCTGCTCGGGCGACGTCTACTGGGAGATCCAGTCGGGTGACGCCGGCGGTTGGCAGGTCGCGCAGAGCGGCACCACGCACTACGACGACGAGGTGCAGAGCTACTACGGCGACGTCGAGCTGCCGTGCTACCTGCGGGTCTACGCGAAGTTCGGCACCCAGGAGAAGCTGACCCAGCCGGCGCGCAACAACAACTGCGCAGGCTGACGACCGGGCCGGACGGGGCGGGGTGCGCGCCCCGTCCGGCTCGGTTTGCCGCAGGAGTTACGGGGCGGGATAGCGCGTGAGGTACACGGGCGCGCCGACGCGCGTCGTGTCGGCCGCCTCGCCGACGCCGTTGACCACGTGGTCGATCGTGCCGGCGCTCAGGTTGACGGTCATGACGTGGTGCAGCCGCACGCCCGGGGTGACGGGGACCTCGAAGCCGTTCTCGGTGCGGATCGACGGGTTGTTCTGGTTGAACACGTACACCCCGCCGCCGTGCAGGGTGTGGTGGCGCACCCGGTCGCCGACCTTGTAGCCGGCCCATCCCCTGGTCCTGCCGTTCATCCAGTCGGCCTGCGTCGGCGGGTCGTACGGCAGCTCGTTCTGGTAGAGCACCGTCGTGCCGTGCTCGCCGTTCCAGACCGTGTTGTACCGCTGGAAGTGCTCGACGAAGAGGCCGGTGGCCGTCACGTGGTCGCCGTTGATGACGGCGCCGTAGCGGCCGGTGTTGGTCCGCCAGCGGTCGGTGTCGCCGTTGACGCCCTCGGTGAAGCCCTCGACGCCGTGGTCCCCGCGCCACACCCAGGTGTGGTCGATGAGGACGTGGTCGGCGTTGACCTCCAGCGCGGTGTGCGTCCTGCCGACGTGCGGCCCGCCGACGCGGAAGTACACGTCGGAGAGCGTGATCGGGTTGTGCGGGGTGCTGGCGTTGCGGCCGTGCCGCTGGCCGACCCGCAGCAGCACCGGCGACTCGGTGCGGCCCGCGTCGACGGTGACCCCGGCCACCACCACGCCGGGTACGCCGGCGACGTCCAGCGGGATCGCGCCGTTCACGGCGGTCAGCGTGGCGTGGCCGATGCCGAGGACCACGGTGTCGGGCCGCCTGACCTCGATGCTGCGGGCGATGTCGTACACGCCGGGGGTCAGCAGCAGGTGCCTGCCACGGGCGAGCTGGGCGTTGATGACGTGCACCGGGTCGGAGGGCTTGGCGACGAAGAAGTCCCGGATGCCGATGGTGCGGCCCGGCGTCATGCCGTCGGCCCAGGAGACGCCCCGGGTGTCGCGCCGGGCGGCGGGGACCCGTACGTGGTACCTGCCGCGCTCGTCGACGAACAGGTACGGCTTCTCCCTGCTCAGCGGCGTCGTGTCCAGCGTGGTGTAGGGCGGGTCGGGGAAGCCGGCGTCGTCCGGAGCACCCACCGTGCCCGCGAAGACCTGGTTCCACACGGCGTTGGACCAGCTCTCGACCTCGCTGTTGCGGGTCAGCCACTGCTGCTGGGAGCCGTTGGTGGTGGCGGGTAGCCGGGAGTCGGCGATGAACCCGCCGCTGGCGTACTGCGGGCCGGCGGTGCAGTAGTCCATCAGCGACAGTCCGCCGCCGCTGACGTCGAGGCGGCGCATGGACACCGCCTGGGACACCGCCCAGAAGTTGGCCGAGGCCCGGCAGCCGTCCTGGCCGGTGGCGTCGACGGACAGCGACAGGTTCGACAGGGTGCGCCAGAAGTTGACCAGGGCGATGCAGTTGCCGGTGCCGCCGTCCTCGAGGCAGCGGTTGTAGGCCTCGATCTTGCCGGTGACGGTGACGTCGGTGGGGGAGGCGCCCAGGCCGGAGACCTCGGTGTAGTAGCCCACCTTCGCCCGGAGGGGCTGCGCGGGCGTGCCGTAGCTGCCGGGCTTGAAGAGGTACGCGTGCCGCGCGGTGCCCATCTCGGCGTCGACCTGTCGGGCGTGCGCCGCGTCGAGTGTCGCCTGGATCTCGGCGAGGGGTGTGTCGGGGTCGAAGATCGTCACGTTGGGCCCGAAGTCCGGGGTCCCGTGGCGGGCCGGGCCGGCGGCGGCCGCCGTGCCGGTCGTGCCGGCGACCGCCGCCATTACCAGGCCGAGCGCGAGCGCCCGGCGCAGCCGCCGTCGCTCGTCGGGGGACTGCATTCTCATCGGTGTTCCTCTCCGCCGGCCGGGGCGGGTGCCGGGCACGGCGACGCGGTGGGGGAAGGTGCTCCGGCGCTGGGCGCGGGTGGGCGCGCCGGTGTCGGGCGGGCGGTCGTCGTCGACCTGCCGCCGGGGGCGACGGTGGGGACAGCGCGTCTGTGAGAGCGCTCTCTCGCCGCCGCGGGCTTGCCTCACGTCGGGATGGAAGGGATGGCATGTTTCTACCCCCTGGGCCCCGCCGGCGCTACTCCTGCGATCAGGAAAGATGTGCGTACGCCGTGCGGGTGGGCCGAGCGTTCAGCCGTCGACGACCAGGCGGACGGTCACTCCGTCGCCCACCGCCAGCCCCTCGGCCCGTCGTACGGCCGCCTTCACCGGCACGAGGTAGCGCCCGTCCTTCGGGAACAGCGAGGTGCGCCAGCCGGTCTGCCCGATCCGCGCCGCGACCGGGATCATGCCCCAGCCGTAGCTGACCCCTGCGGCGCGCGCGGCCAGCTCCTGACAGCCGTCCTCGGTGACGGTGACGAAGTGCCACGGCGCTGGCCCCCGCCAGAACCACAGCTCGCCGCTGAACTCCAGCTCCATCGGCTCAGCATAGGGACGGGGACCGACGCTTCGGTCCGGGTGAGCCACTGACCGATCCGCGCCGCGCGGCGGCACTCGCGTCGTCAGCGTCGATCAGGGAGCATGCACCCGTGCTGCTGCTCGTTCCGGCGGACCCGCTGCGTCCGCGCCACCCGGATGCCCACTTCGCCCCGGAGGCGCACGCCGCCCGGGACGCCGGCTTCGAGGTCGCCGTCGTCGACCACGACGCGTTGGCTCGTGGCGACGACGTGCCGCGAGCGGTGTCGCGGGTGACCGGGGAGGGCGTCGCGGTCTACCGGGGCTGGATGCTGCGCAGCGAGCGGTACGCCGCCTTCGCCGACGCGCTGGCCCGCCGGGGCGTCGCCCTGCGGACGACCGGGGAGCAGTACCGGCGCGCCCACGAGTTGCCCGGCTGGTATCCCGGCCTGGCCGAGCTGACGCCGCGCTCGGTGTGGACGGTCGGGACGCGGCGCGCCGACTTCGACCGGGCGCGGCACGCGCTCGGCGGCGGGGCGGCGGTGCTACGCGACTTCACCAAGTCGATGAAGCACCACTGGCACGAGGCGGCGTTCATCCCGGATCTCGACGACGGCCAGGCCGCCTGGCGGGTCGCGAGCCGCTTCGTCGAGCTGCGCGGGGATGATCTCGTGGGCGGCCTGGTGCTGCGCCGGTTCGAGCGGTTCACCGGCGCCGAGGTCCGTACGTGGTGGGTGGACGGCGCCTGCGTCCTGGTCGGCGCCCACCCCGACAGCCCGCGCGACACCCCGCCGGAGACGTTCGATGCGGGGTTGGTCAGCGGGTCGGTGGCGGCGCTGGGGCTGCCGTTCGTGACCGTGGACCTGGCCCTGCGCGCGGACGGCGGATGGCGGATCGTCGAGCTCGGCGACGGGCAGGTCAGCGATCGACCGTCCACCATCGCACCGGCCGTCATGGTCGATGTGCTCCGCCAGGGTGCGGGCTGAGTCCCGAAACTTCCGGTGCCCCGGCCGGTTGCGGGACGGCCGTTCGACGGGGGTGAGGCTCTGGCGGGGCGGGCGGAGCGGAACGCCAGCGCCGGAAGGATCCGATAATCGGGCGTTGAGGTTCCGGACACGTTCCGATACGGTCCGATGGAAGGGCTTCGATCAACACACGGTGTCGAGGATTCTGACGGCGGCGTGGTCTCCGGGCGACCACTCCATCGGCCCCACCGTGGCGGGCGGTTGTCGAGGCGGCCCTGCCCATCCGTTCGATCCATCGAAAGGCTCTGCCATGGACAACAATCCAACCCCCGCCGGCGGGCGCCCGGTGGCCCGCAGGCGGCCGCGCGTCGCGCTGGCGTCGGTCGTGGTCGGTCTCTCCGTCGCCGCCGCGACGATGGCGGTGGCGTCCGGCGCCAACGCCGGCACGACCCTGGGGGCGTCCGCCGCCGAGAAGGGGCGCTACTTCGGTGCTGCGGTGGCGGCGCACAAGCTCTCCGACACCACCTACGTCGGGATCCTGAACCGCGAGTTCAACTCGGTCACGCCCGAGAACGAGATGAAGATCGACGCCACCGAACCACAACAGAACCAGTTCACCTTCACCAACGCCGACCGCATCGTCAACCACGCCCGTGCCAACGGCATGCAGGTACGCGGCCACACCCTCGCCTGGCACTCACAACAGCCCGCCTGGATGCAGAACATGTCCGGCACCGCCCTGCGCGCCGCCATGCTCAACCACGTCACCCAGGTTGCCACCCACTACCGCGGCAAGATCCACTCCTGGGACGTCGTCAACGAAGCCTTCGCCGACGGCAGCACCGGCGCCCGCCGCGACTCCAACCTCCAACGCACCGGCAACGACTGGATCGAAGCCGCCTTCCGCGCCGCACGCACCGCCGACCCGAACGCCAAACTCTGCTACAACGACTACAACACCGACGACTGGACGCACGCCAAGACCCAGGCCGTCTACACCATGGTCCGCGACTTCAAGCAGCGTGGCGTGCCCATCGACTGCGTCGGCCTGCAGTCACACTTCAACAGCGCCTCGCCCTACCCGGGCAACTACCGCACCACCCTGTCCAGCTTCGCCGCACTCGGCGTCGACGTCCAGATCACCGAACTCGACATCGAAGGCTCCGGCAGCAGCCAGGCCACCACCTACCGCAACGTCGTCACCGACTGCCTCGCCGTCACCCGCTGCACCGGCATCACCGTCTGGGGCATCCGCGACACCGACTCCTGGCGAGCCAGCGGCACCCCGCTACTCTTCGACGGCAACGGCAACAAGAAGCCGGCATACGACGCGACGCTGAGCGCGCTGAACGCCGGCACCAGCACGCCGCCCCCGACCACCGCGCCCCCGACGACCCCGCCGCCCAGCTCCCCGCCGCCGTCCGGTGGCTGTGCCGCGTCGGTGTCGTTGAACTCGTGGAACGGCGGCTTCGTCGCCACCGTACGGGTCACCGCCGGAGCCACGCCGATCAACGGCTGGGCGGTCGCCCTCACCCTGCCGGGCGGCGCGACGGTCACCAACACCTGGAGCGCGCGCGCCAGCGGCGCCACCGGCGCCGTGACGTTCCAGAACGTCGACTACAACGGCCGACTGGCCGCCGGGACCACCACCGAGTTCGGCTTCCAGGGCACCGGAACCGGACCGACCGGCACCCCCACCTGCACCGCGAGCTGACCGCGTACGGCCCGGTGTGGGACGTCCTCCCGCACCGGGCCGCCGACGTCGCAGGCACCTCTCGTTCGGATCGGGGAGGTCAGCCGGTGTGACCGGCCGGCTCGACCGCCGGGACGGACCGGCGGTCGATGTCGGGCTCGAGGTAGATCGCCGTAGCGGTGGGCAGCACCCTGCGGATTCTCGCCTCGGCGTCGTCGATCGTGGCGGCGACGTCGGCTCCCCGGTCGACCGTTCCGATGGCGATCTTCGCCGCGACCAGGAGGTCTTCCGGTCCGAGGTGCAGGGTGCGGAGGTGGATGACGCCGTCCACGCCAGGGGTGGACACCAGCTCGGTGTGGATTGCGGTGATCTCTTCGGGCAGGGCGGCCTCGCCGATGAGCAGGCTCTTGGTCTCGGCGGCGAGGACGACCGCGATGACGACCAGGAGGGCGCCGATGCACAGGGTGGCGATGCCGTCGAAGATGGCGTTGCCGGTGAGCACGCTGAGTCCCACGCCGGCCAGCGCGAAGACCAGGCCGAGCAGGGCGCCCGCGTCCTCGAGCAGGATCACCGGCAGTTCGGGGGCGCGGGCGTGGCGAACGAAGGAGACCCAACCTCGGGTGCCGCGAACCTTGTTGGCCTCCTTCACGGCGGTGTACAGGGCGTAGCTCTCCAACGCGATCGCGATGACCAGGACGGCGACGGCGATCAGGGGCGAGGTGAGCTCGTGCGGGTCGCTGATCTTGTGGTAGCCCTCGTAGAGGGCGTACAGGCCTCCGATGCTGAAGAGCACGATCGCGACGATGAAGGCGTAGATGTAGCGTTCCCTGGCGTACCCGAACGGGTGCAGCGCCGAGGGGGCGCGGCGGGCGCGCTTGCCGCCGATCAGCAGCAGCGCCTGGTTGGTCGAGTCCGCGACCGAGTGCACGCCCTCGGCGAGCATCGACGCCGAGCCGGTTATCGCGGCCGCGACGAACTTGCTCACCGCGATGCCCAGGTTCGCGATCAGGGCTGTCACCACGGCTTTGGTGCTGCCTTCAGCCGCCATCGGTTGGTTCTCCCTCGTCACATGTCGTCGGTCGGGGCGTCCTACGACACGACACCCGTCCGTCAGGGTCTTCTACCGGCATCGCGCCCGGGTATGCGTCGGCCCGTCCCCGCGGGACGGGCCGATGATCCGTCGTCGGCTGCGGTCTGTGCCCCGTCGCGTGGGGGCCGAAACACCGCCCCTCCCGGCCGCGTCGTTCAGCCGGCGCCGAAGCAGACGAAGGCGGCGGCGGTGGCGTGCGCGGCTGCGCCCCCAGCGGCGAACGCGCGCTGGGCGTCGGCGAGCGCCAGCGCCGGGGCGGCGCCGGCGCGCATCCGCCGGTGCAGGTCCAGCATCAGCGCGGTGGTCAGGTCGGCCGGGACCGGCAGCACGGTCGCGATCAGGGTGCGGGCACCCAGGGCCAGCAGCACGGCGGTGAAACCCATGACCTCGTCGCCGGGCCGGACGCCGGAGAGGCCCGAGTCGCAGGCGGAGAGGACCACACAGCCAGGTGGGTGGGTCAGCCGCTCCAACTCGTACGCGGTCAACGGCCCGTCGGCCAGCTCCAGGGTGGAGAAGAGCGGGTTGTCGGCGCGGAAGGTGCCGTGTGCGGCGACGTGCGCCAGCGCGGTGGCGTTCAGCGCGCCGGTGACCGCGTCGGCCGTGGCGTCGCCGCCGGTGAGGTGGCGGGCGCCGGGCAGGGCGGCGCCGAGCTGGCGTACCTCGGTCTCGGCGGCGGGCAGCCGGGGCCCGGCCACCAGCACCGGCGGGCCGGTCGGGACGATCCGACCGGCGGCGCGCAACCAGACCGTCGCCGAGGGCGCCACCGTCACCGGCCGGCCGGCGCAGGTCGGCAGGCCGGACCAGGCCACGGCGTGCAGCGCGCCGATCGGGACGATCACCAGTGGCCGGTCGCCCAGGAGCCGGCGTACGGGGTCGAAGAGCTGCCGGTCCAGCGCGGTGGCGGCGAACTCGACGCCGGCCCGGGCGCTGGCCGAGTCGCCGGTGGTGACCAGCCGGCGCAGGCCGAAGCGGTGTCGTCGGGCCCGACCCAGCGCCTCGTCGAGCGGACCGAGGTCGTGCAGGCTGGTCCGCCCGTCGCGGACGAGCACCGCCCGCAGCCGGGGCCCGTGCGTCACCAGTTCCAGCAGCACGGCGTCGCCCAGCGCGGCGGCGAGGGCCCGCACCGAGGGCGGTGCCACCAGGCCGTCGCCGGCGGCGCCCCGCGCGGCACCGCCCACTCCGCGCGCCAGTTCCCGGATGCGCTGTTCGAGCCGGCCCTGGCTGCGCCGCAGCGTGTGCACCGGGTGGCCGGCGAGCAGCGCGTCCTCCAGGGCGGTGCTGACCATCCGCAGCTCGGCCAGGGCGGCGGCCAGTTCGGGATCCTGCGGCGGCTGCACCGGGCGCATCCGCAGGGCGTTGGCCCGCCAGCGCTCCGCCCAGGCCAGCACCTGTGCGGGCGTGCCGGCGCGTACGGCGATGTCCAGCCCCTCGGCGGCCAGTTCGTGCCCGTACGTCCCGCTGTGTGCGCGTAGCTCGGTGGCGCCCAGGGAGGCCCGGTGGCCGTCGAGCACCGCCAGGCCCCGGCGCAGGGCCCGGGCCGCGCCCCGCGGGTCACCGTCGAGTCGGCGGCGCAGGGCGAGCGCGTACCAGCCCTGGGCGCGGTGGGGTGCGGTGCCCCGGCGGTGCGCCCGGGCCGCCACCGCCAGCAGCTCGGCGGCCCGGGCGGGCCGGCCCAACGTCTCGGCCAGGCGGGCGGCCTCGATCCGGGTGGTCAGCGCCGGCGAGGGCCAGCCGGTGGCGTCGAGCTGCCCGGCGGTGCGCACCATGGCGGTGAACAGGGCCGCCGAACGGTTGCCCCGGGCGAACTCGGCGCGCAACTCCACGTGCCGGGCGAAGGCGGCCCAGATGCGGCGTCCCTGCCGGCGGAAGCGGGCCCGCGCCGAGGCGGCGGCGGTCGCGGCGGTGTCCAGGTCACCGGCGAGCAGGGCCGCGCGGGCCCGGGCCAGCAGCGCCTCGGCGAAATCCGAGGCCATGCCCCGCCGGCGCAGCTCCGACACGGCGGTGGTGGCGACCTCGACCGCCTCGTCGACCAGCGGCACCGACAGCAGCAGCTCGAACCGGTCCAGCAGCAGCGCCGGGCGGGGTACCGACAGCCGGCGGTACTCCTCGTCGACCGTGGCGAAGCCGCGCAGCGCGCCCGCGACGTCGCCGCGTTGCCCGGCGGCGATGCCGATGTTCCAACGGGCGTCGGCGGCGGCCAGGTCGAGCCCGAGCTGGTTGAAGATGGCCGCGGAGCGGGACAGGTCGTCGTCGGCGTCGCGGCCGGTGCCCCGGTGGGCGTTGAGGAGCCCGCGGTTGTTGCGCGCGCGGGCCTCCAGCAGCAGGTCGCCCTCGCGCCGGGCGACCTCCACCGCGATGCCGTAGTCGCGGACCGCCTCGTCGAACCGCCCCCGGTAGTGCAGCACGACACCCCGCTGCATCCGGGCCCGGCCGGCGTCGGCGCCGGTCAACCGGGGCAGGGCCAGGGTCACCGCGCGCAGGGCGGCGCCGGTGCGTCCGGCGTTGGCCAGGACGTACCCGAGGCTCATCCGGGCGAGCGCCCGCACCCGGGGCGAGTCGGCGACCCGCACCGCCCGGCGCAGGTGCCGCAGGGCGCCCGGCAGGTCGTTGATCTCCCGCAGGGCCAGCCCGATGGCGCGTTCGGCGGTGGAGCGCTCGTCGGCGTCGGGGTGCCCGGCGGCGAGGACCCGCCGGCCGATCACGATCGCCTCGCGGGGCCAGCGCTGGACGGCGTCGAGCGCGGCCTGGGCCGTGCCGGCACCGGAACCGGCGCTGTCGGCCATGCCAAGAAGAATCCCGCAGTCGCGCTCCTCGGTCAATCGCGAGGGCGGTATCGGAATTCCGTCGGCTGAACGGCGATCAATTGACACTCGACTATCCTTTGAAATAATCGTCCGGTGCCTCGGAGCGTCCTTCCGTGGCTGCCCGGCCCGTCGCCGACCACGCATCTCCGACCGCTTGGAGGACCGGTGCCGTCCGACGACTCCTTCGTGCCGCGCCCGCCCGCCGGGTTGTCCCGTCGGCAGGTCGTGGCCTGGTCCACCCTGGCCGTGGCGGCGGCGCCGCTCGGTCTCGTCGGGGCCGGCCGGCCGGCCACCGCCGGCGAGTCACCCGACGCCACCTACCAGCGGCTCTTCCTGGAGGCCCTGGCCGCGGACCCCGACGTGCGTCGGTACGCCGTCGCCGGCCGGGAGTTCCTCCACCGGCCACGGCAGCTCCTGGTGGCCCGCCCCGACGTGCAGCGGGTCGTGGCTCGGCTGCGCGGCTACGGCCACCCGGTCACCGAGGGCGTCGGCTTCGGCGGGGTCGCCCGGCTCCTCTTCGCCGTCGAGACCGACATCCCGTCGGTGGTGACCAGGCTGCGCGACCCGCAGCAGTGGCCCGGGCAGCCGGTTCCCCTGGTCCAGCCGCACCACGTCCTCGTCGGCTTCGGCAACATCATGGGCAACCCGGGCGGCCCGCCCCGCGTCGCCGCCGCCCTGCCGGCGCCGGATCCGGCGCGCGCCGGTGAGGGCGCGGGAGTGACGGTGGGAATCTGCGACACCGGCATCTGGCGGCAGGCCGGCTCCCGTCATCCGCAGTGGCTGGGCGGCAGCTACCTGCCCGAGGTCGACGACGAGGACGCGGTCTACGTCGGCGCGGACGTGCTGGCGCTTCAGGGCGGCCACGGCACGTTCGTCGCCGGAGTGGTCCGGCAGGCCGCGCCGGGCGTACGTCTCGACCCCGAGGCCGCGCTGGACGCCACCGGCGTCGGCGACGAGGAGATGCTGGTCGCCGCGCTCGGGCGGCTCGGTCCGCAGGTGTCGGTCGTCAACCTCTCGCTGGGCTACTTCACCCAGGACGACCAGCCTCCGCTGCCACTGGTCGACGCGCTGGCCGGGCTGCCCGGCAGAGCCGTGGTGGCCTCGGCGGGCAATGCCGGCACCAGTAGGCGGACGTGGCCGGCCGCCCTCGACCGGGTGCTGGCGGTCGGCGCGGTGAGCGCCGGGTCCACCGGCCCGGTACCGGCGCCCTACAGCAGCCACGGGTCGTGGGTGGACGCCTGCGCCCTGGGGGACTGGCACAGCACCTACGTCCGGGGCCGGCTCCCGTTGCCGGGCCATCCCACCCGCTACTTCGACGGATTCGCCGCCTGGGCCGGCACCTCGTTCGCCACGGGCCACGTCGCCGGCCGGCTGGCCGCGCTGATGACCAGCGCCGGACTCAGCGCCGAGGCGGCCCACGCCGCGCTGATCGCCGGCCCCCGCTGGCATCCCGACTACGGCGTACTCGTCGCGTGAGGCCGGTATCGGCGCGCCGGGCGGTGGCCGGATGAGCGAGCGCGGCACGGTCGGGCTGGTCGCCGCCGCCTCCTGCGGGGACGAGGGGGCGTGGGGCGAACTGGTCCGCCGCTACACGCCCCTGGTGCTGTCGGTGATCCGGTCCCACGGACTCGACCACGTCGACGCGGCGGACGTGAACCAGACCGTCTGGCTGCGTGCCGTGGAGCAGTTGGGCCGGCTGCGGGAGTCGAACGCCCTGCCCGCCTGGCTGGTCACCACCACCCGGCGCGAGTGCTACCGGCTGCTGCGCCTCGGTCGGCGGACCCAGCCGTTCGACCCGTACGACGACTCGGTGGGCGGGCACGTCGGCGCGTCCCTGCTGGTGGACCCGGTCACCCCCGACGAGGACCTGCTGCGCGCCGAGCGGCGGCAGGCGCTGCGGGAGGCGTTCGCGCAGTTGCCGCCGCGCTGCCGCGAACTGCTCACCCTGCTGATGGCCGAGCCGCCGGTCAGCTACCGCGAGATCGGGGCGCGGCTGGGCATGCCGGTGGGCAGCGTCGGTCCCACCCAGGCCCGGTGCCTGCACAAGCTGCGGAACTGCCCGGCGCTCGCCCCGTTCGTCGGGGCGCACCCGGGCAACGACGGGAGCGGAGGTGACCGGGATGGAGCCGTGGCCGCCAGCCGCTGACGACGCCCTACTGGCCGAGTTGAGGGCCGCCCTGCGCGAGCCCGGTCCGGTGCCGGAGGAGTTCGTGGCCGGGGCGCTGGCCGCGTACGGGTGGCGGACCGTCGACGCCGAGTTGGAACTCGCCGAGTTGACCTTCGACTCGTCCTGCGACCCGGAGCCGGCCGGTCTCACCCGGTCCACCGGATCGGCGCGCACGCTGACGTTCCGGGCCGGTGCGGTCGTCGTCGAGATCGAGGTGACCCGGGCCGGCATCGTCGGGCAGCTCTCGCCGGCCCGGGGCGGGCGGGTCACCGCGCGCACGTCGATCGGTGCGTACGAGGAGGTGCCGGTGGACGCGGTGGGCTTCTTCTCGATGGGGGTGCCGCCCGCCGGCCCCGTCCAGCTCTGTGCCCGCACCGCCGGGTACGCGGTGGCGACCGCCTGGGTCAGCCTGCGCTGAGCGGACGCCCCTTCGCCGCCATCGCGCGCGTTGGGCGGCGCTCCGGCCCGCGCCGGGTGGCGGACGGGGTTTGCGCCGGAACGGGTGGAACGGAGGTCGCGGGCCCCGTCCGCGACCTCCGTCCCTGCCCTCGGAGGGCTACCCGGCCCGCTGGCCGACGGTGACGTCGTAGCGGACGCCGCCGAGGTCGGCCCGGGCGGCACCGGTGGTGTCCGGGCCGATCTGGGTCACGTTGACGGCGGTCTTCTCCCGGGTCGGCACGGTCGCCGTGAAGCTCAGCGAGAAGGCGAGCCGCTCACCGGGGTTGAGCTCCAGGTTGTCCAGACTGGCCTGGCCGATGTCGACGATCTCGACCTGGTTGCGGCCCACCTCGCGCACGCCCTTGCCGGCCTTGCCCCCCTTGACCCAGCGCTCGAACAGGGTCGGGCCGAGGTCGGCGACGAGCCGGCCACCGGCGGTCTGGAACGGGGCCCCGTTCTGGCTGAAGACCACGCTGCTGCGGGCCGGGCGGGTCAGGGTGTTGCCGATGGCGAACGGGCGGATCTGCGCCTGACCGCCGGCGGTCAGCGCCACCGAGTTGACGTTGCGCCAGGCGATGTTGTTGTTGTGGCGGGTGTTGACGCCGATGTCCGGGCCCTCGAAGGTCATCGGGTCGTTGGGGGAGACCCAGCGGGCCAGCAGGCAGAAGTGACCGGGGCCGGGCACGTTGTCCCACGGGATGGTGACGGAGGTGACCCCGGGGTAGACCGGTACCGCCATCGCCCCGATCTGCGTCCACGCGCCCGGCCAGGCCGCCCCGCCGCCGGGCGTGGTCCGGTAGACCAAGATCGTGCCCTGCTCCATGACGCTGTCGCCGTACGGGCCGGGGTTGCGCAGCTTGATGAAGATGTAGTTGCGTTGGCCGACGATCGGGTTCTGGCTGGTCGCGCACTCGACGGCGGTGTGGCAGACCTTGATGTCCGGGCTCTGCCAGAGGGGATTGAGCGCGTGCGGCTCGATCCCCACGTCGGCGGGAGTGTCCTGCATGTACACGTCGACGGCAGCGGCGGCGGCGCGGCTGTCCGTCGGGCCGGCCAGTGGCGCGGCGCCGGCCGCGGTGACGGACAACAGCGTCGCCAGCGCCGCGCCGGTGAACAGGGCGAGCGTCGAGCGGCGCGCTCTTCCTGCGAGTCTGGTGGACACATTTCCTCCCGGTGGTGGGGAATCGCCGCGCGCCCCGGTGTGGCGGCGTGGGCGGGTGGACATCCATACGGAGCGCGATCGACAGAAATAAATACGTCTGTCGCTGTCGGTCTATGTCAGATGACGGGGGTTCGCATCAACCTGGCGAAAGCCGCGCAACGGCCCTCGGCGCGACCGTCCGTCGGCATCCCGCCCATCGCCCCGCCCGCCGTCCTTTGCCCCGCCCGCCGTCCGTCGGCCTGGCCGCCCCGAGCGTCGGCCCAGCCGGCGCGGGGTCCGATCGCGGCCGACAACTCGGGGCATTGGGCGCAGTAGCTGTCCGATGGTCGACGGGTCACTGACCGCGACGGCCGCCCGGGTGCTACCTCTTCGCCAGCGTTCGGCTGACCGGGCCGGGCCGGCAGCGCGCGAAGGAGCCGCCACATGTTCCCGTTCCCCGACGAAGCGACCAGGAAGGCGCTCGATCTCGGCCGGCGCGAGGTGTTCCAGACGTACCGGGTGCTGATGGCCTGCGAGCTGCAACGGTTGCGTCCCCTGGTCGCCGCGCTGCGGGCGGGGCTGCGTCGCGACCGGTCGACCGCGCGACTCGACACGGTGGCCGGCCTGGTCGACGGGCCCTGGTTGCAGCAGATCTCGGTACGCGGCGCGACGGTGCACCGGGCGGCCACCCTGTTCAAGGAGGTGCAGGACTCCCTGGACGGGGTCGTGCCATCCGCCGCCGGCAATCCCTACCTCGGCGCCGCCCTGGACGAGCTGCAGAACAAGATCGTCGACGTCATGAACGACGTCGGGAGCCCCGGGCACACGGCCGTCAACAACGCCTTCGCGCGTCTGTTCGGGTCCACCTCGTCGGTGGCCAAGGCCCGCTTCGCGCAGACGGTCACGGCGCTGCGGGCCATGCTCAAGCGCACCGACGGCCAGCGGTCGGGATTCGTGTGCAACCTGACGTTGCCCGACGGGATGGGCGCGCTCGCCAGCGGTCAGGGCGACACCGCGATCATCAACGTGGGTCGCTCCGCACTCGACGGAACGATGCACGTGTGGGAACTCGCCGCCACACTCCTGCACGAGGGGACGCACACCCTGGCGGAGAACCCGACGGTCGACATCGTCTACCGCCACCGCAACGCCCCCTACTACCTCCAGGGCCAGATCGCCCTGCGGAACGCCGCCAACTTCGAGCAGACCGTCTACGAGGCGCTGGGCCAGGGCGGGCCGTTCCCCGCCGACGTCCAGGTGGCCGCCATGCGGGGCCGTGCCGCGCCCCGGATGGACTCGCTGCACACCGTTCTCGCGTCCCGCATCACCCGCGCGTGGGTACGCAGCTACGACTTCGCCTGCCTCGACTTCAGCAGGACCGACCTGCCCAGGTCGGTGGCCGCCGTGCTCACCGACCTGCCGCAGGGTCGGGCGTACGCGCCGTTGACCAAGGCGTACATGGAGGCGCTGCACGCGGCGATGCTGTCGCTGATGCGGGCGGAGGAGCGGCTGGTGGTGCGGGCCGAGCCGAACATGCTGAACCACTCCACGGTGATCAACGCGGACGGCACCATCCGGTTCACCATCAACTCCGACCTCGCCGCCCGGACGCCCATGGCCCAGCTGCTGCACTGGATGCTCGACGAACTCGTCACCGAGGTGAACTGCCGGATCCCCAAGGACAGCGCGGAACTGTTCGCCCTCATCCTGAGCATCGAGAAGTTCGACCGGGACAACGTGCACGACGCACTGACCGACTTCTACGGCTCCTTCCAGTAGGCGGCGGCTGCCGGGCGACGCCCTGGGGCGCCGCCCGGCGCGCACCTCGGCGGAGCCGGCGAGCCCGTCGACGGCCCGACGTCCGGGCACGGCGCGGGTGCGGTGTCGGCGCGCCGGGCGGCCCGCGGCGCGCTCTCAGTCGAGCGACGGCGGACGCCAGTCGGCGTAGCGGGCCATCGAGCGCAGCGCCAGTCGGGGCGGGGTGAGGCGCAGGACGGCGTCGCGGGCCGCCACGGCGACGGGGTTCTCCAGTTGCTGACCGAAGCGGCCGACCGCGCGGGACGCCCTCGCCACCCGCTGGCTGCGCGGGCGGCGCTGCCGGTCGTAGGCGAGGGGCCCGTCCGGGCGGCCGGCGACGGAGGCGAGCACGACGGCGTCCTCCAGCGCCTGGTTGGCGCCCTGGCCGAGGTTGGGTGTCATCGCGTGCGCCGCGTCGCCGATCAGGACGACCCGGCCCTTGACGTACGTCGTCAGGGGTTCGTCCAGACAGGCGAGGTCGTCCCGCAGGACGGTGCCGGTGGCGGCGATGAGGGCGGGGATCGGATCGTGCCAGCCGCCGAACCGCTCGCGCACCCGGGCCGGCTCGTCGCCGGCCGGCGCGCCGGGCGCGGCGTTGACGGAGGCGAACCAGTAGACGCGGCCGTCGGTGAGCGGCACCATGCCGAACTCGGCGCCCCGGTCCCAGCTGATCGCGACGACGAGCTCGCCGTCCCAGGTCGGGGTGACCCCGCGCCAGGCGGTCACGCCGATGGGGGCGGGGGCGGCGGCCTCCGGCCAGAGCAGCCCGCGCAACGTGCTGTGGATGCCGTCCGCGCCGATCACGAGATCGGCGCTCGTCCGGGCCGTCCCGTGCCGGCCCTGGTAGGTCACCTCGCCGTCAGCGGTGACGGCGCGGACCTCGGCGCCGGTCAGCACGACGCCGTCCGGCAGCGCGCCGAGCAGGATCTCGTGCAGGGCGGCGCGGTGGATGCCGACGGCGGGTGTGCCGAGCGCGCGGGCAAGCTCGCCGGGCCCGATGCGGGCCAGCCACCGGCCGTCGGCTCTGCGGGTGCCGCCGGAGACGTCGGCGCGGCCCCGCTGCCGTACGGCAGCGCCGAGGCCCAGCGCGTCCAGGCAGCGCAGCCCGTTCGCTTGCAGGACCAGTCCCGCCCCGACCGGACGGAAGGCGGCGGCACGTTCGAGCACCGTCACCCGCCAGCCCGCGCGGTGCAGGCCGATGGCCGCGCCCAGCCCGCCGATGCCGGCTCCGACCACCACTGCCGTCCGCGTCATCGCCGCTCCTTCTACAGATGTAGAAAGAGATACTACCGCCGTGGAAGGAGGTGGCGACGCCGTGCCGACCGACCGGTTCGCGGTCCTGACCGACGCCGCGATCGACGTACTCGCCGAACTCGGCATGCGTGGGCTCACCCACCGCGCCGTCGACGCGCGGGCCGGGCTGCCGCAGGGCACCACGTCCGCGTACTTCCGCACCCGCGCAACGCTCATCGAAGCGGTGGTGCGCCGGCTCGCCGACCTCGACCGGGCCGACCTGGAAGCCGCCGGGGTGCCGGCCGGGGAAGGCGTCCCGGAACTCGCGCCGGACGACGTCGTCGCGGTGGCCGGCGGCATCGCCGCAATGCTCGATCGGTGGATGAGCACCGCCCGCAACCGCACGCTCGCCCGCTACGCCTGCCTGCTGGAGGCCACGCACCGCCCGGAACTCCGGACGATCCTCGCGTACGGCGACGCGTCGCGCGCGCAGTCGAGGGCGATGCTGGCGGCCGCGGGCGCCCGGCACCCCGGGCAGGCCGGTGACCATCTCGTCGCCTGCATCGACGGTCTGCTCTTCGACCGGCTGGCCGGCGCGGGCGCGCGCACCGCGCCGCCACCCGGTACGGCCGCGAACCGTGCGGACCTCACCGTCGCGGTCACGACCCTGTTGCGGGCGTTCGCGGGTCGGCACCCCGACCCGCGACGTCCCGCCGGCTGACCGCCGCCGTCGCTCCGATCGCGGGCCGTTCACCCCCGAGAAGGCCTGCCGTGGCGTCGGGACCGGGCATCGACCACAATCGGGAACCGTCATCGTCCATCGTCGAGAGGACACGAGTGAAACGCCGACTCCTGCACGCACTGACGGTCGTGACCGTCGTTCTTTCCGGCTCGGCTGTGGCCGCCGCACCGGCCTCGGCGAGCGACGCGTGGGGCATCGTCTGCAACCTCCGGGAGAACACCTGGCTGCGCGCCGCGCCGCACAGCCACGTGCTGCTCACCCTGACCGCCGGGCGCGGGTTCCGCTGGCACGGTCAGGTCTGGGCCGTCGACGACGACGTCTGGATCTACGGTCACGGCGCCGAGCACCCGTCCGTGGACGGCTGGGTGCCGGCCGGCAACACCACCTGCTGAGCCGACGGTTCCGCCGGGACGGCGGCGGGCGCCCGCCGCCGTCCCGACGCACGTCCCGCCAGGCCACCGCTCGCGTCGCGGCTGTCGACCTGCCGCCGCGGGTACGCCGCGGCTCGCCCCGCTGTCGGCCGCCGGACGACAGACCCTGATCGCGTTGCTCGGCAGGCTGCTCGATCACCATGGCGGGGTGCCGTCCCCCTGATCCGGCCGGCGCCGTGCCACGACGGGGCCTCGACCCGACGCGGCCCGGGGTGCCGCGCCCCGGCTGGAGAGGACCGCCGGCGCCGGACCGGCTGGAGCGAGGCTCCTCCGGTCGCCGTGTGACCTAGGTCATCACCGTGGGCTCCCGCCGGGCTCGCCGTCGGCCCTGCGCTGCGCACTCCGGCCCGCTGGACCTGCGGCTTCCGTGAGCCGCGCCGTCCTCGTGCCGCCGGCCCGGCCTCGGCTGCTCGGCCGATGGGTCGCTGTCGTGTCGGTCACTACTGTTAGCGTGCCCTCGTTGTCGATCACGGCCGATTCCTCACGAAATCTGGCTGTTCTGCCACTGCGGAGGGTGTTCCTGATGGCCTGGCTACCGGTGGGGGACTCGTACGAGATCTCTCTCGTGGACGGAAAGGTGGCGGCCCGGTCCACCGGCCCGCGCGCCGGCGGCCGTCCACTGAAGACTCTGCCGAAGGCGCTGCGCGACGCCCCCGAGGTGGACGGGCTGCGCCAGCTCGCCCAGTGGCTGGACCGGCACGGCGCCGAGTGCCTGGGCCGGGTCGACGCCTGGGTGGTGTCCTCGCTGCCGGTGCCGACCGCGCTGCTGGCCCGCGTCTGGCCGGACCCGGCCTGGCAGCACGCGTTGCGCGACCTCGTGGTGCTCGGGGACGACCCGGCCGAGACGGGCTTCCTGCGCGACGTCACCGACGGCGGCGACCTGCGCGTGGTCAACCTCGACGGCGACACCGTCCGGCTCTCGCCGGCGACCGCCACGCTGCCCCACCCGGTGCGCCTGCCCGACCTGGCCGACCTGCGCGAGTTCGCCGATGAACTGGACGTGACCCAGCGCATCGAGCAGTTGCACCGGGGCACCTGGGACAAGCCCGACGACCTCAGGGCGCGGGACACCACGGTCACCGACTTCCGCGGCACCACGGTCCCCAACCGGCTGGCCGTCCGGGCCGCCACGCTCGGCTTCCGGGTCTCCGGCTCGCAGATCAGGTGCCGCGTCTGGGAGGCAGGCCGCACCGTCGAGGCCGCGCTGTGGTTCGACGAGGACTACTGGGACTCCGAGGCGACCCTGGGCACCCTCTCCTGGGCGGTCGTGGACGGCCCGACGCTGCGGTTGACCGAGGTCGGGCCGGTGGCCTGGTCGGAAGGAATGCGGATGGCGACGGCCCTGTCCGGCGCCGTGACCGGAACGGGGAAGAAGGCGTGAGCGCGATGACCACGACCGCGGACGAGCACTCGGCCGAGAGCCTGCTGACCGCCGGCGCGGTGCTGCCGACCGACACCGCCGGGGCGGGGGAGCGGGCGGTGCCCCTGACCGCCCGCACCTACCGGCACCCGGCCCTCGACGACCGGCCGGTGGTCCGCCTGGTCGACGCCGCCCTCGGCGAGGGCGAGGACATCGCCCTCGAATTCCTCGGCCTGGCGCCGGGCGCCGAGCCGGTCGTCGTCGGGCTGGGCCCCCGCCGCCCGTTGGCCTTCCCGGAATGGGTGCTGGTGCACCACCCGGCGGACGGTCGGCACGCGTTGGCGGTGGTGCCGGAGCTGCAGAAGCTGGCCAAGCAGGTGCGCTCGCGTCCCAAGGCCGCCCTGGACGCCCACCAGGGCATCGCCGACCGGTTCGCCCGTACGCTGCCGCACTTCCTGCCGACGTTCTTCGAGCAGGCGGCGCGGGTGTTCCTGGCCGCCGGGCAGGACGCGTACGCCACGCAGCTGTTCAACAAGGCGCGCAAGGCGGAGGCGCAGCACGGCCTGCCGGTCGACCTGCACCGGCTGGACGAGGTCTACGTGGAGTTCGCGTCGGCCAAGGTGGTGTCCGCGACCGCGCTGGCCGGCTACGCGAAGGAGCTGGCCGCCCAGTTGCCGGCCGACGAGGCGCTGGACCGCTTCTGCCGGCTGGCGCTGCGGGCCGCGGCCGCCGGGGTGGTCCCGTCCACCCAGTCGGCCACCGCGGTGAACCGGCTGGTCCGGACCGCCACCAAGGCCGCCGGCAAGGGCGCCGCCGCCGTCGCCGACCGTGAGGCGGCCTACCTGACCGAGCTGCTCCGGCTGCCGGTGGCCGCCGAGGCGCCGGCCGGCTGGTGGAAGGCGCACCTGCCGGCCGTGACGGCGCTGGCCGGGCGCGACCCGGCGGTCCGCGGCAGCCTGCTCGACCTGATGCCCGCCGACCGCGACGACCTGGTCACCTGGCTGGCCCTGCTCACCGACACCGGCGCGCTCACCGGCCTGTGCGACCCGGACGTGCCGGAGGCGGCCCGCCCGCGCGACGGCTCCGTCGGCTGGCTGCGCCGCTTCGTGAGCCGGGCCAACTCCGGGCACCACCACCGCCATCGCCGGCTGCCGCAGCTGTACCCGCTCGTCGAGCGGATGGCCGACCGGCTGCGCGTCGAACTGGCCGACAGCGGCGAGAGCCTCGACGTCGACGGCGACCTGGAACTGCTCGACCTGATGCTCGCCCTCGGCCTGCCGGTGACCCCGCCCAAGAAGCGCGACGTGCTCGACCTGGCGAACTGGGTCAAGCGTGGGGGAGAGCGGGACCTGCTCGCCGTGGCCGGCGACGACCGGTTCACCGCCGCCCTGCGCCGGGGCCTCGACCAGCTCGACGACCAGCAACCGGCGCTGCGCCGGATGGTCGACACGCCGGGCGTCCGGCCGCTGCTGACCGACTGGCTGCGGGCGCGGATCCGCGCCCGGTTCACCGCCGGGCTGCCGTACCTGCCGGCGTCGGTGGACTGGCTGGGCAGGATCCCGGTCGAGGCGCTGCGTCTCGTCCCCGACGTCGTCGGCGAGCCCGGCGCGGGCGGCGACCTCGGACAGGCCCTGGGCGTCGACCTCGCCGAGCACGTCGCCCGCGCCCTGCGCGGCGGCTTCGTCGACGAGCTGGGCTGGCCGGACTGGGAGGCGGCCTGGCAGGAGGTGACCGGCGGCGACCGCCGGGTCGAGGTCACCCGGCAGGAGGCCTGGCCGTACGTGATCCTGGCCGGGCCGACCACGGTGCGCGTGATCGGCGCCGAGGGCATCGTGCTCCGCCACGACCTGCGCATCCCGGCCAACGACATGTGGGGCCAGCCCGGCTACCACTACGTCGACGGCCACCTGCTGGTCTACTGGCGTTCCCAGGCGCTCGACTACGACCTGCGCGGCTACTGGCACTCGGCGCCCGGTGAACCGCAGCCCCTCCAGGGCCGCCACCACGGCAGCCAGCCACGCGGGAAGGGGATCACCCTGCCGCTGGCGGGCGGCGGGCGGACCACCGGCGACGGCGTACTGCACGCCGGCGACACCGCCGTGCCGTCCGAGCTACCGGTCATCACCGACGGCACCGACCACTGGGTCTACCGGCACAGCGAGGACGACGACACGTACGGCTGGCGCGAGTACGACCCGGTCGGCAACACGCACGGCCGCCGCGCCCTGCCCCGGTTCCTGGCGGACCTCCCGGTCGACGGCAGCCAGCTGCGGGAGCCGGCCAGCTGGCTGCGCCCGGCCCTGTCCGACCGGGCCACCCCGGCCGCGGTCCCGGTGGACGGTCTGCTCGGCTGGCGGGTGGTCACCCTGCCGGACGGCTCGGTACGCGGCGACGACCTCGCCGGCCGTACGGTCACCGTGGCCGCGGGGCAGGAGCCGATCGCGGCGCTGGTGCTGCCCGGCGACGACCGGCCGCGGGCCGTGCTCCAGGGGTTCGTCCTGCTCGACCCGGACGGGGTGGCGTCGGCGGTCCCCGGACCGCCGGCCAGCCGCGACTACCACCCCGACGCCCTGCCGCTGCCGCCGCAGGCGTTTCTCGGCCACCTGCTGCCCCGGGACCCGGCCGGCTCCACCACCCTGCGCCGGATGGACCGGGAGACCGCCGCCGCACTGCTCAAGGTCGCGGTCGACGAGCGGCGCGCCGCCCTGGCGGAAGAGGCCGCGCGGGCCGCGGCCCGCGCGGCGACGCGATCCGGGTCGACCGCCGCCACGCAGGCGATCACCGGTCTGCCCGTCGCCGTCCCGGCTTCCGCGGTCGGCACCGGCGGCGGCGCCGCACCGGCCACCGACGGGGACGACACCGACGCGCTGGTGGAGCTGGTCCGCTCGACGCTGCCGGCGATCGGCCACGACGCCCTGCTCGCCGGGGTGGCCGGGGCGCTGCGGCTGGCCGCCCGGGTGCGTACCGACCTGGACGCGGTGACCGAGCGTCTCACCAGGTCGTTGGCCGCGCCCGTCGCCGTGACACCGCCGGCCGCCGCGGCCGGACCCACCGACAGGCAGCTCAGCGCGGCGCTGGACGGGCTGCGCGGCTCGGTCCACGGGGCGGGCACCGCGACCTCGACCTTCACCCAGTTCCAGGCGTTCGCCATCCAGTGCTCCGCCACCGGGGTCGATCCCGCCGTACGGCTGCACCTGGACGGGCCGTCGCTGCCGTCCACCCTGAACTGGTGGTCGCTGCTCGGCGGCGTCGCCGCCGTCGCCTACCGGGCCGTCGCGGCGGTCACCCCCGACGAGCACCGGGAGACGCTGGCCGCCCTGCTCACGGAGCTGGACGGGCTCGACCTGAGCGCGGCGGCCGAGCCGGGGCGGTGGCGCCGGTGCAGGCTGCACCTGCTGGACGACGACCTGAAGAACCCCGACGGCTCGCGCCGCTACCCCCGGCCGGGCATCCTGCCGCTGCCCGACGGGGCGTTCCTCGCCGTGCTCAACTCCAGCGGCACGGCCACCGGCTACTTCTTCGACGCGCTGCACCACGACCCGGCCGGCGTCTTCGCCGTGCCCGAGCCGTACACGGTGCACTCCTCGGAGCCGGTCGGTGACGAACGGCCGACCGGCTGGCTGGCCGGCTTCCGCGCCGAGTGGGCCGCGCGCGGTCCGCTGCCCTGGCGGCCGGAGGCGGCCGAGCGGTTCGCCGAGCTGACCGGCGTCACCCCCACCGCCGCGAAGCTCGTGCTGGCCGGCCTGCCGTACGCGGACTCGGCCGGCACCGTCCCGACCGAGCTGCGCAAGGCGCTCGGGATCAGGCAGGTCGGCGAGGTCAAGCTGGCCTTCGGGGTGCTGCGGGAGGCCCGGCCGGCACTGCGGCGGGCCGTGGTCTCGGCGCTGCTGCCGGCCGACCCGGCCCGGCTGTGGACCGACGGGCCGGACGTGGCCGCCGCCGCGGCGGTGTGGAACGCCGCCCTGGGTCGCCGGGTGGTCGTGCCCGAACAGCTGCTCGCCGAGGCGACCCGCGCGATCCGCACCGGCTGGGCGCCCGCGAAGGCCCTGCCGGCGCTGCTCGACCCGGCCCGCTCGGCCGAGCTGAGCACCGACCTGGCCTTCGAGGTCAGGGGCGACCGGGTCCGGCCGGTCGACAACCGGACGACGGGCTTCACCGGCCACGTGCTGCGCTCCACGGTCGCCCTGGCGGCCTGGGTCGCCCACCACACGCCGGCCGGTGACCCGTGCCGGGCCGCGCTGCCGGCCGCGCTCGCCGCGATCCGGGACCGGCTGGCTAACCCCCACCTCCTGCTCGACCTCGAGCAGTACGTCTCCCTGCCCGAGTTCCGCCAGGTGGCGGGCACCCCGTCCGAGACGGGCCCGGGCTGGGAACGCTACGGCGCCATCGTGCTGTCCACCCACGACAGCCAACCGTCGCCCGCGCTGCGGCCGAACCTGCTCGACGCCGACGGCACGGACCCGTACCTGCCGGCGCTGCGCGGGGACGCGGCCAAGCCGTACCCGGTGGAGGTGGCGCTGCGGCTGGTGCGCGACCCGCGCTTCGTCGCGCTGCTCGCCGACGCGGGGGAGCCCGACGGTGGCGAGCGGGCGGCGGACGGGACCTGGTGGCCGCAGGACCCGACGCGGTCGGTGCCCGACCTGGTCGCCGAGGTCGCCGGGGAGCACGGCCTGGGCGCCGACGCGGCGGCGGCGTACCTGATGCTGCTGGCCATGCCCGACCCGACCGACCGCAACACGGCGAAGTGGACGGGCTGGAAGCCGGCCCGGCTGAAGGCGGCCCGCGCCGAACTGGCTGGCACCGACCTGGTCGTCGAGGCCAGCCGGTCCCGGGCCGGCCGGTCGCTGTTCCTGCCCGGCCCGTGGCTGGAACGCGGCGGCGGGCAGGCACCGATCGAGGGCTGGAAGGTGGCCCTGTTCGACCTCGCCCCCGACGGCACGGCCGCGCTCGGGGTGACCGTGCCGTTCGAACCGGCCGCCGCGCTCTACCGGCGGGCCTGGCAACGCCTCCGCGACGGCGACCGGCCCCGCTTCGACAACCTGCCCGGCCGCGGCGCTCCCCGCTGACCCGTACCCGAAAGGGCGGTGGTGTCCGCGACGACCTGCCCGGACGTCGCGGCGCCGCCGCGCCGCCGA
The DNA here is from genome assembly GCF_052068495.1 of Micromonospora sp. SD12. Lineage (NCBI taxonomy): Bacteria > Bacillati > Actinomycetota > Actinomycetes > Micromonosporales > Micromonosporaceae > Micromonospora > Micromonospora sp. SD12. Next base: position 13,585 of record NZ_JBQHDF010000017.1, on the reverse strand, counting down.
CCCCTGTCCCGAAACACCCCCAAGAGGAAGATCGAGGAACACCCGTGACCGTGACGGAACACGTCCGCCCCTCCGAGGCGCCGGAGACCGCCGCCCAGGTCCTCTCCGCCGAGCAGCGGTACGCCGACGAGCTGGCCTTCCTGGCCGCGTACGACGACGGGGCCCGGCCGCCGGGCTGGGCGCTGACCCCGCGCGCCGTGGTCACCTTCATCCAGGGCAGCGACGGCGAGGCGTTGAAGCTGCCCGCCGAGCGGCGTACCGGCCCCGACGGCACCGAGCTGCCGGCCAGCATGACCATTGCGGCGAAGTTCGTCGGCGAGCGCAGCCTGGTCGAGCGGTGCGTGGTCACCCTGGCCGGCGAGCGGGGCCTGCTGCTGGTCGGCGAGCCCGGCACCGCGAAGTCCATGCTGTCGGAGCTGCTGGCCGCCGCGGTCTGCGGCACGAGCGCACTGACCGTGCAGGGCACCGCCGGCACCACCGAGGACGCCTTCCGCTACGGCTGGAACTACGCCCTGCTGCTCGCGCAGGGCCCGACCCCGCAGGCGCTGGTCGACTCGCCGGTGCTGACCGCGATGCGTACCGGCCGGGTGGTGCGGATCGAGGAGGTCACGCGCTGCCTGCCCGAGGTGCAGGACGCGCTGGTGTCCATCCTGTCCGACCGGCGGATGAACGTGCCGGAGCTGTCCGGCACCGAGGACGGCCTGATCCGCGCCCTGCCCGGGTTCACCGTGATCGCCACCGCCAACCTGCGCGACCGGGGTGTGTCGGAGATGTCCTCGGCGCTCAAGCGCCGGTTCAACTTCGAGACCATCCACCCGATCGCCGACGCCGACGTCGAGACCGACCTGGTCCGCCAGCAGGCCACCGCCGCCGTGCGGCGCGCCGGTGCGGCCTACACGGTGGACGACGCGGTGCTGGACGCCCTGGTCACCGTGTTCCGCGACCTGCGTTCCGGTCGCTCGGGCGAGGGCTGGGACGTGGAGCGGCCCGGCACGGTCATGTCCACCGCCGAGGCGGTGCAGGTGGCGGTGTCGCTCGGCCTGTCGGCCGCGTACCTGCCCGGCGGGGACGCGCTCGACCTGGTGCCCGGGCACCTGCTCGGCGTGGTGCGCAAGGACGACCAGAACGACCACGCCCGGCTGCTCGGCTACTGGGACGGCCCGGTCCGCCGCCGCGCCGAGGACGGCTCGGCGATGTGGCGCCGGCTCTGGGACCTGCGGGAGAGCCTGCGGTGACGACCCTCTCCCGTACGCCCGGCGCGGCCCCGCCGACCGCCGGACCGGTGGCCGTCGGCCCGACGTCGGCCGACCCGCGCGCCCTGGTCGACGCGCTCGCCGGTTCGCTCCGGCCGTACCTGATCGGGGTGCGGCACCACAGCCCGGCGCTGGCGGCGGCGGTCCCGGCGTTGCTGGACGCCGCCGGGGCCGAGGTGGTCTGCGTCGAGCTGCCGGCCGACTTCCAGCGCTGGCTGCCGTACCTGTCCGACCCGGCCGCGCGGGCCCCGCTGGCCCTCGTCGGCAGCCACGGCACGGACGGCCCGATGGGCTTCTACCCGTTCGCCGACTTCTCCCCGGAGCTGGCCGCGCTGCGCTGGGCCCGGCAACGCGGCGTCGAGGTGCTCTGCTGCGACCTGCCGCTGGCCGACCGCGGCTGGACGGCCGACGGCACCGACCCGGCCACCGGCACCGACCCGGCGACCGACTCCGACCCGGCCGCCGGTGGCGGGCCCGAGCCGGACGCCGGTGAGCCGGTGCCCGGCCTGCGTCGCTCCTACGCCGCCGCGCTCAGCGCCAGCGGCACCGGCCGCGACGGCGACGACCTGTGGGACCGGGTGGTGGAGGTGCGCGCCCCGGGCAGCGCGCCCGAAGCGCTGCGCCGGGCCGCGCTCGGCGTCGGCTGGGCGATGCGCACCGACAGCGCCAGCCACGGCGGCGTACCGGCCCGGGACCTGGCCCGCGAGCGGCACATGCGCCGGGTGCTGGCCGAGGCCGGCGCCGACGGCCGGCGGGTCGCCGCCGTCGTCGGCGCCTTCCACGCGCCGGCCCTGCTCGCCGCCGCGCCGGCCGCCGACGCCAGCGTGGCGTCCGTCCGGCCGGCCACCGCCGCGACCGATCCGGTCCGGTCCGTGACGACGCCGACCGGACCCGCCGCCACCGACGGCGGCGCGACGGCGGTCACCTCGCTGGTGCCGTACGCCTTCGACCTGCTCGACTCCCGGTCCGGCTACCCGGCCGGTATCCGCGACCCGCGCTGGCAGCAGTCCGTCTTCACCGCCGCCGGCGACCCGGAACGGATCCGGGCCGCCGCCGCCCGCGCGGTCACCGACCTGTGCCGGGAACTCCGCGCGGCCGGCCACACCGCCGGCACCGGTGAGGCCACCGAGACGGTACGGCTCGCCGACGACCTGGCCCGGCTGCGGGACCTGCCCGCCCCGGGCCGGGGCGAGGTGCTGGAGGCGGTGACCACCGTGCTCGGCCAGGGCGAACTGCTCGGCCGGGGCCGGGCGCTGGCCCGGGCGCTGGAGACCGTGCTGGTCGGCGCCGAGCGGGGCCGCGTCGCACCCGGTACGCCGCGCTCCGGGCTCGGCCCGGCGGTCGAGGCGGAACTCGCCACACTGCGGCTGCCCAGCCCGGACAACCCCAAGGCCCGCGAGGTGCGGCTGGACCCGCTGCGTACCGAGCTGGACGGGCGGCGGGAGATCCTGCTGCAACGCCTCCAGGTCTGCGGCGTCGGCTACGGCGAGGCGGTCGCGGTGTCCGGCACCGGCGACGGTGCCGCCCTGACCACCCGCTGGCAACTGGCCTGGACGCCGTCCGTGGCGGCCCGGCTGGACCTGGTGGGCGTACGCGGGGTGACCGCGGCGCTGGCCGCGGCCGGAACCCTGCGGGAACGGTTCCGCCGGGAGGCCGCCGACGGTGGCCCCACCGCCGCCCAGCTGCTCGTCGGCCTGCGCGACGCCGCCCGGTGCGACCTGCCGGAGCTGGTCACCGACCGGCTCGACCTGGCGGCCTCGGTGCTGCCGGGCACCGGCACGCTGCCCGAGCTGCTGGCCGCGCTGGACCTGCTGGAGGCGCTGCGCCGCGAACACCTGCCCGGCACCACCGCCGACGGCCGGGCCCGGGCGGCCGAGCTGGCCGTCGTGCTGCTGGACGCGGCGGTACGCGGACTGCCCGGCCTGGCCGGCAGCGACGCCCCGGCCGACGCCGCCGCGCTGGTCGACCTCGCGGTCCGCGCCGGCGAGGACCGGATCGGCCTGCGCCTGGACGAGGCCCTCGACCACCTGGCCCGCGCCGGCTCGCCGTTGATCCAGGGCGCCGCCCTGGCCGCCCGGGTGCTGCTCGATCTGACCGACCTGGAGACCCTGGGCACCCGGGTGGCCGGCTGGGTCGACGCGGCGACCGGACCGGACACCCGCCGGCACCTGCACCGGCTGCTCGGCGGTCTGCTCACCGCGGCGCACCCGCTGCTGCAGTCCGCCCCGGCCGCGCTGGACCCGCTGCTGGAGCGCGTCGAGCGGCTGCCCGACGCCGACTTCCTGGACCGGCTGCCGGCGCTGCGCGGCGGATTCGACGTGCTGACCCCGGCGGCCCGGGACCGGCTGCTGCACACCGTGACCGACCGGCTCGGCGACCGGCTCGATCTGAGCCTGTCCGCCCCGCCCGAGCTGCTGGCCCGCTGGGCCGCCGCCGACGCGGCCGGCCGGGCCGCCCTGCTCGCCCGCCACATCCCCGTCCCGGGCACACCGAGCGGCTGCACCGACGCCGACGCCGAGGCCGAGGCCGCGCCCGGGCCGGACACCCCCGAGGCGGGGCTCACCCCCACCGACCGGTGGCGGCTGCTGCTCGGCCGCCAACCCGACCGGTTGCCGGCCGACGCCCGTCGCTACGCCCGCGCCCTGGACGAGCTGTACGGGGCGGGTCAGGGTGAGGGCGCCACCGACCTCGGTCAGGCGGCCGGGGGCGGCCAGGAGGCGTCCTTCCCGACCGCCCGCGAGTGGGCCGACGAACTCGAGGCGCTGTTCGGCACCGCGGTCCGCGAGGAGGTCATCGCCCGGGCGGCCGAGGACGGCCGTACCGACGTGCTCACCGAGCTCGACCCCGCCGCGGTACGCCCGTCGATGGAGCTGCTGACCTCGGTGCTGTCGCTGGCCGGCGGGCTGCCCGAGGGGCAGCTGGCCAAGCTGCGTCCACTGGTGCGGCGGCTGGTCGAGGAGCTGACGAAGCAGTTGGCCACCCAGGTCCGCCCGGCGCTGACGGGGCTGACCAACCCGCGTCCGTCCCGCCGCCCCGGCGGCCGGATCAACCTCGCCCGTACGCTGCGGGCGAACCTGGCGCACACCCAGCGCCTCGGCGACGGCCGGACGGTGGTGGTGCCGCAGCGCCCCGTCTTCAACAGCCGCACCCGCAAGGAGGCCGACTGGCGGCTGGTGCTGGTGGTCGACGTGTCCGGCTCGATGGAGGCGTCGGTGGTGTGGTCGGCGTTGACCGCCGCCGTGCTGGCCGGGGTGCCCGCCCTGTCCACCCACTTCCTCGCCTTCTCCACCGAGGTGGTCGACCTGACCGACCGGGTCGACGACCCGCTGTCGCTGCTGCTGGAGGTGCGCGTCGGCGGTGGTACGCACATCGCCGCCGGGCTGGCCGCCGCCCGCTCACTGGTGACCGTGCCGAGCCGCACCATCGTCGCCGTGGTCAGCGACTTCGAGGAGGGCTACCCGCTGGCCGGGTTGCTCGGCGAGGTCCGCACGCTGGTCAGTTCCGGCGTGCACGTGCTCGGCTGCGCCGCGCTGAACGACAGGGGAGCGCCCTGCTACTCGGTGCCGGTCGCCCAGCAGCTCGTCGCGGCCGGAATGCCGGTCGCCGCCCTCAGTCCGCTCGAACTCGCCCGCTGGGTGGGCGACCGCATCCGCGGAGGATCACGTTGACGCAACGCACCGCCACCGCCGTGGACACCGACCGGCTGCCGGCGGTGCTGCCGACCGTCGCCGCCGCGGCGGTGGCGGCCCTGCCGTCCCGGCTGCACAAGCGGCTGGACGCCGCCATCGAGCGGCTGGCCGGCGTACCGGTCGGTCACCTCGACGGGGGCGTGTCGGTCGACTGCGGACCGGAGGCGCTGGTCACCCTGACGCCCGGACCGGCAGGCGCGGTCACCGCCCCGGAGCAGGCGCGGTGCAGTTGCCTGCTGTCGCCCCGCTGCCTGCACCGCACCGCCGTCCTGCTGGCCTGCCCGGTCGCCGATCCGGGCAGCCACCCCGGTCCGGCGGCCACCGCCGCCGCGTCCCCGACGCCGGACCGCGCCGACGCGGCGTCCGGCAGCACCGGGCGTACCAGGAAGTCGGCTGGCGCGGCACCGACGAAGGCGCAACGGGCCGCCGCCGACGCGCTGTGGCGGGCGGGCGCGGCGGTGCTCTCGGCCGGCGTGCCGGCCGCCGGGGCGGTGCCGCAGGCCGAACTGCTGCGGGCCGCCCACGGCGCCCGGCTCGCCGGCCTGCCGCGGGCCGAGAGCGCCGCGCTGCGCACGGTGCGTGGCCTGCGCGCACAGCGGGGACGACAGAACGGCCACCGGCTGGCCGAGCTCGTCGAGGTGCTGCACGACCTGCTGTACGTCGCGGGCCGGCTGGCCGCCGGCGATCCCGACCCGGCGCTGGTCGGCGTCCTGCGGCGGGCCTACCAGCCGGACGGCACGCTGGAGGTGCACGGTGTCTGCCGGGAGCCGGTGATCAGTGCGACCGGGTATGCCGGGGTGGTCACCCACCTGCTCGCCGCCGACGGCCGTCAGCTCTCCTTCGGCGACGTGAAACCGGGCGGGCCGGACCGGGCCCGGGACTGCGCCCGGGCGGTCACCGAGATGGGCGCGGTCTCGGTCAACCACGCGGTGCTGTCCCGCGGCGGCCTGCGGATCACCGGCACCACCGTCTCCCCGGACGGCCGGCTCGGCGCCGGCAAGGGCGTGCGGGCCACCCCGCTCGCCGGCACCGACTGGGCCACCGGAACGCTGGCGGAACTGTTCGCCCGTCCGCTCGCCGAGGTGGTGACCGCCCAGCTCGCCATCGAGGACCCGGAGGACCCCGGCCGGGCGGGCACCGCGCTCGTCGGCGGCGACCTGGTGGTGGTGGGCGCCGTCGGCGACCAGGTGCTGGCCCGTGAGCTGGCCCCCGCCCCCGACGCCGCAGCGGAGCGCGCGCCGGTGCCGGACGGGCCGCTGATCCGGCTGGTGCCCGTCGACGCACACCCGGCGCTGGCCCACGTGGCCAACCTGCGGCGGCTCGCCTCCCGGCCCGGCCTGCGGGTGCGGGTGGTCGGCCGGCTGGACCCGGACCGGGCCAGCACGCTGCGTCCGCTCGCGGTCGGCCCGGTGCCCGGTGCGGCCGCGACGCTCCGGCTGCCGCCGGACTGGCACGGCCGGGCGGACCTCGGCTACGACGAGATCCAGGGCGGGCACCTGCCGCCGCGCGACCCGGCCGCGACGACCGGAGCGGTGCTCGCCGTCGGCGCCGACGCGGTCGCGGAGTCCCCGCTGTGGCGGGTCCGCCGGCTGGTGGAGCTGGCCGTCGCGGGCGGCCGTCGCGCCGTCGCCGAGGCGGCCCGCGGCGACGGCGCCGGCCCGGCCGGTCCGCTGCGCCGCGCCGGCTTCACCACCGCCGCCGCGCTGGCCGCCGCGCTCGCCGACGAGTCCGACCGGCGCGGTCGGGACGCGTTCGGTCGGCTCACCGATCCGGACCCGGACCGGTACGCCTGGGCCTGGCTCGCGGCGACCGTCCACCTCGCCGCCGCCGAGCGGGAGTTGATCCGGTCCTCCTGGACCGCGCCCGCCGTCGGCTGACGCGCCGACGCCGACCACGACCGGCGCCCGCCCGAAACCCCCGGGCGGGCGCCGGTCGTCCCGCCTTGTCGTTGATGCCTCCCGCACGCGCGGGCGCACCCGAAGGCGAGGTAGCGGCTCGCCGGATCGCCGTGCTAATTCGTATTAGCATCTTGACGCCGCGAAGAGGGCGCGCGCAGACTCATCGATCAACGAGCCCGATCGCGACGGGCGCGCACACCGTTCGGCCGCTCGGCGAGGTGGGGTGTCACCCGACCCGTCGCGGCCGCCCCGCTTCCCCTGCCCCCGTCGGCTCGGCCCACGAACGGAGGGAACGCGATGACGCGTACCCCTGAAGGATCCTTCTCCCGACGCGCGCTGCTGCGCGGCGCGGCGGCCGCCGGGGTGGCGACCGCGACCGCCGGCGCCGGTCTCGCCGCGACGCCCACGCCGGCATTGGCCGGACCGGCCGGCTTTCCCAGCTACCGGTACGTGCGCGACGCGTTCGACCGACCGTTGCGCTACAACCCCACCGGCGAGTTCATCTTCCCGTGCGTGCGCGGCGTCTACGACAAGATCAGCGGCTATCTCGGCCGCTACTACCTCTACTACGCGCCGCACGACGCGCCCGGCGGAATCTGCCTCGCCTACGCCGACCGCCTCGAGGGCCCCTACACCGAGTACGCCGGCAACCCCGTCGTCGACCGGGTGCTGCCGACCACGACGGTGAGCCACGTGTCCTCGCCGCACGTCGTGTGGGACGCGCCGACGCGGCAGTTCTACCTGTACTTCCACGGCGAGAACCACACGACCCGGGTCGCCCGTTCGACCGACGGCGTCCACTTCACCAACGAGACGCCGATCCTGTCGACGAATCTGGTGCCCAACACGACGGAGACCTCGTACGCGCGGGTCTTCGAGCACCCGGTGGCCGGCAAGGGAAACCGCTACGTGATGGTGTTCATGGGCGCCCACACGGTCCGGCCCGGCACCCGGAAGATCTTCTGGGGCTGGTCGCCGAACGGGTGGAGCGGCTGGCAGTTCGCCCCGAACCCGTTGGTGTCACCGTCGGGCGACGGGCTCACCGACATCTCCGCGCCGCACCTGCTGAAGCGCAACGGCACCGCGTATCTCGCGTATCACGGCAGCAGCGGCAACATGTACCTGACCGAGATCGGCAACAACTTCGACCGCGAGGTCCACCTCGGCGTGTTCCACCGGCCGATCGCCTCGGACAACGGTCGGGTGGCGTCGCCGACGTTCGGCACCGACGGCGGCGTGGAATACCTGCTGTACGAGGCCGGGCCCCGCCTCGACGCCAGGATCTGCGTGGCGCGCGCGGTCTGACCCGCACCGCCCGGCTCCGCCGACTCCGTCGCCGGTCGTCGGACCCGTCGGCGGCGCCTCGTCGAGCGGCTCGACGGCCCGGACGGCGCGGAGCAGACCTTCGTGCGGAAAGCGGTACGGTGCCCGAGGAGCGGACAACCGGCCCCTTTCACTCCTGGGAGCACAGATGCCCGAAGGCTGGCAGTGGGATCAGACGCTGTTCCGTGGCAGTGCCGCCTACTACGACCAGGGCCGGCTGCCCTATGCGCCCGGATACGCGGCGCGGCTCGCCGGTGAACTCGGCCAGCACGGTCAGGGCCGGCTGCTGGACGTCGGCTGTGGGCCGGGCACGGTGACGTCGGCGCTGGCACCCCACTTCGCCGAGGCCGTCGGCGTCGACCCGGATCCGGACATGCTCGTCGAGGCGCGCCGTCGCGCGGAGGGTCTCGGTGTGCGCAACGCGAGCTGGACGCAGGCGCGCGCCGAGGACCTTCCGGCCGGCCTCGGGGTGTTCCGGGTGGTGCTCTTCGCCCAGTCCTTCCACTGGACCGACCGCGAGCGCGTCGCCGCCACCGCCTTCGAGATGATCGAGCCGAACGGCTTCTTCGTGCACATGAGCGACCTCAAGGAGCCGGCGGCCGACCTGTTGCCGCTGCCGCACCCGGCGCCGCCGTTCGAGGGGATCGCCGCGCTGGTGCGCACGTACCTCGGTGCGGTGCGCCGCGCCGGGCAGGGCGTGCTGCGGCACGGCACGCAGAGCGGGGAACGCGCGATCATCGAGGGCGCCGGGTTCGAGGGGTACCAGCGGCTGGTCGTGCCCTCCGGCGCGGTGGTCGAGCGCAGCGCGGACGACATCGTGGCGTGGGTGTTCTCCCGGTCGGACTCCGCGCCTCACCTGTACGGCGAGCGCATCGGCGAGTTCGAGCGCGACCTGCGCGCGCTGCTGCGCGAGGTCTCGCCCGACGGCGTGTTCGCCGAGCAGTTACCGGACACGGAGATCTGGTACTGGCGCAAGCCGCTGGAGTGATCGCCCGGTCGTCCCAGGCCACGGACCCGGCCCGGAACGGCGTCCGGGGATGGTGCGGAATCGCCTCGGTGATACACCTATTTGAGGGTTGACCACGGATCCATCGCCAGAACCGCGCAGAACTCTCAACCGCGATGTTCAACGATACGGTTGAGGTCATGACCCTCGTTGTCCAGGACACCGCCCACGTCGTCGACGCCGCCAACGTCATGAGGCTGCTGCCGACGCGGCCACGGCTGCTCGCCCTGGGCGAGCCCACCCACGGCGAGCACGTCCTGCTCGACCTGCGCAACGAGCTCTTCCGGCAACTCGTCGAGCGGGAGGGCTACCGCACGATCGCGATCGAGAGCGACTGCGTGACGGGCCTGGTCGTGGACGACTACGTCACCTCGGGCGCCGGAAGCCTCGACGAGGCCATGGTGCGCGGCTTCAGCCACGGGTGGGGCGCCTTCCCGGCCAACCGCGAGCTGGTGCGCTGGATGCGCGCGTACAACGATGGGCGGCCCGCGGCCGAGCGGCTGCGGTTCGCCGGGTTCGACGGTCCGCTGGAGATCACCGGCGCCGCGAGCCCCCGGCGCGCCCTCTCGGCGCTGCACGCCTACCTCGCCGCCCGGGTCGACACCGGCCTGCTTCCCTGCACCGCGGACACGCTCGACCGCCTGCTCGGCGCCGACGACGGATGGACCAATCCCGCCGCCATGATGGACCCGGCCGAATCCGTGGGGCAGACGCCCGAGGCCAGGCAGCTGCGGCTGCTCGCCGACGACCTGGTGGCGCTGCTCGACGCGCAGACGCCGCAGCTGATCGCCGCGTCCTCGCGGGACGACTGGGACCGGGCGCGGCTGTACGGGCGCACCGCCGCCGGGCTGCTGCGCTACCACTTCTGGATGGCCGACACCTCGCCGAGCCGCCTGGCGCGGCTGCTCGGCGTGCGGGACTCGATGATGGCCGCCAACCTGCTCGCCGTCGCCGAGCGGGGCCCGGCGCTGGTCAACGCGCACAACGGCCACCTCCAGCGGCACCGCAGCAGGATGCGGATGGGGGGCCTGCCGCTGGAGTGGTGGAGCGCCGGCGCGATCGTCGACGCCCACCTGGGGGAGGCGTACGCCTTCCTGGCCACGGCCCTCGGCACGATCCGCCACCACGGCGTGGACGCCCCACCGCCGGACACCGTCGAAGGGATGCTGTACGCGCTCCCGGACGACCGGTACGTCGTCGACGCCCGGCGACTGGCCGCCGCCCTCGGCGACGTGACGCCGCCCGCCCGCGTGTCCCCGTGGTTCGGCTACTCGCCGCTGGACCCGGCCCACCTGGGCAGCGCCGACGCGATCGTGTTCGTCAGGGACGCGCTCGCCGGATAGGCGTGCCTACCCGTTGCCGAGGGGGAAGCAGCCGGCGAACGGGTCGTGGTAGGTCCGCCAGGTCTCCTCGCCGTCGGCGAGTTCCGCGTCGGTGAGCAGGCAGCCGGTGAGGGTGCGGTGCAACGCGACGGGGTCGGCGTCGAGGCCGATGAAGACCAGGTGCTGGTGCCGGTCGCCGTAGTAGGGGTCCCACTCCAGGGCGGCGGCGAGCCGGCGCTGGTCGCAGACGTGCTCCCACCCGTCCTCGGGCAGGCTGACCAGCCAGTGTCCGAGCGATCCCAGCGCCAGGCCGCCGCCGGCGAACTCCCAGGCGATGACCGCGTCGGGCTGGCTGGCCAGCCAGAGGTGGCCCCGGGAGCGGATCATCTCGGCGTTGACGTCCTCCAGGACGTCGTGCAGCCGCTGCGGGTGGAACGGGCGGCGGGCGCGGAACACGGCGGAGACCACGCCGCAGTCGGCCTCGGGTTCGTGCATGCCCAGCGCGAAGCCTTCCAGGCCCCGGGCGAGGACGCCGGGGGTCTCGGGGCGGTGCCGGTGGGTGTGGCGTAGCTGGCGGGTGAGCGCGTCCGCGTCGACGAGATCGCCGTCGACCCGGAAGTGGGTCGCCCACGGCGCCATCCGCTGGAGCAGGACGGCGATCCTGCTGGTGTCGAACTCCCCGTCCCGCGACCGCCCCCAGAGCAGCAGGGTGTCGGCGTACTCGATCTGCCGGGCCACGACGTCGGCGAGCGCGCGGTGGTCGTCCTCGGCGGCCTGGATGCCGAGCGCGGCGAGGTCGTCGGTGCTGGCCAGGCCGTCGAGCAGGTGCTCGGCGTCGAGGACGGTGACGTACGAGTCGACGCGGATCAGGTCGGTGAGCGGTGCGCCGTCGACGAGGTGGTGGGCGCAGGCGGCGGCGACGGCCTCGGGCTCCACCACCTCGGGCAGCATCAGCACCAGGTCGTGACCGGGGTTGTCCCGGGCGAGCCGGGCGAGGGTGGGCAGCACGTCCTCGCGCAGCGTGCAGGAGGCGCAGCCGTGCGCCAGCGCGACCTGCTCGTCCTCGACGATGCCGGTGCCGGTGCGGACCACCCGGCGGATCACGCCGCCGCGGATCCCGGTGAGGTCGTGCCGCACCAGCAGCAGCGACTCGTCGGCGGCGAGCAGCGTACGGGCGACGGCGAAGGTCGCCGCCGGCCAGAACCCGGACAGCACGGTGAGCGACGGACGGGTGGCGGCGTCGGCTGCCACGACGTGGACCGGGGCCTGCGGGGACGACGACATCGCGTTCCTCTCGACGTATTTGAAAACGATTGTCATTCTAAGCAGGCGGAGGCTGCGAGCGCGAACCGTGGTCGGCGGGCACCCCCGGTGCGGATCCGCCCGAACGGCTCATGTAGAAATGAAAACCGTTGTCGTTAGCCTGACGACCGAGCGAGGAGCGATCACTGTGTCCAGACGTTGTGACGTCACCGGCGCGCAGCCGAGTTTCGGCAACGCCGTGTCCCACTCCCACCAGCGCACCCGCCGACGGTGGAACCCGAACCTGCAGAACCACCGCTACTGGCTGCCGTCGGAGCGACGGTGGGTCAGCCTGACCCTGACGGCGAAGGCGCTGCGGACCGTCGACCGCAGGGGCGTCGAGCGGGTGGTCGCCGAGCTGCGCGGCCGAGGGGTGAAACTCTGATGGCCCGGCAGACCGACGTGCGCCCGATCGTGCGGCTGCGCAGCACCGCCGGCACCGGCTACACGTACGTCACCCGCAAGAACCGCCGCAACGATCCGGACCGCCTCGTGCTGCGCAAGTACGACCCGGTCGTACGCCGGCACGTCGAGTTCCGCGAGGCGCGCTGATGGCCCGCCGGAGCCTCGGCCACCGGCAGGCCCGCCGCGAGATCCTCGTCGCCCGGCACGCCGAGGCGAGGGGCGAGCTGAAGCGGACGGTCAGCCACCCGGACACCGACCCGGAGGTACGCGCCGAGGCGGCGCGCCGACTCAGCCGTCTGCCCCGGGACTCCAGCCCCGTACGACTGCGCTCCCGCGACCAGATCGACGGCCGCCCGCGCGCAGTGCTGTCCCGGTTCGGGCTGTCCCGGGTGCGGTTCCGCGAGCTGGCCCTGCGCGGCGAGCTGCCCGGGGTGCGCAAGGCATCGTGGTGACGTCGCCGCGCCCCGCCCGAACGTAGGCAGCCCCCGCTGGCCGGCCGGCCAGCGGGGGCCGCGTCAGGAGGTCCACCCTCCGTCGGAGGTGATTGGTCGCGCCGTTGAGGCGGCGCTCACTCGCCCGGGCCGGGGGGTGCGGCGCCGTTGTCGACGAAGTCGAAGGTCAGGCCCTCGCCGGGGTCGCCCTCGCCCACCGGTTGGGCGGTGAGCCCCTCCCGGTCCGTGGCGCGCAGGTGGAGCCTTCCCTCGCCGCTGATGGTGTAGGTCGGGCGGCCCTCGCTCTTCTCCTTCGTCTTCTCGATGGTGAACAGTTGGCCGGCTCGGCGGGCGTCGCAGGCGGCGGCCACGACCGTCGCCGGGGCGCTGCCGTTGTCGCGCAGACCCATGCAGTCGGGCTCGGCGCCGTTGTGCGCCTTCGCGGTCCGGATCTGGTAACGGTTGCCGTTGGCGGGCAGCAACACGAACAGGCTCTTGTCCGTGTCGCCGTCGGTCAGGTTCAGTCGGCCCTTGGCGTCGACGGCCAGGATCGACTCGAACGACCCGACCGGCCGCAGCACGATCTGCCGTTCGCCCCGCAGGATGGGGTCCGCGTCGCCGGTCGCGCCGGCGGCGGGCGTCCGTGAGTCGGTCGTCGGCGTGGCACCGGTGGGCGAGGGCGTGTCCGCGGCCCCGCTGGTGGGTGCCGACGTCGACGGCGAGGCGGTGGGCTCGCCGGCCGTGGGCTCGGCGCTGGTGCAGGCTGGCATGGACGCGGCGACACCGACGGCCAGCGCGGCCGCGACGGCGGCGCGGCGGACGGCCGTGGAAGGGGACGACAGGTTCGGCATGGCCAACTCCTTAAGTGGATCTTCATGACCCTAGGGCCTGTGTCGAAGTCGGCGGTGGTGCCTGAGCTGGCGTGACCGCTCGGCGTGTCGAAGATCGAAAATGGG
>NZ_JBQHDF010000016.1:0-138395 GCF_052068495.1 Micromonospora sp. SD12 | reverse complement strand
CCCTACCCCACCTCCCCCTCACCCGCAACGGCAAGATCGACCGCAACGCCCTACCCACCCCCGACACCACCAGCCGGTCCCGACCACCCGGCGACGCCGTGCAGCGGCAGCTCGCCGGGATCTGGGCGACGGTGCTGGGCGTCCCGGTCGCGGGCATCGGAGTCGACGACGACTTCTTCGGCGTCGGCGGGCACTCCCTGCTGGCCACCCAGGTCACCGCGCAGGCCGGCGCCGCGTTCGAGGTCGACCTGCCGGTCGCGGCGCTGTTCCGCGACCCGACGATCGCGGGGCTGGCCGGCGAGCTGCGCCGCGTCGAGCGCCGGCCCGGCTGGGTGGACACCGTGGCCGGCCTGCGCGAGGCCGTCGCCGCGCTCACCGAGGACCAGGCCCGCCGGGCGCTGGCCGCCGCCACCCGGCCCGAGCAGCCGTACGACCAGACAGGAGCACCGCGATGAGCGGCCCGTCGTCCGACCCGGTGGCCGCGCTGCTGCGGCCGGCACCCGGCTGGCCGGAGGAGGAACACCGGCGGTTGCTGGTACGGCTGCTGCGCGAGCGGCTGGGCACCACGCCGACCGGTCCCGCCACCGTCGCCCAGCGCCAGCTCTGGTTCCTGCAACAGTTGGAGCCGACCAGCACCGCGTACCACATCCTGACCGTGGTGCGGATGACGGGCGAGCTGGACCTGCCGGCCCTGCGCGGCGCGCTCGCCGCCGTCACCGACCGGCACGACCTGCTGCGGGCCACCTTCGCGATGGTCGACGACGAGGTGGTCGTGCGGATCGGCCCCCGCGCCCCGGTGCCCGTACCGGTCGTCGACCTGGGCGCGGTGGACGCCGCTATTCGCGAGGAGCGGGTGCGCGAGGAGCTGCGGCGGGCCCACGACGAGGTGTTCGACCTCGCCGACGGGCCGCTGCTGCGGGCGGTGGTGATCCGCTGCGGGGCCGATGAGCACCTGCTCGCGGTCACCGTGCACCACATCGTCTTCGACGGCTGGTCCCGCTCGGTCTTCTGGGAGCACTTCGCCACGGCGTACGACGCGCTGCGGGCGGGGGCGGTGCCGGACCTCGATCCGCCGGCGTCCGACGACGATCCCGACGACGCGGACGACCTCGCCGACGCCGAGGACCCGGATACCGCGCTGGCGTACTGGCGGGAGCGGTTGGCCGGCCTGCCCGACCTGGACCTGCCCGGCGTGGGCGACCGGGTGCCCGGGGCGTTGGCCTCCGGGCGGCGCCTCGACGTCCCGCTGGACCGCGGGGTGACGACCGCCCTGACCCGGCTGGGCCGGTCCCGGCGGGCCACCCCGTTCATGACGCTGCTGGCGGCGTACCTGGTGCTGCTGTCCGCGCGCACCGGCAGCAGCGACGTCGCCGTGCTGTCGCCGACGACGGGCCGCACGAGCGAGGCCGACGAGAGCCGCATCGGGTACTTCGTCAACACCGTGGTGCTGCGCGGCGACCTGGCGGGGAATCCGACCTTCGCCGAGGTCGTCGACCGGGTCCGGGAGCTGACCCTCGGGGCGTACGCCCACATGGCGGTGCCGTTCGAGCGGATCGTGGACGAGGTGCGTCCGGCGCGGGTGCCGGGCCGGATGCCGTTCTCGCAGTTCGCGTTCAGCGTCGAGGGTCGACCCGCGCCCCCGCCCCGCCTCGCCGGCCTGGGCACCGCCTGGATCGACGTGCACACCGGCACCGCGAAGTTCGACGTGCAGCTCGACGTCCTGACCGACGACTCGGGCGGGCTCGTGGCGGCCTGGACGTGGCGCGACGAGCTGTTCGACCCGGCGGAGCTGGCCGGCGTCGCCGAGGACTTCGTGGCGCTGCTGGGCGCGGTCGCCGCCGACCCGGAGGTCACCGTCGACGCGCTGCCCGTGCGGCGCCCGGCGCCGATCCCGGACGCGCCGACCGCGAAGCCGACGCCGGCGGCGCGTACCCGGGCGGGGGCGGCGTCCGGCACGCTGGTGCACCTCGGGGGGCCGACCGAGCGCCCGCCGCTGATCCTGCCGCACCCGGTCAGCGGCACCGTCGGCGCGTACGCCGAACTCGCCCGGCTGCTGCCCGCGCACCACCTGGTCGGCATCGAGTCGGGCGCCGACGCCACCGCGGACTCGGTCGACGCGCTCGCCGAGGCGTACCTGGCCCAGGTCCTCGCCCGCTGGCCGGCCGGCCCGTACCGGCTGTTCGGCTGGTCGATGGGCGGCCTGCTCGCGTACGAGATGTCCCGCCGGCTGGTGCGGGCCGGGCACCGCGTCGACCTGCTGGTGGTCGTGGACACCGCGCCCGGGCAGGCGCGCCCGGCCGCCGAGGGGACCGACGCCGGTGCGACGGCGGCCAGGTTCGCCGCGGACCTCGCCGCGTCGCTCGGCCGGGACCATCCCGCGCCGACGGCGGAGACGCTCGCCGCGCTGCCGGTCGAGGAACAGACGATGCTGCTGCGGCGGTGGCTGGTGGACGCCGGGGTGACCCCGGTGGCGCTGCCGGTGCGCGAGGTGCGCCGGCGGGTGGAGACCTTCGCCCGGCACGTGACGGCCGTCGCCGGGTACCGGCCGGAGGGTGCGGAGCTGCCGCTGACCGTCGTGCAGGCCGCCGCGTCGCCGCGCTGGCAGCCGCGCTGGAAGCGGTACGTGGGCACCGGGATCACCGTGCACGAGTACGAGGGCGACCACTACTCGCTGCTGCGTCGGCCCACGGTGCAACGGATCGCCGGTTGGCTGGCCCCGGCGCTGGACGACCGGTGAGCGACGGCGACCGGCCCCTCGGCGGGTGACGCGGGCGTGGGGCCGCCGGGCGGCGGCCCCACGCCCGGACGGGTGCTACGGCGCCTCGGCCGCCATCGCCCGGCGCAGGCTCAGCGGGCGCATGTCCGTCCACACCGAGTCGATGTGCTCCAGGCACCGGGCGCGCGGGCCGACGAAGCCCTCCTCCCGCCAGCCCGCCGGGATCTCCCGCCCGTCCGGCCAGACCGAGTACTGCTCCTCGTCGTTGACCACGACCCGGCAGACGTCGGCCGGCTCGGTCTGTTCCACGCTCATCGTTCTCCTCCTCGCACCCCGGACACCTCGGTCAGGGCCCGGTCGATCCCGGCGATCCCGGCGGTCAACTCCTCCTCCGTGATGGTCAACGGAGGGAACAGGTGCAGCCGGTTGCCCGCCGCAAGCGGCCAGACGCCCTGCCGCTTGCACGCCGCCAGGACGGCGGCCATCTCCGGCGCCAACGCCCCCGGTGCCGCGTACGGCGCCAGCGGCTCGCGGGTCGCGCGGTCCCGGACCAGCTCGACGGCCCAGGCCAGGCCGACGCCGCGGACGTCGCCGACGACCGGGTGGCGCTCGGCCAGCCCGGCCAGCGCCGGGGCCACCACGTCGCGACCGAGTACGGCCGCCCGCTCGACCAGGTTCTCCTCGCGCAGCACCCGCAGCGCCGCCACGATGGAGGCGCAGGCCAGCGGGTGCCCGGAGTAGGTGAGCCCGCCCGGGTAGCGGCGGCGGGCGAAGTGGGCGGCCACCGCGCGGGACAGCAGCACCCCGCCGACCGGCACGTAGCCGGAGTTGACCCCCTTGGCGAACGTCATCAGGTCGGGCACCACACCCCAGAGGTCGGTGGCGAACCAGCGGCCGCACCGGCCGAAGCCCGTCATCACCTCGTCGGCGATCAGCAGGATGCCGTGCTCGTCGCAGAGCCGGCGGACGCCCGCCAGGTAGCCGTCCGGCGGCACCAGCACGCCGTTGCTGCCGACCACCGGCTCGACGAGGATCGCGGCGATCGTCTCCGGCCCCTCGTACCCGACGAGCCGGCGCAGGTGCGCCAACGCCCGTTCGCCCTCCTGCGCGGCGTTCTCGGCGTGGAACTCGCTGCGGTACGGGTACGGGCCCATGAAGTGCACGGCGCCGCCGCTGGCCGTGTCGACCGGCCAGCGGCGGGGATCGCCGGTCAGCGCCAGCGCCCCCGCCGTGGCCCCGTGGTAGGACCGGTAGGCGGCGAGCACCTTCGGCCGCCCCGTCACCACCCGCGCCATGCGTACGGCGTGCTCCACGGCCTCCGCCCCGCCGGTGGTGAACAGGACCGCCTCCAGGTCCCCCGGGGCGACCTCGACGATGGCCCGGGCCGCCTCGTCGCGGACGTCGACGGCGAACGACGGCGCGATCGTGCACATCCGTCCGGCCTGCTCACGCACCGCCGCCACCAGGGCCGGGTGCTGATGGCCCAGGTGCAGGTTGCCCATCTGGGCGTGCAGGTCGAGCCAGCGGTTGCCCTGCTCGTCCCAGAACCAGCTGCCCGCGCCGCCGGCCACGCGGACCGGATCGATCTCCTCCTGCGCGGACCAGGGGTAGAAGACCGGCCCGGTCACGACGCCTGCCGTTCGCGGACCAGGTCGACCTGCTCGCCCAGCGTCGGCGCCGCGAACACGTCCTGAAGGGAGAGCCGGACCTGGTACGCCTTGCGGATCCGGCTGATCAGGCGGATCGCGAAGAGCGAGTCGCCGCCCAGGTCGAAGAAGTCGTCCCCGGGGTCGACGCCGTCGACCTTGAGCAGGGCGGCCCAGATCTGCCCGAGCTGCTCGAGCACCTCGGAGCGGCCGTCGTCGCCCGTCGGGCCGGCCGGCGCGGCGGTCGGCTGCGCCGTGTCCGGGGCGGCCTGCGGCGGGGCGGTCGGCTGCCCGGCGGCGGGCACCAGTTCCAGCCGTCCCGCCGTGCTCCACCGCACGGTGGCCCCGGTGTCCCGCATCCGCGCCCCCGGCGTCCCGGCGTACGGGTCGTCGACGTCGCCCGCCCCGGCGATCCAGAGCCGCCCGGGGGTGTTGACCGGCACGGGCCGCGCGCGGTCGTCGAGGACGTAGCAGCGGGCCACCGCCGGCAGGTCGTCCCGTCCGGCCAGCTCGTCCGGCAGCCGCGCCGGGTTCCAGCCGTCGAGCACGGCCCGCAGCTCCCGGCGGGGCATGGCGGACAGCTCCCCCACCGGCCGTTCCTGGTCGGAGACGAGCTGGTCGAGCACGGTCAGCAGCGAGTCGAGGATCCGCTGGACGGTGGCGCGGTCGAACAGGGCGAGGCGGAAGTCGAGGCTGCCCACCATCCGGTCCTCGCCGACCTGGTTCACGGCCAGCGCCAGGTCGTACTTCGCCGAGGTCCACTCCGGCGGTTCGAGCCGCAGCGCCTCGACCGCGCCGAGCCGGAACCGGTCCGGCACCGCCCGACCGAAGCGGACGGACACCTGCACCAGCGCGGAGACCGCCGGGTCCCGCCGCGGGCGCAGCTCGCCGACCAGCGTGTCGAAGGGCACCCGGCGCAGCTCCAGCGCGGTCAGCACCGCGCCGCGTACGTCGTGCAGGAACTGGGCAACGGTGGCGTCCCGGTCGACCCGGATCCGCAGCGGCAGCAGGTTGACCAGGCAGCCGATCAGGTCGCGGGTCGACTCGTCGTCGCGTTGCAGGCTCGGCGTGCCGATCAGCAGATCCTCGCCCGCGCCGTACGCGTTCAGGGTGCGGGCGAACGCGGCGGTCAGCAGGGTGAACGGGCTGGTGCGCGCGGCGGCGGCGGCCGCCACCAGCCGGGCGGCGAGGTCGTCGTCGATGGTGAAGCGCACCGACCCGCCCCGGTGGTCCAGCACCGGCGGCCGGGGCCGGTCCGTGGGCAGGGTGATCACCTGCGGGGCGCCGTCCAGGTACCGCCGCCACCGGGCGAGCTGGTCGGCCGCGCCGGGCCCGGCGAGCTCGGCCTGCTGCCGGCGGGCCACGTCCGCGTACTGGCACGGCACGTCCGGCAGCCGGACCGGCTCTCCCAGCGCGTACGAGGGGTAGAGCAGGGCCAGTTCGGCGAAGAAGATCTCCGCCGCCGTCGGGTCGGCGGCGACGTGGTGCACCACCAGCAGCAACGCCGTCCGGTCGGCGGGCAGCAGCACGGTCGCGACCCGGATCGGCCACTCCCGGGCGAGGTCCCACCGGCGGTCCCGCAGGCCCGTCACCCGCTCGTCGCCCGCCCAGCCGTCCCCGGAGGAGTCCCTGAGGTCGAGCCGCGCGATGCTCAGCGGCGCCGCCGGGTGGATGCGCTGGACCGGCTCCTCGTCGACCTCGACGATGGTGGTCCGCAGCGCCTCGTGCCGCCGGACGATCTCGTCGACCGCCGCGTGCAGTGCGCCGGTGTCCACCGGCCCGGTCAGCTCGACCGCTGCGGCGAGGTGGTACGCCGCCCCGCTCGTGCCGGCCTGCTCGGCCAACCAGATCGCCCGCTGCGCCACCGAGAGCGGGGCGGTGACCCCGTCGACCGCGTCGTCGGCGTCCCGGCGTCCGGACGCCACCGCGCGGGGCAGCGCCAGCGTCGGGGCGGCGTCGGCGTCGTGGCGCACCGTCAGCACCGGCGCGACGTCGCGCGCCACGGTCAGCGCGTTGTCGGCGTCCGCCCCGGTGATCGCCAGCCGGATCCGCTCGCCGGGCGCGAACCGGTAGGCGATGGGGTGCAGCTCGATCTCCAGGCGGGCGTCGCCGTCGAGCTGGCCGCAGCCCTCGGTCACGTACAGGGACGTGCCGTCGGGGGCGACCGACTCGAGGAAGGCGAAGACGTCCGCCGGGCCGTCGGAGACCCGGGCCGCCAGGCGCAGCAGCGGGGCGCCGGCCAGCTCGACCGCCTCGGTCAGCGGCGCCGAGGTCCAGCACAGCGCCCGGGTGTCGTTGTCGGTCATGTCCGGCCGCTGGAAGGGCGAGCCGTAGCCGCTGGCCCACCGGCTGGTCTTGCCGGACGTGGTGGCGTAGTCCACCTCGTACCGGCGGGCCTCACCGACCCGGGGTTCCGGTCCCAGCTCGCCGGCCGGCCCGAGGTGCCAGGTACCGGTCGTCGCCGGCTCCGGCGGCCAGGACCGGGCGGTGCGCCACTCGTCGGCGCCCAGCACGTGGTACCGGACGGTCGGGGAGTCCATGATCCCGGTGTCCCTGCCGCGCAGCCAGTGGTCGAACCAGCGCACGTGCTCGTCGGCCAGGTTGTAGCCGGCGCCGCCCAGCACGCCCCCGGTGTGCGGCCAGGGGCCGATGACCACCCGGTGCGGCACGGTCAGCCGGCGGGCCCACTCGGTCGCGTCGCGCGCCCAGACGTCGTGCCAGCCACCCAGGTGGTAGACGGCGACGCCGGAGGCGTTGATCGCCCCCAGCAGCTCCGACGGGCTGCGGGTCAGGTACGCCGCCTCGCCGGTGTCGGCCAGCCGCGACTCGCGTGCGGGCAGGCCGGCGAACATCGTCCGGACGTCCCGGTTCGCCACGTGCTGCTCGCGGGCGGCGGCCAGCAGGAGACCGTCGGGGTCGTCGTCGAGGGGCGCGACGGGGCCCCGCAGGTCGAGTTCGCGTACGTCCTCGCCCCAGGCGCGGGCGAAGTCGTCCCGGAACAC
Source organism: Micromonospora sp. SD12 (assembly GCF_052068495.1). Taxonomy (NCBI): domain Bacteria; kingdom Bacillati; phylum Actinomycetota; class Actinomycetes; order Micromonosporales; family Micromonosporaceae; genus Micromonospora; species Micromonospora sp. SD12. The sequence goes on along the minus strand of NZ_JBQHDF010000016.1, from coordinate 131,031 downwards.
CCCGCCGTCCCAGGCGAAGCGGTGCAGGTCGAACAGCGCCATCTGCGGGAAGATCGCCACCAGGTGCGGCGGGGCGGTGCTCGCCGCCAGGTACTGCGACACCCCCAGGTAGGAGCGGCCGAACATGCCGACCCGCCCGTCGCACCAGGGCTGGGCGGCGATCCACTCGGTGACGTCGTACGTGTCGGTCGCCTCGGCCGCCCCGAACGGACCGTCGCTGGTGCCGAACGACGCGCCGCTGCCGCGGCTGTCCACCACCACCACGACGTAGCCGCGGGCCAGCAGGCGCTGCGCGATCGGGAAGGCGCGCAGCGTCACCTCCCCGGGGGCCACCTCGGCCACGCCCAGGTCGTCGATGTCGGTGAGGTCGACGTCCGCCAGCTCGGCCCGCACCACCGCCAGGAAGTCGTCGCGCCCGGGGCGCGGCGACACCTGGTGATAGCGGTCGTGGGCCCAGACGGCCGGCGCGGGGTCGCGCTGGCCGACCGGCCGGAAGACGTACGCGGCCAGCCGGGTCCCGTCGCGCGTGGCGACGTACCGCGAGTGGCAGGTCCAGGTGCGGCTCATGCCAGGTCGGCCCGTCCGTAGAGTTCCCGCGCCGGCACCCCGACGTCGGCGCAGCGCTGGAAGAACTCCGCCATCTGCTTGAGCTGGTACGACTCGTCGGTGTAGTTCGTGGCCATGACGAACACCAGCCAGGGCTCGCGGCCCATCGCGTACACGTACGCCTGCCGGGCCCGCAGCCGCCGCACGATGCCCATCGCCTCGACGGCGTCGGAGCCGTTGAGCTTGCGGCTGCGGCTCATCTTCTGGTCGATGCGGCGGGAGAAGAGCGGGCCGTACATCCAGGACAGCGGGGCGCCGTCGCACTCCATGCCGAGGAACGCCATGTCGACGTCGCCGATCATGTCGTGGATGTGGCCGAACAGGGCCGGGTCGACGCAGCGGTTGTCCGCGCCGAAGTAGAGGTTCTTCCCTCCGGTACGCACCGAGTAGGTGACCTTCGCGGCGATGTCAAGGTCGCAGTGCTCGCCGACGAACGGGCACACCACGATCTGCCCGTCGGGCAGCTCGATGGTTTCGCCGGGCTCCACGTCGACCACGTTGGGGAAGCCGAGGGCCTCCAGGCACAGCCGCAGCGACGGGTCCTGCAACGCACCGGCGGCGGTCTTCGGCACGACCACCGTGCCGATGCGGTGCCGCAGCTTGAGCAGGGTGGCCAGTTCGAGGTGGTCCTGGTGCCCGTGCGTGATCAGCACGTAGTCGATGACGTCGGGCAGGTCGGCGTAGGCGTACCGGTCGCCGTCGCCGAGGGCGTCGGACAGGAACGGGTCGGTCATCACGGTGACCGGGCCGGACTGCACCACCACGCAGGCGTGCCCGAAGTAGCGCACCCGCAGCCCCGGGCCGTCCAGGTTGCGGTCCGGGCTCCCGCCGGGCTCGGCGGAGAACAGCCCGCTGAAGGTGGCCAGGTCGGCGTCGGAGACGCCGAACGCCTCCCGCAGCTCGCCGAAGGGGCGGGCCGTGGTCATGGTGGAGAAGAGCAGGTCGATGCGGGGGTCCCGCAGCGGCATGGTGGCCTGCACGTGCCCGTTGCCCGGGAACCGGGGCGTGGTCATCGCGAAGGGCCGCTCGTCGCCGGTGGCCAGCGACAGGTCCACCGAGTGGGCGGTCTCGTCGAAGTGCCGCGACCGGTAGAGCATCCGCTCGGCGAGCCGGATCCGGGCGTGGTCGTTGAGGTCGTAGACCAGCTCGACGTAGCCGCGCAGGGCCGGCGGGATCTCGCCGTAGCGGGGCGTCAGGTCGAACCCGTCGGCGAGCTTCTCCAGGTTGACCGTCAGCTCGTCCATCGCCGCCGACAGCTCCGGCATGGGCCCGTCGGCGAGCCGGGTCGCCAGGTCGGACACCCCGTCGAGCTGGTCGTCCTCCAGGTCGACGAACATGCCGCCGCGCAGCTTCGGGTCGCGCGCCGAGCGGCGGTGCAGCGCCGGCGCGTCGAGGAACGAGCGCAGCAGCGGTACGTGCAGCTTGGCGAAGTTCATCGCCGCCGGCACCGGCGACACCAGGTTCAGCCAGGCGTAGTACCGGTGGATCAGCGGTTCCAGCGCCAGGTTGGGCCGGGCGTGGACGAGGTCGTGGCTGGCGAAAGGCTGGTTCATCGCTCTCCCTCGGTCGGGTCGACCCGCAGTCGGTCACGGACGCTCCGGACGACCGTTGCGAGGTTGTGGAAGTCTTCGTCGTCGGTGGGGGTGTCCAGCACGAACGTGCGTACCCCGGCCCGGATCATGGCCAGCAGCCGCTCGACGGCGCCGGCGTGGTCGGCCACCAGGTACGGTCCGTCCGCCTGGCCGGAGCGGAACGGCGCGAGCCGGTACGCCGGGTCGACGGTCACGGCGCCGTGACCCGCCTCCGCCTCGGCGAAGAGCCGCTGCTTCCAGACCGAGTCGGTGTTGGCCATGGTGACCGCGGTGATCTTGGCGCCGTCCGGGTCCTCCGGGAAGCGGGCCGCGGCGACCCGCTCGGTCTCCTCCACCGTGGCCCGGGTCAGCAGCCCGAAGTTCAACGCGCCGGCCGGCGTGCCGTCGGCGTCGGGCCGGCCCGCCGTGAGCATCTGGATGCTGGTGGCGCCCACCCGTGCGGCCACCTCGCGGGCGGCCGGGGACTGCCCCGCGACGAACAGCCGGGGCAGCAGGTGCGGGGGCAGCCCGGGCGTGAGCTGCAACCGCGACACCTGGTAGAACCGCCCGTCGAAGCTGAACGGTCGACGGCTGCCCAGCACCCCCATCATGATCTCGACGTACTCGGCGAGCCGCGCGTACCGGTCGTCGTGCTCCAGCCGGTCGCCGAGCGCGTCCAGGTCGCTGACGGCCGTGCCGGTGATGAGGTTGAGGTCGATGCGCCGCTGGTAGAGCAGGCCGAGCGAGGCGACCATCCGGGCCGCGGTGAAGGGGTGCTGGTAGACCGGGTTCACCGCGACCAGCGGGCTGAGCCGGGTGGTGCCGGCCGCCGCCGCGGTCGCCAGGATCCAGGGGTCGAGCACCGCGCCGCTGCCGGTGAAGATGAGCACCCCGTCGAGGTCCGCCGCGTCGGTGCGACGGATGACGGACATCGCCGTCTGCGAGTACTGCGTGAGGTCCCGTACCCGGGGGACCACGGTGATGAAGTTGACGTCGGGCACGGGGCTCACGCTCCCTCTTCGGCGACCGCGGCGAGCGCGGCCCGGATCTCCTGCGCCTCGCGCAGCTTGCCGTCGATCACCGCGGCGAGCGCGGCGACGGTGGGGGTCTCCAGGAACACGCCGAGTTGCAGCTCGACGTGGAAGGCCTGGGCGAGGTCCCGCAGCGTCCGGGCGGCGTTGAGGGAGTCCGCGCCGAGCATCAGCAACGAGTCGTGCAGCCCGATCCGGTCCACCCCGAGCCGGCGTCGCCACACGGCGGCCACCGCCTCCTCCAGGACCGTCCCGGCGGCGGGCTGGGCCTCGGCGGCCGGGGCCGTCGGCGCCGTGCCGGTCACGGGCGCCACGGCCACCGGGTCGACCCAGTGCCGCGAGCGCTGGAACGGGTACGTCGGCAGGCCGACGCGACGCCGCGACCCGCCCTCGTGCAGGGCGGCCCAGTCCACCTCGACGCCCCGGCGCCACAGCTCGCCGAGTGCGCCGAGCAGCCCCCGGAGGCTGCCGGCGTCGTCGGTCAGGGCCAGCGTCGACGCCTCGGCCGGGCCGACGGCCAGCGTGACGGCGGCCCCGGTTGGCGCGGCGGCCGGCGCCGGCGGGTGGGTGCCGGCGCGCAGCGCCCGGCCCGCCTGCGCCGTCGTCCAGCGGCCGTCGACGACGGCCGCCGTCACGGCGCCCGCGCCGTGGCCGTGGGCGGCGACCGGGGACACGCCGCAGGCGGCCAGCAGCCGGGCGAGCGCGAGCTGCCCGGTGACGGTGGCCGCGTCGGAGCCCGCCGGGGCGGGGCCCTGGTCGAGGCCCAGCTCGCCGGCCACCCGGTCGACCTCCGCCCGCAGCTGGGGCAGGGCGTCGCACAGCGCGGCCAGGGCGGGGCAGGTGGCGCCGAACGCGTACGCCACCGGGGTCGCCTCGGGCGACGCCTCCGCCGCGCCGACGGCGGACAGTGCGCGGGCCGCCTCCCCGGCGTCGGCGGCCACCACGAAGGCCCGGTGACGGAACGCGCGACGCCCGACCTGGCTGGTGTAGGCGATGTCGGCGAGGGCCTGCCCCGGGTGGCTCCCGACGTGCTCGGCGAGCCGGGCCGCGGCGGCGGCCAGCGCCTCGCCGCCGGCCGCCGAGACGGTGAGCAGCACGGCGGGCGGGTTCGGACCCGACGGTGCGGGCGGCGGTGCCTGTTCGAGGATGACGTGCGCGTTGGTCCCGCCGACGCCGAACGAGCTGACCGCGGCCCGGCGCGGCCCCACCGCCTCCGGCCAGTCCCGCAGCATGTCGTTGACGCGGAACGGCCCCCGGTCGAGCGACGTCTGCGGGTTGGGCTTGCGGTAGTGGATCGACGGCGGCAGCTCGCCGTGGTGCACGGCGAGGACCGCCTTGATCAGCGAGGTCACGCCGGAGGCGGTGTCGAGGTTGCCGACGTTCGGCTTGACCGAGCCGATGGCCCACTCGGTGCCGGGGGCGGCGGTTCCGTACGCCTCCTCCAGGGCGGACACCTCGATCGAGTCGCCCATCAGCGTGCCGCTGCCGTTGGCCTCGACGTACTGGATGGACCTCGCCTCGACGTCGGCGACCCGCAGCGCCCGGCGGATCACCCGCACCTGACCCGACCGGCCGGGCGCCACGAAGCTGACCTTGCCGGCGCCGTCGTTGTTCACCGCCGAGCCCTTGACCAGGGCGTAGATCCGGTCGCCAGCGGCCTCGGCGTCCTCCCGGCGGCGCAGCACCACCACGCCCGCGCCGTCGCCCAGGTGGTAGCCGGCGGCCTCGGCGTCGAACGCCCGGCAGCGCCCGTCGGGCGAGTTGATGCCGTCGGCCTCGTGCCGGTAGCCACGCGGCACCGGGTTCTTGACGCTGACCGCGCCCACGATCGCCATGTCGCACTGGTAGTCGAGCAGGCTGCCGATCGCGTGGTGCAGCCCCACCAGGGCCGACGAGCAGTTGGTCTGCACCGTCATGCTCGGCCCGGTCAGGTCGAGCTTGTACGAGATGCGGGTGGCCAGGTTGTCCTTGTCGCTGGCGACGGCCATGCCCAGCCGGCCGGCGGAGTCGACCAGCTCCTGCTGGGGCAGCAGGTGGTAGAGCAGGTACTGGTTCAGGCCGCAGCCGGCGTACACGGCGATGTCGCCGGGGAAGCGGCGGCTGTCGTAGCCGGCGTCCTCCAGCGCCTCCCACGAGCACTCCAGCAGGATCCGGTGCTGCGGGTCGATCAGCGTCGCGTCGGTCGGCGAGTAGCCGAAGAACTGGGCGTCGAACCGGTCGGCGCCCTCGATGCCCGACCACATCGGCACGTACGCCGGGTCGGTGCGCTCCGCGGCCGGGAGGGCGTCCAGCTCGGCTGGGGTCAGCTGGCGGCCGGCGTCCACACCGTCGCGGAGCAGCTCCCAGAACTCGGCGACGCTCGCCGCGCCCGGGAACCGTCCGCTCATCCCCACGACGGCGATGTCCATCTCGCTGCTCATCGACTTCCCACTTCCTGGATTCGCTGGCGCATCAGCCGGCGGCGGTTCGCCACCTGCTCGGTGCGGTCGGGACCGGGGTCGGCGGGCGGTTCCGCCGCCGGGCGCGCGGGCTCGCCGAGGTGCTCGGCGAGCTTGCGCACGGTGGTGTGCTCGTACAGGTCGACCAGCGGGAACTGCCGGCCGATGAGCTCCTGGAGGCGGATGTGCACCTGCACCAGGCTCAGCGAGTTGCCGCCCACGTCGAAGAAGTTGTCGTCGAGCCCGACGGCGCCGACGCCGAGGACGTCCAGCCAGACCTCGGTGACCTGGGCCTGGAGCCCGCCGCCGCCGCCCGCCGTGGGCGGCCGAGCCGTGGCGCCCGCGCCCAGGCGGGCCATCGCCTCCGTGGCCTCGGCCGCCACGGCGCGTCGGCTCACCTTGCCGGTCGCCGTGGTGGGCAGCTCGTCGACCAGGTGCAGCAGCGGCACCATGAACTCCGGCAGCCGCTGCCGCAGGTGGGTACGCAGGTCGTGCAGCAGGTCCCGCCGGGCGGTGGCGCGCAGCGGGTCGTTGGCCAGCTCCGGCCACTCGCCGCGCCGGGTGCGGGGCGGCGTCCAGCCGACCGCGTCGTCGGGCCGGCCCGCCGGCCAGAACCGCAGGTCCATCGCGTACGGGTCGCGTTCGGTCGACGGCACGACCGAGGTGCGCCGGCCCAGCGCCTCGCCGATGCTCCAGCAGTCCTCCGGGTCGACCCCGGCCGGCAGTTCACCCGCCGGGCGCGTCACCGGGTCCGCGTCGGCGAGCCCGGCCAGCCGGCGTACGGGGCCGGCGACCGTGACCAGCCGCGCGTTCGGCACGCCGCGCACCTCCACCGGGCGGTTGCGGTTGCCGCGCAGCAGGCCGCGCAGCCGGGCGACGTCCAGGGCGTCGCCGGCCCAGTCGAGCCGCAGCGGGTCGAGCGGGTCGGTGGCGGGGCGCTGCGGGTCGGCGCCCACGTGCAGGACGACGTCGTAGCGGAACGCGCTCAGCTCGTTGGCCTGCCGCCCCCGCTTGAGATGCAGTTCCGCCCCGGTCACCCCGGGCAGCCAGTCCGGGGCGGTGAGGAACAGGTCGGGGGCCAGCACCAGTTCGTCGTCGGCGAGCACCCGGGCGGCGACGCGGCGGCGCAGCTCGCCCACGGTCAGGCCGGGTTCCGATTCGGCGCCCAGCTCCACCGAGGCGTGGAACACCTCCAGCAGGTCCAGGTCGCGTACGTCGCCGAGGTAGATCCGCCCGCCGGGCGCGGCCGCCGTGACCGCCGCGCGCAGCACCTCGCGCAGGTAGTCGTGGTTGGGGAAGTACTGGGTCACCGAGTGCAGCACCACGGTGTCGAAGGTGGCGGCCTCGATGCCGGTGACGTCGTCGGCCTCGCGCAGCAGCAACGTGACGGACTCCCGGTCGACCCCCTCGGCGTCGAGCCGCTGTTCGAGCACCTTCAGCCCGGCGGCGGAGAAGTCCGTGCCGACGTACGCCTCGCAGTCCGGCGCCAGCGCCAGGGTCAGGTTGCCCGTGCCGCAGCCCAGCTCCAGCAGCCGGCGGGGACGCAGCTCGCGGATGCGCCGGACCGCCTGGTCGATCCACTCGCCCATCTCGACGTCGGTGAACGGCGCGCCCGTGTAGCTGCTGGTCCAGATCGCCTGCTGGGCCTCCTCGGCGGGACCGGCCTCGGTGTACATCCGGTCGTAGAGCAGCCGCCAGTCCGACACCCGGGTGGTGGCCGGCGCCCCGCCCGGATCGGCGCCGGCCGGCGCGGACGACCCGCTGCGCTGCCGGGGCACGACCGCCGCCACGATCCGCTGTTCCCCGCCGCCCGGCGCCTCGGCGAGCGCGGCCACGGCGGCGGCGACCCCGGGGTGGGCCCGCAACGTCGCCTCGATCTCGCCCAGCTCGATCCGGAAGCCACGGACCTTCACCTGGTGGTCGGCCCGGCCCAGGAACTCCAGCCGCCCGTCGTGGCTGAACCGGCCCCGGTCACCGGTGCGGAACAGCCGCTCGCCGCTGCCGTACGGGTCGGGGACGAACCGCGCCGCCGTCAACGCGGGCTGGTCGAGGTAGCCACGGGCCAGGCCGGCCCCGCCGACGTAGACCTCGCCGGCGAAGCGGGGCGGCACCGGCCGCAGGGCCTCGTCGAGCACGTAGATCCGGGTGTTGCCGATCGGCCGCCCGACGCTGCCGACCCGCTCCGGTCCGGTGACCACGTCCAGGGTCACGTCGGCGGAGATCTCCGACGAGCCGTAGAGGTCGACCAGGACGCAGCCGGGCAGGGCGGCCAGCCAGCGCGCGGCCAGGTCCGGGGTCAGCGCCTCGCCGCTGGAGTGGCAGTAGCGCAGCGCCGACAGCCGCTCGCCGGCGTCGGGGACGCCGTCGAGGATGGCCCGCAGCAGCGACGGTACGGCCACCAGGCGGGTGACCCGGTGCCGGGCGAGCAGGTCGACCAGGCGGACCGGGTCGCGTCCGACGTCCTCGGGCACCACGACGAGCGGGGCGCCGGCGAAGAGCGGGAGGAACATCTCGCCGCCGGAGTCGAAGAAGCTCAGCGACGTCTTGTGGCTGCCCACCTCGCCCGGCCCCATCGGGAAGCGGTCCATGATCCACCGCTGCCGGTTGACGATGCCCCGGTGCAGGCCGAGGACACCGCGCGGGGTGCCGGTCGACCCGGAGGTGTAGACGACGTAGGCCACGTCGTCGGGGTGGGCCGTGCGCCGCGGGTCGCGGTCGTCCTCGGCGGCGAGTGACGCGTCGGCCGGGTCGACCACCTCGACGTCGGGCAGGTCGACGGCCGCGTCGGGGGCGGCGACCAGCAGCCGGGCCCCGGAGTCGGCGAGCATGAACCGCAGCCGGTCCACCGGGTACGACGGGTCGAGCGGCACGTAGGCCGCACCGGTCTTGAGGATCGCCAGCACGGCGGTGAGGCTGACCGTGGAGCGGGGCACCAGCAGGCCGACCCGGGTGCCCCGACCGGCGCCCAGCCGGATCAGCCGGTGGGCCAGCCGGTTGGCCGCCGCGTTGAGCTCGGCGTACGTCAACCGGGTGGTGTCGTCGATCGCGGCCGGCGCGTCCGGGGTCCGTCTGGCCTGCTCGGCGACGATCTCCGGCGCGCAGCATTCGGTGTCGTAGTCGGCCGTGGTGTCGTTCCACTCCACCAGCACCCGCCGCCGCCCCTCGGCGCCGAGCAGGGGCAGGGCGCCGACCGGGGTCGTCGGCGCCGCGACGGCCGCGGCCAGCAACGCGGTCAGCGCCTCGGCCAGCACGCCCACCGTGTCGGCGTCGAAGAGGTCGGTGCTGTAGTCGAAGGTGCCCAGCAGCTCGCCGCCGTGCTCGCCCAGGTAGAGGGAGAGGTCGTAGTAGGTGGCCCGTTGCCGCACCGGCCGGTTGCGTACCCGCAGCCCGGCCCAGTCCCCCAGCGCCCCCTCGTGGTTGAGCACCATCGGCGCGAGGCCGAGCCGGTCGGTGCCGCGCCCGTGCTGGTAGGCGAAGGCCGCGCTGATCAGCGCGCCACGGCTGGGGTCGGCGGCCTGCCCGAGCCCCTCGACGATCCGCCCGAACGGCACCTCGGCGCGGTCGGAGGCGGCCAGCACCGCGTCGTGCGCCGCCCGGGCCAGAGCGCCGAACTCCGGGTCGCCGGACAGGTCCACCGGCACCGCCAGCGGGTTGACCAGGTAGCTGACCAGGTCGGCGAAGCGGCCCCGGACCCGGCCCGCGTGCACGAAGCCGAGCGGGAACTCCGCCTGGCCGGCGTAGCGCGACAGCACGGCCGCGTAGCCGGCGAAGAGCACGGCGGTGCGGCTCACCCCGTGCGAGGCGGCCAGCGCGTCGATCCCGGCGCACAGGTCGGGGCCGAGCCGGAAGGCGTGGGCGGCGCCCCGGAACGTGCGCACCGACGGGCGGGGCCGGTCGGTCGGCAGGTCCAGCGGCACGAGGTCGGCGACCTGCGCCTGGCACGTCGCGGTCAGCTCCCGGCCGGCCGCGCCGTCCAGGAAGGAGCGCTGCCAGGCGACGAACTCGGCCGGGTGGGCGGTGGGCGCCGGCGGCGCCGCGTCGTCCCCGGCGGCGTGCCGGCCGTAGCCGGTCGCCAGGTCCTCGACCAGCACCGCCAGCGACCACACGTCCATGACGCTGTGGTGGGTGCACAGCAGCAGCGTGTGGCGGTCCGCCGCCTGCCGGAACAGCACGGCGCGCAGCAGGGGCGGGCCGTCGAAGCCGACCCCGAGTTCCGCCTCGATCTCCCGGTCGAGGCGGCCCGCCGGCCAGTCGGTCGCGTCGCGTACGTCCAGCGTGACCTCGGCGTCGCCGACCACCCGCTGGGTGACCTCGGCGCCGGCGTCGTCGTAGCGGGTCAGCAGGGCGGGATGCCGGACGCCGAGGTCGCGCACCGCGCGGGCCAGCGCGTCGACGTCCAGCTCGCCGTCGACGGTGACGGCGCGGCACAGGTTGAGGTTGGCCGGGTCGTCGGCGAGGGCGCCCTGGAACCACATGGCGCGCTGGCCGTACGACAGCGGGTAGGGCCGGTCGGCGGCGGGCGCGGCGGCGGGTGGGTCGGCCGGCGCGGGCGCGGCCGGCAGCGCGGCGGCCAGCTCGGCCACCGTGCTGTCGCCCAGCAGGTCGGTCAGGGACGGGCGGACGCCCCACTCCCCCTCGATCAGGTGTTGCAGCTCCACGGCGCGCAGCGAGTCGAACCCGAGCTCCGGCAGGGTGCGGTCCGGGTCGATCCGCTCCGGGTCGACCTCGATCAGCCCGCCGGCCAGGACCCGCAGCCGCTGCGCCTGCGCCGGTACGGCGGCCGCAGCGGGGCGCGCGGCCGGGCGCAGGGGGTCGTCCGCGACGATCGTCGCGCTGCCCGCGGCGTACGCCCGGGCGCAGTCGCCCCGCCGGGTCTTGCCGCTGGTGGTGACGGGGATGGTGCCCGGCGGTACGGCCAGCACCCGGTGCAGGTCCAGCCCGTGCACCGTCACCACGGCACGGCGGGCCGCCTCGGCGATCGCGGGCGCCTCCTGGGCGGCCCTGTCGGAGCGGGTCTCGTACCACAGGACCACGGCCTCGCCGACGCCGTGGCCGTCGTCGGCGACGTCCACACCGAACGCCGCGATCCGCCCACCGAGGCGGGGGCAGGCGGCGCGGACGGTCTGCTCGATGTCGTCCGGGTAGTGGTTCTGGCCCCGGATGACCACCGTCTCCTTGATCCGGCCCCGGACGTACAGGTGCCCGTCCTGCTGGAAGCCGAGGTCGCCGGTGCGCAGGTAGGGGCCGTCGGCGGGGTCGCCGCCGAGGGTGGCGTGCAGCGTGCGGGCGGACTCCTCCGGCCGGTTCCAGTACCCGTCGACGACGCTGCCGCCGCGGACCCAGATCTCGCCGGCGGTGCCGTCGGCGACGGGCTGGCCGGCCGCATCGACGATCCGGACCTCCGCCTCGGGCAGGATCTCGCAGCCGACGACCTCCGTGCCGGGGCGGGCGGCGGAACCGGTCGGCTCCTCGTCGGCCACGGTGGTCACGACGGGACGCTGCGGGCGGGCCCGCCCGGCGACCAGGAGCGTCGCCTCGGCCAGCCCGTAGCAGGGCAGGAAGGCCCGCTCGTCGAACCCGTGCGGGGCGAACGCCTCGGCGAAGGCGCGCAGGGTCGCCGCGCGTACCGGCTCCGCGCCGTTGAAGGCCACCCGCCAGGAGCTGAGGTCCAGGGCGGCGCGGTCGGCCGGGGCGACCTTGCGTACGCACAGGTCGTAGGCGAAGTTGGGCCCACCGCTGATGGTGGCCCGGTAACGGCTGATCGCCTCGAGCCACCGCACGGGCGTACGGATGAACGTCGCCGGGTCCATCAGCACCGTCGGCACCCCGAGGTACACGGGGGTCAGCAGGGTGCCGATCAGTCCCATGTCGTGGTGCGGGGGCAGCCAGGAGGCCATCACGGTCTCGTCGTCGAAGGCGAAGGAGCGGCGGATGGCCCGCAGGTTCTCCAGCAGGTTCGCGTGGCTGACCATCACGCCCTTGGGGGTGCTGGTGGTGCCCGAGGTGTACTGGAGGAACGCCAGTCCGCCCTCGTCCACCGCCGGCTGCCAGCCGGTGGGGGCGGTGTCGAGGGATTCGATCTCCAGGACCGGCAGCCGACGACCGGGCATGAGCGTGCCCAGGTCGACCGCGGCGGTGACCGCGCGGGCGGCCAGCACGGCGGTGGCCTGCGCGTCGTCGAGGATGCGCCCGACCACCGGCGCGCTGGCCCGGTTGAGCCGGGCCGCCAGCGGCACCGGCACGGTGCCGGCGTAGAGGCAGCCGAAGAAGCCGGCGAGGAAGTCGACGCCCGCCCCGACGAGCATCAGCACCCGGTCCCCCGGACGGCAGTGTCCGGCCAGGGCGGCGCCGACCCGGCGGGCCCGGGCGTCGAGCGTCGCGTAGTCCACCGTGTCGGTCGAGCCGTCCTCGGCCACCAGGTGCAGGGCGGGGCTGCCGGGCTGGACCCGCGCCTGGTCAGACAGGGCGGCGCCCAGGTTGACGACGTCCGTCGCCTCGTGGGTCAACGCGCCGGTGTGTTCGGTCATCTGGCTCTCCACTCGCTGCACAGGGGTCGGACCGGGTGTCACGGCTGGCCGGGCGCGAGGCGGGCGGCCAGTTCCGCCACCGTCGGCGCGTCGAAGATCACCGCGACCTCGACGTCCACCCCCAGCTTCGCGGCGGCCAGCGCCACGATCCGGGTGGCCGTGAGGGAGTCGCCACCGAGGTCGAAGAAGTCGTCGTGGATGCCGATGCCCTCGCGCCCGAGCACGTCGCACCAGATGTCCAGCAGCACCCGCTCGCGCTCGTCCCGCGGGCCGGCGGCGTCGGCGGCGCCGGGCTCGTCCCGGCCCGGGGGCGGCAGCGCCGCGACGTCGAGCTTCCCGTGGTTGGTCAGCGGCAGCCGGGGCAGGCTCACGAAGGCGGCCGGGACCAGGTAGTCCGGCAGCCGCCGGCGCAGGTGCGCGCGCAGGTCCGCGGTGCCCGGCAGGTCGTCGCCGACGACGTAGCCGACCAGCCGGGCGTCGCGGCCGGGCGGGTCCCGGCGTACGACGACGGCGGCCTCGCGGACCGCCGGGTGGCGGCGCAGCGCGGACTCCACCTCGCCCGGCTCGATGCGGTAGCCGCGCAGATTGAGCTGCCCGTCGCCCCGGCCGAGGAACTCCAGGACGCCGTCCGGCCCGAACCGGGCCAGGTCGCCGGTGCGGTAGACGCGGGCGCCGGGCGTGGCGGCGTACGGGTCGGGCAGGAACCGCTCGGCGGTCAGGGCGCGGTTGTCGAGGTAGCCCCGGGCCAGCCCGGCGCCGCCGACGTACACCTCGCCCGCCACGCCCGGCGGGACGGGCTGCATCGCCTCGTCGAGCACGTACACCCGGACGTTGGCCATCGGACGGCCGATCGGGACGAACGGCCGCTCGTCGGCGGGGTCGCACGGCCAGGCGGTGCAGGAGACCGACACCTCGGTCGGGCCGTACAGGTTGAACATGGTGACGTCGAGCCGGTCGAAGACCAGCCGCTGCGTCTCGGGGGTGAGCTCCTCGACGCCCGAGACGATCCGCCGCAGCGACTTCAGGTCGGCGGCGTCGGCGGTGAGCAGCACCTCGCGCAGGGCGGTCGGCGCGAAGTCGGCGTCGGTCACGCCGTGCTGGGCGATGACCCCCGCCAGCCGGCGCGGGTCGAAGGTCGCCGTCTCGGGCATCAGCACGCTGGCCGCGCCGTTGAACAGGGCCCGGAACAGCTCGTCCAGGGAGACGTCGAAGGTGCAGGCCGCCTTGCGCAGCACCCGGTCCTCCGGGCCGAGCGGGAAGTTGCGCTGGGCCCACAGCATCCGGTTGGTGAACCCGCGGTGGGTGACCTGCACGCCCTTGGGCTGCCCCGTGGAGCCGGAGGTGAACAGCGTGTAGGCGAGGTTGTCCGGGTGCAGGGCCACGGCGGGGTCGGTGGCGGGGCACGTGGCGGTCAGCGACGACTCCCCGTCCAGGTCGATGATGCGCCGGCCGGGGCTCCACACCTCGTCGCACAGGTCACCGGCGGAGATCGCGACCGCCGGGCGGACCTGGCCGAGCAGCGCGTCGCGGCGGGCCTGCGGGTCACGCGGGTTGACCGGCAGGTGGTAGCCGCCGGCCTTCAGCACCGCCAGGATCGCCACCACCTCGGCCGTGCAGCGCGGCAGGCACACCGCCACCGGGTCCTCCACGCCGACACCGAGGTCGCGCAGGTGGTGCGCCAGGCGGTTGGCCCGTTCGTCGAGTTCGCGGTACGTCGTGCGGACGTTGCCCTCGACGACCGCCACCGCGTCCGGGGTACGTCGCGCCTGCGCCTCGACCAGCCGGTGCGTGAGCGCCTCGGGGCCAAGGTCGACGGCGCTGTCGTTCCACTCGTGCAGGATCCGCCGGCGCCGCGCGTCGTCGAGCAGCGGCAGCCGCCACACGCACGTGTCGGGCTCCCGCGCCGCCTCGACGAGCAGCAGCTCGAACTGCCGGGCCATGTCGCGTACGGACTCGCCGGTGAAGAGGCTGGTGTCGTACTCGATCTCACCGGTCAGCCCGTCGGCGGTCTCGGTGATCCTCATCGACATGTCCATCCGGGACCGGCCGGTCTCCATCTGGTGGACGTCGACCCGCAGCCGCGGCAGGTCCAGCCGACTGGTGGGCACGTTCTGGAGCACGAAGGCGACCTGCGCGAGCGGCTGGTGGCTGCGGCTGCGCTCCGGTTGCAACGCGGCGACGAGCCGCTCGAACGGCACGTCGCGGTGCCGGAACGCGTCCAGCGAGGCCGCCTTGACCCGGGCCACCAGCTCGGCGAAGGTGGGTTCGCCGGACAGGTCGGCGCGCACCACGATCATGTTCAGGAAGCAGCCGATGAGGTGCTCCAGCTCGTCCCGCTCGCGCGTGGCGATGGGGCTGGCGACGACCATGTCCCGCTGGCCGCTGTGCCGGGCGAGCAGCACGCTGAAGGCGGCGAGCAGGGTCATGAACATGGTGGCGCCCTGGCCCTGCCCGAGCGCGCGGATCCGCTCGGCGTCGGCGGCGCCGATGCGGAACCACTCGGACGCGCCGACGAACTGCTGCACCGCCGGGCGCGGGCCCCTGGTGGGCAGGGTGAGCAGGGGCGGCACGCCGGACAGTTCGTCGACCCGCTCGCGCAGGTGGGCCGCCATCCGTTCCTCGCTGACGGCGGTGCGCTGCCAGGCGGCGTAGTCGGCGTACTGGATGGGCAGCTCGGGCAGGTCCGGTGTCGCGGCGCCGGAGGCGAACGCGGCGTACGTGGCGGCCAGCTCGCGGCAGAAGATGGTGAACGACCACAGGTCGCAGACGAGGTGGTGCACGGTGACCCCGAGCACGTGCACCTCGGGCGCGATCCGGTAGAGCACGGTCCGCATGCTCTGGCCGGCGGCCAGGTCGAGCGGGACCCGCATCTCCCGCTCGACGGCGGCCCGCAGCACCGCGTCGTCGGGGTGCGCGGTGGCGTCGGGCAGGTCGACCACGTCGATGCTCAGCGGGGCGGGCGGCGTGACGGCCTGCACGACCCGCTCGCCGAGCCGGCGGAAGGCGGTACGGAGGATCTCGTGGCGGCGGACGACCTCCTCGATGCTCCTGCGCAGCGCCTCCCGGTCGAGCGAGCCGGTCAGGATCAGCAGGGTGGCGTCGTTGTGGTGGACGGCGTCGTCCTCCAGGCGCTCGATGAACCAGAGCCGCTCCTGGGCGAACGACAGGGGTGCCTCGGCGGCGCCCAGCCGGGGGATGGCGCCCGCGACCGGCGCCGGATCGGAGCGGCCGGCGCGCAGCCGCTCGTCGAGCAGGGCCCGCGCCGAACTGGACAGCCGCGCCACGCGTTGCGTGACGTCACTCGCGACCGGATGCTCCTGCCGTCCCACTGGTCCTCCGTTGTCCGTCGGTGATCCGGTCCGCGGTCCGGGTCACCGCCGGACGCGGGCACGTCCCACCGATGCGGGTGCCGATCATCGATCTGTACCAGGTGACTGAGCGTGCAGTCAGCGAACAGAGCTGTTATAGGGGTTTGACCTCACAATTCACGACATCTCTTCCGACTCCTAGGGGTTGGGCAACCCGCCTCCCTGCCACATGATGGGCACGCTGTGACGCCGCCGGTGACCGGCACGCGACCCGTCCGACCGGAGGTGATGCCAGTGCGCGACGACCTGCGGATCCTGGCCGACCGGTCGTACCGGATGCTGTTCCTGGCCCGCACGCTGTCACTGCTGGGCAGCGCCGTGATCCCGGTGGCGCTCGCCTTCGCCGTCCTCGACGCACCCGGCGGCTCCGCCACCGACCTCGGCCTCGTGCTCGCCGCCCGGTCGCTGGCGCAGGTCGCGCTGCTGCTGTACGGCGGCGTCCTCGCCGACCGGATGAACCGCTTCCGCCTGATGGTCGGCTCCGACCTGCTGGCCTTCGCCGCGCAGGCGGTCCTGACCGTGGTGTTCGTCACCGGCCGGCCCTCGCTGCCGGTCGTCGTCGCGTTGTCCGCCGTCAACGGCGCCGCCGCCGCGCTGTTCCTGCCGGCCTCCCGCGGCGTCGTGCCGCAGGTGGTGGCCCCGGAGCAACTCCAGTCGGCCAACGCGTTGCTTCGGCTGTCGCGCAACAGCACCACCATCGGCGGCGCGGCCCTGGCCGGAGTGCTCGTGGCGGCCTTCGGCTCCGGCTGGGCGCTGGCGGTGCCCGCGGCCACCTTCCTCGGCTCGGCGCTGCTGCTCGCCGGCGTCCGGGTCGCCCACCCCGGGCGGGCCGCCACCAGCACCCTCCTCGCCGACCTGCGCGAGGGCTGGCGGGAGTTCACCTCCCGGTCCTGGGTGTGGCTGGTGGTCGTGCAGTTCGCGTTCGTCAACGGTTGCTTCTCGGCGATCTACGTACTCGGCCCGCTGACGGCCAAGGAACAGCTGGGCGGCGCCACCGCCTGGTCGGCGATCGTCACCGCGCAGGCCGTCGGCCTGGTCGGCGGCAGCCTCGTGGCGATGCGGATCCGCCCCCGCCGGCCGATGCGGGTCGCGGTGCTGGCGACCTTCGGCTTCCTCCCACCGTTCGCGCTGATCGCCGCCGGCGCGCCGGTCTGGCTGATCGCGGCGTCGATGCTGGTCAACGGCGTCTGCGTCGACATCTTCGAGGTGCTGTGGGACACCGCCCTGCAGAACCACGTGCCCAACGAGGCGCTGTCGCGGATCAGCTCGTACGACGCCATGGGCTCGTTCGTGCTGGGCCCGCTCTGCCTGGCCGTCGTCGGCCCGGTGGCGGAGCGGATCGGCGTACCGCAGACGCTGGTCATCGCGGGCGGGGTGCTCGGTCTGGTGACCGTCGCCACCTTCTCCGCGCGGTCCGTGCGTCAACTGCCCGCAAGAGTCCCCGACGCACAACCCGCCAAGGTGTGAACCCGGCGACCCCGCCGGCCACGGACCAGGGTGGAGATCGGAGCAGGATGGAGCACCGGATAAGTCGGCAGATGACCGACGCGACCGACGCGTACGGCCGGCGGTTGGGGGCCTACCTCGAGCAGTCGTCCTACACGCGGCTGCGCGGCGGCCCGGGCGTGATCGACCTCGCCTTCGGCGACCCGCACGAGTTTCCCGCGCCGGCCCTGGTCGAGGTCCTGCAACGGCACCTGACCCCGCAGCACACCGACTGGTTCGCCTACACCCGCGACCATCCGCCGGCCCAGGAGTCGGTGGCGGCCACCCTCAGCCGGGAGCTCGGCCTGCCGTTCACCGCCGACGACGTCGCCCTGACCAACGGGGCGTTCGCCGGGCTGACCATCTGCCTGCGCAGCGTCTGCGACCCCGGCGACGAGGTGATCTACCTCGACCCCGCCTGGTTCTACTACGAGCCGATCATCGCCTCGGTCGGGGCGGTCCCCCGTCCGGTGGCCCTGACGCCGGGCTCCTGGCGGCTCGACGCGGACCTCGTCGCGGCGGCGATCACCCCCCGCACCAGCGCCGTCATCGTCAACAGCCCGAACAACCCGACGGGCGCGGTCTACACCGACGACGAGTTCGCCGCCCTCGCCGAGGTGCTGCGGGAGGCGTCCGCCCGCAACGGCCGGCCGATCTACCTGCTGTCCGACGAGGCGTACCGGCGCATCGTGTTCGGCGGTCAGCCGTGTCCCAGCCCGGCGACGCACTACCCGTACACCTTCCTGGTGCACACCTACACCAAGACGCTGCTGCTGCCCGGCGAGCGCGTCGGCTACGTGGCGATCCCGCCGACCACGCCCGACCCGGCGGTGCTGCGTCGGGCGCTGACCGTGGCGCGCCTGACCACCGGCTGGGCGTTCCCGAACAACTCGCTGCTGTTCGCCCTGCCCGAGCTGGAACAGCACGCCGTGCAGGTCAAGCCGATCGAGCAGCGTCGTGACCTGCTGGTCGACGCCCTACGCGAGGCCGGGTACGAGGTCCAACCCAGCGAGGGGACGTTCTACCTGCTGGCCCGGGTGCCGGACGCGGACGACTGGACGCACGCCGCCCTGCTGGAGGAGCACGGCCTCCTGGTGCTGCCGGCCTCGGTGATGGGTGCCCCCGGTTACCTGCGGCTCTCCCTCACCGTGACCGACGAGATGCTGGAGGAGACCATCGGTCGACTGCGCTCGGCACGCCCCTCGAACCGGGAGCACGCCGATGTCCAGCGCTGACCTCGACGCGGCCGACGCCGCCGCGACGCTGACCGCCCCGCCGGGCGGGCCGGCCGCGATCCGCCAGGAGGGGCCGGCGTCCGGTGCGGCGTCGTCCACCGGGGAGGCCGCGCCCGACATCGACGCCACCATGGCCCGCGCCCGGCGGGCCCAGGCGGAGGTCGAGTTCTGGCCGCAGGAGCGCATCGACGACCTGGTCGCGGCCGCCGGCTGGGCCGCCTACCAGGAGGACACCGCCCGGTCGCTGGCCGACCTCGCCTACCGGGAGACCGGTCTCGGCGACCCGGAGCACCTGTTCACGCTCTACCGGCGCCGGGTCCTCGGCACGCTGCGTGACCTGCACGGGGTCGTCACCACCGGGATCGTCGAGGACCTGCCGGAGCGGGGCCTGCGCAAGCTGGCCAAGCCGATCGGGGTGATCGCGGTGGCCAGTCCCGCCACGGCGCCCTGCTCCGGGGTGGTCGGCAACGCCCTGCCGATGCTCAAGACCCGCAACGCGGTGGTCATCACCCCCAACCCCCGGGCCCGGCACTCCGCGGCCCGCACCGTCGACCTGCTGCGTCAGAGCCTGGCGTCGGTGGGTGCCCCGCCCGACCTCGTCCAGTGCCTGCCGGTCACCGACCGGCAGACCACCGAGGCCCTGATGGCCGCCGCCGACCTGGTGATCGCCGCCGGCGGCCCCGGCACCGTACGCCGGGCGTACCGCAGCGGCACCCCGGCGATCAGCGCGGGCGTCGGCAACCCGGCGGTGATCGTGGACGCCTCGGCGGACGTCGCCGCCGCGGCGGAGCTGATCGTGCTCGGCGGCAGCTTCAACAACGGCACCTCCTGCTCGTCGGAGAGCAACGTGCTGGTGGACGCCGGGATCGCCGCCGCCTTCCGCGACCAGCTGGCCCGGCAGGGCGCCCACCTGTGCGACCCGGCCGAGATGGCGCGGCTGCGTACGCTGCTCTGGCCGGACGGGCGGCAGCTCAACCGCGACGCGGTCGGGCGGCCCGCCGCGGCGCTCGCCGCCGCCGCCGGGATCGACCTGGCCGAGCCGACCAAGACCACCGCCCTGGTGGCCGAGCTGCCTCCTCTGGCCCCCGGCGGCGTCCCGGCGCTCGACGACCCGATGCTCGGCGAGAAGCTGGCGCCGGTCTTCACCGTGACGACGTTCACCGACTTCGACGACGCGCTGGTCGCGGTGGAGACGCTGCTGGCCCGGATCGGACAGGGCCACAGCTGCGGCATCCACACCGAACGCCCCGACCGGGTCGTCCGGCTCGCCGAGCGGGCGCGCGCCGGACGGGTCATGGTCAACCAGTCGACCGCCGTGGGCAACAGCGGCAGCTTCGACAACGGCATGGCGTTCACCCAGGTCATCGCCAGTGGCAGCTGGGGCGGCTGCTCCCGGTCGGAGAACGTGACCTGGCGCGACTTCCTCAACTACACCTACGTCTCCCATCCCCTGCCGCCCAGCCTGCCCGACGAGGAGACCCTCTTCGGCGCCCACTGGCGACGTCTTCCCTGACCGAGGACCACACATGGACATCAGCCCTCCCGAGGCACCGCCGCGTGACCTGACCCCCGCCGAGATCGACGCCTTCCACACCGACGGCGTGGTCCGGCTGTCCGGCATGATCGACGAGAAGTGGCTCGGCCGGATCACCGAAGGCGTGGAGTACCTGCTCGCCAACCCGACCGTGCTGGCGCAGGCCACCGCGCTGCTGGGAGGCGGCGGTTTCGCCGGCGACGCCTTCATGTGGAAGACCCACGACGGCTTCCGCGACTTCATGTTCTTCTCCCCCGCCGCGCGCATCGCCCAACAGCTGTTCGGCTCCACCGCGATCACCGCCTTCTACGACCAGATCTTCGCCAAGCCGGCCGGGTCGGGCGCGCCGACGCCGTTCCACGAGGACGTCAGCTCCTGGCCCATCGCCGGCGACCAGGTGTGCGCGATGTGGATCCCCCTCGACCCGTGCACTCCCGACACCGCCGCGCTCCAGGTGGTACGCGGCTCGCACCGCTGGAACCGGCGCTACGTGCCGATCACCCCGGGCGCCACCCACCTCG
Source organism: Micromonospora sp. SD12 (assembly GCF_052068495.1). Taxonomy (NCBI): domain Bacteria; kingdom Bacillati; phylum Actinomycetota; class Actinomycetes; order Micromonosporales; family Micromonosporaceae; genus Micromonospora; species Micromonospora sp. SD12. Next base: position 110,715 of record NZ_JBQHDF010000016.1, on the reverse strand, counting down.
GGCGGCGGGAGGAACTCGAGGCGGTGCCCGACGTCGCCGACCAGGACGTCCTGAGCTGGGACCTGACGCCCGGCGACATCGTCCTGTTCCACCCGGCCGCCCTGCACGGCGCCACCGGCACCGGGCCCGAGCGGCAGCGCCGGGCGTTCGTCTCCCGGTGGGTGGGCGACGGCGTCACCTTCCAGCCGCAGCACGCCGTCCTGCCGCTGCTGTGGGACCACGGCCTGCGGCCCGGTGATCCCATCGGTGGCCCGCTGTTCCCGAGGGTGCTGCCGACGCCGGTGCCGACGGAGACCGGCGCCCGGTTCGACGGCCCGCAGCAGCCCCACGCCGAGCGGGCCGAGGAGTTCCTCTCCATCCTGAGGATGCTGTAGGTGTTCGGGGAACTCACCGCCACGACCGCCGCCGGCCGGGAGCTGGTGGCCCTCGCCGAGGGGCACCTCGACGCCCTCACCGAACGCGCGGCCCGGCACGACCGGGACAACACGTTCGTCGCCGACAACTTCGCCGACCTGCGCGACAGCGGGGTCCTCGCCGCGTGCGCCCCGACCCGCCACGGCGGGCTGGGGGTCGACTCCCTGCACGACGTGCTGGTGGCCGTCTCCCGGCTGGCCCGGGGCTGCGGGTCGACCGCCATCTGCGCGAACATGCACATGGCCTCGGTGTGGGCCCAGGTCCGCCGCTGGGAGCGGGCGGAGGCGGCCGGCGACCGGGCCCGGGCGGAGCAGCTCGACGCGATCCTGGAGGCGTTGGGCGGCTCCGACCTGATCATGGCCGGCGCCTCCACCGAGCCTGGCGCGTCCTGGAACGCCGCGCTCACCGAGGCCGTCCGCAAGGGCGACGAGTACGTCATCACCGGGCGCAAGACGTTCGTCACCAACTCGGCCGTCGCGGACTCGTTCAACGTCGCGGTCCGGGTCGCCGACCCCGAGGGCGGCTGGCGGCACGCCGAGGCCGTCATCCTGGCCGGTACGCCCGGGCTGACCGTGCTCGGCGACTGGGACGCGATGGGCATGCGGGGCTCCGGCAGCCACTCGATCCTGCTGGAGGACTGCGTCGTCCCCGCCGACCGCGTCACGATCGGCGGACCGTTCGGTCCGCCGACGTCGGAGGACCTGGTCCGCTCCTGCGCGATCAACTTTCCCCTGCTGGGCGCCTCGCTCGGCATCGCCGAGGCGGCCTGGCAGCTCGCCGTCGAGCACGCCACCAGGGCCCCCCGGCAGCCCGGGCGCACGGCGCCGGCGCACCACCCGTCCGTGCAGCGGGAGATCGCCACGATGGAGCTCGACCTGGCGGCCACCCGGGGCGTGCTGGAGCGCTCCGGTCGCCTCGTGGACGCCCTGTTCGCCGCCGACCCGGCGCAGCGGTCCGAGGGCGCCGTCCGGGACGTCGTACGCGGCTGGCAGCTTGCGAAGCTGCACGCGAACCGGACGGCGGTGAGCACGGTCGACCGGGCCATGACGATCTGCGGCGGGGCGTCCTTCAGCAGCCGGCACCCCCTGTCCCGGCTCTACCGCGACGCCCGCGCGGGCGGCTTCATGCAGCCGTTCGGGTCGCTGGACGGCTACCCGTTCATCGGGAGGGTCGCGCTCGGGCTCGACCCGTTCGCCGACTGAGGCCGACGGACGCGGGCCGCCGCCGCGGGCGCTGGTGACGTGCGCCCGGGGCTGGTGGTCGGCTTCCCGCGCCCCGGGGGTACGAGGGCGGGGCGAGGCGGCCGGATCGACAGCTACGGGCGCGCGCCGGGCCTGCCGGGCGCCGGCAACGCCCGCACGTCCAGCTTCCCGCTCGGCGTACGGGGCAGCTCGTCGAGGCACACCACGGCGCCGGGCAGCAGGTAGTCGGGCAGCGTCTCGCGGAGCTGGTCGCGCAGCTCGCGGGCGGTGGGCCCGGGCAGCTCGCTGGGCACGACGTACGCCACCAGGCGCCCGGCGGCCCCGCCGACCGGCACCACCGCCGCCCGGCGCACCCCGGCGCAGCGGCGTACCGCCTGTTCCACCTCGCCCAGCTCGACGCGGTGGCCCCGGATCTTGACCTGGCCGTCCCGGCGGCCGTGGAACTCCACCAGACCGTCGGCGTGCCGGGTCACCAGGTCGCCCGTGCGGTAGCACCGGCCGTCGGGATGCCCGGTCGGGAACTGCTGGTCGGTCAGCGCGGTGTCGTCGCGGTAGCCGCGGGCGAGCCCCGCCCCGAAGATCAGCAGCTCCCCCTCGACGCCCGGGGCGACCGGGCGCAGGTCGTCGTCGACGACGGCGACGCGAACGTTGTCGATCGGCCGGCCGATCGGCACGGTGGCGGTGCCCGGGCGCGCGGCCGGGTCGGTCGGCACCTCGAAGGTGAGCGCGCCGACGGTGGTCTCGGTCGGGCCGTAGTGGTTGACCATCCGCACGTCCGACAGCTCGCGGACCTGGTCCACCAGCTCCCAGCGGCACACCTCGCCGCCGACGACCAGCAGGCGGCGGGGCAGGACCCGCTCCTGCGCCTCGTCGAGCAGCGCCGCCAGGTGCGACGGGGTGATCTTCAGGACGTCGATGCCGTGCTCGTCCTGGTAGTCGGCGAAGTCGTCGGGATCCGTCGCGGTCTCCGTCGGCACCAGGTGGACGGTGTCGCCGCCGACGAGGGCCGGGAAGACCGCCGTGTGGCCGAGATCCGTCGCGAGGCTGGTCACCGAGGCGAAGCGCAGCTGCCCGCCGTGGTCGCGCTGCGCGGCGGCCAGCCGGGCCACGAAGGCCGCGTAGTTGGCCAGGGCCGCGTGCGGGATCTCGACGACCTTGGGTACGCCGGTGGAGCCGGAGGTGAACACGGTGTAGGCGAGCTGGTCGGCGGCCACCGGCAGCGGACCGCGCAGCGCCCCGGCGTGCTCCGCCGCCGCCCCGGCGGCGATCCAGCCGGTCAGGTCCACGGGGAGCACCACCTGCCCGGGCACCGGCGGGTCGTCGCGATCCGTCACCACGACGGCTGCCCCGCAACCGCGCAGCTGGCTCTCGATCCGGGCCGGGGGCTGGTTGGCCTCCACGCAGGCGTAGCCGGCCCCGGCGTGCAACGCCGCCAGGCACGCCACCAGTTGGGCCGCGCCGCGCGGCGCCAGGACGGCCACCGGGGCCGTCACGCCGTGGCCACGCAACACGTCGGCGAGGCCGGCGACGGCGTGCCGCAGCTGCGCGTAGGTCAGTGTCGCGTCCGCGCCGACGACGGCCGTCCGGTCACCGGCCCGTCCCGTGGCGTCCCAGATCAGCGCGGGTACCGCCCGGTCGGGGTCCCACCCGGCCGGCCGCGCGGACACCTCGGCATCGGCAGGCATGGCAGGTCCCTTCCTTCGACGGCGGCAGGGCGCCCGTACGACCGTCGGGTCGCACGGCACGGGCATCCGGTGGCAGCGATCGTGACACGGGGGCCGGGTCGCGACAACACCTCATCCGGCGCGCGAACCCCTATCGTCGCGGCCGCTCGACCGACGACCGGCCCCTGTGGATCAGACCGCCACCATGCAGTTGTCGGAGCTGCTCTCGCGGCCCCGGGCACTGACGATGCCGGCGGAGCCGTCGCCGTAGTAGCGACAGAACAGGCCCGCCGGGCGCCCGCCGAACAGCAGCGGCCCGATCACCGGGGCGACCTCGGCGTCGTGCGGTTCGTCGGCGCCGTCGGCGACCAACGCGACCCGGCACGTGCGGGGCACCACGAAGTCCTGCACCACGCTGGTGCCGTCGGCGGCGGCCTCGGTGACCGCCGACTCCCACGTCGCCTGGTCGACCTCGCCGCCGATGACCACCTGCTTGCCGCTCTCGCCCAGGCCCGCCTTGAGCACCAGCAGGTCGCGGTTGGCCAGGACGAACGGGAGCAGCTCGACCTCGCGGCCCGCGCGGGCGGTCCTGCGGTCCGAGAGGATCCGCGTCCACGGCACGTACTGGTCGACGAGGCGGCGCTCGGCGGCGCTCATCCACGGCCGGCCCTCCGACAGCAGCCCCATGGTGAGCTTGCTGTGCATGAAGGTCGACGTCTGGGTGCCCACGAGCAGGCAGCCGTTGTCGAGCGCGTCCTGCACGTAGCTGGTGTCGAGGCCGGCGTCGAGCCAGTCCGGGATGGTGAAGTTGCGCAGCCCGACCGGATAGCGCAGGTGGGGCGGGCAGTCCCACGCCTGCGGCAGCTCCTCCGGCTCGAAGAACCGCGCGGTCAGGCCGTGGTTGTTGAGGTAGTCGGCCTCAAGCTGGAAGTAGCGCGACCGCACGCCGTAGACCCGGGCGCTGCCGACGATGGCGATCCGTGGCGCCGCCGCCAGCTCGGCGCTGAGCGACCGGTACATCTCCGCGCGTACGGCGAACGGGTCCGGGGAGGTGAACGGGGTCCGGCCCTCGGCGTCGGCGTGCAGCCTGCGCCACACCTCGAGGCGGCAGTGCGTCTCCACCACGCCGCCGAGCGCGCCGCTGACGTTGAACTCCAGGAACTGCGGCCCCTGCGGTCCGATGACGACGTCCGGCCGGACGACGGAGTCCGGGTAGCGCTCCTCGACGAACGGGTCCCGGACGAAGAGCTGGTGCTCGCTCTGCGGCATGCGGTAGGCCGCCAGCCGGCCCTCGGTGGTGGGGGCCGTCTCCAGGGCGGTGCGGCGGAGCAGGCCGACCAGCGCGGCGGCCACCTGGAAGAGCTGGGCGTACGACCTACGCGGGACGGCGATGGGCGCCGCGGGCAGCAGCCGCTGGTAGGGCCAGCCCGTGTCGCGCAGCTCGTGACGCAGCATCTCGCGGATCGTCTCCGCCGGCGCGGCCGGCCTGAGCTGGTGGGAGCCGAACCAGGGGTGTCCGGTCGACGCCGCACCACGGACGTCCTCGCGCACGGTCATCTGACGCTCCCCGCAGTCGTACGTCGGGCCGACCGCCGGGAACGTGCTCGCCGCGGGCCGGTGTCTTCCGAAACGAAGATCGACATAGACTAACATTCACCTCTGACGGGGACCGGCGCCGGTTCGTCCACACCCGACACGGGGAGAGCTGTCGATGACACTGCGTCATGTGCAGGGCAACGAGTACCGCGAGGAGCACGGCGGGGACTACGAGGACTTCGAGCCCGGCATGGTGATCCGGCACTGGCCGGGCCGCACCATCTCCGAGACCGACAACACCTGGCTGACCCTGCTCACCATGAACCAGCACCCGCTGCACTTCGACGAGCACTACGGCGCCGGCAGCGAGTACGGGCGGGTGCTCGTCAACAGCGGGATCACCCTGTGCCTGGTCGGCGGCATGACCGTGCAGGCCCTGTCGGCGCGGGCGGTGGCGAACCTCGGTTGGGACAGGGTCCGCCTGCGCGAGCCGGTGTTCGTCGGGGACACGTTGTACGCCACCAGCCGCATCCTCGACAAGCGCCTGAGCCGCTCCCGGCCCGGTCAGGGCATCGTCACGGTGGAGACGACGGGCACGAAGTCCACCGGCGAGACGGTCATCGTCTTCGAGCGTTCCTTCATGGTCCGCTGCCGGGAGAGCGCCTCCTGACCTACGCCACGGGCGTCGCCCCCTCGTGCAGCGCCACGGCGGCGGCGGTGTCCTCGATGGCCATCCCGACCGTACGCAGGACGGAGGTCCGCCCGTCGGCGCGGACCCCGCCACCGACCAGCGTGCCCAGCTCGTGCAGGTCGTCCACGCCGATCAGACCGGCGGCCAGGGCGGCCCGCACCTCGCCGGCGCCCTCCAGCGCCGCGCTCCGGTCCTCGACGACCGCCAGGGCGTCGGCCAGGAGGGCCGGGTCGAGTTCGATCGCGTCCGGGTGGGTGCCGCCGATGACGTTGACGTGCACCCCGGGCGCCACCCAGTCCGCCTCGACCAGCGGGGTGTTGTCGCTGGTGGACGTCGCCGTGCAGATGATCGCCGCGTCGGCGACGGCGGCCTTGGCGCTGTCGCAGACGCTCGCGTGCACCGGGTGGGGCACCGCGTCGCGGACCCAGTCGGCGAACTGCTCGGCCCGCTGCCGGGTGCGCGAGAACACCCGTACGCTGCGGATCCGGCGCACCGCCGCCACCGCGCGCACCAGGGCCCGCGCCTGCACCCCCGCGCCGATGACGGCGAGGTCCTCGGCGTCCTCGGCGGCGCACCAGCGGGTCGCCAGGGCGGCGACCGCACCGGTGCGGACGGCGGTCAGCTCGGCGCCGTCCAGCAGGGCCGTGATCTGCCCGGTGGTCAGGTCGGTCAGGGCGACGACCCCGTGGATCAGCGGCAGACCGCGTGCGGGGTTGTCGGGGGTCAGCGTGGTGATCTTGACGCTGCCCACCCCACGCCGCTCCCAGACCGCCGGGCTGACCAGCAGGACCCGCTGAGGGCCGTGTTCGATGACGGTACGTGCCGGGGAGTCGGTCCGGCCGGCCGCCAGGTCCACGAACATCTCGCCGAGGGCGTCGATCACCCGCACCAGCTGGGACGTGCCCGCCATCTGCGCGGCGTCGACCGTCACCGGCCCGGTCATCCGGCGGCCCCGCCGGTGTCGAAGCGGGCGGCCCAGGCGTCCTCGCGCGCCACGGTGGCGCGGGCCATCCGGGCGAACGGCGGGCCGACCATGTTGCCGTCCAGCACGGCGATCCCGCCGTTGGCCGCCCGTACGGCCTCGGCCACCCTGCGGGCCAGGCGCAGGTCGTCGGCCTGGGGACGCAGCACCCGGTTGATCTCGTCGAGCTCGCCCGGATGCACCGTCGCCTTGCCGTGGAAGCCGAGCGCCCGCACCCGGGCGGTCTCCTGCGCCAGGACGGCCGGCTCGGCGAGCCGGAAGTTGGCGGTGTCGATGCAGGCGGTGCCGTGCCGCGCGCAGGCCAGCGCCATCGCCTGCCGGGCGGCGAGCATCGCCTCCCAGGTGATCTCGACCCCGAGCGTCGCGGCCAGATCGGCTGAGCCGAGTACCAGCCCGTCACTGGCCCCGGCGATCGCGTCGATCTCCGCGACCGCCTCCACGGTCTCCACCGTCACGTAGATGTCCGGATGCGCCCCGGCGGAGGCCAGGATCTGACGCACCAGGGCCACCTCGGCCGCCGACGTCACCATCGTCATCATGACGATGCCGGGTCGCACCGGGGACTCCGTGAGGGCCACCAGGTCCTGCACCGCCGCGACGCTGCCCAGCTGGTTGATGCGGACGGCGACGTTCTCCGGCCGGGGTGCCTTCTCCAGGGCGGCCCGGCAGACGGTGCGGGCGGCCGGCTTCTCGGCCGCCGGTACGGAGTCCTCCAGGTCGATCAGGTGCACGTCCGCGTCGTAGGACCACGCCTTGACGACCCGGTCCAGCGACAGCGCCGGGGTGTAGAGGATGCTGCGCGGAATGGCCCGCGCGGCGCCGGTCACGGGGTCACCGGCTCGGGCCGCGCGGCGGCCGGGCGGGCGCCCGCCTCGACGAGCACGGAGCACAGCCTGGTGATCTGTTCCTCGGTCTGGCCCGCGCGCAGCATGACCCGCAGGCCGGCGGTGCCGCGGGCGACGATCGGGAAGAACACGGGCGAGGTGTAGAACCCGGCCGCGAAGACCCGCTGGGCCGCCTCGACGACGGTCTCGTCGCTCATCGGCACCACCCGGATCGGGTACGTGCTGCCGGACTGCTCGGTGGCGAGCAGCGAGTCGAACAGCGCGATGTTGGACCGCAGCCGCCCCTGCAACCGGGTCAGCTCCTCGGTGCGGTGGATCTCGGCCGAGGCGAGCGCGGCACCCACCGCGGCGGCGTTCATCTTCTGCGAGTAGCCCAGCGGCCCCGCGAAGCGCTCGACGATGCGCCGCGTCTCCTGCGGGAAGCCGTCGAGCAGGATGGCCGTGCCGCCCGCCCCGAAGCCCTTGCTCAGGGTCGCGACGGTGATGGTCCGGTCGTCGCGCACCGGGCAGTGCGAGCGGACGTAGCCGATGCCGCGCTCGCCGTACGCCGACAGCGAGTGCGAGTCGTCGTAGAAGACCAGCATGTTGTACTTGTCCTGCAACACGGCCAGCTCCTCGACGGGCGCGTAGCCGCCGAGGCTGTCCGAGCCGTCCACGACGTAGCAGACGCGCTCGTAGGTGCGGCACATGTCCTCGAGGTAGTCGAGGTCGTGGTGCCGGCAGGTGACGACCTCGGTCTCGTCGGCGCAGTTCGGCTTGGCGTTGGCCATCGAGACGTGCGCGTTCTTGTCGAAGACCATCAGCGGGCGGGTGCCGTTGCCGAGGTGCCCCGACGCGATCAGCGGCAGCAGGCCGGTGCTGGCCGCCGCCGTGGAGATCGCGCTGATCACCATCGCGTCGAACAGCTCGCCCAGCGACTCCTCCAGCTCCAGCAGCACCGACGTCTGCACCCGGGTACGCGGGATGCAGTGGTCCAGCACCCCGAAGCGGCGCAGCGCGGCGACGGCCCCGTCGATCACCTTCGGGTGGGTGTCCAGGTCCAGGTAGGAGCAGACGGTGAAGTTGACGAACTCGTGGCCGTCGGCCATCCGGAACACGCCGTCGGAGAGGTCGCCGACGATGCCGGCGACCCCGTGCTCCTCGGACATGTTCCAGAAGGTGTTCCCCACACCGATGAGCTTGTCGTTGTTGCGGTAGCGGTGGGTGGGGGTGATGGTCTTGCGCTCGCTCATCAGGAGTTCACCTCGGTGGGCTTGTAGCTGTAGACACCCTTGACCCTCCGGTAGGCGTACGTGTAGAGCGCGACGCCGAGCGCGTGCGGCCTGCGGAGGATCTTCTTCGACTTCAGCCAGAAATTGACGTTGATGTTCATTTCGTCCAGCGACTCGGCCTGGTGCCACCAGCCGAGCGGCAGGTAGAGCATGTGACCCGGTTCGAGGACGAAGTCGCGACGCTGGGCGAGCTTGGGCGCCAGCCGCGGGAAACGCGCCAGGTCGACGTTGTCCAGGTCGAACACCTGGGACTTGTCCCCGAACCCGCGCAGCACGGAGCGCGGGTAGTACTCACGGGAGCCGGGCGGGGCGATGATGAAACGCTTGCGGCCCTCCAGCGCGATGTTGAAGTTCTCGAACTCGTCGAAGTGGTTCTTGGTGAACACGCCGCGGTGGCTGATCCACAGGTTCGCCGCGTACAGCGAGTCGCCGTAGCCGAAGAACTTCTCCGCGTCGAAGCCGATGACGGCGTTCACGTCCGCCGGGCTGTTGCGGATGTTCGACACCACCCGGTGCCACGTGCCCGCGGTGGTGAGGTGGCGCTCGTCGGCGAAGAAGTCGCGCAGCTTGATGTCGCGGGTCTCCCAACGCCCCGGGTGGTTCTTGTCGCCCGGCTCGGTGAACAGGGTGACGGTCATCTCGGCCAGCCGGCTCGCCACGCCGTCGCGGCCGAGCCCCTGCACGTCGGGCGGCAGCGCGATCACCACGGGCACGTCGGCCTTGAACAGGCCGCCGGGGCCCACGGCCATGAACTCGTCGAACGTCATGCGGGCCACGGGCACACCCGCCGACCCGTTCGCACTGGACACTGCGTCCGAAACTCCCATGTCGCCTTTCCTCGCTGCTGAGGGCCGCGGTGCGCGGCCGGTCACGTGGTGGCCCTGCGCGCGCTCAACTCCGCCACCACGTCGACGATCAGGTCCTCCTGGCCGGCGATGGCCTGCCGCCGGCCGAGCTCGAAGAACACGTCGCGCGCGTCGACGCCGGCGCGGCCGGACAGCTCGACCACCCGGTGCTTGAACCCGGAGAACACCCCGGCCAGACCACTCACGATGGACATCGAGGCGGTCACCGGAGGCGCGGGCATGAGTTCGCGCTCCGCCAGGTCGGCGGCGTCGAGGAGCGCGTACAGGTCGATGCCCGTGGCGAAGCCGCTGCGCTCCAGCACCGGCACGAGCACCTCGAGCTGGGTGTTGCCCGCCCCGGCCCCGAAGCCCCGCGCGCAACCGTCGATGATCCCGGCGCCGGCCTGCGCCGCGGCCACCGAGTTGGCCACGGCCATGCCGAGGTTGTCGTGGCCGTGGAAGATCACCGGCGTGTCGACCGCCGCGGCGATCGCACCGATCCGCTCGGTGACGTCGGCAGGCAGGAAGTGACCCGCCGAGTCCATGATCCCGACCGCCTGCGCGCCGTAGCCGACGGCCCGCGCGGCGTGCTCGGCCAGCTCGCCCGGGGACGCCATGTGGCTCATCATCAGCACGCAGTGCGCCTCGGCGCCGGCTTCGCGTAGGACGTCGAGGTGCCGCTCGGCGAGCGACGTCTCGGTGGCGTGCACACCGATGCGTACGACGTCGGCGCCGTGGCCGATCGCGCGCCGCAGGTCGTCGGAGGTGCCCCAGCCCGGCAGCATGAACACGCCCATCCGGCTGTGTCGCAGCGCCTCGCGGACCGTCGAGAGCATCTCGTCGTCGCTCACCGCGGCCTGCCCGACCTGCAACGACGACGCGCCCAGACCGTTGCCGTGGCCGACCTCCACCACCGGGATGCGCGCCGCGTCCGCCGCCTCGGCGTACCGGCGCAGGGCGACGGCCCCGAGTTGGTGGCGTACGGCGTGCTGGCCGTCGCGCAGCGTCGGGTCGTGGATCACGACGTCGCTCATCGGAGCGCCTCCGTCCGGGCCGCCCGGCCCCGCCGGGCCGCGTGCTGCTCGGCGACCAGGATGGCGGCCGAGTTGATGATGTCGAGGTTGCCGGCGTACCGGGGCAGGACGTCGCTGTGGGCGGTGACCTGGAGGGCGACCGTCACCCGGTCGTCGACCACGGTGCAGGCGGTCACGACGTAGCCGGGGGCGAACGAGCGCACCTGCTCGGCCACCGGTTCCACCGCCGCGCGCACCGCTTCGACGTCGGCGCCGGGGATCCGCGCGTGCACGGCCGTCCGGAAGGTCGCCGGGGGCACCGCCGGGCTGATGTTGAGGATCGCCTTGACGTCGGGCACGCCCGAGAACGTCGTGACGGCGTGCCGGGTGGTCGCCACGTACTCGTCGAGGTTCAACCGCGTGCCGCGGCCGGCGACGTCGCTGGCCACCGTCGAGACGACCTCGATGTAGCTCACCGGGAAGCGGGCCGCGAGCGCGTGCGCGACCGGGATGGACGCCTGGCCGCCGCAGCTGATGAGGTTGACGTTGCGCCCGGCCGTCGCTTCCACCCCGGTCACGGTCGGCACCACCATCTGGCCCACCCGGCTGGGCGTCAGGTCGACCACCAGCGTGCCCAGCGGCTCCAGCAGCGACCAGTGGCGCAGGTGGGAGGCCGCGTTGGTGGCGTCGAACACCACGTCGAACGCGGTCTCCGCCGCCAGTACGGCGTCGATCCCGGCGGCTGTGACGGGGTAGCCGAACCGCTCGGCGTGCCGCAGGCCCGCCGAGGCCGGGTTGCGCCCGGCCACCAGGCGGCAGTCGAGCAGCGGGGATCGGTGGATCTTGCTGATCAGGTCCTGGCCGATCGCCCCGGTGCCGACGACGGCGACGGTGGCGGGCTCGACGACGCCGACATCGGCGTCGGTCACGTCCGGTGCGAGACTCAAGGCGTGCCTCCAGGGCGCCGGAGCCAGCCGGTCCGCGGCCGCCGGGCGGGGGCGCGGCGGGTGCGGGTCGCGGGGCTCGCGGTGCCCGGGTCGTAGGTTCTCATGTGCGTCGTCCTCACCATGTCGATGTGCGCCGGCCCGGCGGAACCTCGCGCCGGCGGCACGTGACCGGGTGCGTGGGGCCGGCGTCCCGGTGCCGTCGCGGCGGGTCGGCCCCGGGCCCGCACGCCCGGTCGGCCCGCGCGACGCCACCGCGGCGCGGGACGGCCTCGCGGCGTCGCAGTCGGTGGGTCGTCGGCAGACGAATAGGCCGGAGTGTGTCGGCACGCCTCGTGACCGGGAGTCGTTCGGCGGTTTCCGTCGGGCCGGAACTGTCGCGTCGTCGAGCAACAACCGGACATATAGCTTGATCTCAGAAGTCTCGACGTAATAACCGAAGAAGCCCCCGTCTACATGCACGACAAACAATGGGGCCTCTGCGACTCCCGTCAGCCGCAGCGATCCGCCGGCATCGAAGCTATCAGATGGTCACGCCGCGTGGACCTGACTGATGGGTCACTCTCGCGACAGTCCACGCTGGAGTGCTGATCGTCACAGATCCCTTTCCCGATAGCGGGTGCCGCAATGCCGACCCGTCGCGGCACGGCGCTTCGGTGCGGCTTCGGGCAGTTCGTCCATCCTGCTCTTTTCGCGACCGGCACCGTCCCCGGTGGTCGCGCAAGCGCCCGTGGCCGCATCGGCGGCACTGCGGCGTCGACTCCGCCACGACCATTTGCGACCATCTTCGTCAGCACCACCTGCCGGCATTTCCGGACGGTCCGCCCGATTGTCGGCGGCGGTGGATCGGCGGATGCGAAGGGCACCCGAGTCAACGTCGACCCACGCCGTCGGCGGAGCCCGATCCGCGGCTGATGCCCGTCACCGCCGCACCGCCGCCCGAGCGGAACCGGACGCACCACCCGCCCCGAGAGGACACACCATGACGACCACCCGGCCGCCCGCAGTGGACAGGTCACCCCTGGGCCGCGCGTACGTCGAGCACCTCGCCCGCCACGCGTCGGCGGAGGACCCGACCGCCGCCGCCCGGGAATCGGCCACCCTCGAGCCCTACCGGGACCGGTTCATGAGTGGCCCCGCCTTCCTCGGTGCGGCCGAGAGCCGAGCCGTCGCCCGGGACCTGCGCACGGTCTACGACCTGCTGCGCGCCCTGCCGGAGCGGGTGTTCGACGGCGACCTCACCGCGCTGGCGCGGGCCGTCGGGATGGATCCGCGCCAGACGGCGCTGATCACACGCGGCGCCCGTGCCGGCTCGCTGGTCCCGCTGGGCCGCGCCGACCTCTACCACGACGGCGCGGGCTTCCGTCTGCTCGAGTTCAACATCACCAGCGCGCTCGGCGGCTTCGAGAGTGCCGACATCAACCGGGCGATGCTGGCGTACCCGCCGCTGCGGCAGTTCGCCGACGCGCACCGGCTGGAGTACCGGGACACGCTGGGCTGCATCGTGCGGACGATGTACGCCGAGTGCGCCGCGGTGATCCCCGCCGACCGGCCGCCCGTCGTCGCCGTGGTCGACACGATCGAGAACTTCCCGATCGTCGGGAGCCGGCTCGAGGTGCTCGCCGAGATGCTCACCGGGCACGGGATCGAGGCGATCGGCTGCCACCTCGGCCAGTTCACGTACCCGCAGGGCCGGCCCACGGTGGCGGGCCGCGCCGTCGACGTGGTGCTGCGGTACTTCCTGCCCGAGGACCTGGCCGACCCGGCGGTGACAGCCCAGGTGGAGCCGCTGCTGGTCGCCGTGGAGCAGGAGAAGGTCGGCCTGCTCAGCCGCCTGGACGCCGAGTTGTACGGCAACAAGGGCACCCTGGCCATGCTCTCCGACGACCGGCACCGGGGCCTGTTCGACGCCGACGAGCAGGCCTGCCTCGACCGGCTCCTGCCGTGGACCCGGCACGTACGCCCGCGCGGCACCGATCCCGAGGGGGCCGAAGTCGACCTGCTCGCGTACGCCCGGGCCCGGCGGGACGAGCTGATCCTCAAGCCGACGCTGCTGCACGGCGGCAACGGCGTGCTGGCCGGCTGGACGGTGAGCGACCACGAGTGGCGGGCCCGGCTCGACGCCGCGGTCGACGGCCCGTTCGTGCTGCAACGCCGGGTCCGGCCCGCCGCCGAACCGTTCCCCGACGGCGCCGGCGGGGTGCGGGAGCTCTACCTCAACTGGGGGGTCTACCTGGCCGACCGGGACATCGTCGACGAGGACGGATACGCCGGCTGCCTCGTGCGCGGCAGCACCGATCCGGGCGTCGGCGTGGTCAGCATGGCCGACGGCGCGCGGATCGGCTGCACCTTCCACGGCGGCTGAGCGCTCCGGGTACGAAAGGCCGGCACGCGCGGGCGCTCGGCGCCCGCGCGTGCCGGCCGGCAGTGCGCGGTGGCTCAGGCAGTCGCGCCTGAGCGCACCCGGGCGATCCAGGCCTCGACGTCGTCGGCGGTACGCGGCATGGCCGCCGACAGGTTCTCGTGACCGTCCTCGGTGACCAGCACGTTGTCCTCGATACGCACGCCGATGCCGCGGAACTCCTCCGGCGCCAGCAGGTCGTCGGCCTTGAAGTAGAGGCCGGGCTCGACGGTGAGGATCATCCCGGGCTTCAGCTCGCCGTCCATGTAGTCCTGACGCAGCAGCATCTGGCAGTCGTGCACGTCCATGCCGAGGTGGTGGGACGTGCCGTGGACCATCCAGCGCCGGTGCCAGCCGCCCCGCTCGCGGTCCAGGGTCTGCTCCAGGGTCACCCCCTGCGGCAGCAGGCCCCACTCGTGCAGCCGTCGGGCGATGACCACGTTCGCGGCGGCGTGGATGTCGCTGAACTTGTTGCCCGGCTTCACCGCCGCCAGGCCGGCCTCCTGCGCCTCCAGGACCGCTTCGTAGATCTTGCGCTGCACGTCGGTGAAGCGGCCGGTCACCGGCAGGGTACGCGTGATGTCGGCCGTGTAGAGGGAGTCGACCTCGACGCCGGCGTCCACCAGGATGAGGTCGCCCTCGCGGACCGGCCCGGTGTTCTTCGTCCAGTGGATCGTGTTGGCGTGGTCGCCGGAGGCACAGATCGTCTCGTAGCCGATCCCGTTGCCGTCGTGGCGGGCGTACAGGCCGAAGAGGCCCTCGACCCACCGCTCACCGCGCTCCTTGCCGACGGCCTCGGGCAGCCCGGCGATGATCGCCTCGAAGCCCCGGTGGGTGGCGGCGATCGCCTTGCGCATCTCGCCCACCTCCCACTCGTCCTTGCACAGTCGCATCCCCGACAGGTGGCGGGCCAGCTCCTCGTCCGCCTCGTGCTGCTGCGTGACCGACGCGGGCGTCTCCGCCTGGGCCCGGGTCTCGTCGACGAGCCGGGCCAGCTCGCCGTCGGCCCCCCGCACGACCCGCACCACGGTCGCGCCGGCGTCCTTGGCCAGGACGTCCGGGAGCGAGTCGATGTGCCGGGTGCCGAGGCCGAGCCGCTGCTCCAGCTCGCGCATGGTGGGGCGGGGCCCGACCCAGAACTCGCCGAACCGGGAGTCGGCGAAGAACTCCTCGCTGTCGCGCGGGGCCAGCGGCCGGAAGAACAGGATGGCCTCGTGGCCGTCGGGCTTCGGGTCCAGCACCAGGACGCTGTCGGGCTCGGTGTCGAACCCGAGGCCGGTCAGCCAGGCGAAGGCCGTGTGCGGACGGAAGGTGTAGTCGGTGTCGTTGCTGCGCACCTTGAGGCCGCCGGCGGGGATGATGAGGCGCTCGCCCGGGAACCGCCGTGACAAGGCCGCCCGGCGACGGGCCGCGTGGTCGGCGACCTCCGCGCGCGGGACAGGAGCCGCATCCGGACTGGCCCAACCGGAGGCGATGAAAGCGCGAAATTCGTCGCTCGTCGGGGTGTTGCGGTGGCTGGCTTTCACCTGCTCGTCGCTTGTCATGGTCGATATCCTGCCACGCGCCGCGAAGCGTCGGCAAAGCCGCCGTAACCCTTCACCGCTCCCCCGGACGTGCCCCGCCGGCACGGTCGCCACCGCGGCGTGTCGCGGGCGGGGGCGGGTATCGACGTTTGTGTCGGCGGCGCGGGCCGAGGCATTTTGCCGGAACGCCACAATCGATCGACGCCTTGACATCCGTTGTAACCTTTCCGCAGCCGTTCGATCGGCCTCCCAGGCGCGCTGGTGAAAGCCGCCGTTTCCGCTTTGTTTGATGATCCGACCGTCCGATCTGGTCGCCAACTCACGGAAAGCGAAGTGCCCATGAATTTGTCTGCGTCGAGTTCTGCCACAGAACAGGATCCCGGCCGTGGTTCGCGTCGTCGCCTCGGGCGGATCGCCGTCGCGGCGGCCCTCGGTGTGGCGCTCGTGGGCGGGGCCGGCGCCGGGGCTGCCGCCGTCGCACCCGCCCCGGAGCCCGCCGCTCCGGCGACAGTGGGCGTGCAGGCCGTACGCCAGGGCAACGTCACGGTCGACGGCGCGACCCTGCGCTACACCATGACCGGCAGCGGCTCGCCGCTGGTGCTGCTGCACGGGTGGCCGCAGACGTCGTGGGCGTGGCACGAGGTGCTGCCCACCCTCGCCCGGCAGCACACCGTGATCACGTTCGACCTGCCCGGGCTGGGTGCCTCCACCGTCCCGGCCGGCGGCTACGACAAGGCGACCACGGCGCGGCGGATCCGCCAGGCGGTCAACCAGCTCGGCTTCACCCGGGTGGCCCTGATCGGTCACGACCTCGGTGCGATGGTCGCCTACAACTACGCCCGCGACTTTCCCACGGAGGTCACCCGGATCGGCGTCGTCGAAAGCCCGCTGCCGGGCTTCGGGCTGGAGAACTTCTACGGCGTCAGCTGGCACTTCCTCTTCAACGCCTCACCCGCGCCCATCCCCGAGCGCATCATGGACAACGAGGACGTCCCGACCTATCTCGGAATGCTCTTCGACCGCACGCAGCATCCGGAGGCGATCGACCGCAGCGTCTACTACCGCGCGTATTCCGACCCGGCGAAGCGGACGGCGGGATACGAGTACTACCGGGCGCTGAAGGCCGACGCCGCCGACAACCAGGCCCAGGCGCAGGCGAAGCGCCTGACCATGCCCGTGCTGGCCATGGGGGCCCAGGCCGTCTTCGGGCCGGCCGTCGCCGCCTCCTACCAGCAGGTGGCCGCCGACGTCCGTACCGTCGTCGCCCCCGACACCGGCCACTGGATCCCCGAGGAGAACCCCGCCTTCTTCAGCGCCTGCGCGTTGCTGTTCTTCGGACCCGCCACCGGCACCCCGGCCAGCCCCGAGCTCACCGGCTGCGCCCCCTGACCGGAGCCCGTCCACGCGTACCGCGTCACGGCGAGGACGACCCGGGGCGGGCGGTGGCGACGCCGCCCGCCCCGGTCGCTTTCCCGCCGTGCTCCGCGTTGCGGTCCGCCCGCCCGCGGCGTCACGCCCGCGGGTCGTGACGTGTGAGGATGCGGCGCATGCGTGCCGTCATCTTCGACGAGTTCGGTGCCCGCCCCGAGGTCCGCGACGTCCCGGAGCCGGTGCCGCCGCCCGGGGGCGCGGTCGTGCGCGTCGAGGCGACGGGGTTGTGCCGCAGCGACTGGCACGGCTGGCAGGGACACGACCCCGACATCCGTCTGCCACACGTCCCCGGCCACGAGTTCGCCGGCGTCGTCGCGGCGGTCGGTGCCGGCGTACGCGGATGGCGGCCCGGCGACCGGGTCACCGCGCCCTTCGTCTGCGCGTGCGGGCGGTGCCCGGCCTGCCTCGCCGGCGACCAGCAGGTCTGCGAGCGGCAGACGCAGCCGGGCTTCACCCACTGGGGCTCGTTCGCCCGGTACGTGGCGGTGCACGACGCCGACGTCAACCTCGTCCGGCTGCCGGACGAGCTGGACTACCCGGCCGCGGCGGCGCTCGGGTGCCGCTTCGCCACGGCCTTCCGGGCCGTGGTCGGCCAGGGGCGGGTCGCGGCCGGCGAGTGGGTCGCGGTGCACGGCTGCGGCGGGGTGGGGCTCTCCGCCGTGATGATCGCGGTGGCCTGCGGGGCCCGGGTGGTGGCGGTCGACGTCGCCCCCGGCGCGCTCGAACTGGCCGCGGGCTTCGGGGCGTCGGTGTGCGTGGACGGCGCCGTCCTGACCGGGCCCGGCGCGGTCGCGGCGGCGGTCCGCGAGGCGACCGGCGGCGGGGCCCACCTGTCCCTCGACGCGCTCGGCAGCCACGCCACCTGCGCCGCCTCGATCGAGAGCCTGCGGCGGCGCGGGCGACACGTGCAGGTCGGGCTCCTGCCCGCCGCCCAGGGCCGCCCGGCCCTGCCGATGGATCGGGTGATCGCCCACGAGCTGGAGCTGCGGGGCAGTCACGGCATGCCCGCGCACGCCTATCCGGAGCTGCTCCGGCTGGTCACCGCCGGTGTGCTGCGCCCCGCCGAGCTGATCACCCGCACCATCGGCCTCGCGGAGGTGCCGCAGGCGTTGGCCACGATGGACCGCCCCGCGCCCGGCGGGATGTGCCTCGTCGAACCCCGGTGACCGGGCGGCGGCCCGGCGGGCGGGTGCGCTGCCCCGCCCCGGGCCGACCCGCCGGGGTCAGCCGTCCTCGTAGACGAGGTCCATCACGTCGGAGCGCCCCGACCAACGCAGTTCGAGGTGCCAGCAGCCGGCCTGCGGCATGTCCACGATCGACGGGCCCGGGCCGCCGGCGACCTCCCGCGTCACCCGGATTCCGGTGCCGTCCAGGGTGGCGGTGATCCGCAGGGGATCCGCCGGGGCCACGGCGGGGGGTGTCGTGGTGGGGCGGGCGACCCAGAGGATCTTGTTGTTCGTCCCGTTCCTCCTGGCCCTCGTAAGCGGGTGTCCGAACAGGATCGCGACGATCCCGCCGCTAGCGCCGAAGACGTGCGGCATCCGGGTGCTCCCGCTGAACCCGGCGTCCGCCCAGTCGGGCAGCGGCCCCGTCTCCACCCGCGAGCCGCAGCCGGGGGGCGCAGCCGACGCCGCGCCCGTCGGCGCCGCGCGGTCCGGGGAGGCGGCCGGCGCGGCCGGCCGCCCCGCCGTCGTACACCCCGCCAACAGCAGCACCAATGCCAGCGACACCCCGCGTCCTGCACCCATCCCATGCCTCCCGACGTCCCACTCGTGCGTGCACAGTCAGGACACCGGCCGGTTCCCCGAGGTTCCCCCGGGCGGGCCACGGGATCGGCGCGCCGGGTCCGCACCCGGGCCGGCACCGGCACGATTACTCCTACGGTCCGTTTCATGAACCGTGACCGCTGCGCCGGCTCCTCGACGGCCGGCACCACTTCTGAAACGCGCCCTAACCCAGCGAGCGGGCGATCTCGAGCGCCTCGGGCCTGGTGAGGTCGCCTTCGAGCCGGTAGCTGACGCCGGCCTCCTGCCAGATCAGGGTCGACGCGGCGAGACGCGCGGTCTGGACCCGGACGGTGCCGTCGCGGTCCACGTAGGACACGGCGTGCGGGGCGTCGATCCAGACGGCGAAGTCGCCGTTGACCTGCACCCAGCTGGCTCCCGGCGCGGTGGTCTCCTTGTGGAAGACCAGGTCGAGACGGCCGTCGAAGGCGTCGAGGCGCAGCGCGCCCGCACGGTAGAGCAGCGTCGCCACGCGGTGGAAGCCCTCGCCGTCCGGGTCGGCGACCAGCACCCGCTCGGGCGGGCCCAGCACCTTCGGCGTACGGAGGGGAAAGCGCACCCCGCGCTGCGCCTCGGCCACGGGTACGGGCCGCTGCGCCGGCAGTGGCGAGGCGGCGCCCGTGGGAGGCGTCGGCTCGGGGCTGGCGGCGACGGTGATGCCGGCGAAGCGCAGCAGCCCGGCGGCGGCGTCGGCGACGGCGGCGCGGCCCGGCGGCAGCATCGCCACGACCGCGACGGCGAGCGCCCCGGCGAGCAGGTGGCGCCACCGACGTCGCCTCGGCACGGGCGCGGCGAGCAGGTCGCGCCACGGGCGTCGCCTCGGTCCGGGCGCGGCGAGGCGGGCGCGCACCCGGGCGGTCACGTCCGGCGGCTCGGGCGTCTGGAGCCAGGCGGACAGGTCCCTCAGTTCGCGTTCGAGGTCATCCACGGCGCACCTCCGCGACGTCGAGCAGGCCGCGAAGCTTCGCCAGCGCCCGGGAGGTGCGCGACTTCACCGTGCCGCGCGGCCAGCCCAGCATCGCCACGGTCTCGTCCTCGCTCAGATCGAGGAAGAACCGGCACACGATCACCTCGCGGTCCTTGACCGGCAGCAGGCGCAGGGCCCGGACCAACGCGGCGCGCCGCTCCCCGGCGAGGACGGTCTCGACGGCGGCGTCCTCGCCGACGTCCGTACGTGGGTCCGCCGCGGCCGCGCGCAGGGCGAGACCGTCGCGCCGGCTGCGCGACCGGTGCAGGTTGCGGGTCTCGTTGGCCACGATCGCCAACAGCCAGGCCCGGAACGACGACTCGCCCCGGTAGCGGGAGATCTTGCGATGGCCCTTCACGAACGCCTCCTGGATGACGTCCTCCGCGTCCGGACCCGCGCCGAGCAGCACCGCCGTGCGGTGTGCGGCGGTGCTGTGCCGGGCGACCAGGAGCTCGTACGCCGTCAGGTCGCCCGCCCGGGCGCGGATGACCAAGTCTTCGTCGTTCAGGGATACCTCCGGTGGGGACGCCTTCATGACACCGCCCGCGCCCTTCGGGTTCCGCCTCGGCGACCGGTTCCGCACGCTGCCGGACGTCATCGGCCCGATGATGCCGGGCCCCGTCCGCACCCCGCCGGTTCTTCCGACGGACGGCGTCGGCCCCCGACGCCCTGTAGCAAACCTTCTTGACGATTCATCGATGCGTAGCTAAGTTTCAGCCATCCGGACTGAGAGGTCGTCGTCGATGAAGGCCCAACTCGTTACCGCGACCGCCCTGGTGGCCACCCTGTCGACCACCCTCGCCCCGCCGCCCGTCCAGGCCTCCCCCACACCCGAGCGCCCGCCCGGCGGCGAGCACGGCTGGGTCACCTCGACCCTGCGGCACATGAGCCTGCCGCAGAAGGTCGGTCAGCTCTTCGCCACCTACGTCTACGGCGGTGACGCCACCGAGCCCACGGCCGCCGACCGCGCCGCCAACCGCGCGGCGTTCGGCGTCGAGACGCCGGCGGAGGTCGTCGACCAGTTCCACCTCGGCGGCGTCTGCTACTTCTCGTGGTCGCACAACCTGGACAGCCCGCGCCAGATCGCGACCCTCTCCAACGGACTGCAGCGGGCCGCCGTCGGCGACGGCACGAAGGGCCGCGTACCCCTGCTCATCTCCACCGACCAGGAGCAGGGCGTGGTGCTGCGGATGCCCGCCCCCGCCGCGCAGTTCCCCGGGTCGATGGCCCTGGGGGCCGGGCGCTCGCCCCGGGCCGCACGCGAGGCCGCGGAGATCACCGGGCGCGAGCTGCGTGCGGTCGGCATCCACCAGCCGTACGCGCCGATCGCCGACGTCAACGTCGACCCCGGCAACCCGGTGATCGGCGTACGCTCCTTCGGCGCCGACCCCACCCTGGTGGCCGACCTGACCGCCGCCCAGGTCGCCGGGTTCCAGGACGGCGCCGGCGCGACGGCGGTGGCGAAGCACTTCCCCGGGCACGGCGACACGGCCACCGACAGCCACACCGACCTGCCCGTCATCGACCACACCCGCCAGGAGTGGGACCGCATCGACGCGCCACCGTTCCGGCGGGCCATCGACGCGGGTGTCGAATCGATCATGACGGCGCACATCGTGGTACCCGCGCTCGATCCCTCCGGCGACCCGGCCACGCTGTCCCCGACGATCCTCACCGGCGTACTGCGCGGCGAACTCGGCTTCCGGGGAGTCGTCGTCACCGACGCGCTGAACATGGCCGCCGTGCGGCGCAAGTACGGCGACGACCGGGTGCCCGTGCTGGCGCTCAAGGCCGGCGCCGACCAGCTCCTGATGCCGCCGGACCTGCGGCTGGCGCGGGACGCGGTGCTGCGGGCCGTCGCCACCGGCGAGCTGACCGAGCGGCGCATCGACGAGTCGGTCCGGCGCATCCTCGCGCTGAAGTACCGGCAGGGCCTGGCCCGTTCACCCCTGGTCGACGTCGAGCAGGCCGTACGCACGGTCGGGGCGCCCGCGCACCTCGCCGCCGTGGCGCGGGTCACCGACCCGACCCTCACCGCCGTGCGCAACGACGCCGGGCTGCTCCCGCTTCGCCCCGGGCGGCGCTCGGTGCTGGTCACGGGCTGGAACAGCGCCGCCTTCGCGCCGGTGGAGACCGTGGCCGGCGGATTCACCGCCCGGGACGCCCGGGTGACCGCCCGCCCCGTGACCCTGCCGTCGGACAAGGTGATCACCGAGACGGCCACCCTGGCCGCCGAGCACGATCTCACCGTCGTGCTGACCAACAAGGCGTGGGACACCGTCGTCACCGATCCACGCGGCACCCAGCAGCGGCTGGTCGCCGCCCTGCTCGGCGCGGGCAGGCCCGTGGTGGTGGTCGCGGTCCGGGATCCCTACGACATCGCGTACCTGCCGGGCGTGAGCACCTACCTGGCGACCTACTCGTACACGCGGGCCGCGATGGACGCCCTCGTCCGCGCGCTGCACGGCGAGCTTTCCCCCCGTGGCCGGCTGCCCGTCACCATCGCCACGGCCGACGGCTCGGGCACCGTGCTGCACCCCTACGGCCACGGCACGAGCTGGTAGGAGGCAACCCATGTCGTCGCTGCGCCCGCTCGCGTTGCGCCCCCTCGCGCTCGGCCTGGCCGTGGCCGTGTCGGGCGCGACCCTCGCCCCCACGGCCGCCGGGGCCGCACCGCCGCCGGCCGGTTCGGCACCGCCGAGCGTCACGCCCGCCGACATCCACTTCCGGCACGACACGCTGCGCCCCGGGCACGCCCGCGAGGTCGGCCTGCTGCCGGAACACGTGGACCGCATGCCCGCCGACCTGGCGGCGTACCTCGCCCCGACGCCGGACCACCCCAGCCATCCCGCGTACGCCGGCGCCGTGGTCCTGGCGGCCAAGGACGGCGTGGTCGTGCAGCACGCCGCGGTGGGTTCCGCCGTGAGGTACGCGGCCGTCGGCCCGCCGCCCGGGCTGGTCGGGGTGGAACTCCCCGCCGACGAGCAGATCCCGATGCGGCCCGACACCATCTTCGACCTGGCCTCGGTGTCGAAGCTGTTCACCGCCGTCGTGACCATGCAGCAGGTCGAGCGGGGACGCGTGGACCTCGACGCGCCGGTCGCCCGGTACGTCCCCGAGTTCGCGGCCGGCGGGAAGGAGACCGTCACCGTACGGATGCTGCTCACCCACACCTCGGGGCTGCCCGCCTTCGCGCCACTGTGGAGCAGGTACGCCACGCCGGCCGAACGGTTCGCCGCCGCGCTCGCCACGCCGCTCACGGCCGGCGTGCGGCCCGGTACCCGCTACGTGTACTCAGACCTCGGGCTGATCGCGCTCGGCGTGCTGGTGGAGCGGGTGAGCGGCCGGCCGTTGGACGCGCTCGTCGCCGACGACGTCACGGCGCCGCTGGGCATGACCGACACGGGCTACAACCCGGAGCCGCAGCGGCGCTCGCGGACCGCCGCCACGGAGTACCAGCCGTACGCCGGGCGGGGCATGGTGCACGGCGAGGTGCACGACGAGAACGCGTGGTCGCTCGGCGGTGTGGCCGGGCACGCGGGGGTCTTCTCCACGGCGGCGGACCTGGCCGTGCTCTGCCAGACCCTGCTCAACGGCGGCGAGTACCGCGGGCGACGGATCCTGCGCCCCGACACGGTGCGCGCCATGCTGGTCAACCACAACGCCCCGCTGGAGCAGGCCTATCCCGAGAGCGACCGCGGGCTGGGCTTCGAACTCGACAAGCACTGGTACATGGCGGGGCTCTCCTCCCCGGTGGCGTTCGGACACACCGGCTTCACCGGGACGTCGATCGTCGTCGACCCCCTCTCCCACTCGTTCGTCATCCTGCTCAGCAACCGGGTGCACCCCGATCGCGGCTGGGGCAGCAACAACGTCGCCCGGCGCGCCGTCGCGCGCGACCTCGCCGAGGCGGTGCCGGTGCGGCCCCGCTCCCGCGAGGCCTGGCGCGCCGACCCGCGCGACCTCGCCACGGCCACCCTCACCGCCCCGCTGCGTCGGGCGGCGCGGGGCGGCACGGCCAGTTTCCTGCTCTGGTACGACACCGAGCCCCGCTACGACAGCGCCCGCGTGGAGGTCTCCACCGACGGGGGTACGACCTGGGCGCCTGCGCCGATGGTGCTGCGCCACTCAGACCGGCGCTGGAGCAGCGACGGCACGGTCACCGGCTTCGGCGGCCGGGTCTGGTGGCAGGTCTCGGTCGAGCTGCCCGTACGGGCGACCCACCTGCGCTTCAGCAGCACGACCGACTCCTCCAGCCAGGGCCGGGGCGTCTACGTCGATCGGATCGTGGCGGCGGACCGGGACGGGCTCCTCTTCGCGGGCGAGGGCGGCGACGCCGCCCGGCTCGTTCCCGCCGGCTGGTCGCCCGCCCGCACCTGACCCGGTCGCCGTGGCCCCCGGGCCGCGTCGGCCCGCGCCCGGTTCGACGTGGCGGCGCAGGGCCGGCCGCCGCGGACGGGCCCGGCACGGGTCGGCTCAGCGCGTACGGGCGGGCGGGTCGGGCGCTGCCGGTCGTCGGACGCCCTCGCACGCCCCCAGGTAATGGGGCAAGTCGGCACGAAGGGCCCTGCCCCTACTCCGACCGGGAAATGCAAGCAATTTATGGACGCCTACATGTCACTGTTTTTAACCGCAGCGAGACGCGACGTCACTAGGGTCAGTGGACCCATCGATCGGCGTCGTGGCGAGATCCGTCCCGCCGTGGTGGGGCACCGGAAGGGGTGGGAATGAGGGGGGTGGCTCCGCTGGTCATCGGCATCGCCTCCTCGCCGGCCGAACGCAGGCGGCTCGCGCGTCTGCTCGGCGGGACCGAGGCGTTCCTCATCGTCTCGAGCGTCGCTCAGGCGCGTACGTTCCTCGGCGTCGCCGGGACGCCCCCGGTGGCGCCGGCGGCCCCGACGGCGCCCACCGCGCCGGCCGGGCCCGTGGCGGGACCCGCGACACCGCCGCCGGCCGACCTGAGCGTCGACTCCGACCGACGGGTGCTGCGCTGGCTGGACCGCGAGGTCGAGCTGACCCGGCTGGAGCACGACTTCCTGCGCTGCCTGGTCGGCGCGCCGGGGCAGGTCTGGACCTACGAGCGGCTGCACCTGGAGGTCTGGGGCAACGTGCACCTCGGGCGGGGCTCCGACATGCACTCGGTGGTCCGCCGGGTGCGGCACAAACTCGCCCGGCTGGACGCCTCGGCGTCGATCCACGCGGTCCGCGGGGTCGGCTTCCGCCTCGCCCCGGTCTGAGGGCCGGGACCCTCCTCGACAGCCGACGCGGTCCGGCCCGCCTGGTCGGAAACCAGGCGGGCCGGACCTGTCAGCCGACGGTCGGGGTCAGCAGCGTACGGGCGACAACGCGAAGTCCTCCACCGTGGGGGTGGCGGTGTTGATCCTCGTCTGGCGGGTCTGGGGCTTCCAGCCGTCCTTGGCGACGATCATCGTCAACGGGTTGTTCCGACGGTCCATCCAGTAGGCGTACCTGCCCTCGGCGTCCGTGGAGAACGTCCAGGACATCGCCCACGAGTCGACCTGCACGGTGGCACCGGGGATCGGCGAGCTGGCGCCCTGGCAGCTCGTCCCGGTGACCGTACCCATCAGCTTGCCCCAGGTCGTCGGCTGCAGCACGTTCAGCGTGACCGCGACCGGCTCCACCGTGTAGGGGGTGTTCTCCTTGATGGCGACCGAGGCGGTGTAGGTGCCGGGCTGGTCCACGTTCGCGGACATGCCGACGTTGACCGTGACGGCCTGGCCCGGCGCCAGGGTGGCCGCCGTCTTGTCGATCGTCATCCAGCTGACGTCGGCGGTGCTGGCGGCGCACTCCTCGAAGCCGGGCAGCGCCTCGCTGTCCCGCGTCGCGGTGAAGCCGCCGGAGGAGCCACCGACCTTGTAGAAGCCGCACGCCGCGCCGCCACGGTAGCGGGCGGTGTTGGCGTTCGGCAGGCTCGACCACGAGGAGGTGGCCGGGTCGTAGGCGAAGCCGACGTTGGTGATGGCACCGCCCTGCGAGCCGCCGACGACCAGGAACTTGCCGTTGGCCACGGCGAACGAGCTGGCCCAGTTGTCGGCCGGCGCGTCCGCGATGGCCGTCCAGGTGTTGGCGCCCGGGTCGTAGGCGTAGCTCGCCTTCTGCGCGGCGGAGCCGTCGTTGCCCCCGGTGCAGTAGACGATGCCGTCGATCCCGCCGCAGGAGAGGAAGGCCACCGACTTCGGGTAGTCGGCCAGGGTCTCCCAGCTGTCGTCGGCCGGGTCGTAGCGCACGACGTCGTTCGACATCGGCGTGCAGGACGCCGTGGTGCAGCCGCCGATGGCGTACAGCTTGCCGCCCGCGACCGCCTGGCCCGCCGCGGAGCGCGGCGCGGGGTTGTCGGCCTTCTCCGTCCAGGTGTTGGCCGCCGGGTCGTACGACCAGGTGGTGCCGTCCGGGCCGGCCGCCGCCCAACCGCCGGTCGCGATGATCTTTCCGTCCAGGACGCCCACCGTCATGGCGGTACGCGCACCGGGCAGATCGGCGATCGCGGTCCAGGTCTGCGCGACCGGGTCGTAGGCGTAGTTCTTCGCCGAGGACGCCGAGCCGGTGCCGCCGGCGATGGAGTACACCTTGCCGCCGAGGTTGACCACCCGGTTGTCCATCACCACGGCCGGATAGTTGGCGATGTCGGTCCAGGGCGCGGCCTGCGGGCCGGCCTCGGGCGACGCCGCCGCCGTCGACTTGCCGGACGTCTTCGCCGCGAACGAGGTCGGGACCTCGAGCCGCTGCACCGGCGCGCCCTGGGAGCCGAGCACCTCCTGCTTGCTCATCCGGGACCCGTCGGCCCGCAGCAGCTCGAACCCGCCGGCCCGCTCACTGAACTCGACGGCGACCGGGGCCCCGCCGGTGTTGGTCACCGTGAACGACTTGGTGACCTTGCCGCTGGGCATCCGGGCCGTGCCGGTGACCTGGGCCGGCGTGACCGACAGTCGGCCGGCCGCGAGCTGGAAGTTCGCCGCGGTGGCCCAGTCCGCCTGGACGTCGACCTGCTTGCTCTGGCTGACGTAGCTGCCGGCCCGGGCGGTGAACCTGTGGGTGTCCGTCAGCGTCGAGAACAGCCAGTAGAAGCCGTCCGCGAGCCCCGGGTCGTCCGGCGTCGCCACGGTGGTGGCCTTCTCCGTCGGCCGGTCGTCGCTGGTGACGGTGGCGCCGTTGACGTAGCCGTTGTCGTTCCTGTCACGCACGTGGCCGAGCACCAGGCCGCCGTCGATCGGTTCGCAGGTGAGCTGGCTGCCGATCAGCACGTTGTCGACCGACCACCACCACTCGTACGAGGCGTCGTAGTAGCGGAACCGGACCCGGGCCTGGGCCTGGCCGGCGGCCTGCGGGACGGCGATCTCGGTGACCTTCGGGCCGCGGACGTCGGCGGCCTGCCGGAGCACGTTGGTCCACGTCGTCCCGCCGTCGAGGCTGAGGTCGACGTCCGCACGGTCGCTGCCCAGCCAGTTGTAGTCCTGGTTGAACCGGATGACCGGTGCCGTGACGCCGGTAAGGTCGACGACCGGGCTGACCAGCGAGGTGTCCTGCTTGCCGCCGGAGCCGTACTCGTCGCTGTCGATGATCGCGAAGTTGCCGGTGCCCCCGGTCAGGTTGCCCCGGGCGCCGTCGTCGGTGAACTTCCAGACCTGGCCGCTGCCCGCGTGGTCCACCACGGACCAGCCGGCCGGCACGGTGCTGCCGTCGAAGGTCTCGTACTCACCGTCGGAGCCGAACCGGTAGCCCGGCGCCGTGGTGCAGGCGTTGGTCTGCACCGGCACTGCCACGTTGGCCGTGGCGTTGCCCGCGCCGACCACGACCTGCTTGTTCACCGTCTGGTAGCCCGGGTACTGCGACTCGACCTTCAGGTTGTAGGTGGTGCCGGCCGGCAGCTTGAGGCTGTAGCGGCCGTTGACGGGCGTGGTGTAGTCGGACACGCCCGACTGACCCTCCACGGTGACCTTCGCGTAGAGCGGCCAACCGTGCCCGGACCCGTCGGTGACGGTTCCGCTGACGGTGACGCTCGGCACCGCGGTCAGCGCCACGTCGAGCGTCGTGGTCGCGTTGCGGGCGACCGCCGCCGGAACGGTCTTCGCCTGGTAGCCGAACGCCGCCACGGCGACCTGGTAGTCGCCGACCGGCAGCAGCGACGAGTAGGTGCCGTCCGCACCGGTGGTCAGCTCGCGGTCGGCGGCGCCGGTCAGGCTCACCGTGGCGCCCGCGATCGGGGCGCCGGTGGTCGCGTCGGTGACCTTGCCGGCCAGCGTGCCGCTGTCGCCGATCGGGGCGCCGTTGAGCAGGGCGAGCGCGTCCAGCCGGCCCTCGCCGAACACGTTGTTGTCGTCGGCGGTGCCGCCGCACTGCGCGTCGGCCTTGTCGATCGCCGAGTTGTCGAGCAGCGCGCGGGTGGCGGTGACGTCGCCGACGAGCGCCGGCGCGGCGGACCACAGCAGCGCGATCGCGCCGGCGAGGTGCGGGGCGGCCATCGAGGTGCCGTTGTAGCTGGCGTAGCCGCTGCCCGGAATGCTCGACCGGACGTTCACGCCGGGCGCCGCGATGTTGGGCTTGATCTCGCCGTTCTGGCCGGCGCCCCGGGACGAGAAGCTGGCGATGTTGTTGTTGACGTCGTAGGCGCCCGCCGAGTAGTTGCTGACCAGGCTGCCCGGTGAGCCGCTGGTCTGGCACGCCGAACCGCTGTTGCCGTTGGACCAGACGCCGAAGATGCCCGACGCGGTCCACGCCAGCGTCACGTCCTCCATGAACGGGTCGTTGGAGGGCAGCGTGGTTCCCCACGAGTTGTTGATGATGTTCGGCCGCTTGCTGGCGTCCGGGTTCTGGCCGTTGAGGTCCGTCGGCTCGAGCATCCACTGCCCGGACGTGACCAGGGCCGCGTCGCTGGGGCAGCAGCCGTTGGCCGCGATCCACTTCACCTCGGGGGCGACACCGATCTGGTTGGCTCCGTCGGCGCCGGCCATCGTGCCCATCGTGTGCGTGCCGTGGCCGTTGGTGTCGCAGGGCGCGGCGCAGGAGCCGGCGGCGCGGAACCAGTTGTAGTTGTGGTCGAACGTGCCGTCGCCGTTGTTGCCCCGGTAGGAGTTCACCAGCGCGGGGTGGTTGAACTGGACGCCGGTGTCGATGTTGGCCACCGTGATGCCGGCGCCCTTGACGCCGTACTGGGACCAGACGTCGTCGGCGTTGATGTTCGCGATGCCCCACTCGAGGGCGTTGACCGTCTTCTCGTCGGTGCCCTTGGTGACCTCGGGCACCTCGTAGGCGACCGGGGCGTACAGGCCCTCGACCTCGGCGTGCGCGGCGAAGCTCTGCGCCATCGTCAGGGAACCGCCGCTGACCTTGATCGCGTTGGTCGCCCAGAAGGTCTCGTACTTCGTTCCGGAGCCGTCGAGCTCGGCGCGGATCTTGGACTGGCTGTTGGCGGCGGTCTTCTTCAGCGCGTCGGCGACGGCGGTCCCGCGCTTGGCCCAGTCCTTGATCGCCGCGGCCTCGCCGAGGTCGGCCCGGTCCTTGAAGCGGATCCAGAAGTCGCCCTCGGTCTTGCCCTGGAGCTCCTTCGTGAGCTCCGGCCGGATCTTGTCGGACGGGGAGGCCTGTGCGCCTGACCCGGTCGCGGCCAGGCCTGTCGCGGCGAGGATCATCGCCGCACCGGCGCTGACCAGGGATCTGGCCAAGCGCCTCGTGGGTGGACGTGTGAACATTCGGTGGTGCCTCCTCCAGAACGACCCAGAGTGGAACGAGCCATGGTGGAGGGCGCAGGGGCCCGGCTCCGTTCGGATGATCGGGATCCGGCCCCTCCATGCCCCCCAAGGCACCGCGCGGGTCACGCCGGCTGCCCGTCTGGACACTATGATCGACAAGAATGGACGATCAAGAACTTGCCGTAAGCAATTTGTCACTAGGTGTTGGCCGGCGAATGGGGCGCTTGCCGACATCTGTCAGGGCCATGACGAAGATGGGCAGAGGCTGTCCATAGTTTCCGGGTGGGTGCTGTGGGGGCACACGACGAAGGCACGGTGCCGGACGGTCCAGATCCGGCCGACGAACCCTTTCCGCTGGTGATCGCGGTGACACCGTCGCCGGCCGAGCGGATACGACTGGCCGAACGCCTGGAGGGCGTCGCGCCGCTGCTGCTGGTGGCCGACCTCGACGAGCTGCGCAGGCTGATCGCGGTCCCGCCGCGGCTGCCGGCCCAGCCGTCCTCGCCGGCTCCGGCCGACACGCCGGGCGCGACGGACGACGACGCGCTGCTGATCGACTCGGCCCGGTCGACGGCCCGCAGCCGGGGCCGCGAGGTCGGCCTCACGCGGCTCGAACACGACCTGCTGTCCTGCCTGACCACCGAGCCGATCCGGGTCTGGAGCTACGCCGAGCTGCACCGCTCGGTCTGGCGCGACGAGGGGCGCGAGCGCAGGGCGGACGTGCAGTCCCTGGTCAAGCGGCTGCGGCGCAAGCTCCACGACCTCGGCACCGGGGTGGCCATCGACGCGGTGCGCGGCGTCGGGTTCCGGCTGACCGACCATCAGCAGCCGAGGGTCAGCGGTTCCGGCTGACTGCCTGACTTAGGCAGACCGCGCCCGGCGCAGGCTGACCGGTGGACCGAAGCGCACCGGGACGCCGGGGGAATACAGCACGCTGACCGGCGCCCCGACGGGTGCCGGCAACCCGGCGGCCGCGACCAGCTCGTCGTCGAGGTGCAGCAGTTCCGCGCGGTGCAGCGGCCAGCGCGGATGCCAGTTCGGCAGGTGCAGCGTCCGCCCGTACGCCCGGGTGTGCAGCCCCCAACGGGCGGTCACGAAGTGCTCCAGCGGGGTCGGGTCGGCGATCGGCTCCCCCACCCGCACCACCATCCGGCTGGTCGCACCGGCCGGGCCGGGCCACCGGCGCCGGCACCGGTAGGTGAAGCGGTCGCCGTCGCGCTCCAGCCGCATCGCCGACCACATGTACGGCAGCCGCAGCGTCGCCCGGGCCACCAGCACGGGAACCAGCCGCGACGCGTCCAGCGAGCGGAACACCACCGCCCGCCGGCCGGTGTCGTCGACCGAGTAGAGCCGGACGTTGGTCTCCCAGAAGCTGCCGAGGTACGGCACACCCGGCCCGCGCCCGAGGCCCAGCCCCACCATCCGGAAGCCGATCAGCCCGACGTGACTGACCCCGTCGAGGGTGTCGGGGCGCGTGCCCGCGGGCAGCAGCGGCGCGACGAGTTCCGGCGCGACCGCCCAGTGCAGGAACGTCAGATCGTCCCAGCGCTGCCGCAGGAGCGCCCGCGGGAACGCCTGCCCGGGCGCCGAGTCGACCGGCTCGATGTCCACGTACCCCATCCTGCCCCGCGTCGGCGGGCGACGTCACGCGGGCGGCGCCCGGCCCGTCGCCTTTGAGCCGTCGCCGGCTACGCGGGGTCTGGATCTCGCCGACGCCCGTAGGGAGATCGACGGTCACCTCGCCCGACTCACGCCGGGGCGTGGGTAGCGCCGACACCCCGGTCCGGCGCCGCGTCCAGCCGCGCCCGACGGGCGGCGCCCTCCTCGCCGTCGCGCTCCTTCGGGAGTACGGGAACGGGCGTGCGCCACGACTGCCACAACCGGCTGTACCCGCCCCCGGCCGCCAGCAACTGCTCGTGCGTACCGTGCTCGACGACGCGCCCGTGTTCCAGGACGACGATGCGGTCCGCGGTGGCCGCCTGGCTGAGGCGGTGCGCGACGATCAGCGTGGTGCGGCCCTCGGTGGCCGCCGTGGCGGCGCGCTCGAGGTCGCGCGCGCCGGCGCTGCCGGCCTCCGCGGTGGCCTCGTCGAGGACCGCGACGGCGGGGTCGGCGAGGACGAGACGGGCCAGGGCGAGCTGCTGGGCCTGGGCGGCGGTGAGCTGCCGTCCGCCCTCCCCCACGCACGTGTCCAGCCCGTCCGGCAGCGTACGCAGCCAGTCGGTGACGCCGACGAGGTCGAGGGCGGCGGTCACCTCGGCGTCGGTGGCCTCGGGGTCGGCCAGGCGCAGGTCGTCGCCGAGCGTTCCGGCGAAGACGTGCACCTCCTGGCTGATCAGGGCGATCTCGCGACGGACGCGGTGCTCGTCCAGGTCCCTCAGCGGCACGCCGCGCAGGCTGACCGCGCCCCGGGTCGGCGCGATGATCCCGGCGGCGATGCCGGCGAGCGTGCTCTTGCCCGCCCCGCTCGCCCCGACGAGCGCGACGCGCTCGCCGGGCGCCAGGCTGAGGGCGACGTCGCGCAGCACGACGGGCCCGTCGTCGTAGCGGTGCCGCTCGACGACCACCTCCAGCGCCGCAGGTGCCGAGCCGGCCCGCCCTGCGGACCGTCGGGGCCGGCCTGCCCCGGACCCGTCGGGCGGCGCGATGTCGGGCGCGGGGCCGACGGACGCTGAACTGTCGGGCGCGGAGCCGCCTGGCGACGCGGAGCCGGCGGACGCGGAGCCGGGCGCGGCGGCGGGCACGGAGCCGTCGTCAGGCGAGGAGCCGACGGGCGAGGCGGCGGCGGGCAGCGCGGTGACGCCGACGAGCCGGGCGAGGCTCGCCCCGGCCTGGAGCACGGAGTCGGACTGGAGCAGCAGCAGGCCGATCGGGTTGAACAGGCGGTGGAAGTAGAGGGCCGCGGTCGTCGCCGCGCCCACGGTGGCCAGGTCGTCGCGCACCAGCAGGAAACCGGCGAGCAGGACGGCGGCGAGGCCGACGAACTCCGACCGGTTGATCCGCAGCCCGAACCGGGTGTGCAGGTTGAAGATCTCCAACGACAGGTTGCGGGCGGCGACGGAGCGATCGGCGATCCCGCCGACGTGCGCGTCCTCCAGCCGGTAGGCGCGCACGGTCGCCGAGCCGCGCAGCGCCCCGGCCATGGCCTGGGTCCGCTCGCCCGTCGCGACCCGTTCGCGCGCGTAGTACGGCACCGAGCGCCTCAGGTACCAGCGCAGCGCCAACGCGTAGGCGGGGGCCGCTGCCAGCCCGGCAAGACCGAGGCGCCAGTCCAGGGCGAAGAGCCCCAACGCGGTCAGCACGATGGACAGCAGCGCGCCGAGGAAGGCGGGGCCGCTGGTGGCGATCACGTTCGTCACCACGGCCACGTCGTCGCCGGCGCGGGCCACCAGGTCCCCGGTGCCGGCCCGCTCCAGCGTGGCCGACGGCAGGTGCAGGGCGCGGTCGAGGACCCGCTCCCGCAGCCGCGCCAGCACGGTCTCGCCGAGGCGTGCGGTGAGCGCGGCGCCGATCGCGGTGAGGACGCCGGCGAGCACGGCGGCGCCCGCGATCACGCCCGCCCAGGCCACGATCCGGGGCGTGTCGGAGCCGGCGATGACGTCGTCGACGAGGCGGCCGAGCACCCATGGGGCGACCAGCCCGGTCGCGGCGGCGGCGACCAACAGGGTGGTGGCGGCGGCGCTGAGGCCGGGCAGCCGGGCGAACTCGGCCCGAAGCGCCGCCCAGGTCTGCCGGGCGGTGGCCGTGGGCAGCAGCTGCCTCGACGCGGCGCCGACTGCGGACTCGTCGGTCATCGCAGGACCTCCTCCCGGTAGCGGGCGTCACCGGCCAGCAGCTGCTCGTGCGGGCCCTCGGCGACGACCCGTCCACGGTCGATGACGGCCACCCGGTGCGTGCTGCGCAGCAGGGCCGGACTGTTGGTGATCAGCACCGTGCCGCGGGCCGCCGCCGCGCGGGCCGCGGCCAGCCCCTCGGCGAGGTGCGCCTCGGTCACCGCGTCGACCGCCGTGGTGGGGTTGTGCAGCACCAGCACCGGCGGGTCGGCGACGAGCGCCCGGGCCAGCCCGACCCGCTGCCGCTGGCCGCCGGACAGGTTGGCGCCCCGCTCGGTGAGCAGGCGGTCGATGCCGTGCGGGTGCGCGGCGAGCACGTCCTCGGCCGCCGCGGCGCGTACGGCGGCGC
Organism: Micromonospora sp. SD12; assembly: GCF_052068495.1. Taxonomy (NCBI): domain Bacteria; kingdom Bacillati; phylum Actinomycetota; class Actinomycetes; order Micromonosporales; family Micromonosporaceae; genus Micromonospora; species Micromonospora sp. SD12. The sequence continues at coordinate 77,313 of NZ_JBQHDF010000016.1, read as the reverse complement.
GCAGGACCGCCTCGTCGGCGTCGGCGCCGGCGGCGAGGTTGGCACGCAGCGTCCCCTCGAACAACGCCACGTCGTGCGGCTCGACCAGGAGGATGCCGCGTACGGCGTCGATGTGCAGCTCCTCGGCGGGCGTGCCGTCGACGTACAGCGTGCCCCGGTACTCCTCGCGGGGCACGCGGCCGGAGAGCAGCGCCACCAGCGCCTCGGCGTCACCCGGGTCGTAGGCGAGCACGCCGAGGACCTCACCGGCGTCGACCCGCAGGCACAGCCCGTCGAGCCCCGCGTGCCCGATCGTGTCGAGGGCGAGCCGCGCCGGGGCCGGGGCGGGCGGAGCGGCGGAGCCGGGGCGGGTGAGCGGCTCGGCACCCAGCACCCGGGCGACCCGCCCGGCGGAGGCGCGGGCCATGGCGAACAGCTGCACGGACCAGCCCAGCGTCTGCACGGGCTCGGCGATGAACTGGGCCAACCCGACGACGGCGACGAGTTCACCGATGGTGAGCCGGCCCTGGAGCGCGAGCCAGCCGGCGACGCCGGCGACCGCCGCGAGGAAGAGGCCGTTGACGGTGGTGGTGAGCCCGAGGTGCAGGCCCTTGGTGGTGGCGGCGCGCAGGGTGACGTCGAGGGCGTGGCGGCTCGCGGCCGCGTACCGGCGTGCGGCGTGGTCCTGGGCGCCGATGCCGCGCAGCACGCGCAGGCCCGTGACGAGGTCGACGGCGAGCGAGGTGGTGGCGGCGAGGGCCTCCTGCTGCGCGGCGCTGCGCCGGCTGAGCAGCGGCGCCATCCGTTGCAGGGCGACGACCACCAGCGGCACGCCGACGAGCACGCCCAGCCCGAGGGGGACGTCGACGACGAGCAGCGCGACGGCCGCGACCGCGATGGCGGTGAGCGCGGCGGCGCAGAGCCCCGCGACCCGTACGACGAGCGCGGACAACTCGGCGTCGGAGGCGGCGACGGAGAGCAGCTCGCCGTCGCGCATGCCCGAGCGGTTCCCGCGCGGGTCGAGGGCGCTGCGGGCGATCTCGACGCGCAGGAGGTGGGCCTCCTGCTCCAGGGCCGCGTACCCCAGGCGGGCGCCGGTGCGGTAGGCGAAGGCGAGGACGGTGAAGAGGACGGCGAGACCGGCGAGGGAGAGCAGCAGCGCCCGTACGTCCCCGGTGGCGACCGCGCGGTCGATGATCACGCCGATCGCGACCGGGACGAGGGCCTCGGTGGCCTGGTGGGTGCAGAGCAGTGCGGTGCCGGCCACCACGCGACCGCGCTGGCGGCGCAGGGCGCGGCGCAGGACCGCCCCTCCACTGACCTTCTCGGATGTGTGCACGAGCTGCGCCCTCCCTGCGATCGAGGGCCAGGTTAGCCTCACCTAATAGCTCCGGCGAACGGGGGCTCGGCGACCCGTCAGCCGCCCACTTCCGCGCCGAGGTCCGGGCGCGTCGTCACGTGGTGGCGGCCGATCGGCAGCATCAGCGGCTTTCCCGACGTCGGATCGATGATCACCTGGCTGTCGAGGCCGAACACGGCGCGGACGCACTCCCGCGTCAGCACCCGCGCCGGTTCGCCGGCGGCGTGCAGTCTCCCGGCGGCCAGCACGACGAGGTGGTCGGCGTACCGGGCGGCGAGGTTGAGGTCGTGCAGCACCATGACGATCGTCGTGCCGCGCGTCAGGTTGAGGTCGGTGAGCAGGTCGAGCACCTCGACCTGGTGGTTGACGTCGAGGAACGTCGTGGGTTCGTCGAGCAGCAGCAGGTCCGTCTGCTGGGCCAGGGCCATCGCGATCCACACCCGCTGCCGCTGGCCGCCGGAGAGCTCGTCGACGGAACGGTCGGCGAGGTCGGCCGTCCGCGTCGCGTCCAGGGCCGCCGCGACGGCGGCGTCGTCCTCCCGGCTCCAGCGCGACAGCATCCGCTGGTGCGGGTTGCGGCCACGACCGACGAGGTCGGCCACGGTGATCCCGTCGGGCGCCGTCGGCGACTGGGGAAGCAGGCCGAGGGTACGGGCCAGTTGCTTGGCCGGCAGCCGGTGCACCTGCCTGCCGTCGAGCAGGACGTGGCCGGCCCGGGGCGCCAGCAGCCGCGACATCGACCGCAGCAGGGTCGACTTGCCGCACGCGTTGGCCCCGACGATCGCCGTGATCCTGCCGGGCGGCACGACGAGGTCGAGCGAGGAGATGACGACGCGGTCGGCGTAGCCGAGCGTCAGGCCCTCGACCGCGAGCGTGTGGGTGGTGGTCACAACGAGCCTCCCGCGCGGTTGGTGCGGATGAGCAGGTAGATGAGGTACGGGGCGCCGAGCACGCCGGTCACGACACCGACGGGGTAGCGCGTGTCGAAGGCGTACTGGCCGGCGAAGTCCGCGACGAGCACCAGCAGGGCGCCGACGAGGGCGGAGGGCAGCAACAGGGAACCGGCCGGGCCGACGATCCGGGCGGCGATCGGCCCGGAGAGGAAGGCGACGAAGGCGATCGGCCCGGTCGCGGCGGTGGCGAAGGCGATGAGGCCGACGGCCGCGACGATGACCAGGATCCGGGTGCGTTCGAGGCGTACCCCGAGCGCCGCGGCGGCGTCGTCGCCCAGTTGCATCATGGCGAGGTTGCGCGCCTGGCCCAGCAGCACCGGCGCCAGCACGGCCACGGCGACGGCGACCGGCACGGCCTCCGCCCAGGTGGCGCCGTTGAGGCTGCCGGTCAGCCAGCGCATCGCCTCCTGGAGGTCCCACTCGGCGGCCTGGGTGAGGACGTACGCGGTGACGCTGTCGAGCATCGCGGCGATGCCGATGCCGATCAGCACGAGGCGGGTCCCGGCGACGCCGTCCTTGAACGACAGGGTGTAGACGACCAGCGCGACCGCCAGCCCGACGACGATCGCGAAGGCGGACACCCCCGCCTCCCCGAGGTGCAGCGTGACGATCGCGAAGGCCGCCGCGGCGCTCGCCCCGGAGCTGATGCCGATGATGTCGGGGCTGGCGAGCGGGTTGCGCAGCATCGTCTGGAAGGTGAGTCCGCCGAGCCCAAAGCAGGCCCCGGCGAGGATCGCGAGGACCGCCCGGGGCAGGCGCAGGGTGCCCACCGTGAAGGAGGCCCCCGGGACGTCGTCGCCGGCGATCACCGCCAGCACGTCCGCCGGCGGGTAGAAGGTGCGCCCCGCCATCAGCGAGACGGCGAACGCGGCGACGACGAGGACGGCGAGCACGACGAGCACGGCCCGCCTGCGCAGCGTACGGCGGACCCGGCCGTGGGTGACGGCGTCGAGGGTCGTGGTGCTCACAGCTCGCGTACCTTCTGCCGGCGGACGATGTGGATGAAGAACGGGGCGCCGATCAGCGCCGTCACGATGCCCACGTCGATCTCCGCCGGGCGCGCCACCACCCGGCCGACGACGTCGGCGGCGGTGAGCAACGACGCGCCGAGGAGCGCCGAGAACGGCAGCAGCCACCGGTGGTCGAGCCCGACGAGCAGGCGGCACACGTGCGGCACGACCAGGCCGACGAAGCCGATGGGTCCGGCGACGGCCGTGGCGGCGCCGCACAGCAGGACGGCGCCGAGCGCCGCGACGGCCCGTACGACCGCGACCCGCTCGCCGAGCCCCGCCGCGAGTTCGTCGCCGAGCGCGAGCGAGTTCAGCGCCCGGGCCGACAGGACGCAGACCGCGACACCCACGGCGAGGAACGGCAGGGCCTGCCGGATGGTGTCGTACGTGGCGCCGCCGACCCCGCCGATCTGCCACGAGCGGAAGCCGCCGGCGACGTCGTTGCGGGGCAGCACGAAGGCGCTGATCAGCGACGCGAGCGCGGCGGAGGTCGCCGCGCCGGCGAGGGCGAGCTTGAGCGGCGTCGCGCCGCCGCGGCCCAGGGAGCCGACGGCGTAGACGAAGACCGCCGCGAGGCCCGCGCCGAGGATGGCCGCCCAGAGGTAGCCGGTCGCCGAGGAGAGGCCGAACGTGACCATCGCGGTGACCACGGCGAGCGACGCGCCCATGTTCACGCCCAGGATGCCGGGGTCGGCCAGCGGGTTGCGGGTGACGCCCTGCATCACCGCACCGGCCAGGCCGAGCGCCGCGCCGACGAGCACCGCGAGCAGGGTCCGTGGGATCCGCTTGGTGACGGCGGCCTGCTCCATGGTCGCGTCCGCGCCCTGCAAGGCGGCGACGATGTCGGACCAGCCGACGTCGCGGGAGCCGAGCGCGACCGACGCGACCATGAGCGCCAGCAGCACCGCCGTCGCGACGAGGAACCACAGCAGGCGTACCCGTGTCGGACGCCGCAGCACCGCGACGTCCGGCAGGGCACGCGATTCGAGTGCGGTCATGACACCCGGTCGGCGGCCTTGGCGAGCATCGCCACGTAGTCGTCCAGCACGAACGGGATGGCCAGCGGGGTGGGGTTCGCCGCGGTGCCCAGCGGCGTGGCGCCGGAGAGCATGACCACCGAGCCGCGCTTGATCGCGGGGATCTTCGACAGCAGCGGGTCGGCCTGCGCGGCGGCGAGTAGCTTGTCGTCGCCGTAGGCGACGATGACGTCGACGTCGTCGAAGACCTGGATCTGCTCGGCACTCTGGTTGAGCGTGAACTTGTCGGTGCCGGCGGAGAGCTTCGCGATGCCGGCCGGGACCTTCATCCCGAGGTCGTTGAAGAACTGGGCCCGGGTGTCGTGCGTCGTGTAGAAGCCGATCTTGCTCAGGTCGGTCGGGTCCACGTGCGTCATGAACATCGCCGACTTGCCCGCCAACTGCGGGTGCTTCGCGGCGGCCTCGCCCATGCGCTTCTCGAAGTCGGCGATCAGCGCGTCGCCCTCCTTCGCCAGGCCGAGGGCCTGGCTCTCCAGCTTGATGGTGTCGCGCCAGGCCGTGGCCCAGGGCGCCTTCGGGTAGGCGACCACCGGGGCGATCTTGCTCAGGGTGTCGTAGTCCTGCTGGGTCAGGCCCGAGTACGCGGCGAGGATGACGTCGGGCCTGGTGTCCGCGACCGCCTCGAAGTTGATGCCGTCGTTCTCGTCGAACAGCACGGGTGTCGTTCCGCCGAGTTCCTTGAGCTTCTCGGAGACCCACGGCAGGACGCCGTCATTGTCGTCGTCGCCGAAGTTGGCCTTCGCCATCCCGATGGGAACGACGCCGAGCGCCAGCGGAACCTCGTGGTTCGCCCAGGCGACCGTCGCCACCCGCTGCGGCTTCTCCTTGATCGTCGTCGTGCCGAGCGCGTGCGTGATCGTGACCGGGAACGCCGCGGAGCTGCCGCTGTCGGCGACCTCCCCGGCGTTCGACGATCCGCCGCAGGCGGCGAGCGCCATGGTGGCGGCCAGGGCGACGACCCCGGTGCGGAAGCGGTTTGCGCGCATGGAACTACACCTCGATGTCAGGTAAGGGGAGGCTAACCTAACACACGCTCGGAGAGCTCTTGATCTCCAGCGACTCGATCGACGAGGGCCCATCGCACGCCGCCCCACCTGCGACGACCGGCAACGATGGCCCCGCACGACCTCGGCCAACGCATGCACGCTTGTCGATTTACAGAGGGCGCAGGCGCAGTAGAATTCAGGGAAGGCTAACCTAACTCGGCGTGAACCCGGGAGGGGGCTCACAATCCCCGAAGGAGCGCAGCATGAGTGTCGGCACCGCTACGGCCGAGACCGGAGTGATCAAGCGCCCGATGCTCGCCGAGGTCGTCGCCAACCGGCCGCTCACCCCTCACCTGCGGCGCGTCACCCTGACCGGCGCCGAGATCGACCGCTTCGGCTACGACGGGCCGGACCAGCTGGTACGGATCTTCCTCGCCCCCACGCCCGACGCCGAACTGCACCTACCGGACTCCGCGCAGTGGTGGCCCGCCCTCCAGGCCATGCCGGCCGAGCGGCGGCCGGTCGTCCGCAACTACACGGTCCGGCGCCTGGACGCCGGACGGCGCGAGCTGGACATCGACTTCGTGCTGCACGGCGACGGCGGACCGGCCTCCGCCTGGGCGCTCAGGGCAGCCCCCGGGGACCGCCTCGGTGTGCTCAGCGACGGCGCCGCGTACGCGCCGCCCGCCGACACCGACTGGCAGCTGTTCGTCGGCGACGAGACGGCCATGCCGGCGATCACCGCCGCCGTCGAGGCGCTGCCACCGCAGGCGCGGGCGATCGCGCTGATCGAGGTGGGTTCGGCGGAACACGAGATCGAGGTACGCACGCCGCCCGGCGTCACGCTGACCTGGCTGCACCGGGGCGGTGCGCCGGCGGGCGGCAGCGACGTGGTGATCCGTACGCTGCGGGACCTGGCGTTGCCGGCCGGCACGCCGTACGCCTTCGTCGCGGGCGAGTCCACCATGGTCACCACCGTCCGCCGGCACCTGTACGCCGGACGCGGCATCGCCAAGGAGCGCGTCTACTTCGGCGGCTACTGGAAGGCCGCCGTGCACTGAACTCCGGTGGCTGGGCGTGCCCGGGCCGCCTTCGGACGCGCCGGGAGCTGGCCTAGGCGTTGGCGGGGTCCTCGCCGGCCGCGGGCCGGTAGCAGTCGCTCGCCAGGATCAGGGCGACGCGGTCCCGGCTCGCGGTGGTGGTGAGGCTGATCGTGATCCCGGTGTTGGGGTCACGCATCGAGACGGCGCCCCGGGTGCCGTCGGCGAAGGTGCGGTCCTCGGTGATCTCGTAGCCCTGCTGCCGCCACATGTCCCGGATGCGCCGCAGCGTGGTGATCTGGTCGGCGGGCGGGACCGGAAGCCCGGCGAAGCCGCTCAACGTCCACCGTCCGTCGTCGGCGATCTCGCCCCGCTGGCCCTGACAGGGCGAGGTGTTGGTCCGCCAGGCGTCCAGAGCGACGCCGGCGGTGGTGGCGACGGCCTGGGCACGAGCCTCGGCCAGGGTGCTCACCTCGGCGGCTGCCTTGGTCTGCAACGGGTCGTCCTTTCCTGACGATGTGCCGGGGTCACCGCCCGCGCAGGCGGCAGCCGGCACCAGTACGGCCGCCACCGCCACGGCGTGCCACCAGGGCGTGCGGTGACGACGGGTCACGGGGCTCTTCCGTGGTCGAGGGCGGCTGCCTCGTAGTCGCCGACGATGACGGCCGCCTGGGAGCGCAGCATCTGGCTGTTCTGCGCCCAGTATCCGCTGTGGCCGGAGGTGTCGACGTGCAGGACATTGCCGCCGAACTCCGGGTCGTGCGGGGCGGGGCCGTGGATGCCGACGAGGCCGTCGACCAACCACTCCCCGACGACGGGTACGCCGTCGAGCCAGCCGATCGTCTCTTCCGGTCGGGCGACGACGGTGTCGTCGGCCGCGGCGCCGGCCCACACGTGTCTCGGGTCGATGGTGAACTCGCCGGCGTTCTCGACGCGCATGCCGGGACTGCCGACGGCGATCAGGTCGTCCGCGGCGAGGCCGTCGCCGGTGCTGGCAGCCTCGCCGAGGACGGTCGACCCGTAGCTGTGACCGATGGCGGTGACGTGGGAGGGACTGTCGTCGTGGGAGGCGCGGAGCCCGTCGACGAAGCCGTCGAGCGCGCGGGCGCCGGCCTCGGACTTGGCTCCGAACACGGCGCTGACGATGTCGAGGTTCACCGACGGGGTGTCGTAGCCGAGCCAGGCCACGACGGAGACGTCGGCGCCGGCGGGGGCGAGCTCGACCGAGGCCTCCCGCAGGTCGCTGGCCCGGCCGATCAGGCCGCGGATGTCGTCGAGTTCGGTGCCGACGCCGGGTACGAGGACCGCGGTGTGGGCGGCGGTGTCCGGGTTGCCGATCGCGACCGCCGCCTTGCCGTCACCCGTCGGATCGACCGAGAGCAGGTAGAGCCGCTCGTTCGGCGCCGCGTTCTCCGTGCGTTCCAGCTTGTCCAGCAGCATGAGCGCGGTGGCGTGCTGCGGGTCGTCCCGGTCGCGGTGCCGGCCGGCGTCGTCACCGACGAACGTGCGCAGCGCCAGTTGGTTCGCCGCGTCGCGGTCGGTGGCGGGCAGTCCGTCGAGGGCGCCGATCCGCTCCGGGTAGGCGGTGAGGTAGACCTGCCGCTCGTCGTCGGACAGGCCGCTCCACCAGGCGTGCACGTCGGCGGGACTGCTGCCCGGCGCCGGGATGCTGCCCTCGCTCAGCTCGAGCGCCGCCGCGGCGGCGAGAGCGCCGTCGTTGACCCGGTTGTACTCCCAGGCGAACTGTCCCGGCGCGCTGGCCTTCAGCTGGGTCAGGGCGCGGGCGATCCGGCTGTCGGCCTCGGTGGCCTCGGTGACGATCCGCGTGATGAGATCGGTGTAGATCGCGGCGTTCTGGACATGCCGACGGTGGATCGTCTCCGCGTCCGGATCGTGCCTGTCCCCTGCCGCCATCGCCGGCGCGGACACCCGCCCGACCTCGTCCACGGCCAGTCCGAGGGACCGGGCGGCGCCGACGGCCGACTCCAACCGCCGCTGCAGGTCGCCGAACTCCTCCGCCGCTTCCCGCAACACGCTCGCGGCGGTCCGCGTCTGCAGGCTCGCGACCTCGAACTCGTCATCGAGTTCGCCCAGCCGGCCCAACGCGGCACTGGCGGCCGGACCCTGCCAGCCGGAGACGCGCAGCGGCCCGGTCAGCTCGGCGCCACACCGCTGCTCCAGCTTCGCGCAGGCCCGGGACAGGTCCGTCCAGGCCTGCGCGGCGTCCCGGAGCGGGGCGACGCGCGCCTCGCGCAGGTCCGCGTACGTCACCACCGTGCGGTCACCGCCCGTGGATGTCGAAACGGGCGGCGTTGGCCTCGTCGCTGTAGCGGTAGTCCATCGCGCAACCCTGCAGGGCGTCGCCCACCTGGGACAGATAGCGGTCCAACCTGGTCAGGTCGTCCGACCACGACCAGCGCAGCTGCTCCAGCGCCGCCCGGGTCTGCCAGCCGGGCAGGCCGGATACCGCGGCCCGCGTCTCGTCTCCGACGTCGGACACGTCGCGCCGCAGATCGTCCCGCAGGTCGTCGCACACCCGCGACGCCTTCTCCAGCAGCTCCGGCTCGACGTGTAGTTCGATCACTGACTGGCCTCCCGCGAAGATCGATGCGAGCCTACATAACCGCCCCACGCACCGCGCGGATCGGTCGCCTCAGCCCGCGCTCAGCCCGGCCAGCACGTCGCCGGCGCGCAGCACCGTCGACGGGTGGGCTGGGCATGCCGGTCACCGTCACCACCGTGGAGCCCGGCGCGACCGGGTTGGGCACGCGGATCAGCCGGTCGAGGGCGTCAGGGTCCGCGGCCGGCCTCACCCTGATTCCCGGCTGGAAGACGCCCGTTCGCGTGCCAGGGACACCGCTCGCAGGGGGCATCGGATTACCCTCGCCGCATGAGCCGACGCACCGACCCGGTCCGGCGTCCGCTGTGGCGTGACCGCGACTTCGGCGCCTACTGGGCCGCGCAGTCGCTCTCCGCCGCCGGTGACTCGTTCGCCTACCTCGCGGTGCCGCTGCTCGTGCTCCACGCGACCGGGTCGGTCGCCCGGATGGGCCTGCTCACGGCCGTGGCCGGCGCCGCGTCCGTCGGCGCGGGGATCTTCGGCGGCGTCCTGGTCGACCGGTACGACAGGCGGAAACTGATGATCACCGCCGACCTGCTCCGGCTGGTGCTCTACGGCCTCGTTCCCCTGGCCTGGCTCGGTGGCCCGCAGGTGTGGCTGCTCTTCGTCGTGCTGCCGATCTGCGAGGCGGCCGGCATGGTGTTCCAGGTCGCCGCGGTGACCGCCGTGCGCAACCTCGTCGACCGGCCCAGGATCACCGAGGCCAACGGGCGTCTCCAGGCCACGTACGCGGCGGCTGCCGTGCTGGGGCCGCTGCTCGCCGGCGTGGTGTCGGCCCGGTTCGGCGCCACGGCGGCCATCGCCGTCAACGCGGCCAGCTTCGCCCTGTCGGCCGCCGGCCTCTGGCTGGTGCGGCTGCGGCGGCCCGACGAGGGACCGGCGGTCGACGGCACGGCGGGGCGGCAGAGCCGGCTGGCCGAGTTCCTCGCCGGCGCGCGGTTCCTCTGGCGGCAGCCCGTGCTCCGCTCGCTGACCGTGCTGCTGTCGGTCTTCATCTTCCTGACGTACGGGCTCACCGACGTCCTCGTCTACCACGTCAAGCACGACCTCGGCGGCTCCGACCGCACCGTCGGCACGGTGCTGGGCCTGGCGGCGCTGGGCACGATCGTCGGAGCGCTGCTGGTGGCGCCCCTGCGCCGCCGCCGTGGCTTCGGCATGACCTGGATCGGCGCGCACGCCATGTGCGGTCTCGCCATCGTCGGCATCGGCCTCGTCGGGGACGTGCGGGGCGTGACCGTGCTGATGGCGGTGTACCTGTGCGGCGTCAGCGTGGGCGGGATCTGCTCGATGTCGCTGCGTCAGGAGATCACGCCCGATCACCTGCTCGGTCGGGTCACCTCGGCGTTCTGGAGCACGCACTACTCGCTCGGCCCGGCCGGCGCGGCGGTGCTGACGTGGGCCGCGAGCCGGTACGGCGTCAGCGCCGTCGCCCTCGTCGCCGGCGCGGGATGTCTGCTGGTCGCGGTCGGCGGGCTGTTCACCCCGATCCGCCGCGCCGGTGCGGAGCCGGCGGCCCACCCGTCGGAGCTCCGGTCGCCCGCGACCAGCCCGACGTCGTGACCCCGGACGCGCCGCCGCGCGCCGGCCCTCCTCCGTCCGGGAACACGTGCCACCGTGCGGTGCCGCCGGCGCCAGGGGTCAGCGGACGCCCTGCCCGACGCCGCCGGTCCGGCGCGCCGAGGGTGGCGCCGGGCCCACCGGCCGGCCGACGCGGGTCACGTGGAGCAGGCGCTGCGGCGCCACGCCCAGCAGCGTCCCCAGGGCGTCGCGGGCGGCGGGCGCGTCGACGAGTTGGCTCAGCGGGTGCGCCGCCAGGCCGGCCGCGTGCAGGGTCAGCCAGGTACGCGTGAGGACCCGGCCGAACTCGACCTGCCCCGCGTCGTCCGTTCCGGGCGGTCCGACCAGGACGAGCACGGCGCCGCCGAGCGCCAGCGGGTTGCCGGACGCCGCCGCGAGGAGCCGGGGCAGGCCCAGCCGGCGTAGCACCGGGTACGCCGCCAGCGCCCCCCGCAGGGCGGTCGCCTCGCGCCCGGACAGCCCGAGGCAGCGGTCGGTGAGTCCGTCGGCGTGGTAGGCCGGGTGCGCCGGCGTGAGCCGCAGCCACGACCGCAACTCGCGGACCACCGCCGGGTCCGCGTACGTCCACCGGTCGGCGACCCGCAGCAGGCGGGCCAGCAGGTCGGCGTCGGGCACCACGCGCACCGCGCCGCCCGAGGCCCGGGCGACGGCGTCGACGGCCGCCACCGCCGTGGCGTCCGGACCGGCGGAGAACCGGCCCCGGTGGGTACGGCGGGTGAGCACCTGCGCCGCGTCGAACGGGGTGTCGTAGCGGTGCGGGCCGGGCCGCAGCCAGCCCACCCGGCGGTCGTCGGCGCAGTGGTCGGCGACGAACCGCATCCGCAGCCCGGCGTCGGCCGCGACGATCAGGCACGTCTCGACGAAGGCGCCCAGGGACAGCCGCAGGTCCCGCCCGGAGGGGTCGGACGCCGGCAGCGCGTACGCCGGGTCCCAGCCCACCCGGACCTCGCCGCCGCGGTGGTCGAGCCGCCACGGCTGGGTGTTGTGCGCGCTCGGCGCCCGCCAGCAGAGCGGCTCCAGCGCGCGGAACGCCGCGAGGTCCATCTACAGCGCCTTCTCGTAGAAGGTGTAGCCGTGCAGCGGCCGGCCGCCGAGTGCGAGGTACTGCGCGGCGGAGGCCGGATTGTCCCGGCCGACGTAGGTGCTGCGCAGCGTCGTGTATCCCCCGGCGTGCAGGTTGCGCCGCAGCTCGGCGGAGAGCAGGCGCTGGTATCCGCGCCCCTGGTGCTCGGGCAGCACGCCCTTGACGATCAGCACGGCCTCCCGCCGGTAGCGGCGTCGGGTCGCCAGCAGCCGGACCTGGTTGACCAGGTTGAGGTCGCCGCGTACCCGCACCACGAACTCGCTGATGTCGGGCACGCACAGCACGAACGCGACCGGCCGCCCGGCCCTGGTGAGGTAGAGCAGCAGTGACTCGTCCAGCAGGTACGCCAGCCCGTCGGTCTGCCGGCGCAGCTGCGCGGCGGAGATCTCGGTGTAGTAGCCGAGCTGGGCGAAGGACGCGTTCAGCATCCCGCGCAGCAGTTCGAGCTGATCGGCGAGCCGGCGGACGTCGCCGCGGTGCACCGTCAACTCCGCGCCGTCCGGGTCGGTGCCGGCCGGGACGTCGTCCCCGGCGGGGACCGGGCAGATCCAGGTGTCCGACTCGAACCGCCGCCGGAACCCGTACGACTCGTAGGCGCTCACGTACCGGGGCGGGTTCCAGGCGCTGTCGATGAAGCCCCGGTCGGCGTACCCGGAGGTGATGACCCCGCCCGCCTGGTTGGGCAGCAACGCGACCGGCCCGAAGAGCGCGTCGCGGTCGCCGGCGGCGCGGGCGGCGCTGGCGATCGCCTCGAACAGCGGCTGCGCCGCCGCGTCGGTGAACTCGGTGAGCCCGAAGAGTTGGCACCGGCGACCCAGCTTGGCGTCGAGGGCGGCGTCGGTGTGCAGTGTGGTGCGGCCGACGACCGCGCCGGTGGCGCCCTCGCGCAGCACGTACATCGGCACGCCGTCGCGCCACCACCGCCGCACCTGCTGGCGTGACGGCGGCACGAAGCGCGGCTCGCCGGCGTACACCCGGTCGGTGAGCGACAGGAACTCGCGCAGGCCGCGCCGGTCGACGACCCGTCGCAGACCGTGCCGGACGCTCATCGCCGCACCGCCGGACCCACCGTCTCCGAGCCCAGCGGCGTGAACGTCGGGATGTGCCCCATCTCGTTGGACTCGGCCCGCCACAGCCCGTTGGAGTAGCCGTCGGCCTCGGCGGTGAACAGCCGGATGAAGCCCGCGGTCGCGTGGCGGTCGCCGTCGGTGAGCCAGACCATCAGCTTGCGGTGGTGCCGGGACCGGGCGAAGCGCATCAGGGCCTCGCGGTCGCTGAAGAAGGCGACGGTGCCGAGGGTGAACGGGAACTCCCAGTACACCCGGTGCCAGCGGTAGCCGGACATGCGGCGCATGTCGCGGACCATCCGCAGCCACGCCGGCAGGAGCCGCAGGATCGCCAGCGGGCTCCGGTAGCGGGTGGCGCCGAAGAACATGGCGCCGGCCTGGGCGCGCGCCGGGGCGCGGGAGAAGTCACGGGTACGCATCACTCAGCCCACCAGGTAGACGTTTTTGATCTTCTGTTGTCCGGCGAACGGGCCGACTCCCGGTTCGTGCAGCTCGACGCGGAGGTCGCCGGCGGCCGGGTCCTCGGTCAGCGACTGCGCGAAGTCGCGGGAGACGGCCGCCAGGTGTCCGCGTACGCCGTCGCGGCAGGCGGCGGCCAGCGCCTCGCGCTCGGCCTCCGGCAGCGGGCGTCGCAGTTCGAGGTGGATCACCGGCCGGGTCTCCAGCGCGGCGTCCTCGACCAGCGCGAGGCAGAACCGGCTGATCTCGGCGGCGTACGGGTTGCCGGTGTAGAGGCCGTACTCCACGTCCTGCGGGTAGAGGTTGGCGCCCAGGTAGGACACCGTCGAGTCGCGCCGGCCGAACAGCAGCAGCACCGGCAGGGTCATCCGCTCGCTCGCCAGCGCCGCGCGGCACGCGGCCCAGCGGTCCGGGTCGGCGCGGACCAGGTCGAGGATCCGCCGGTAGGGCACGAGCAGCGCCTCGTCGCCGACGTTGTAGCGCAGCCGTGGCTGGAGGACGTCGGGGCCGGTCATCGTGCAGAGCAGCTCCCGGCGCTCGTTGGTCTCCAGGTAGGTGGCCAACGGGTTGTACTGGAACACCATGGGCAGCCGCTGCTCGTCGGCGCCGAGCAGCGCCGCCCGCAGCTCGGCGTCGTCGCGCAGGCGGCGACGCAGCCACACCGTGAACCGGGTCTCCGCGCCGAGGCCGATGGTCAGGTCCGAGGCGCCGTACGCGGACCGGACCTTGCGGAACCGCTCCTCCAGGTAGCCGCGCAGCGCCTCCGTCATCCCCTCTCCCCCGCAGCTGGCGTAGATGCGGTGGCGCGACCAGTCGAAGCCCTCGGCGTCGAGCCGGTCGCGCAGGTGCTTCAGGAACGGCGGGTACGCGGTCACCAGGTAGTCGAAGTCCGGACCGAACTCGCGGAGCGTGTCGACGATCTTGCCGAGGTCCGGGCCGGTGTTCTTGACCACCGCGATCCGCGCCATGGCGGCGCCGGTCGTCGTCCCGGTCGCCCAGGCGCCCATCGAGTAGGCGTTGATGACGAACGGGCGGCGCATCGGGAAGACCAGGCTCGTGTAGCCGACGATGTCGCGGTGCACGGCGCGCAACTCCCGCTCGCCCCGGGGCCAGTTGAAGGGCCGGCCCGACGAGCCGGCCGACTCGTCGACCACCACGCCCCGGTCCGGCAGTCGCCCGTCCCGGCAGCGCCGCCCGGCGGGGAAGGGCACGACGTAGCTCACCTTGTCGGTCTCCGGGAAGTCCCGCCGCCGACGGCCGGCTCCGACCGGCCGGGCGCGCAGGAAGGCGCGGTACGCCGGCACGTCCAGCGCGGCGAGCGCACAACCCGCGCGCGCGTTCGCCGCCGCGAGCCGGTCCAGCATCGGGTGGTGGTGCCGGGCCGACCAGCGCCACGAGGCGGGGTGGCGTCCGGCCAGCCGTACCGCCGCCCCGAGCACCCGGACGAAGATGGTCAGACGGGCCCGGCGCCAGCGTTCGCCGGCCGTCAGGCGTGGTGACGCGAGGGGTGACGGTTCGCAATATCGACGCAGCGTCTCGGTCATGGGTGAATCCTCGACCGGCCCGGTCGCGGACGCCTGAGCTGTCACACCGGTCCCGCGCTGAGTATCCGCACCTACCGCGCTCAGCAGCTCGGCGTCTCGTTCATGATCAGGTTCTGGCGCGGCACGACGACTCCGCCCCGATCGCGCGTCGCGCCGTCGAGCGCCCCCGGCTGCGCAGGCCCGCCGCGACGCGGGCGGCCGGCCCGCGGCACAGGCCCCGGCTCAGGCCCCGGGTGGCGGCAGCGGCAACTCGACGGCGTCCGCCGTCGCGACCCGCGCGGCCGAGTGCGTCGGCGGCGGTATGTCGGCCCGCGGCGAACGGCTGTGCACCCGGCCCCGGCCGGTCGGGTCCGTACGGCTGCTCACCTCGCAGGTCACCATCAGGATCGGCGCGGGCGGCGCGGTGAACCGGCCGGCGCCCCAGCGCACCCAGAGCGGTACCCGCCCCGCGTCGGCCTCGGCGAGCAGCTTCTCCCAGGTACGGCGGCGCGTACCGTGGTCGACCTCGACGACGACCGGCGGACCGTCCGGGCGGGCACAGGCCACGTCGAGCACCGACTGCTGCGCGGACATCGGCGGCGGCAGCGGTAACACGCTGGACGCCCGCCGGTAGACCCGCCAGCCCCGCGCCCCCGCCCAGTCGACCACCGCGTCGATCAGCCGGGCGGTGACCTGGTCCGTGGTCAGGTCGGTGAAGATGACCGTGTCGAGCCGGTCGGCCAGCGACGCCGCCAGCCGCTCCCCGTCCTCGCCGACCGCCACCGCGGCAGGGTAACCCGCGCAACCGGGCATTCCCGCCACCGGGGGCAGCCGGATGGCCTGGGCCCCTCCTACCGCGCCACGACGGACATCGGCGCGCTCAGCGGGCCCTCGTTGCCGCTGCGGTCCAGGCCGGACACGCAGTAGGACAGCGGGCGGTCGACCGGGGCGGTGCGGTCCACCCAGCCGGCGCCCCGGGCCGTGCCCACGAGCCGGGCCGCGTCGCCGTCGACGCGGTAGACGGCGAAGCTCGTGGCGCCGTCCCCGCGCCAGGTCAGCGTCACGCCGTCGGCGTTCGCGCGGTGCGCGCCGGTGACCGTGGGGGCGGCGGGCGGCGTCGACGGAAGGTGCGCCATCGTGGGCACCAGCGCCG
The DNA here is from genome assembly GCF_052068495.1 of Micromonospora sp. SD12. NCBI lineage: Bacteria > Bacillati > Actinomycetota > Actinomycetes > Micromonosporales > Micromonosporaceae > Micromonospora > Micromonospora sp. SD12. Next base: position 61,464 of record NZ_JBQHDF010000016.1, on the reverse strand, counting down.
GGCCGGCGTGGTGGGCCGCGCTGTAGCGGCTGACGGCCCCGAGCCGGTCGGCGCGTACCTGCTTGGCGCTGAAGTGCACGCTGCCGTCGACGCCGTACCGGCGGTTGAGGGCGAGCTGGCGGGTCAGCTCGGTCGGGTCGCGCCAGGCGCCGCGTTCACCCACCCGGTAGTCGGCCTGGCCGATGTAGAGCTGCACCCTCGTGCCGCGTACCGTGGCCGCCCACCACGGCAGCAGCTTGGCGTAGTCGGCCTTGCCGAACCCGATGTGCCAGTAGAGCTGCGGCACGACGTAGTCCAGCCACTGCCGCCGTACCCAGAGTCGGGTGTCGGCGTGGATGTCGTCGTAGCTCTGCAAGCCGGCGGTCGCCGAGCCGGCCGGGTCGGTGCGGTCGTTGCGCCAGATGCCGAACGGGCTGATGCCGAACTTGACCCACGGCTTGATCGCCTTGATCCGCTCGCTCATCTCGCGCACCAGCGTGTTCACGTTGTCCCGGCGCCAGGCCTGCTTGTCCGCGAACCCCCGGCCGTACCGGGCGAACGTCGCCTCGTCCGGGAAGTCCTGCCCGGCCTCCGGGTACGGGTAGAAGAAGTCGTCGAAGTGCACGCCGTCGACGTCGTAGCGCTGGACCGCCTCCAGCATCGCGTCCTCGACGAACGTGCGTGCCTCGGGGATGCCGGGGTTGAAGTAGAGGCGGCTGCCGGGCCGGTCGGCGCTGGGGTAGGTCACCACCCAGTCGCGGTGCCGCCGCAGCGGGTGCGTCGGAGCGAGCCGGTCCAGCCTCGGGCCCGGCCCGCCGACCGTGGCCGGCTGCCCGCCCCGGTACGGGTTGAACCAGGCGTGGAACTCCAGGTTGCGGGCGTGCGCCTCGGCGACCATGAACTCCATCGGGTCCCAGCCCGGGTCGCGGCCGTCGCGTCGCCCGGTCAGCCACTCCGACCACGGCGCGTACGCCGACGGCCAGAACGCGTCCCCGCTCGGGCGCACGTGCACGAAGACCGCGTTGTGGTTGCGCCGCACCGCCAGGTCCAGCCAGCCCCGGAACTCGGCCCGCGCCGTCTCGGCCGGCAGTCCCCGCCGGCTCGGCCAGTCGATGTTGTTCACCGTCGTGATCCACATGCCCCGCAGCTCGCGGGGCGCCCGGGCCGGTCGACCGGCGCAGGCGGGGGCGCGATCCGCCGGGGCGGCACCGAAGGCGGTCACGGCGCCCTGCTCCGACAGGCCGTGTCCACCGGCAACCCGGTCCCGCAGGGACCAGGCGCCGAGGGCGACCGCCGCGGCGAGCGCGGCGAGCACCGCGACGAATGCCTGGGTACGACGGCGGCGGGCGGGCGACTCAGCGGCGGACATCGTCCCAGTCTGCCCAGTCCGGCCCCACCTGGTGAACCAGTTGGACCGTTAGTTAACGATCAGCTAAGGGCCGGACGCCGATCCTGTTGCGGATACACCCGAAGTCGTCACCCTCGACGGCTCCGGCGCGGCGCGTCAGGAACGCGACGCCCGCCTCTCGTCAGCGGTGCCGCAGTCGCTGTCCGCCGGGACGAACGGGGTGCGCATGCGGGTCATCGCGTCCGCGCTCACGTCCACCGCTCGTCCGCGTTCGCGGTCGGTGTCCCCGTCCCCCTCTGATTCGAAGGGATTCAGGGCGGGCGGCGTCATGTCTGCCAAGACGTACTCCAAGATTTCACAGGGCGGCGCGCAACATGTTCACTGGCAGCTGCGAGCCGGAAGGAAGGCGGGTGGTCGGGGCACATCGTCGGCCGTCGCATACCCGCTCCGACAGCCTACCGCTCCCAGGCCCGGCGGGGACGGTGAGGTGCGACCGGGCCGGGGCTCAGTCGTCGGCGAGGACCGCGTACAGATCCGAGTCGCGCCGACTTTTGCCCGTGCGGACGAAAGTTCAGACGATCTCGCACAAACATCTAGACATTTAGATTTAAGGATCCTAGTGTTGCCTCACCAGGCAGCGGCGTGCCAGGCCAACCATCAGGACATGACAACGATGTCCGTTCGATGTCCGGGCCCCGCCGCTGAGCCCGAGCGCCGCGCGACGACGTACGTCGTTGTCCCGCTCCCCTGGAGGAGAGAATGCTCGGACCGTCCCGACGAGCACGCGTGCCCATCGCGAGCGCCCTCACCGCCGTCATGGCGGTCGCCGGCCTGTGGCTGTCCCCGCCGGGCGCGGCTGCCGCTCCGCCCCCGCAGGAACCCGGCGTCACCCTGCGCGTCTTCGACCTCCAGGTGCCGCTGGACAAGCTCTGCACCCTGAAGGCCGGCCAGACCCCGAACGTCGACAAGCTCATGCCGACGATCAACTGGACGAGCGCGGCGGACTTCGGCATCGAGGACCACTTCCTGGTCCACGCCCTCGGCAACGTCACCATCACCCAGGCCGGACGCTACACCTTCCGACTCATCAGCGACGACGGGTCGCGTCTGCTGATCGACGACACCCTGATCGTCGACCACGACGGCGCGCACGGCCCGGAGGCCAAGGACGGCGCGGTCGACCTGACCGCCGGATACCACTCCCTGCGCATCGAGCACTTCGAGCGTACGGGCGGCCAGCAGCTCACGTTGCAGTGGCAGACGCCGGGCTCCAGCACGTTCGTGAACGTCCCGAACTCGGCGCTGAGCACCGACGCCGGCGTCGTCCGGGTGACCGCACCCGGCCGCAAGGAATGCGAGGCCAGTGGCGACTCCCCCGGCGACGGGCTGCCGCTCACGTCGGTGCACCCGAACTACACCCTGACCGACCTGCGCCCGAGTGGTTTCCAGCCACAGGTCACCGGGTTCGACTGGTTCCCCGACGGCCGGCTGGCCGTGTCCACCTGGGGTGGCTCCCTGACCAGCGTGGGCGAGGTGTGGATCCTGGGCAACGTCACCGGCAGCACCAGCGCCGGCCAGGTGACCCGGCAACGGGTGGCGACGGGGCTCCAGGAGCCGATGGGGATCAAGATCGTCGACGGGAAGGTCTACGTCGCGGAGAAGGCGAAGCTCACCGAACTGAACGACACCAACGGCGACGGCGTGACCGACCAGTACCGCACCGTGGCCACCTGGCCGTTCGGCAACAACTTCCACGAGTTCGGGTTCGGCCTGCTGTACCGGGACGGGTACTTCTACCTGAACCTCTCGGTGTCCATCAACTACGGCGGGGCCACGACCGACCCGCAACCGGCACCGAACCGGGGAACGACCATCAGGGTGAACCGCAGCACCGGCGCGGTCGACTACGTGGCCGGCGGCCTGCGCACCCCGCACGGCATCGGCTGGGGGCCCGAGGGCGACCTCTTCGTCACCGACAACCAGGGTGGCTGGCTGCCGTCGTCGAAGCTCGTGCACGTCAAGCAGGGACGCTTCTTCAACCACTACATGAACCCGCCCGGGCCGTTCGACGACAACCCGGTGGTCCAGCCGGTCCTGTGGATGCCGCAGAACGAGATCGGCAATTCGCCGAGCACCCCGGTCATGGTGACGCAGGGCCCCTTCGCCGGGCAGATGCTCATCGGCGACGTGACCTACGGCGGGCTCCAGCGCGCCTACCTGGAGAAGGTCGACGGCGAATACCAGGGGGCGCTGTTCAGGATGACCCAGGGCCTGGAGGCGGGGGTGTCCGAGGTGAGCGTCGGCCCCGACGGCGCCATTTACACCGGTGGCCTGCACGGCGGCGGCAACTGGGGGCAGGACGGCAAGCTCAGCTACGGCCTGCAGAAGATCGCCCCGAACGGCAGCAACCACTTCGACATGCGGACGATGCGGGCGCTGCCCAACGGCTTCGAGATCGAGTACACCCAGCCGCTGTCGGCGACGACCGCCGCGGCACTGGCCTCCAGGTACCGGGTCAAGCAGTGGCGGTACGTGGCGACGGCCGCGTACGGCGGGCCGAAGGTCGACGAGGAGACGCTGCCGGTCTCGTCGGCCACGCTGTCGCAGGACGGCAAGACGGTCACGCTGGTGATCAACGGCCTCAAGGCCGGCCGGGTGGTGCACGTCCGATCGCCCCGGCCGTTCGCGGCCAGCAACGGTCAGTCGCTGTGGAGCACCGAGGTGTGGTACACGCTCAACGCCATCCCAGGTCAGAAGCCGCCCGTCAACCTCGCACTCGGCAAGGCGACGACCGCCGACAGTTCCTGCTCGGCCACCGAGCGCCCGGCCAAGGCCGTCAACGGAACGACCACCAGCGGCAACCTCGACAAGTGGTGTTCGACGGGCACCAACAAGTGGCTTCGGGTCGACCTGGGCACCGCCCAGAACGTGAGCCGCTTCGTCGTGCGGCACGCGGGCGCCGGCGGCGAGAACACCGCCTGGAACACCCGCGACTTCACCATCCAGACCAGCACCGACGGCACGTCCTGGACGACGGCAGCGACCGTCACCGCCAACACCGCCAGCACCACCACCCACGACATCTCCCCCACCCAGGCCAGATACGTCCGACTCACCGTCACCAAGGCCACCAGCACCACCGACAACGCAGCCCGGATCTACGAGTTCGAGGCCTACGGTGGGCAGGCCGCCACCGAGAACCTCGCGCTGGGCAGGGCGGCGACGGCCGACAGTTCCTGTTCGGCCACCGAGGGCCCGGCCAAGGCCGTGAACGGCAGCGTGACCGGCGGCAACAGCGACAAGTGGTGCTCGTCGGGCACGAACAAGTGGTTGCGGGTCGACCTGGGCACCACCCGGAGCGTGAGCCGCTTCGTGGTGAGACACGCGGGCGCGGGCGGCGAGAACACCGCCTGGAACACCCGCGACTTCACCATCCAGACCAGCGCCGACGGCACGTCCTGGACGACGGCAGCGACCGTCACCGCCAACACCGCCAGCACCACCACCCACGACATCTCCCCCACCCAGGCCAGATACGTCCGACTCACCGTCACCAAGGCCACCAGCACCACCGACAACGCAGCCCGGATCTACGAGTTCGAGGCCCACGGCTCCGGAGACGACACCGGCCGCGTCACGCTGCTCGACGGGTCCCACCTCGACAACTTCGAGTACACCAACGGCACCCCGGCGACGTGGCCGCTGGCCAAGGGCGGGGTGGAGGTCCTCGGCGGCGACATCCGTAGCAGGCGCGCCTTCGGTGACTTCCGGCTGCACGTCGAGTTCTGGTTGCCCAACCTTCCGCCGGACGTCACCGGTCAGGCCCGCGCCAACAGCGGAATCTACCTACAGGACCGCTACGAGCTTCAGGTCCTGGACTCCTTCGGCGACACCACCCCGGCCAACGACGAGGGCGGCGCCATCTACGGAAAGATCGCGCCGTCGGTCAACGCGGCCACCGCCCCGGAGACGTGGCAGACCTACGACGTCACCTTCCGTGCGGCCCGCTTCGACAGCGCCGGAGTCAAGACGGAGAACGCCCGGGTCACCGTCGTGTGGAACGGCGTCACCGTCCACGACAACGCGGTGATCAACGGGCCCACGGGCAACGGCGCCCCGGAGGGACCCTCCGTGGGGCCGATCCGGCTACAGGACCACGGTGACCCCGGCCTCAACGTCCACTACCGCAACATCTGGGTCGAACCGATCAACTGACCGCGTCGGCGAGGGGACGACGATCCGCGCGCGGGTCGTCGTCCCGCTGGCCGGACGGGGGCCGGCCGCGCCGCCGCCGGGTTGGTCAATCGGTCAGTCCCGCCACGGCCGCCTCGACCGCCGCGCGGAGCAGCCGCTCGTCCAGGGGTTCCATGACGGCGCTGGCGTAGACGGTCACGAGGTTGTGTCCCACCCGGACGATCACAAAGGCCGACCGTCCGGTGATCCGGGTCCGCCCGCTGCCCGCGCTGAGCCGGTAGTCCACCCGCCAGGACTGCTCACCGAGCGCGGGCGGCGGCTGCGCGTCGACCGCGAACCGGACCGCCGAGCCGGCCGCGCCCCGGGCGGTGAAGCGGGGGCAGGCCCGCCGCGCCGACTCCGCCTCGGCGAGCACCGAGGCGGGCACCGGTTCGGCGTGGGACCTGACCTCGATCACCAGTTCGGCCGACGCGGTGGCGGTGAGGCCGGGCACCGTGGCGTAGCGGGCCCGCTCCCGGACCCGTTCGACTCCGCCGAGCCGGTCCAGGTAGGAGTCCTCGGCCAGGGGCCGGCAGGCCGACGGGTCTATCCGGGAGCCGCCGCCCTCAGGCCGGTCGGGTGGCACCCGCCAGTCCCGGGGCAGCACCGCTCTGACCGCGCCGGCCGCCCGGCGAGCCTCCGCGCGGGTGACCGGTCGACCAGGGTCGGGTCGCCCCGGAGCGGACCGCGTGGGCCCCGGGGTGACCTCGGGCACCGGCGGGACGACCGGTGCGGTCGACGGCGGTGAGAGCCTGGCCGGCTCCGCCACCGGAAGCGGGGCGTACGCCCCGGGGATCCCCGGACCGAGTACCGCCACCGCGAGCAGGGCCGCCAGCACCCCGACCGTCGCGACGGGCACGCGGGCGCTGCCCGGAGCGGACCGGTTCGGTCCAGGCAGGGCAGGCCGGGACACCAGGAACGGCAGGGTGAACGCGACGAGGTAGCCCAGCCAGGCCAGCGGGGCCAGCAGGTGCGCCTCGGCGGTGTCCAGCCCGTCCGCGCGACCGGTCGCCAGGGCGTGCGTGTACTGCAGCAGCGCCGCCGCCGTGCCGGCCGCCCAGCCCGCGGTCAGCGCTCCGCCGACACCGGCGCGGCGGCCGACCGCGAGCACCACCAGGACCGCCCAGCCGGTGAGCGCGCAGAGCAGCCAGCGTTGTTGGGCCTGCCGGCCCGCCTCGGCCAGGGTGTCCGGTGGGAACAGCTCGGTCCGCCACATGGCGGCCCCCGCACCGACCAGCACGGCGGTCAGGACCACCGCCACGACTCCCCGGTCCCACCGGCGCGGCGGGCGTCGGTGTCCCGCCCCGGCCCCGCGCAGCAGCAGGCCGACCAGCACCGGTACCAGGAGCGCGAGCAGCGGCCAACCGCTGCGGGGCAACGCGAAGACCAGCCAGTTGCGGGCCGCGTGGCCGTCGGTCGGCACGGACGCCACCGCCGGCAACGGCCAGAGCACCGCGACACCGGCGGCCACCCCGACCAGGTACGTGGCCGAACGCCAGCCGACCGACCCGGGCCGGAGGGCGACCACCAGCCGCGCCAGCAGCACGCATAGCCCGGCCACCGACGCGGCGAGTGGCCCCGCGATCGCGGCGACGAACAGCGCGACGGACACGTCCGCCCGGGCCGAGACGGCCGAACCTCCCGGAACCGGCAGCGCGGTGGCGACGAACGCCGTCACCGCGAAGCCGATGGCCGCGCCGAGAACGGGCCGCCACCAGCCGCCCGCCCCGGCGGAGGCCCGGCGGACCAGCGCGGGCAACAGTCCGAGGCTCAGCAGGACGGAGCCGACCCAGACCGTGACGGGCGGGCCAACGGTAGCCTGCGCGGTCAGGAAGAGGTCACGCACGAGGGCGTCGGCGGCGCCCGCCGCCAGCATCGCGACCGCGCCGACCGCCAGCCCGTGGGTCATGCCACCCGGCGGGTCCGCCGGCCGGTCCAGCGCCGCCGCCCGGGTCGCCGGGTCCGGATGCCGGGCCAGCAGCCGACGCCGTCGCGTGGGACGAGCGGTTCCGGCGCGGAGCAGTGCGGCCAGATGCCCGGCGTGGCCGACGCCGGCGGCGTACCGGTCTGCTTCCCGCTCTCGCCGCCGCAGCAGTCCGGCCGCCAGCAGCGCGGTCAGCACCGCGATGACCGCCGCCCGGCCGAGCGCTGTCAGGTAGGTCGCGTTCAGCCCGAAGAAGGCCACCTCGAGCAGGCCGGCCGTGAGCACCGCCGGCACCGGCAGCCAGATCAGGCCGCGCACGGCCGACGCCCAGGCCACGTCCCGGGCGAGGACGTGCGCGAGTTCGTGCGCCACCACGGGGTCGAACCGCGCCGGGTCGGCGTGGGCCACCGCGACGGCCGCCGGGAGCACCACCGTCGGCCGGCCGGTCACACCACCGGTGGTGTACGCCTGCCGTACGGGCGGGGCGGCGACGACCAACCTCGGCCGGCGTCGCCCGGCCAGCCCGTTGCGGTCGCACAGATCGGCGAAGCGTTCCTGCGCGCCCGGCACGGTGAGCCGGCGACGAAGCCGACGCCGGTCGGCCAGCGGCAGGACCAGGACGAGCGCCGCCGCCGCGCCCAGCGCGATCCCCGCCCCGGCGAGCATGACCACACCGCGCCGGCCGAACTGCCCGGCCAGGCAGCGGTCGCGGGCGGCCGACTGCTCCGCCGCCTCCATCGGGTGGGCCCGGGTGCAGACGTCGACGGTGGCCGCCCAGGGTCGGGAGAGCGAACGGTCGGCGAGGAAGTAGAGACCGCCCGCGCTGATCCCGACGCTGACCAGGGACGCCAGCACGAGTGCGTAGAGCCAGCCGAGCCGGTCCGGAGGAAGGCGTGGGCCGACACCGGGACCACCGTCGCCGACGCCACGAGAGCCGCCGGTCGTACCGTCCGCAGCCGTGCCACCGTCGTGGTGGGCCCCGCCGGCACCCGGTCCGGTCATGCGTCCGGCGGATCGACCATCGCGCCGACGGCCGCGTCGGCGAGCAGTTGCGCGCGGTCGGGGTCCAGGCCCAGCGCCAGCGCGTGCCGGTGGCACGCCTCCCGCAATCGGCGCGCCTGTTCGGGATCCAACCCCGCCCGGGCGTCGGGCGGGGCGGGCAGTTCGCGGCGGCGGCGACGCAGCAGGCCGGCCCGGACGGTGGTGGCACCGAGGACCAGAACCTCGCCCACGGCGGCGGCCACCACCTGGAGCACGAGTTCGGTGACCATGGTGACATCGATGCCGAAGCCGACCCCACCCTGCGGGACGGACCAGCTCACGCGTCCCTTCGACAGTTGCCGTCGCCAGCCGGCGGCCACCTCGTCGAAGACCGGAAGTTCCTCGGGGGCGATTCGACGGACCGCCGCGTGGGCAGCGCCCACGACCAGATCGGCGGCGACGTTCTGGGGCTCGGTCACGACGTCATCGTGCCGGTACGGTGCCAGCCCGAAAACCCGACAGTAAGGTTTCCGGCATCAGGATCTGACGGTCACGGCCACGACGAGGGAACACACGCGCCGCCGTCCGCGCATCCGGGCACCGGAGGGATCCACGATCCGTCCGCGCGGGACGGCTCCTCCGCGGTGGCGCGCGCCGGGCCGCCGGGACCGTGGCGTCGGCGGGAGGCAGGATGGGCGGGTGACCGCCCCCACCCGCGCACCCTCCGCCGTTTTGGACGCGGTGCTCGAACGGTTGACGTACGTCAACGAGGAGACCGGCTACACCGTCGCCCGGGTGGCCACCGACCGGGGCAGCGACCTGCTCACGGTGGTCGGTGCGCTGCTGGGGGCCCAGCCGGGCGAAAGCCTGCGCCTGTCCGGCCGGTGGTCGTCGCACCCGCAGTACGGGCGGCAGTTCGAGGTGCACTCGTACACCACCGTCCTGCCGGCCACGGTCCAGGGCATCCGCCGCTACCTCGGTTCCGGGCTGGTCAAGGGCATCGGTCCGGTGTTCGCCGAGCGGATCGTCGCGCACTTCGGCCTCGACACCCTCCGCGTGATCGAGGAGGAGCCCGCCCGCCTGGTCGAGGTGCCGGGCCTGGGACCGAAGCGCACCGCGAAGATCACCGCGGCGTGGGCGGAGCAGAAGGCCATCAAGGAGGTGATGGTCTTCCTCCAGGGCGTCGGCGTGTCCACCTCCCTGGCCGTACGGATCTTCAAGCAGTACGGCGACGCCGCCATCACCGTGGTCCGCAACGAGCCGTACCGGCTGGCGGCCGACGTGTGGGGCATCGGCTTCAAGACCGCCGACACCATCGCCCAGGCCGTGGGGATCCCGCACGACAGCCCGCAGCGGGTCAAGGCCGGCCTGCAACACACCCTGTCGGAGGCCACCGACGACGGGCACTGCTACCTGCCCCACCCGCAGCTCGTCGACGACGCCATCAAGATCCTCGACGTGCCGGGCGACCTCGTCACCGCCTGCCTCGACGAACTCGTCGAGGAGGAGGGCGTGGTCCGCGAGACGCTGCCCGGGCCGGACGGCGAGCCGACGACGGCGGTGTACCTGGTGCCGTTCCACCGCGCCGAGCAGTCCCTCGCCGGATCACTGCTGCGGCTGCTGCGCGACCGCGCCGACCGGCTGCCCCACTTCACCGGCGTCGACTGGGGCAGGGCGCTGGCCTGGTTGAAGGCCCGCACCGGCACCGAGCTGGCGCCCGAGCAGGAGCAGGCCGTCCGCCTCGCCCTCACCTCCCGGGTCGCCGTGCTGACGGGCGGGCCCGGCTGCGGCAAGAGCTTCACCGTCCGCTCGATCGTCGAACTCGCCGTCGCGAAGAAGGCCAAGGTCACCCTCGTGGCGCCGACGGGCCGCGCCGCGAAGCGCCTGTCGGAGCTGACGGGGCATCCGGCGGCCACCGTGCACCGGCTGTTGCAGTTGCGCCCGGGCGGGGACGCCAGCCACGACCGGGACAATCCCCTCGACGTCGACCTCCTCGTCGTCGACGAGGCCTCCATGCTGGACCTCATCCTGGCCAACAAGCTCGTCAAGGCCGTACCGCCCGGCGCGCACCTGCTGCTCGTCGGCGACGTCGACCAGCTTCCCTCCGTCGGCGCCGGCGAGGTGCTGCGGGACCTGCTCGCCGCACCGGCCATCCCCCGGGTCCGGCTGACGCAGGTCTTCCGCCAGGCCGCGGAGTCCGGGGTCGTCACCAACGCCCACCGGATCAACGCCGGCAGGCCGCCGCTGCTCCAGGGCCTCAACGACTTCTTCCTGTTCGCCAGCGACGACACCGACGCCACCGCCGCCCTGACCGTCGACGTCGCCTGCGCCCGGATCCCCGCCCGCTTCGGCCTCGACCCGCGCCGCGACGTCCAGGTGCTCACCCCCATGCACCGCGGCCCGGCCGGCGCGGCGGCCCTGAACACGCTGCTGCAGCAGCGCCTCACCCCGGCACGCGAGGGGCAGCCCGAGCGCCGCCTGGGTGGGCGGGTGTTCCGCGTCGGCGACAAGGTCACCCAGATCCGCAACAACTACGACAAGGGCCAGGCCGGCGTCTTCAACGGCACCGTCGGCATCGTCACCGCCCTGAGCACGGAGGAGCAGACCCTGACGGTACGCACCGACGAGGACGAGAGCATCGACTACGACTTAGACGAGCTCGACGAACTCGCCCACGCGTACGCCATGACGATCCACCGCTCGCAGGGCTCCGAGTACCCGGCCGTGGTCGTCCCGCTGACCACCAGCGCCTGGATGATGCTGCAACGCAACCTGCTCTACACGGCCGTCACCCGCGCCAAGAAGCTCGTCGTCCTCGTCGGCTCCCGCCGCGCCCTCGCCGCCGCCGTCCGCACCGTCGGCGCCGGGCGCCGCCACACCGCCCTCGACCACCGTCTCGCCTGAGCAGCCCGAGGTCCCCCGCGCCGCCGGGCCCAGCCGGGGGCCGTCGGGACGAACCGGGCGCCCGGCCCACCCGGCGCCCGCGGCCGTCAACCCGCCGGGCGGGGCGCGGACCCCGCGCGACCCAGCGCCGCGAGCTGGATCTGCAACGCCAGCCGGGTGCGCGGCGACCCGAGGTCGACGGGGACGACCTCGGTGAGGCGGCGCAGCCGGTACCGGAGGGTGTTGGGATGCACGTGCAGTTGTCGGGCGGCCCTCTTCGGGTCGCCCTGCTGGTCCAGCCAGGCGGCCACCGTGGCGACGTAGTCGGTGCCGTGCTCCCGGTCGTGGGCCACGAGGGTGGGCAGCGGCCCACCCACCAGCAGGTCGCCGCTCGGCACCGCGCCGACCACCCGGTGCACGACCACCTCGGCCCACTGGTCCTCGAACCGCAGCACCGGACCGCGTCGCCCCGCCGGGGCGCACAACGCGAGCAGCTCCGCCGCCTCGGCGCGCGATCGCGGCAGCTCCGTCAGGTCCCGGGCGACGCCGCCGGACGCGGCGTACAGGCCCGGGTCGTGCACGGCGACGTCGTGGATCAGCTTCTCCATCCACCGCCGCGACCCGGGCGATGTGCCCCCGTCGACCAGGACGGCGAACAGGACGTCGCCGACGTCCGCGAGCAGCGGTTGGCGCCAGCCGTGGCGGCGGGTGATCGACTCCCACAGGGCGAGGTTGTCGACCATCTCCCCCGTACCGCCGTGCGCGCCGAGGGCCACGACCCGCCACGGCCCCTCGGGCAGCGCCAGCTCCTCGCGCCCGATGCCGCCGGGGGCCCGCAGGACGGCCCGCAGCCGGTCGGCCGACACCCGGCGCGCGACGTCGGCCTGTACGCGCAGGCGCAGCAGGTGCAGGGCCAGCACCGACGCCGTGCCCTGGAGATCGCGCAGCCGTCCCTCCGGCACGGGGCCCTCGACGACGGCCCAGATCGAGCCGAGCAGTTCGCCTCCGGCGCGGATCGGGATGATGAGGCGGGGCAGCGTCCCGTCCGGGCCCTGCGGTACGAAGATCAGCTCGCTGCCCGTCGCGAGCTTGCGGAAGACGCCACGGGAACGGAAGTGGGCGATCACGTCGCCGGGCGCGCGGCGGCCCACGATCGTCGACACGCGCGCCGGGTCGGTGCGGTCCTGGCGCGACGAGTAGGCGAGCACCCGGGACTGGGCGTCCTCGATCGTGACCGGCGCGTCGACGACGGCGGCGGTCGCGTCGGCGAGTGCGAACAGCTCGTCGTACACGCCGGGCTCCCCGGTCTCCGGCGAGCCGGGCGCGACGGCCCGGTCGATCACCCCGCGCAGCAGCCAGACGAGCTGGGCCCAGGAGCCGTGGCGCTGCAACTCCACCAGGGTCAGGCGCCGCTCGGCGGCGGCCGACGTCACGTCGGGGTGCGCGGCCAGCGGGGGCTTGAGGACGAGGCCCGCCGCCCCGGCCTCGTGGCAGCGCGCGACGACGGCGAGTGCCTGCTCGCGGGTGGCGATGCCCGCGCCGAGGACGAGGTCGCCGCTCTGGCCGGGCGTGGCGTCGTCGAGCTCGGCGAGGGTCACGTCGCGTACCTCCGCCTCGCCGGCGCGAACGACGACCTTGAGCAACGCGGCGCCGGCCGCGTCCACCACGCCGGCCACGGTGAGCATGCCGCGATTGTGCCTCGTTCTTGTGCCACCCGGCCAACGACCTGGGCGATCCTTGGCCGCGACGGACAATGACCTCTCGGTCCGGCGGGGACAGGATTGGCCGCAATCCCCGTTGCACCTGAAGGAGAAAACGACATGTCCCCCGTCGAGTCAGTGCCCGCCCCCCAGCACGTCGCCGTCGTCGGCGCGGGGATGGTCGGGCTGGCCACCGCCTGGTTCCTTCAGGAGCGGGGGGTCCGGGTCACCGTGCTCGACCGCACGGGCGTGGCGGCGGGCGCGTCGTGGGGCAACGCCGGCTGGCTCACCCCCGGCATCACCACTCCCCTGCCCGAGCCGGCCGTGCTGCGCTACGGGGTGCGCGCCGTGCTCAGCCCGTCCTCCCCGGTCTACGTGCCGCCGCGCGCGGACGCCAGGCTGCTGCGGTTCCTGGCCGGCTTCGCGCGGCACAGCACGCCGTCGAGGTGGCAGCGCGCGATGCGGGCCCTCATCCCGATGAACCGGCGGGCGCTGGCGGCGTTCGACGCGCTGACGGCCGGCGGGGTCGCGGCGCCGACGCACGAGGCGAAGTCGTTCCTCGCGGCGTACCGGACCGAGGCCGAACGGTCGGTGCTGCTCGACGAGCTGGCACACATCCACGCCGCGGGCCAGGGCATCGAGTTCGACGTCCTGACCGGGGCCGAGGCCCGCGAGGTGGAGCCCTCCCTGTCGGACGCGGTCGGCGCCGCCATCCGCCTGCACGACCAGCGCTACGTGAACCCGGGGCAGTACGTGCACGCGCTGGCCGACTCCGTCCGCGCGCGCGGCGGCGCGATCGTGGCCGGGGTGGACGTCGTGGACGTCCGCGACGAGGCGGGCGGCGTGCGGGTGGTGACCTCCGCCGGCACCGACGAGCGCTACGACGCGGTGGTGCTGGCGACCGGCACCTGGCTCGGCCAGCTCGCCCGGCGGTTCGGCGTCCGCACCGTCGTGCAGGCCGGCCGCGGCTACAGCTTCAGCGTCGCGATCGAGCACCTGCCGGCCGGGCCGGTCTACTTCCCCGCCCAGCGCGTCGCCTGCACGCCGCTGGGCGACCGGCTGCGCGTCGCCGGGATGATGGAGTTCCGCAGCGCCGAGGCGCCGCTGGACGGGCGCCGCGTCTCGGCCATCGCCGAGGCCGCCCGACCGCTGCTGCGGGGCGCCGACCTGGACGCCCGTACCGACGAGTGGGTCGGCTCGCGACCCTGCACCCCGGACGGGCTTCCCCTGATCGGCCGGACCAGGTCACCGCGCGTCTTCGCCGCCGGCGGCCACGGCATGTGGGGCATCACCCTCGGCCCCCTCACCGGCGAACTGCTCGCCGAGCAGATCACCGGCGGCGGGCAGCCCGTGGAGCTTCGCCCCTTCGACCCGCTGCGCTGAGCCGGGCGCGCCGGAGGTTCCACGGGAGGCGCGCAACGATCGGACGTCGCTCCGCAGGGCGGCGAGAGGCGCGGATCGCCGGTGCGACACCGGCTGGCAGGGGGCGCAGTACCGGGCCGCCGGGCGGTGCGCCAGCTCCTCGATCGGGATGTCGCGGTCGCATCCCTCGCAGGTGCCGTAGTGCCCCTGTTCCAGGTAGTGCAGCGCCCGGGCGATGTCACCCAGGGCGCGGCGCGTGGCGGCGGTCAACGCGGAGGCGGCCTCGACGTCCGCGCCGTCCGAGCGCGTCCGGCGCGCCTGCCGGGCCAGCAACGCCAGCTGGGTGCTGTGCCGCTCGTACTGCTCCTCCAGGACGAGTCGGAGCACCCCCAGCTCGGCCTGCCTGTTCACGACGTACACGATCGGTTCCTCTTCCTGCTCGGGCGAAAAGAAAGGGCGGAGCGCTGATGCGCTCCGCCCGCCGGTGCCGGTCCTGTGGATCTCGACCGGGTGGTGGCGGGCGGCGCGGGCGAGGCGCCCGCCGGGTCGGCGGCGCGACGGCGCCCCGGCGGGCGACCGACGGCACGACGAGGCGACGGGTGGTCGTACCCGCCACGGGGTGGGTCCGCGGACCGACCGTCGCGGCCGTGCGCGACGGGGCGCAGAGGTCCTGGCGGGCCGCGGTGCGGCGCTGCCGGGAGGGGCCGGGGACGATCACGGCGCCACCATAGACCGAAGCTCCGCGTACCGGCCAACGGCCGTCGGGTCGCGGGCCCGGCGGCGGCTCGCCGGGTCGGTCGGGGCGGCCGTGACCCGGCGCACAGCGTAGGAAATCGGCGTGCGCGGCGCGGGGCCGACGCTCTACGTTTCCGCCGTGACCCTCGACATCGTGAGCCTGGCGGACCGTCCCGACCTCGGCCGTAGCCTCGACGAGGACTTCGACGGGGCGTGGCCACCGTTCATGCTGTGGGACCCGATGGGCGCGGTGTACTACACCGTCGCCCACGACCTGTATCCCGAGTTCGTGTTCGCGGCCGTGGACCCCGCCGATCCCGCCCGGGCGGTCGCCCGCGCGTACGCGGTGCCGTTGCGCTGGACGGAGCCCGAGCTTCCCGACGGCGGCTGGGACCGGGTGATCCAGCGCGCCGCCGTCAACCGCCTCACCGGCGCCGAACCGAACATGGTGTCGGCGTTGGAGATCTGCGTGCGGCCGGACCACCGCGGCACCGGGCTGTCCGCCGTGATGCTCGCCGCCATGCGAAAGGCCGTCGCGGGACTGGGTTACGACACGCTGGTCGCGCCGGTCCGGCCGAGCGGCAAGCACACCCTGCCCGAGCTGCCGATGGTGCGGTACGCGGCGCAGGTCCGCGACGACGGCCTGCCGGTCGACCCGTGGCTGCGGGTGCACGTCCGCGCGGGCGGGCGCATCGAGCGCGTCGCCCCCAGGTCGATGACGATCAGCGGGACGCTCGCCGACTGGCGTCGCTGGACGGGCCTGCCGTTCGACACGAGCGGGCCGGTCCACGTGCCGGGGGCCCTGGTGCCGGTGCACTGCGACGTGGCGCACGACCACGCCGTCTACGTCGAGCCCAACGTCTGGGTCCGGCACCGGCTCTAGCGCGTCGTGCCGTCCGGCGCGGGCCAGTTGCGCAGCAGGACGTCGAGGGCGTCCAGGACCCGTGACCAGGTCTCCTGCGTGTCGGGGGCGCTGTGGCTGAACCCGCCGCCCATCTCCAGGCTGACGTAGCCGTGGAAGACGCTGCCCAGCAGCCGGACGGCGTGCGTCTGGTCCGGCTCGCTCAGGTCGTAGCCGCGCAGCAGCGCCCGGGTCAGCTGGGCGTGCCGGCCGCCGGCGCTGGCAGCCGCCGTCTGCGGGTCGAGCCGGAGCTGGGCGGCGGCGTAGCGGCCGGGGTGCTCCCGGGCGTAGTCGCGGTAGACGTCGGCGAGGGCGGTCAGGGCGCCCTTGCCGGCGCGGCCGGCCAGGGCGTCGGCGGCCCGGTCGGCGAGTTCCTCCAGTGCGAGCAGGGCGATCCTGGTCCTGAGGTCCTGGGAGCTCTTCAGGTGCGAGTAGAGGCTCGCGACCTTGACGTCGAACCGCCTGGCGACCGCCGAGACGGTCACCTGGTCGAAGCCGACCTCGTCGGCCAGCTCGGCGCCCGCCAGGGTCAGGCGCTCCGTGGTCAGTCCTGCGCGGCCCATGCTCCTCCGCCCGCTCGGCATGACTCATTATGCATTTGCCTAATACCTTTAGGCAAATTAGCGTGCGTTGTATGAAGCCGCTGACCGAGCAGGAGATCCGCACCGCCTTCGTGAACTGCACCAAGGGCGAGGCCAGGCGCCTGTCCGTCCCGCGTGACCTGGCCGAGCGCCCCTGGGACGATCTGGACTACCTCGGCTGGCGGGATCCGCGCGCCCCCCACCGCGCGTACCTCGTCACGGAGCTGGACGGCCGGCCCCGCGCCCTCGCGCTGCGCTGCCCCAGCCCCGCCCCCGCGCAGCCACGGCGCGGCATGTGCTCGATGTGCCTGACCTCCCCCACCGGCGGCGTCTCGCTGATGGTCGCGCCGAGGGCGGGCAGGGCCGGGCAGCAGGGCAACACCGTCGGCACCTACATGTGCAGCGACCTCGCCTGCTCGTTGTACGTGCGGGGCAAGAAGGACGCGGGCGCCGGCGCCCGGCTGCACGAGTCGCTCACCGTGGAGGAGAAGATCCAGCGGACCGTGGCGAACGTCGCCGCGTTCATCGCCACCGTGACCGCGTGAACCGCCGCAGGCGGCATCGCCGCCGGGTCGGCGCCGGGACCGTCCGGCGGGCAGGCGTACCACCGGGCCAGCGGCAGCGCGACGTCCACGCGGAGGCCGGGGGTGGGCTGTCGCGGTGCGGGCGGCGCGGTGGCGGGAGCCGGGCTGACGGTCGGGACCGGAGCGCCGGCCCGGGACGGCGACACCGGGACCGTCGAGGACAGCGCCACGAACGCCACCGCGACGACGGCGGCAGCCAGGGCCGCGCGACGTCCGGCCGGCAGCACGCCCGGCGGCGCCTGATCCGGGTGGACCGGCTGCGGTGGTGCCGGCCGCGCGCCCCGGTGGGCGGCCAGCAGCGCATCGAGTTGCCCGACGACGGCGGCCCGACCGCCCGTGGCGGCGGCGAAGGCCAGGGTGAGGTAGAAGCGGAAGTTCACGGCCGCGACGGCTGGCACCCGCAGCCCGGCGAGCCGGCGCCCGTCGGTGGCGTGCAGCAGGGTGAGCGGGGCCGCGGGATGGTGCGCGGGCCCCACCAGGTCCGCGTACCGCCACTCGCGCCGCCGCCCGCGCGGCGAGGCGAAGGCGACGCGGTGGTTGGTCACCACGGCCATGCCCGTCGCGACGCACCGCACACCCCTCGGCAGGGCGCGGCCGGCGACGTCGTCGGTGACGACGGTCGGACCGGGGGCGGGCAGCCCGGTGCCGTGCCGCGCGTCCACCTCGACCAGGTCCGCGACCGGCAGCACCCGGTAGACGACCTCGTCGCCGTCGAGCTCCACCGGCAGGCCGGCCCTCGGCTGCGTGCAGCCGAGGAACCCGGCCGCCTCGATCCGCAGCCGGACCAGGTGGTCGTGGTGCCGCCGCCAGGCCGCGACCTCCGCGTCGTACGCGCACCGTCGCCGGTCGTTCTCGCGCTCCGCCCACCTGATCGTCCACTCGGGCTGCGCCGCCGCCGAGGCGGCGATGATGGATCGCGAGGTTCCCGTCACGTCTCGTACAACCGCCGGCCGCCCGTCGAGGAAACTGGCGCCGGCCCGGTCCGGTGTCCCGGGACTCAGGCTCCGGCGAGGGTACGGGCGAACCGGCGGATGTCGTCGGCCAGCAGACCCGGCTGCTCCAGCCCCGGGAAGTGACCGCCACGGTCGTGCTCGGTCCACTGCACGATGTTCGGGAAGGACTGCTCGGCCCAGGCCCGGACGGGCTGCGACGGGTCGTGCGGGAAGACCGACACCCCGAGCGGCACCGGCACCGGGGGTAGCTGCCGCGGCGCGGCGCTGACCGGGAGCATGTCGGCCGTCTCGTGGTAGAGCTGGGCGGAGGAGCCCGCCGTCCGGGTGAACCAGTAGAGCGACACGTTGGTCAGCAGGCGGTCCCGGTCCACGGCGTCCTCGGGGCTCTTGCCGGAGTCGGTCCACTCCTTGAACTTCTCCACGATCCACGCGAGCTGCCCGACCGGCGAGTCGGTCAGGGCGTACGAGAGCGTCACCGGGCGGGTGGCCTGGATCTTCATGTAGCCGGACTCGTCGTCGACGAAGTGGGCCAGCCGGGCCAGCCGCCGGCCGGTGTCCTCGTCGAGCGCGCCCAGCTCGCGCGGGTCGCCGGGAGGCGGCGTGATGAGGAAGTTGACGTGCGCCCCGAGGGCGTGCCCGGCGTCCATCGCGGCGAGGGCGATCGTCACCCACGAGCCGAAGTCGGTGCCCTGCGCCAGGTAGCGGTCGTAGCCGAGCCGGTCCATCAGCTCGGCCCACGCCGCCGCGATGCGCGGCACACCCCAGCCGGCCTCGGTCAGCGGTCCGGAGAAGCCGTACCCGGGAAGGGACGGGACGACCACGTGGAAGGCGTCGGCGGGGTCGCCGCCGTGGGCGCGCGGATCGGTCAGCGGCCCGACGAGGTCGACGTACTCCAGGAAGCTGCCCGGCCAGCCGTGCGTGAGCACGAGCGGCGTCGCGTCCGGCTCCGGGGAGCGTACGTGCAGGAAGTGCACGGTGGCGCCGTCGATCTCGGTGACGAACTGGGGGTACTCGTTCAGTCGCGCCTCGGCCGCCCGCCAGTCGTACCCGCCGCCCCAGTACTCGGCCAGCTCGCGCAGGTAGGACTGCGGCACGCCGCGCTCCCAGCCGTCCCCGGACGGCTCGTGCGGCCAGCGGGTGTCGGCAAGTCGTCGGCGCAGGTCGTCGAGGTCGGCCTGCGGAATCTCGATACGGAACGGCTCCATCCCAGCGCCCTCCATAGTCGCGGTACGCCCGAGATTCACATCCTCGACGGCGTACGCGGGTGCGCGCACCTTCGACCGTGCGGTCCCGTACGCCTGGTGTCACGCCCCTGCTCCCGGGACCGCGGCCGACGCCGGAGGACCACCACCGGTCACCTCCGGGACCCACGCCGTGCCGCTCGCCGTCCACGAACTGGTCGGGGCGTCCGGCACGGCGTCCGCATCGGGTGCGTTTCCGAAGTCTGGATGACACCGCCCGCGCCATTTTCGCGAAATGGTTTCAGTGCGCGGCGGAAAACGAAAGGGAACTCGATCCCACTTAAACGTATATCGCACCCGGGGGCTTGCGGCAAGACCCGGGTCTTGCCGCAGAATCGTCGGCCGGACCCGGATCAACCGAAGAAATGGGGCACGACGTGCAGGTGTTGGTGCCGACTGACGGAAATCGCGGTGGCGTCGAATCGCTGGTGGCATCGGGGATGCGGGCACGGCCGGCCGGCGCGGAATCGCGGAGATGCCCGTCGCCCGAATGGGCACGGTGGCCGGCCGGATCGGAGCCGTCGGCGATCCGCCGCCCGGCCGGTGGCGTGCGACGCGGGACGGCCGCCCCGGAGGTATCGCGATGACCGCGCATTACGTGTCGGCTCTGCGGGAGGTCGACGAGGAGCAGGTCGCCGTCGTGGGCGGCAAGGGCGCGCACCTGGGGGCGTTGTCGCGGATCGACGGCGTACGGGTGCCGGCAGGCTTCTGCGTGACGACGCACGCCTTCCGGCGGATCATGGCCGAAGTGCCCTCGGCAGACGAGCTGCTCGATCGGCTGTCGCGCCTGGACGCGGACGACCGGGAGGCGATCCGTACGCTCAGCGCGGAGATCCGCCGGAGCATCGAAGGGGCCGTCCTCCCCGACGACGTGGCCGCGGCGATCGTCGGGGCTCTCCGCGACCTCGGCGAGCGAACCGCCTGTGCCGTGCGTTCCAGCGCGACGGCCGAGGACCTGCCGACCGCCTCCTTCGCGGGCCAGCAGGACAGCTACCTCAACGTCGTGGGGCGGGCCGCGGTCCTTCAGCACGTCAGCCGGTGCTGGGCCTCGCTCTACACGGAGCGGGCCGTGACGTACCGCCAGCGCAACGGCATCGACCACCGCGAGGTCCAGATGGCCGTTGTCGTGCAGGAGATGGTCTTCCCGCAGGCCGCCGGCGTCCTGTTCACGGCCGACCCCGTCACGTCCAACCGGAGGGTCGCCTCCGTGGAGGCCAGCTTCGGCCTCGGCGAGGCCCTGGTCTCCGGCCTGGTGAACGCGGACGCCTACCGGGTGCGCGACGACGAGATCATCGGCAGGACGATCGCCGCCAAGCGGCTCGCCGTCCACGCCCTGCCGACCGGCGGGACGCGGGAACGGGCGATCGACCCCGAGCGGCAGGAGCAGCCGGCGCTGACGGATGCGCAGGTCGTGCGGCTGGTGCGGTTGGGCCGGCGGATCGAGGCCCACTTCGGCCATCCCCAGGACATCGAATGGTGCCTGGTCGACGACGACTTCGAGATCGTCCAGAGCCGACCGATCACCACGCTGTTCCCCGTCCCCGAGGCCGGCGACGCGGGAAACCGCGTCTACGTCTCCGTCGGCCACCAGCAGATGATGACCGATCCCATGAAGCCCCTGGGCGTCTCCGTGTGGCAGCTGACCGCCATGGCGCCGATGCACGAGGCCGGTGGGCGGCTGTTCGTGGACGCCACCCGGGCCCTGGCCTCGCCGGCGGGCCGCGCCGGCTTCCTGGAGATGGTGGGACGATCCGATCCGCTGGTCCGGGACGCGCTGCAGAGCGTCGTCGACCGGGGCGACTTCCTTCCGTCGCTGCCCGACCAGGGCCCGGCCGGACCGCCGGGGGGCGGCGCGCCCGCCCCGATCGAGACCGATCCGGCCATCGTCACCGACCTGATCGAACGCAGCCAGGCGTCCATCGCCACCCTGCGACGCGACATCCGGGCGGTGTCCGGGCCGGCGCTGTTCGACTTCCTCCTGGCGGCCTTCGAGGAGCACAGGCGCGCCCTAGGTGATCCGTTGAGCATGCAGGCGATCATGGCGGGGATGGATGCCACCTGGTGGCTCAACGAGCGGTTGCAGGCGTGGCTGGGCGAGCGGAACGCGGCCGACACGCTCACCTTGTCCGCGCCCCACAACGTCACGTCGGAGATGGGGCTGGCGCTCCTGGACGTCGCCGACGTCATCCGCCCGCATCCGCAGGTCGTGGCCTTCCTGCGGGAGGCCGGGGACGACAACTTCCTGGATGGGCTGGTCGAGCTCCCGGGCGGCCGGGAGGCGCGCGACGCCATCCAGGCATATCTCGACAGGTACGGCATGCGCGGCGTCGGCGAGATCGACATCACGAGGCCACGCTGGAGCGAGCGCCCCGGCACGCTCGTGCCCGTCATCCTCGACAACATCAGAAACCTCGAGCCGGGTGCCGGCAAGCGGCGCTTCGAGCAGGGACGCCGGCGGGCGCAGCAGAAGCAACGGGAGGTCCTGGAGCGCTTGCGCGCCCTGCCGGACGGGGAGCGGAAGGCGGCAGAGACCAAGCGGATGATCGACCGGGTCCGCACCTTCATCGGCTACCGGGAGTACCCGAAGTACGCCATCGTCAGCCGTTACCTCGTCTACAAGCAGGCCCTGCTGGCGGAGGCCGAGCGCCTCGTACGGGCCGACGTGCTCCGGGAGAAGGAGGACATCTTCTACCTCACGTTCCAGGAACTGCACGACGTCGTACGCACGAACGTGGTGGACGACCAGCTCATCCACCGGCGCAAGGAGGCGTTCAGGTCGTACCGGACGCTCACCCCGCCCCGGGTGCTCACCTCGGAGGGTGAGGGCATCACCGGGGCGTACCGGCGCGACGACGTGCCGACCGGCGCGCTGGTCGGCCTCCCGGTCTCCGGCGGGATCGTCGAGGGGCGCGCGCGCGTCGTCCTGGACCTGGCCGAGGCCGATCTCGAACCGGGCGACATCCTGGTCACCGCCTACACCGACCCGAGCTGGTCGCCCCTGTTCGTCGCGATCGAGGGACTGGTGACCGAGGTGGGCGGCCTCATGACCCACGGGGCGGTGGTCGCCCGCGAGTACGGCCTGCCCGCCCTCGTCGGGGTGGAGAACGCGACCAGGCTGATCCGGGACGGGCAGCGGATCCGCCTGCACGCCACCGACGGGTACGTCCAGATCCTGCCCTGATCGGCCGGGGGCCGTGTCGGGTGGTCATCGGTCCTGCGGGGTGCCGGTGTTCTCGACCCGTGCGATGAGGGCCTTCAGCCGTGCGATCTCCTCGGCCAGGGCGGTGTGGCCGGCGGGGGTGAGGGTGATCCAGGTGCGGCCGCGTCGACCCTGGTAGCCCTTCTCCACCCCGATCAGGCCGGCCGCCTCCAGCACGCTCAGGTGCTTGGAGAGGTTGCCGGCGGTCAACTCGAGCTGGGTACGCAGGAACCCGAACTCGACCCGGCGGGCCTCGTGCGCGATGGTGAGGATGCCGAGGCGGACCCGCTGGTGCACCACGTCGTCGAGGTCGGTGACCGGATGCGCGGGCGCGGACCCGTCCGGCGCCGGGGTGTCGGCCGGGTCGCTCATCGGGGCCGCCGCAGCCGCTGGGCGAGCGCGAAGCCGGCGCTGCCCAACAGCAGCAGGCCGCCCGTGATGACCAGCATGGGCGCGGACTGCCACCGGCCGCCCCAGTGGGCTCCCCACCCGAAGTCGATCGGCACCAGCACCACTGCCAGGTACGCGAGGGCGAACGCCAGCAGGGCGCGATGCCGCTCCAGCCAGGCCAGCACCAGCAGGGCCAGCCCGATCCCGCCGATCGGGGTGAGCAGCCGGAACAGCACCTGCACGAAGGTGGGCGGGTCGAGAAGCTGCGGGTCCGGGACCATCCACCCGCCGGCGCCGACCGCGACGGCGGCGAACAGCACGACCGTGAGCGCGACACCCGTGAGCACGTACGGCCGCACCCGGGCGTCGACTCCCCGGGCCCGGGCGACCCGCAGATACCCGCCCGCGATCACCGCGTACGCCACCAGCAGCGCGACCAGCCAGTAGAGCTGTGCGACCGGCTCCCAGACCTTGCACACCTCACCGCCGTCGGCCGCCCGGCAGTCGCTCACGATCGTGGGTCCCCCGCCGGAGGCGGGAATCGCGCCGAAGGTCACCACGGCCAGCACCAGCAGCGGCAGCCACGTCACCCGCCGGGCCAGGCGTGCCCGGCGGGAGAGGCCGCGTACGTCGGCCAGGAGCCGGCGGGGATCGCCGCCGGCAGGAACCACATCTGAAGTCATGCCAATAGGTTTCCATAACAAACCTATTGGCGCCAGTCCCTCACGCGCGCGGATCCACCCGGCCGGCGCCCCGTCCGAGACGGTCGCGGCTGGTTGGCCCCCGGATGCGTGCAGGGCCCCCGCCGAGGTGGCGGGGGCCCTGCGTTCGGAGGCTTCGGTCGGGTGCGGTCAGCACCAGCCGTTGATTGGGCCGTTCACCCCGGTCCACAGGTAGGCGTCGGACACCCAGGTGCCGTCGCTCAGCCGGTTCCACAGCGCGGTGCTGCCGTACCGCCCGGTGTGGGTGGTGCCGTTGGCGGAGCAGGAGACGGTGACGGTCGCGCCGTCGCCCACCGACCCCTGCAGGGCGTAGCCGGTGCCGGGACCACCCCGCTTGTTCACCGCGCCCCCGCCGTTGGCGTCGACCACCGCCTGGTTGAAGCCCAGCGCCCCGTAGTTGTAGAGCGCGCCGCCGGCACCCCGCCAGGTCGAGCCGTGCCGCGCGCCACCCTGGTAGGCGGAGGCGCCGTTGGCGAACTCCCACTTGCCGATGCCGTGGCCGGCGATGGGCACGTACGCGCTGTTCTGCCGCAGCCCGAAGTGGACGTGCCGGCCGGACGCCGCGCCACCACAGGTGACGTCGGTGCCGGTGTAGCCCAGGTAGGCGCCCTGGCCGACGGCGGCGCCGTTGACCGAGATGCTGCTCCACAGGTGGTAGTAGTCGGTCGAGTAGCCCCGGTCGTGGATGACCCGGATCCAGCCCGTGCACATCGTGTACGCCGTGCCGGCCCGCGCCGCGCGGACCACCTGGTCGCCGCCGGCCAGGTCGATCGAGCTGTACGGCGCCTCGTAGCCGCCCCAGCCGTGCGGGCCGCTGGTCAGCGTCCACGTCTGGCCGACCGCGAAGGGCAGGGCCATCCCGGTCCGGTAGTCGCCGCCCGCGTACATGGTGCCCGGCGTACGCGTGAAGGTCGCCTTCTCCTGCTTGTTCACCAGGGGCGACTCGGCGGCCAGCTCGCTGAAGCCGGCCTCACCGTCGAAGTTCACCCGCCACGTTCCGGCCTCGGCGCGGGCGATGAAGATCGCGCCGGTCGGGTGAACGTCCTTCTCGTGGGTGGTGACGGCGACGGCGGTACCGAAGGCCCACTGGCCGTTCCTGCGGGTGACGGTCACGCGGGTCTCGGAGCTCTCGGCGTCCTCCGCCGCGGGGCTGTCCGCGTGCTCCGCCGCCGTGGCGTCGACCTGTGCGCGCAGCTTGGCGGCCACGGCGTCCTCGACGCTCACGCGGACCGGATCCGGGGTGGGCCGGGCGGCGTGCGCGGCGGTGCCCGCGACCAGGAGCTCCGTCGCCAGCAGGGCGGTGGCGATGCCGGCCCATCGTCTCATGTGCACCATTGACGACCTCTTTCAAATCGAAGGACATCGCTAAGTGGTGCTGACGATAGACAGAACGTAGAAGATTGTCTACATGTTGACCTGCCGGCAATGAAAGTATGTTTCGCCCGCCCGTGCCGCCGCCGGCCGACGACCCGGCCGGCGGCGGCACGCCCTGCCCGTGGCGGCGGCTACGAGCCGGTCGCGGTGGCCGCCTCGGGGACGAGGGTGGCCCGGCTGCGGTGCGCGACCGGGATGATCAGCGCCGACGCCGCCAGCGCGGCGAGTGCGATGCCGAGCCAGCCCCAGAAGCCGAAGGCGATGACGAGGCCGGACAGCGCGGCCGGGCCGACGATGTTCTGCGTGATCACGTGCAGGTCGAACGCGCCCAGGTACTCGCCCTGCGCGTGCTCGGGTGCGAGGCCGAACGCGAGGCCCCACCCCGAGGCCGCCTGCATGACCTCGGCCACCGACAGGATCAGCACCGCGGCGACGATCGCGACGCAGACCAGTACGACGTTGTCGCCGAGGGCGCTCACCGCGATGACGGCGCAGCCGCCCGCCAGCCAGTAGCCGGAGCGCCGCGCGAGCCGGCCGGCGCCCTCGACGGTGTCCGCGCCACGGCTGGCCCGCACCTGGAACAGGATCACGAACACCGTGTTGAAGATGAGCAGCAGCGGGACCAGGAAGTGCGGCAGCGAGGTGCGGTTGAGCGCCCACAGCGGCATCGTGACCAGGATGACGGTGACGTGCGAGGCGAGCACCGTCGAGACGCCGATGACGGCGAGGAAGCGCGGGTCGCGTACGGCGGCGAAGCGCTTGAAGCCCACCGGCACGGGACGCGGCGGCACGTCGGGCAGGCGGGTGACCAGCAGCGCGGCGCCGGCCATCAGCGCGGCGGTGCTGAGCGGGATCAGCACGAGCAGCCGCTGGTCGAGCGCGGCGACGGCCGCCACGCCGATGCCGATGCTGAACCCGATGTTGAACACCGACCGCATCATCGCCTTGAGCTTGACCCGCTCCTCGGCGGGCACGAGGTTGCCGACGAGGGCGCCGTTGGTCGGGCCGGTGCCGTACTCGAGGAAGCCGACGGCGACCACCAGGACGAAGAAGTGGGTCGCGCCGTCCACGAGGGTGTAGAGCCCGAAGCCCACCGCCAGCGCGGCGAAGAGGATGACGAGCAGCCGGCGCGCGCCCACCCGGTCGGCGACGACGCCGAACAGGACCGACGAGATGAAGGCGGACAGCCCCGCCGCCGACAGGCCCAGACCGACCTGTCGGGCGTCGAGCCCGACGCGAAGCGTGAAGTAGACGACGCTGCCGCTGAGGAAGACTCCCTTGCCGATCGATTCGGCCAGCCGGATCGCGATCAATTTCCTGCGCAGCGGATCGGCCGGCACCAGACGCGACGAATAATCGAGCAGTCGAGACAACGGCATATTTGCACATCCTGGTGTGATGGATCGGTCGCGTCAATCCTCCGGGCGAAGACGCCGGGCGGGACAGGGCGTACGGCGGACAGCGCACGGGACGACTTCCCGGCTGACCAGGGAAGGTCTCCCGTGGACGCCCGGCGGGCGATGCGCTAGCCGGGGCGGCCGGGTCGGCCCTCCGTGGCTGCGGGAGCAGGCCTTCGGGCGCCTCGTCCCGGCATTCCCGTTCTGTCGCGGCCTGCCTCATTCAGACCGAGAATCGCCTTCGACGCTTTTCATTTAATTGGTCGCGGGAAATGCGTCAGATGATTGACATGGCTGTCGTCGCACCGAGTTCATGTGTTGTTCTATTGCCCGTCAGAATGTTCACGCCGATCATGGTCGGCGCTTCCGCGACGCCTTCCGGACCGGGAGGCGTCGCGGAACCAGTTAGGACGGGTGGGGTGTGGCAATGGTCAGCGTTGGCTCGACCCCGGAACCGGCTCATACGATGAGTCGGGAACCGGGAGACGTCGCGGACGGCGCAAAACGTCGCGCCGTGACAGTTGTGCTGGCCGACGCCCAGCCGGTGGTACGCAGAGGCCTGCACGCCCTGCTGTCGCCCTCGGCTGAGGTGACCGTGGTGGCCGAGGCGGGCACCACGCGGGATGCGATGCGGTCGGTGGCGTCGTTGCGCCCCGACGTGCTCGTGCTCGACGTCGAACTGCCGGGCTTCCAGGTGGGGGTGACGTTGCAGGAGATCGCCAGGATGTCACCGTCGACCGCGGTGCTGGTCTTCACCGCCGTCGAGGACGAGGCGTCGGTCTTCGCGGCCATGCGGGCAGGCGCCCGCGGTTACGTGCTCAAGAGCTGCCCGGGCGACGGGATCGTCCGCACGGTCCGGGGCCTGGCGACGGGCGAGGTGATCCTCGGCCCCCGCGTGGCCGACCAGCTCGTCAGGCAGCTCGGGCGGGAGCCACGCAACCAGCAGCTCTTCCCGGAGCTGACCACGCGCGAGCGGCAGGTGCTGGAGCTGATCGCGTCCGGCATGCGTAACGGGGCGATCGCCACCCGGCTGAACCTGTCTCCGAAGACGGTCAGCAACCACATCTCGACGATCTTCAGCAAGCTCAACGTGTCGGACCGGCACGAGGCGATCGAGGTCGCCCGCAAGGCCAGGCTGGAGCGCGTCGGGTCGTACGGGCCGGGCTCCCACCCGATGCCCGGCGGCGGCGCCCCGTCGGTCCGGGCGCACGGCGGCACCCCCCTGCCGGCGGCGGGCGGCTCCGCCGCGTACGCCGGCGCGAGATCGACGGAGAGGTGAGCGGGATGACCCTGGATCTGGAAGCCGTCGCGAAGCGGCTGGAGCCGCGGTTCGGCAGGGCGGCGCACCGCTGGGTCGGCACGCTGACCCGACGCCTCGACGAGCTCGTCGCGCGATGGGAGCTCGACCTCGGCGAGCCGGTCAAGTCCGGCAACTCCTCGGTGGTGTTCCGGTGCCGGCACCCGCGGGGCGAGGCGGTGCTGAAGCTGTCGCCCGACAGCTACGCCGTACGCGAGGAGGTCGACATGCTGCGCCAGTTCGCGCCCAGCGGGCGGGTGCCGGCGGTGCTGGCGGCGGAGAAGGGCGCGGTGCTGCTCGAGTCGATCCACCCGGGCACGCTGGTGGAGAAGATGCCGCGACCGCCGTCGCCGCAGGAGTACGCCGCGTTCCTCAACGACCTGCACGGCGCGGGTGACCCGGCCGCCGCCCCGCGCCGGCTGGAGGACTGGATCGACGTGCTGTTCAACTCGGCGACGCGGCGGGGCGCCGACCTCGCCGGGTCGAAGCGGCTGCGCGACGACCTCTTCGCCGCACCCACCGCCACCGTGCTGCTGCACGGCGACCTGCACCTGGGCAACGTGCTCGCCGGCGGCGCGAAGGGCCTGGTCGCCATCGACCCGATGGCCTGCGCCGGCGACCCGTGCTTCGACGCGGTCGACTACGTGCTGGAGGGCCTGGACCGCGCGGAGATGCTGCGCCGGCGCGACGAGCTGGCCGCGGCGGCCGGCATCGACGTGGCACGGCTCGACGCGTGGTGCCGGGTCACCGCCCCGATCGGCGCGACGTACGTCAGCAACCCGGGACACTCCGCGGAGCTGGCCGCCTTCGGGCGCGGCGAGTACTAGGCACTCCCCGACCGGGTGGTCCCGCGCGGCCGCCCCGACACACCCCGACCGGCCCCCGGTCCGACGGCTGACCCCGTCGGACCGGGGGCCGCGCCGCGTCCCGGGGTGGGGGTGGGGTGTCCGGCACCCGACCGGGAGGTTTTCCCTGCTCAGGCGGGGAAGCTCGCTCTGCCGGGCGGGACGTCGCACAGACCACCATCGAGCCATGGTTCGTACCGGTCGTGCTTCCTTCGCTCAGGAACGCCTCTATTTCCTCAACCAGCTCCAGCCCGGCAACCCGGCGTACGTGGTGGCGTTCGCCGTCCACCTGCACGGGGCGTTGCGGCCCGAGGCGCTGCGCGCGGCGCTGACCCGCGTGGTCGCCCGGCACGACGCGCTGCGCACCACATTCGCGCTGGTCGACGGCGTACTCACCCAGCGGGTGTCGCCCACCCCGCACGCGCACGTCGAGGTGCAGACGGGCGCGTGGGCCGACCGGGAGATCCAGGAGGCCTTCCTGCACACCCTGGTGGCCGAGCAGGCCCGACGCCCGTTCGACCTCGGCGACGGCCCGGTGCTGCGCGCCTTCCTGCGTTCCTGGGGCCCGCACGAGCACACCCTCGCGGTGCTGGTGCACCACATCGCCTGCGACGGCTGGTCGGTGGGGCTGCTGCTGCGCGACCTCGCGGCCGAGTACCACGCGGCGCTGTCGGGGACGCCCGCCGCGTACGCCGAACCGGCGCAGTCGTACCTGGCGTACGCGCAGCGCCAACGCGACTGCTTCGAGCGTGACAGCTCCGGGCTGGACTTCTGGCGCGCCGAGCTTGGCGACGTCCCGCAGCTCGCGCTGCCCACCGACTTTCCCCGGCCGAGCGTGCTCCGCGCCGACGGCGCGGTGCTGCGCCGCCCCGTCGAGCCACGGCTGGTCGAGCGCCTGACCGCGTGGGCCCGCTCGCGGGGCACGACGCTGTTCACGGTGACGCTCGCCGCGTACGCCTCGGTGCTGTCGCGCTACGCCCGCCAGGACGAGGTGGTCATCGGGGTGCCGGTGGCCAACCGGATGGACGAGGCCGAGGAGCGCGTCGTCGGCTGCCTCGTCAACACGCTGCCGATCCGGCTCGACCTGTCCGGCCGGCCCGGCTTCGCCGAGCTGGTCGAGCGGGCCCGCCGGGCCAGCATGGCCGCGTTCGCCAACCAGGACGTGCCGTTCGAGCAGATCGTGGCGGCCACCGTCGGCGAACGACAGCTCAGCCACGCGCCCCTGTTCCAGACCTCCCTGACGGTGCAGAACTTCCCCTTCGCGTTCCCCGAGTTCGACGGGGTGACGCTCACCGAGGTCGACGTCGAGGTCGACGTGACCAAGTTCGACCTGGGCCTGACCCTCGACGTCTCCACCGCCACGCCGTTCCTGCGGGCCGAGTACAGCACCGAGCTGTTCACCCCGGAGACCGTCGCGACGCTGCTCGCGCACTACCTGACCTTCCTGCGGTCGGTCGTCGACGGGCCGGACGCCGAGCCGAGCATGGTGGACGAGGCGGAGCGGCTGCTGCTGACCGAGGGGATGAACCCGCCGGTCACGCGGCGGCCGGCCGAGCACCCGTCGGTGCTGCGCCGCTTCGCCGAGCACGTGGCGCGCACCCCCGACGCGGTGGCCGTACGCCATCGGGACGTGGAGGTCACCTACGCCGAGCTGGACCGGTGGGCCGGGCGGATCGCGGCCGGGCTGGCCGACCGGGGGGTGGGCCGCGGCGACCACGTCGGGCTGCTGCTGCGCCGCTCCCCCGCGATCGTCGCGGCGATCCTGGGCGTGTGGAAGCTCGGCGGCGTCTACGTTCCGCTGGATCCCGAGTACCCGCGACAGCGCCTCGAACTGATCACGGCCAACGCCGACCTGCCGGTCATGCTGGTGGAGGCCGCCACCGCCGACACCGCCGGGGCGCTGGCACGGGGCCGCGCCATCCGGCTGGCCGACGCGCACACCCTCGACGGGGTGTCCGTGGTCGCGCCGACGCTCCCCGGGCCCGGCGAACAGGCGTACGTCATCTACACCTCCGGCTCCACCGGGGTGCCCAAGGGCGTCATGGTCGGGCACGGCGGCCTGGACGCGCTGAACGACCCGACCCCCGCCGGCCTCGATGTCACCGCCGACGACGTGTGGCTGGCCGCCAGCTCGTTCTCGTTCGACGCCTCGGTGTGGGAGATGTGGGGCGCGTTGAGCACCGGCGGGCGACTGGTCGTCGCCGACCAGGCCGACCTGGTGGACCGCGAGCGGCTGGCCGCGCTGGTGCGCCGCGAGGGCGTCACCGTGCTGTTCCAGACCCCCGGCGCGCTCTACCGGCTGTTGCCGCCGTACCTGCGGCTGCTGGACGCCGACGAGGTCTCCCCCATCCGCTACGTCGTCCTCGGCGGCGAGGCGCTGAGCTGGTCGCGGGTCGCGTCGCTGGTCGCCGGCGCGACGGGGCTGCGCGCGGTCTTCGTCAACATGTACGGCATCACCGAGGGCACCATCCACGTCACGATCTTCGAGGCGCCCACCGCGGAGCTGGCCCGGGTCAGGGAGGGCACCATCGGTGTGCCGCTGCCGTCGGGGCGCTGCTACGTCCTCGACGACGACCTGCGGCCGACCGGCCGCAACGTGCCCGGCGAGCTGTACTGCGGCGGTGTGCTCGTGGCGCACGGCTACGTGGGCAACCCGGAGCTGACCGAGGCGCGCTTCCTGCCCGACCCGTACGGCGGGGGCGTGATGTACCGGACCGGCGACGTCGTCAGGTGGGGCCTCGACGGGAACCTGGTGTACCTCGGCCGCAACGACACCCAGGTGCAGCTGCGCGGCTACCGTGTCGAGCTGGCCGAGGTCGAGAGCGCGTTCCTGACCCACCCGGCGGTGCGCTCGTGCGCCGTCGCGGCGGAGAACGACGAGCTGGCCGCCTTCGTCGTCGGCGACCTCGGCCCCGACGCCGAACGCGAGCTGCGCGCCCACGTCCGGGCGACGCTGCCGGCGTACATGGTGCCGTCGCGCATCCTGTCGGTCGCGGCGGTCCCGCTCACCGCGCACGGCAAGGTGGACACCGCCCGCCTGCTGGCCGACAGCCGGGCCGCCCGCAGCACCACCGTGCCCGCCGCACCGCGCGGGCACACCGCCGGCACCGGGTTGGAGGAGCGCATCCGGGCCTGCTGGAGCGAGGTGCTCGACCGGGCCGACGTCGGGCTGCACGACAACTTCTTCGACCTGGGCGGGCACAGCTTCGCGCTGATCGCACTCCAGCAACGGCTCTCCGACGAGGGACTGGAGGTATCCGTGACGGACCTGTTCCGCGCCGGCACCGTCGCCGGCTGCGCCGCCCACCTGCAACGGGCGGCACCGGTGGTCGCCGACGCGCGGGTGGCGCAGCGTCACCGGGGACGGGCCCTGCTGGCGGAGCGGCGCCGGACCACGGGAGGTCGCCGTGGCTGAGCCGCACGACGGCGCGGTGGCCGTGGTCGGCATGGCCGTGCGGGTCCCCGGCGCCGGACGCGACCTGGACCTCTTCTGGCACCACGTGGTGAACGGCATCGACGCGGTCACCTTCTTCACCCCCGAGCAGCTCCTCGGCTGGGGCGTGCCCAAGGACATGGTGGAGCGGCCCGACTTCGTGCCCGCCCGGGCGGTACTGCACGACGCGGACCGCTTCGACCACCGGCTGTTCAGCTACTCGCCGTCGGACGCCGCGCTGATGGACCCGCAGCAGCGGATCCTGCTGGAGTGCGCCTGGGCCGCGTTGGAGCACGCCGGGCACCCGCCGGTCGCCACCGACGGCAACCGGATCGGGGTGTACGTCGGCACCGGCCTGAACGTCTACCTGCTCGACAACGTGTGGCCCGACGAGCGCGCGGTCGAGGCGGCCGGCGGCCTGGGGCTGATCATCGGCAGCGACAAGGACTTCGCGGGCACCCGCATCGCGTACAAGCTGAACCTGCAGGGCCCGGCGCTGACGGTGCAGACCGCCTGCTCGACGTCGCTGGTCGCCGTGCACCAGGCCGTGCAGGCGCTGCTGACGTACGACGCCGACATGGCGCTGGCCGGGGGCGCCACGGTGGCCCCGCCGACGCGGCGCGGGCACCTGCACGAGCCCGGCGGGATCTTCTCCGCCGACGGCCGGTGCCGGACGTTCGACGCGGCGGCCGACGGCACCGTGCCCGGCGACGGCGCGGGCGTGGTGGTGCTCAAGCGGCTCGACGACGCGCTGCGCGACGGCGACACCGTGTACGCCGTGATCCGCGGCTCGGCGGTCAACAACGACGGTGCCCGCAAGGCGGGCTTCACCGCGCCCGGCCCCACCGGCCAGGCCGACGTGATCTCCGCGGCGATCGGCGTCGCGGGCGTCGACCCGGACAGCGTCGGCCTGGTCGAGACCCACGGCACCGGCACCGCGCTCGGCGACCCGATCGAGGTGGCGGCGCTGCGGCAGGTCTTCGACAGCGACCGGCCCGACCGGGCGCCCTGCGCGCTCGGCGCGGCCAAGTCGGTCGTCGGGCACCTGGACACCGCCGCCGGAGTGATCGGCCTGATCAAGACGGTGCTGGCGCTGAAGCACCGCGTGGTCCCGCCGATCGCCCACCTCGCCACGCCCAACCCCGCGGTTCGGCTGGACGGCTCCGTGTTCGAGCTGCCGGCGACGGCCCGGCCCTGGGCGCCGATCGACGGCGTACGCCGGGCCGGGGTGAGCGCCTTCGGCATCGGCGGCACCAACGCCCACGTCGTGCTGGAGGAGGCCCCGCCCGCCCGGCCCCGGTCGCGCCGCCACGTCACCGAGCTGGTCCTGGTCTCCGCCAAGACCGCCGCCGTGGCGCAGGACAGCCTGGACCGCACCGTCGCCTGCGTGGCGGAGAGCGCGCCCGGCGAGCTGGCCGATTTGGCGTACACGCTGCGCACCGGCCGGGCACAGCTGCCGTGGCGGGCCGCGTTCCTGACCGGGTCGTACGGCGCGCCGGCCGTGCCCCGGCAGGTCGACGCGAGGGCGCGGGCGCGCGGGGTGGCGCTGCACCTCACCGGCGCCGGCGAGCTGACCGGGAACCGGCCCAACTACGACGCCGACCCGGTGTACCGCCGGGTCGTCGACGAGGGCGTGGCGCTGCTGCGCGACCGGGACCTCGACGAGGCCGTACGACAGCGGTGCACCCGGCTGCTGGCCTGCGTCGGCCTGGCGCGGTCGCTGCGCAGCCGGGGCGTGGCCCCACGTGCCCTGGCCGGCGCCGGCCTCGGCGCCGTGGCGTGCGCGGTCGTGGCCGGGGTCATGTCCGTCGCGGACGCGCTGGCGCTGGTGTGCGGCGCGGACGTCGACGGCCTCCGGCTCGGCCCGGCCGACCTGCCCGTGCACGTGCCGGGCGGGCAGCCACCGAACGGGCCGGACGCGCTCGCGTACTGGCGGGCGCGGGCGGCCGAGCCGCTCGCGCCGACGGCGCCGCCGCAGCTCGACGGGGCGCTCTGGATCGAGGTCGGTACGAGCGTCACCGCGCACCTGGACCCGGACGCGCCCGCGCTGCCCACCGACCGGCACGCCCGGCTGCTGGCGATCGTCGGCGCGCTGTGGCAGCGGGGCCTCGCCGGCGCCTGGGACCCCGTGCACGACGCGGGCCGCCGCCGGCTGCCTGCCCCCACCTACCCCTTCGCGGCCACCCGGCACTACCTGGACGCCCCCGCGACCCGACTGGACTCAGAGAGGCAGCACTGATGCGCGACGTACACGACCGGACCTGGGTGGGCGAGTTCGAGCAGCTCTGGATGGAGGTGCTCGGCGTCGACACGGTCGACGACGACGACGACTTCTTCGACCTCGGCGGCCACTCGCTCAGCGCGCTGCGGCTGAGCACCCTGATCCGCCAGGAACTCAACCTCGCGGTGATGTTCGGCCACGTGCTGGAGAACCCCCGCTTCGCCGACCTGCGGGACGTCGCGGGCCAGGTGCCGCTGGACAAGCCGGTGGCGGAGACCGTGTGATGGCCGCCCCGGATCTCTCCGCCTGGACGCCGCTCGCCGCGCGGGTGCTCGGTCTCGCGCCCGAGCGGCTGCGCGACGCGGCGGCCACCGAATCGTTCGTCGGGCTGGGCGGCACCTCGCTCCAGGCCATCGCGCTGGTCTCGCTCGGCCAGCGCGAGCTGGGGGCGCACGTGGACAGCGCCCGGTTGCTGTCGGTGCTGCCGCTGGCGCGGGCGCTGGCCGGCGCGGTGGCGCACGTGGACACCGCCCCGCCGGTGGCCGCGCGCCGGCCGGCCGAGCTGGAACTGCTGCCCGGCCAGCGCGCCATGCTCGCCGCGCACCTGCTCGAGCGCGACGCGCCGTACCACCTGATGTTCACGCTGGAGGCGGACGGGCCGCTCGACGAAGCCCGCACCCGGACGGCGCTGCGGGAGCTGACGACCCGCCACGAGGCGCTGCGTACGCTCTTCGTGCGCGACCCGCGTCAGGCGCGGATCGTGCTGCCCGCGCCGTACGAGCCGCGGCTGCTGCACCAGACGCTGCCCGACGACGACCCGGTACGCGCCGTGCACGACCTGTACGGCCGCTCGGCCGCGCGGCTGCTGCGCCCCTTCGCACAGCCGCCGGTCGTCTTCGTGCTGACCCGCGCCGGGCGGCGCGACCTGCTCACCCTGCTGGTGCACCACACGGTCGCCGACGGCTGGAGCATCGGGGTGCTCTGGCGCGAGTTCGCCGAGTTCTACGCCGCCGCCGGCCCGACCGGCCCCACGCCGTCGCCGGACTGGGTCTGCTCGCGGCTGGCCGCGCAGGAGGCGTCCGGGGCGCTGGACGGCGCGCTGGCGCGGGTCGCGGCCCGGCTGGACGGCGCGCCGTGGACGGTCACGCTCCCCACGGACCTGCCCCCGGTCGTCGAGGCCGACGGCCACGGCGCGCGCCTGCGCTTCCACCTCGACGCGGCGACGACGCGGGCCGCGACCGCGCTGGCCCGGCACTGTCGGGTGACCGTGACGTCGGTGGCCATGGCGGCGTGGGCGCTGGCCGCGTCCCGCCACGCGGGCCTGACCGACCTGGTGCTCGGGGTGCCGGCGGCGGGCCGGTTCGAGGCGGGCATGGCCGGCATCGTAGGCCTGTGCACCCGCGTCGTCCCGGTGCGCTGCGCGGCGGGCGACGACGTCGACGCGCAGGACTACGTACGCGCCGTGGCCGCGTCGCTGGCCGAGGCGGCGGCCGACGCCGACGTGCCGTTCGAGCGGGTCGTCTCCGGGCTCGACGTCGCCACCGACCCGGGCCGCAACCCGCTGGCGCAGCTCGGCTTCGCCGCCCACCACGAGCTGGTGCCCGACGAGCTGGTCGCGGGGGGCCGCGCCTGGCGGGTGCACGAGGGCCACTGCCACGGCGCGGTGTTCGACGCGCTGCTCTACCTCCAGTCGTGGTCGGACCGTCCCCGGTTCGCCCTGGAGTACGCGACGTCGGCGCTCACCGCCGCCGACGCCGGCGAGCTGGCCGAGTCGTTCCAGGCGGCGCTGCGGGAGCTGGCCGCCGGGCCGGGCGCCGCCCTGCGCGACGTCACCACCCTGTCGGCGGGGCAGCGCGCGCGGCTGCGGGCGCTGGGCACGGGCGGGTCGCACGACACGGCCGACGACGTGTGGAGCCGCTTCGCGGCGCACGCGCGATCCGCGGGCGAACGGATCGCGCTGGTCGACGCGCACGCCGGGCGCACGTTGACCTACCGCGAACTGCACGACGGCGCCGTCGCGCAGGCGCGGCTGCTGCACTCCAGCGGGGTACGGGCCGGCGACGCGGTGCTCCTGGAGTTGCCGCGCTCGGCCGCCGAGGCCGTGGCGGTGCTGGGCGTGCTGCGGCTGGGCGCGCACTACGTCGCGGTCGACCAGCACGCCACCGGCGAGTGGCGGGCGCACCTGGCCGCGACCGTCGCGCCGCGCGCCCGCCTCGGCGCGGCCCCGGCCGGCCCGGAGTACGCGACCGTCCCCGACTGCGCCCTGGCCGACCTGGACCGCCCGGGCGCCCCGGCCGGCGCGGACCGCGTGGCGCGGCCCGGGGGCGCGGAAGGCGACGACGACCCGCTCGGCGCGGCCCCGACCGACCCGGCGCGCACCTCGTACGTCTCCTTCACCTCGGGCTCGACCGGGGTGCCCAAGGGCGTGGTCGTCCCGCACCGGGCGGTGCTGCGGCTGGCCGACGACCCGGGGCTGTTCGCCGACCGGGCGGGCATGCGGATGCTGCGACTGTCGCCATTGGCGTTCGACGCGTCCACACTGGAGCTGCTGGTGTCGCTGGCCAACGGCGACACGGTGGTGGTGTTCCCGCCCGGGGAGCCGACGCCCAGCGGCCTGGCCGAGTTCCTGCACACCACCGACGTCACGCACGCCTGGCTGACCTCCGGCGTGTTCCACCTGGTCGCCGACCACCGTCCGGACGCGTTCGCCGGGCTGCGGCAGGTGTTCACCGGCGGCGGCGTGGTCTCCCC
Organism: Micromonospora sp. SD12; assembly: GCF_052068495.1. Lineage (NCBI taxonomy): Bacteria > Bacillati > Actinomycetota > Actinomycetes > Micromonosporales > Micromonosporaceae > Micromonospora > Micromonospora sp. SD12. Next base: position 24,430 of record NZ_JBQHDF010000016.1, on the reverse strand, counting down.
GGCGCACGTACGCCGGGTGCTGCGGGCCTGCCCGGGGCTACGCGTCACCAACGGCTACGGCCCCACCGAGAACACCACGTTCACCACGACCTGGTCCGTCGAGCACGCCGACGCGACGCCCGACCCGCTGCCGATCGGCGCGCCGGTTCGCGGCACCGACCTGCACGTGGTCGACCCGGCGGGGCGCCCCGTCCCGCCGGGCGCGATCGGCGAGCTGCGCACGGCGGGCACCGGCCTCGCCGACGGCTACCTCGACGATTCCGCCCGCACCGACGCGTCGTTCGTGCGGCACGGGGATCCGCCGGTGCGCCTGTACCGCACCGGGGACCTGGTGCGCTGGGGCGCGGACGGGCAGCTGCGCTTCCTGGGCCGCAACGACCGCCAGGTGAAGATCGCCGGGCACCGGGTCGAGCTGGTCGACGTCGAGCGCAGGCTGCGGGCGCGACCCGGGGTGCGCGACGCGGTGGTGTTCACCACCGGCGACCCGGTCACGGGCGTACGCCTCTGCGCCGCCCTCAAGCCCGCGCCCGACGGCCTGGACGCCGACGCCGTGCGCCGCGCCGTGGAGGCCGAGCTGGCCCCCTACGCCCGGCCGCAGCAGTGGGTGACCGTGGCCGAGTTCCCGCTCGACCGCAACGGCAAGGTCGACCTGCGGGCCCTGGCCGCGCTGGCCGGGGCGCCGCCGCCCGACGCCGCGACGGGCACCGGCGCGGCGGCGCAACCGGCGCCCGCCGCGCGCTCGGCGTCGCTGGCCGAGTTCGAGGAGCTGGTGACGGGCGCCTGGGTGGAGGCGCTGGGCACCGACGACTTCGACGTCGACGAGGCGTTCTTCGACGTCGGCGGCGAGTCGCTGCGGCTGGCGATCGTGCGCCGGCTGCTCCAGCAGCGGCTGGCCGGCCGGGTCATCCCGCTGACCGACCTCTACCGCTTCCCCACCGTTCAGACGCTGGCCCGGCATCTGCACGCACAGACCGAAGGAGCAGGCGCATCCTCATGAACGGCGACATCGCGATCGTAGGCCTGGCGGGCCGGTTCCCCGGTGCCGCCGACGTCTGGGAGTACTGGTCCAACGTGGTCGCCGGGAAGATCACGATCAGTGAGCTGACGCGCGGGGAGCTGCTGGCGGCGGGCGTGCCCGCGCAGCGGCTCGACGACCCGGCGTACGTGCCGGCGCGCGGCGTGCTGGCCGACCCGGACCTGTTCGACGCCGCCTTCTTCGGCATCACGCCGCGCGAGGCCGAGACCATGGACCCGCAGCACCGGCTGCTGATGCAGACGGCGTGGGCCGCCCTGGAGTCCGCCGGCTCGGCCACCGGGCGACCCTTCGGCCGGGTCGGCGTGTTCGCCGGGGCCGGGTTCAACTACTACGCGCTGCACCACGTGTACCCGCACCCCGGCCTCGTCGACACCCAGGGACTGCTCTCGGTGGTGCTGGGCAACGAGAAGGACCACCTCGCCGCGAAGGTCGCGTACCGGCTGGACCTGGGCGGTCCCGCCGTGACCGTGCAGACCGCCTGCTCGACGTCGCTGGTGGCGGTGCACCTGGCCTGCCAGAGCCTGCGTACGGGCGACTCGGACGTCGCGCTCGCCGGCGGGGCCTGCGTGGCGGTGCCGCAACAGGCCGGCTACCTCTACGAGACGAAGGGCATCATGTCGCCGGACGGCGCCTGCCGACCCTTCGACGCCTCGGCCGCCGGGACCGTCCCCGGCAACGGCGTCGCCATGGTGGCGCTCAAACGGGCCGAGGACGCCCGCCGCGACGGGGACACCGTCTACGCGCTGATCAAGGGGTCGGCCGTGAACAACGACGGCGGCATGAAGGTCGGCTACACCGCGCCCGGCGTCGCCGGACAGATCGACGTGCTGACCCGCGCGTACGCCGCCGCCGGCGTCGATCCCGCCACCGTCGGCTACCTGGAGGCGCACGGCACCGCCACGGAGGTGGGCGACGCGATCGAGCTGGCGGCGCTGGGCGAGGTGTTCCGCCGGGGCGCGCGGGCGTGCTCCATCGGCTCGGTCAAGGCCAACGTCGGCCACCTCGACGCGGCCGCCGGCGTCTCCGGGCTCATCAAGGCCGCGCTGGCCCTGCACTTCCGGCAGATCCCGCCGCTGGCCGGCCTCAAGCAGGCCCGCCCCGAGCTGCTCGACGGGTCGACCCCGTTCACGGTGGACACCGTGGCCCGCCCGTGGGACGCCGACGGGCCGCGCCGGGCGGCGGTCAGCTCCTTCGGTCTGGGCGGCACCAACGCCCACGTGGTGCTGGAGGAGGCCGACGGCCCGGCCGGGTCCGGTCCCGGGGCGGCCGACGGTCGCACCGAGCTGATCGTGCTGTCCGGGCGCGACCCGGAGGCGGTCCACGCGGCCGCCGAGCAGTGGAGCGAGCACCTGCGTCAGCGCCCCGACCTGGCCGTCGCCGACGTCGCGCTGACGTCGCAGACGTACCGCAGGCACTTCACGCACCGCCTCGCGGTCGCCGCGCGCGACGTCCCGGCGGCGCTGACCCGGCTGCGCAGGGCGCCCGTACGCGAGGCCGCGCGCCGGCCCAGCGTGCTGTTCCTGTTCCCGGGCCAGGGGGCCGAGTTCCCCGCCATGTCGCGGGGCCTCTACGACCGCTTCCCGTCCTTCCGGGCGGAGCTCGACCGCGGCGCCGCGCTGCTGGCCCCGCTCCTGGGGCTGGACCTGCGCGACGTGCTGGTCGACGACGACCCGCACGGGCTCGTGCACCGCACCGACGTCACCCAGCCCGCGCTGGCGCTGCACGAGCTCGCGCTCGGCCGGCTGCTGGTGTCGTGGGGCGTACGCCCGGCGGCACTGATCGGTCACTCCGTCGGCGAGTTCGCGGCCGCGGCGCTGGCCGGCGAGCTGGCCGCCGACGACATGCTGCGCCTGGTCGCGACCCGCGGCAGGCTCATGCAGGACGCGCCCGAGGGCGCCATGCTGGCCGTGCTCGCGCCACCGTCGGCCCTCCAGGAGCACCTCGCGGGGCTGGACGACCTCGACGTCGCCGCCCGCAACGCCCCCGAGTTCACGGTGGTGGCCGGGCCGGTGGCGCCACTCGCCGCGTTGCGGGAACGCCTCGACGCGGCGGGGGTGCACTGCCGGGCACTGCCCGCGCAGCGCGCCTTCCACTCGCGGATGATGGCCGACGCGGCGCGGCTGCTCGGCGCCGAGGCCGACGGCGTCGCCCGGCGGCCCCGGACCGTCCCGGTGATCAGCACGGTCGACGGCATGCTGCTGGGCAAGGGGCTGCCGCGCACCGAGGGCTACTGGGGCGCGCAGCTGCGCAGCCCGGTGCGCTACCACGACGCGCTGCTGACCGGTCTGGGCCTGCCCGACCCGGTCCTGGTCGAGGTCGGGCCGGGCACCGCGCTGACCGGCATGGCCCGGCAGGGCGGGTCGCGGACGCCCGGATTCGCCCTGCAACCCCGGCCGACGGAGCGGGCCGACGCCGGCGACGTACTCGCCGGGCTCGGCGGGCTGTGGACCGCCGGGGCGTCCGTCGACTGGGCCGCGGTGCGCGGCGACAGCGACGCACGGCGGGTCCCGCTGCCCACGTACCCGTTCGCCCGCACCCGGCACTGGCTCGACGCCGCGCCGCCACCACCGGGCGCGGCCGTCGCCGAACCGGCGCCGCAGCCCGCCGCCACCGGCGAGGACGAGGTGGTGAAGGAGATCATGGAGCTGTGGGGCAGGATGCTCGGCTGCGCCGACATCGGGCCGGACGCGAACTTCTTCACCCTCGGCGGCGAGTCGCTGCTGTTCATCCGCATGATCAGCCAGGTGCAGCGCAGGTTCGGGGTACGCATCCCCGCCGACGCGCTGTCGGCGGATCCGACGCCGCGCGCGCTGGCCGGGCTGGTGACGGCGTGACCGGCCGCGACGAGCTGGATCTGGTCGCGGCGGTGGCGGCCGTGCTCTGCCACCGCCTGTCGGGCGCGACCTCGGTCGCGGTGCGCGGCCCGCGCGGCGACGTCCTGGTGCGGGTGTCCCCCGACAGCACCCTGACGGGGGTACGCGAGCAGGCGCGCCGCCTGCGACCGGATGCCGTCGTCGCGGCCGGCGCGGCGGACCCGCCCCCGCCGGGCGGTGCCGTGGAAGTCCTGCTGGCCACGCCCGGGACGGATGTCGCCGGGGCGTCGGCGGTCCTCGGCGGGGTGCCGGTCCGGTTCGCCCGCGAGCAAGGGGAGCCGGCGTACCTGCGGGAGCGCCTGGACACCCTGCGCGCCTGGCTCACCGCCCATCCGGACCGGCCGGTGCGGGAGGCCGCGCTGGTCGGCCCGGTGGAGCGCGGCACGCTGCTCGGATTCAACCCGGCGCCCACCCCCGCGCCGCGCACGCCCGTGCACGAGACGATCTGCCGCCAGGCGGAGCGCACCCCGGAGGCAGCCGCGCTGCGCGGGGACGGACGCGAGCGCAGCTACCGCGAGTTGCTGGACGAGGCGGCGGCGCTGGCCGGGCGGCTACGCGCCGAGGGCGTGGGAACCGGGTCGGTGGTCGGGCTGTGCACCGAGCGCAGCCCCGAGATGGTGGTCGCGGTGCTCGGTGTCCTGCTGGCCGGCGGCGCGTACCTGCCGCTGGACCCGTCCCACCCGCGCCCGCGGCTGGACCTCATGCTCCGCGCGGCCGACGCCGCGCTGGTGCTCGCCGACGACGCGGGGCGGGCCGCGCTGGGCTCCGGCGGCGAGCCGTCCGTGCCCGTACGACCGCTGACCGGCGGCGACCTGCCCGCCGCGCCCGTCGACTGGCGTGGCTACCGGGCGCCGGAGGAGGTCGTCGAGGGGCTGTCGTACGTCATCTTCACCTCCGGCTCGACCGGGGCGCCCAAGGGGGTGCAGATGACGCACCTGTCGCTGGCCAACCGGCTGGTGTGGATGCGGGACGCGTACCGCATCGGCCCCGGCGACGTGGTGCTGCAGAAGACCCCGTACACCTTCGACGTGTCGGTGTGGGAGCTGCTGTGGGCGTTCATGACCGGCGCGACGCTGGTCACCGCCGAGGCACAGGCCCACCGCGACCCGCAGGAGATGGTCGACGTCGTCGCCCGCGAGTCGGTGACCACCGTGCACTTCGTGCCGTCCATGCTCGCCCTCTTCGTCGAGGAGGCCGGCCTGGCCCGCTGCGCCGGTCTGCGCCGGGTGATCTGCAGCGGGGAGGCGCTGCCGCCGAAGCTGGTCAACAAGCTCACCGCGGCGCTGCCGCAGGTCGAGGTGCACAACCTGTACGGGCCCACCGAGGCCGCCATCGACGTGACCGCCTGGCCGTGCCGCCGCCCCGAGCCCGAGGACACCGTCCCCATCGGCCGGCCGATCGCGAACGTCGCCGCGTACGTCCTCGACGAGCGCGGCGAGCTGGCCCCGCTGGGCATGCCCGGGGAACTGGTCCTGGGCGGGGACTGCCTGGCCAGGGGGTACGCCGGGCGACCGGACCTGACCGCCGAGCGGTTCGTCGAGGTGGCGGTCGCCGGGTGGCCGCAGCGGGTGTACCGCACCGGCGACCTGGCCTGGTGGTCGCCGGACGGGCACCTGCACTACGGCGGGCGCATCGACACCCAGGTGAAGATCCGCGGGCAGCGGGTGGAACTCGGCGAGATCGAGTCGGTGCTCAACCGGCACCCCCTCGTCGCCAACAGCGTCGTGCTGCTGCGCGACGACCTGGGCGCCGCCGCGACGCTGGTGGCGTACGTGGTGGCCGAGCGCGACGCCGACCCGGACGCCGTGGCCGAGCCCGCGCTGCGCGCGTTCCTGGCGCGGCAACTGCCCGACCACATGGTGCCCCTGCGGTACGTGGCCCTGCCGGAGCTGCCCGCGACCGCGAACGGCAAGGTCGACCGGCGGGCCCTGCCCGCGCCGACGGCCCGGGTCCGCCGGCGGGCGGCACCCGTCGAAGCCGCCGCCGGGCTGTCGAGGGCCAGGGGCCGATGAGCACGGCGGCACCTCCCCCGCCTGATTCTCCGGGTAGCCGTCCGGTGGGATCGGCGTACGTCGGTCCGGTCAGAACAGCGTCGACGGTCCGGCCGGCTCCGGTTCCGGCAGTGGCTCGATCCCGGGCAGGCGCGCCCGGACCTCGTCGTGGAACCGGCGGGCCAGCCCGGGCGCGTCGGCGTTGTCCGGGGTGTGCACGAACATCGTCGGCGAGCGTCCCTCGCGCAGCCAGCCGGTCACCACGTCGAGCCACGGCTGCCAGCCCTCGACGGTGCGTGCGGGGTCGTCGCGGCCGAGGTAGCGCACGATCGGCCGGTCGGTCAGCGCGCGGGTGCGCAGCGGGGTGCGCGGCTTCCTGGTCCACGCCTCCCGTTCCGCGTCGCTGGTCGGCGGGGTGCGGAAGAACGCGGTCGTGTCGAAGGGCACCCACTCCGCGCCGGCCGCGGCGAGCGCCTCCTCCAGCGTCCGCGCCGCCCGGGGATCGTCGAAGAACGCGGGGTGGCGGACCTCCACGGCGTACCGGTGGGTGGCGGGCAGCCCGCGCAGGAAACGGGCCAGCGCGGGTACGTCGCCGGGCCCGAACGAGCCCGGCAGCTGGATCCAGAGGGCGTGGGCCCGTGGGCCGAGGGGTTCGACGGCGTCGAGGAAGGCCCGGAGTTCCTCGTCGGCGCCGGTGAGCCGGCGCTCGTGCGTGACGATCTTCGGCAGCTTGGGCACGAAGCGGAAGTCGGGGCCGGTCTGCTGCGCCCAGGAGGCGACCGTCTCGCGGGTGGGGGTCGCGTAGAAGGTGGTGTTGCCCTCGACGGCGGTGCACCAGCCGGCGTACGCGCGCAGCCGCTCGTTCGCCGGCAGCGGGTGCGCCAGGAAGCGCCCCTGCCAGGACTTGTGCGTCCACATGGCGCACCCCACGTGCAGGCGCATCGGATGCCTCCCACCGCTCGACGGCCGGGACGCGGGGTGATCCGCGCCGCGGGTACGGTATCCGGCCGCGCCGGGCGGGTCCACGCACGGGCGGCCGGCCGCACCGTGCGGTACGGCCGGGCGCCCTTCACGGCGCGGTCAGGCACGGCCCTGGTCGTGCGGCACGGTGACGGTCACGGTGCAGCCGATGGGGCGGCCGATCTCGTCGTGGCCCGCGTACGTCAGGGTGTAGACCCTGTCCCCCCCCGGCGCCGTCGCGTTCCGCCCGTAGCCGCCCGCTGGTGTCGGGCGTGCCGACGGTGAAGTCGCCGACGTCCGCGGCGTCGCCGCCGGTCACCGCCGTCAGGTTGAGCGCGTGCGGGCCGAGGACCCCGTCACGCAGGTCCGCCGTCACGGTCACGTCGACCATCTGGTGGTTCGGCGGCCACAGCACCGGCCGGTCCACCACGCAGTCCACCTCGCGGGTGGGCACCGGTTGGTCCAGGGTGGCGACGGCGTGGCCGATCGTCGCGGTGAGTCGCCCGCCGGCCTCGTAGTACATGTGCACGGTGCGGCCGTCGAAGTAGAACGTCGGCGCGGCCGAGCGCCCCAGGTCGGGCGCGGCGACCATCGAGTCGTGCACGACGCCGAGGTGGACCTCCCGGTCGAAGTCGTCGCCGACGTCCACGGCGTGCATGTTGCCGTCGGCCGCGTGGAAGATCACCAGGTTGCGGCCGTTCCAGCGCAGGAAGAACGGGCCGGAGGCGTTCGGGCCCTGGATGCCGCGCGGGGTCACGATCGGGTCGGGCTGGATCGCCCAGGTCCGCGCGTCCGGGGAGACCGCCCAGCGGATCCGCCGGGACACCGGCCCCGTCGGCCCGGGCGGCGCGGCGGTCGGGTTGTCCATGAAGAGCATCAGGTACCGGCTGCCCAGGCGCGGCACGGCGTGCTCGAACACCCGGGCGTAGGAGGTCTCCCCGCCGGTGCTGTCGTCGCGGCTGATCGCCGTCCCGCCGTAGCTGAAGTGGATGCCGTCCTCGGAGGTGGCGTACCGGGTGATCGAGTTCTCGCCGTGGAAGTAGAGGAACAGCTTGCGCTCCCCCTCGACCCAGATCGCGTGCGGGGAGGAGACGTGGCTGACCGTCGAGTAGTGCGGCAGCCAGGTGTTGGCGATCAGCGGGTTGGCCCGGTACTCGGTCCACGGGCCGTCGATCGAGTCCGCGTACGCCAGGGCGATCCCGCCGGGCCGCTCGTGGGGGGCGTAGTACAGGTAGTAGGTGCCCAGCGGGTTGGGGAAGTAGTCGGCGGCCCGGATGACGCTCGGGAAGATGAACTCGTTGGTCGGGTTGTAGGTCAGGTCGCTCTTGTCGAACGCGGTGCCCGCGTAGGTGAAGCGCGGGAAGTCCAGGGCCGGGTCGGCGGCGGCCGGAGCGACACCGGCCACGGTGGCGACCAGCATGCCCGCGCTGGCTGCCGCCACGGCGGCGCGAGCGGGCACTCGGACGGGTGCTTTCGTCATCGCTGTTCCTGCTCTGTCGGGGGAAGGTGGGGGCTGCCCCGGCCGCCCTGGCGAACTGCCGGCGCGCGGGGCCGTCGACGGACGGGTCAGGGGTGCGGACGGTTTCCCGCACCGGTGACGACTGTGGACGTCGCGCGACAGGCCGCAGGGCGGCACGATGTCACGCTGGGTGAGACAACAAGCTGACCGCAGCGGCGAAGTGGGCCACCCGGTCGATTGCTAATACGTATTACCATCTATACATCTCGCATGTTGCTCGACCCGAAAGGGTCTTGTCAAGAGCTCGGCCGCCGCCCGGCGCGATGCCCCCACCGCCCCGCTGGAGGCTCGGCCGCCGCCGGGCCACCGGGTGGCCGGCCCGGAGCTAATCCGCATTACTCCTGCGACTTCATCTCCACGAAATCTCTTCGCCCACCCCTTGACACAAGCGGGGTCGGCCCGCCAGGCTCCTCCCCAACGCCGAGCGCTAATACGCATTAGCCGCACCGGAAGGACCAGTCGTGCCCTCTACCCCCCGACGCGTCACACAGCGTGACATCGCGCGATTGGCCGGCGTCAGTCAGGCGACCGTGTCGCTGGTGCTCAACAACCGGGCCGACGCCGACGTGCGCATCGCGCCCGAGACCCGCGACCGCGTGCTGCGGACCATCGCCGAGACCGGCTACGCCGCCGACCCCGTGGCCCGCCGGCTCGCCGCCCGGTTCAACCGGATCATCGGCGTGTTCACCTACGAGCCCGCCTTCCCCAGCGGCAGCCGTGACTTCTTCCACCCCTTCCTGCTGGGCATCGAGGAGTACGCGGAACGGGCCGGCTGCGACCTGCTGCTGTTCACCAGCGCCCCGGTGGTCGACGGCCGGCGACGCATCTTCCACCAGGACAACCGGCTCCGCCTGGCCGACGGGTGCATCCTGCTCGGCCGGGAGATCGACGCCGCCGAGCTGCACCGGCTCAACCGCGACGGCTTCCCGTACGTCGCCGTCGGGCGCCGCGACGACGCCGGCGGACCGGTGCCGTACGTCGGCGCCGACTACGCCACGGCGGTGGGCGAGCTGGTCGCCCTGGCCCTCGCCCGCGGCCACCGGCGCCTGGCCTACCTGAACACGGACCTGACCGCGGAGTCCTCGGCGGACCGGCGGCGCGGGTTCGTCGCGGCCGCGACGGCCGCCGAGAGCGCCCGCCACCTGACGGCCGTCGCCGGCGACGCGGAGGCGATCCTCGACGACCTGCTGGCCGACCGGACCACCGTCGCGTTCATCGAGGACTTCGCCACCGCGGTGGCGCTGGAGCAGGCCGCCCGGCGGCGGGGCCTGAGCGTCCCGGCCGACCTGTCGATCCTGACCCTCGGCGACCCGACGGTCCCGGTTCCCACCGACCTGGCCTTCACCGGGTTCCGCATCCCCCGCGAGGAGATGGGCCGGCAGTCCGTCGAGGTGCTGGCCGGCGTCATCGACGGCAGCGCCGTCGGCGTCCAGCAGCGGCTCCTGCCCTGCGAACTCGTCGAGGGCGACACCCTCGGCACCCCCTGATCGGCGGTCCACCGCAGCTCGGCGGTGACCGTGCAACCGGAAGGAAGCAAGTGGTACAGATGCGTGCGGACGTCCTCGTCGTCGGGGGCGGGCTGGGCGGGGTGGCGGCGGCGCTCGCCGCGGCCCGGGCCGGCCGGTCGGTCATCCTGACCGAGGAGTTCGACTGGCTCGGCGGGCAGCTCACCAGCCAGGCCGTCCCGCCGGACGAGCACTCCTGGATCGAACAGTTCGGCGCCACCGCGAGCTACCGGGCCCTGCGCACCGGGATCCGCGACTACTACCGCCGGCACTACCCGCTCACCGAACGGTCCCGGGCCTGGAGCGACCTGAACCCGGGAGCCGGCTGGGTGAGCCGGGTCTGCCACGAGCCCCGGGTGGCCGTCGCCGTCATCGAGCAGATGCTGGCGCCGTTCCTCGGCTCCGGGCGGCTGAGGGTGCTCCAGCCGTACCGGCCGGTGGCCGCGCAGACCGACGGGGACCGGGTGGTCGGGGTGACCGTGGCGCACCGCGACCGGGACGAGCGGATCGACCTCGTCGCCCCGTACGTGCTGGACGCGACGGAGACCGGCGAGCTGCTGCCGCTGACCGGCACCGAGTACGTCACCGGCTTCGAGTCGCAGGCCGACACCGGCGAGCCCAGCGCCCCGGCCGAGGCGCAGCCGATGAACATGCAGGCCGTCTCCGTCTGCTTCGCCCTCGACCACGTCGACGGCGACCACACCATCGAGCGGCCGGCGAACTACGACTTCTGGCGCGACTACAAGCCCGACTTCTGGGGCGACCGGCTGCTGTCCTGGCGCTCGCCGCACCCGCGCACCCTGGAGATCGTCGAGCGCAGCTTCACCCCCAACCCGGACGACGACCCGCTGGCCGTCAACGCCGACCAGCGGCTCAACCCCGGCGACGGCAACCTCTGGACGTTCCGGCGCATCGCCGCCCGGCGCAACTTCACCGACGGCGCGTACGACAGCGACATCACGCTGGTGAACTGGCCGATGATCGACTACTTCGAGGGCCCCGTCATCGACGTGCCGAACGCGTCGTGGCACCTGAGCAAGGCCCGCGAGCTGTCGTACTCGGTGCTCTACTGGATGCAGACCGAGGCGCCCCGGCCGGACGGCGGGACCGGCTTCCCCGGCCTGCGTCTGCGCGGCGACGTGACCGGCAGCCGCGACGGGCTGGCGCAGGCGCCCTACATCCGGGAGTCGCGCCGCATCCGCGCCGAGTACACGGTGGTGGAGCAGGACCTGTCGCTGGCCGTACGCGGCGAGCACGGCGCGGTCGCCTACCCGGACGCGATCGGCGTCGGGATGTACCGCATCGACCTGCACCCCTCCACCGGCGGCGACAACTACATCGACGTCGGGTCGTGCCCGTTCGAGATCCCGCTGGGCGCGCTGATCCCGCAGCGGGTCGAGAACCTGCTCCCGGCCGGCAAGAACATCGGCACCACCCACATCACCAACGGCAGCTACCGGCTGCACCCGGTCGAGTGGAACGTCGGCGAGGTCGCCGGCCTGCTCGCCGACTTCTGTCTGGCGCGGGGCGAGTCCCCGCGCGCGGTCCGCGGCACCCCCCGCCTGCTGGCCGACTTCCAGGACCGCCTCACGGCGGCCGGCGTGGAACTGCGCTGGCCCCAGGTCGCGGGCTACTGAACACCCCCGTTGAGGAGAAGATCATGAGATTGGGAAAGGCTGTGCGCGGTGTCGCGGCGACACTGGCCGGCGTCCTCGCCCTGACCGCCTGCGGCGGCGGTGACGAGGCCGGGGACAAGGGTCCGGCCAGTCTGCGGATGACCGTCTGGTCGGCCAACGAGGCGCACCTCAAGCTGTTCAACGAGATCGCCGACGAGTACCGCAAGAGCCACCCGGACGTCGCGGCGATCACGTTCGACCCGCTGCCGTTCGAGAACTACACCACGACGCTGACCACCCAGATCGCCGGCGGCAACGCGCCCGACCTGGCCTGGGTCTTCGAGAACTCGGCGCCCGACTTCGTCGCCTCCGGCGCGCTGCTGCCGCTGGACGACAAGCTCAAGAAGACCGAGGGCTACCAGTACGACGACATCTCCCCCGCCACGCTCAAGCTCTGGCAGAACGGGGGCAAGCTGTACGCGTACCCGTTCTCCACCTCGCCGTTCGGGGTCTTCGTCAACACCGACCTGCTCAAGAAGGCCGGGCAGAAGACCCCGGCCGAGCTGATCGCGGCCGGGCAGTGGAACTGGGACACGGCGCTGACCGTCGCCGGCGCCACCGCGGGCGCGACCGGCAAGGCCGGCCTGGTGATCCGCGACTTCGACTACAAGGGCTGGGACAACCTGTCGACCGTCTGGACGGGTTGGGGCGCCCAGGCGTGGAGCGAGGACGGCAAGTCCTGCGGCTTCGCCGCCCCGGAGATGGTCGAGGCGATGACCACCCTGCACAAGGCGATCTTCACCGGCAAGGCGCTGCCCGGCCCGGGTACGACCGCCGACTTCTTCGCCGGTGACGCCGCCATGACGGTCACCCAGATCTCCCGCGCCTCGCTGCTGAAGCCGGACGGCTTCGGCTGGGACCTGGTGCCGCTGCCGGCCGGGCCGAAGGGCAGCTACTCGGTCGTCGGCCAGGCCGGCGTCGGCGTGATGAAGAAGAGCAAGAACGCCGATGCGGCGGCGGACTTCCTCGCCTTCCTGACGAACCCCACCAACTCGGCCAAGCTGGCCCAGTTCTTCCCGCCGCCGCGCCAGTCGCAGCTCACCGCGGAGACGCTGGCCAAGTCGAACCCGACGCTGAAGCCCGAGCAGTTGCAGAAGGTCGTCATCGACGGCATCACCAACGGCGTGGTCAAGCCCAGCCACGCCGGGCAGGCCGAGCTGAGCCAGCAGGTGCGCGCCGGGCTCGACCCGCTCTGGAAGGCGGACGCGGACGTCAAGGCCGTCCTCGACGGCGTCTGCACCAAGATCCAGCCGCTGCTGGCGAAGTAGGGCACCTGACCATGTCCCAGACGGACACGACGGTGGGCGGGGTCGAGGCCCCGCCCACCCGGGACCGGTCGCGGCCGTACTGGACCAGCCGCCGCCGCGACCAGCTCACCGGTTACCTGTTCATCGCTCCCCAACTGCTCGGCAGCGCCGTCTTCGTGATCCTGCCGCTGATCCTGGTGGTCTGGTACAGCCTGCACGAGTGGAACGTGCTGGCCGGCACGTTCGACTTCGTCGGCACCGAGAACTACGCGGCCCTCGCCGAGGACACCAACCTGGGCTCGGTGCTGCGGGCCACCGGCCTGTTCTCGGTCGGGCTCGTGGTGTTCAACCTCGGCCTGGCCCTGCTGCTGGCCGTCCTGCTCAACCAGAAGCTGCGCGGGACGATCCTGTTCCGCACCCTGTTCTTCTCCCCCGTGGTCGTCTCGCTGGTCGCCTGGACCATCGTGTGGGGGTTCCTGTTGCAGGACAACGGCGGCGTGAACGGCCTGCTCGACACGATCGGCGTGGACGGGCCGAACTGGCTGCGTGGTGAGGGCACCGCCATGTTCTCGGTCGTGGTGGTGCAGGTGTTCAAGAACGTCGGCCTCAACATGGTGCTCTTCCTGGCCGCGCTCCAGGGCGTGCCGGCCGAGCTGTACGAGGCCGCCGAGGTCGACGGGGCGAGCCGGCTGCGCCAGTTCTGGCGGATCACCGTACCGATGATCAGCCCGACGATCCTGCTCACGTCGATCATCACGGTGGTCGGCTCGTTGCAGGTCTTCGCGCAGATCGCCGTACTCACCCAGGGCGGCCCGGGCACCTCGACCACGGTGCTCGTCTACTACCTCTACCAGCAGGCGTTCCAGTTCCATCACTTCGGTTACGGCGCCACCCTGTCGATCGTCCTGTTCGTCATCGTGCTCGCGCTCACCGTGCTCCAGTGGCAGATGCGGAAGAGGTGGGTCCACCATGAGTCGTGAGCTGTCGCGCCGGACCAAGCTGCTGCTCTACGGGGTGTTGATGGTCCTGGCGGTCCCGTTCGTCTTCCCGACCTGGTGGATGGTCACCTCGTCGCTGAAGCCGGTGTCGGACATCTTCGCCTTCCCGCCGAAGCTGCTGCCGGTCGACGCGGAGCTGGACGCGTACCGGCGGGTGTTCGAGTTGCAGCCGTTCGGCCAGCAGTACCTGAACAGCCTCTACATCGCGCTGGTGGTCACCGTCGGTACCCTGGCGGTGGCGGCGTTGGCCGGGTACGCCTTCGCGCGGATCCGCTTCCGCGGCCAGAACGTGCTCTTCCTGGTGATCCTCGCCGGCCTGCTCATCCCGAGCGAGGTGACGATCGTGCCGCTGTTCCAGATGTTCTTCAAGCTGGGCCTGGTCGACACCCACTGGCCGCTGATCCTGGTGCCGATCCTCGGGGCGCCGAGCGTGCTGGCGACCTTCATCATGCGGCAGTTCTTCATCAGCCTCCCCGGCGAGCTGGAGGAGGCGGCCCGGGTGGACGGGCTGGGCCGGTTCGCCACCTTCTGGAAGATCGCCCTGCCGCTGTCGCGGCCCGCGCTGGGCGCGGTCGCCATCTTCACCTTCCTGCACAGCTGGAACCTCTACCTGGAACCGATCGTGTTCCTCTCCTCGCCGGAGAAGTTCACCCTGCCGCAGGCGCTCACCCAGTTCGTCGACGCCTACGGTGGCCCGATGTGGAACGTCCAGCTCGCCGCGGCGTCGATGACCGCCCTGCCGGTCCTGGTGGTCTTCGTCATCGCGCAGAAGCAGTTCGTCGAGGGCCTGGCGCACACCGGGCTCAAGGGATGACGGTGCCGACCGCCCGGGTGGGCGTCGACATCGGCGGCACCAAGACGGCGGCGGCGCTGGTCGGTGCCGACGGCGAGGTGCTGGGGCGTCGCCTGGCACCCACCCCGGCCGGGTCGGGGCCGGCGGCCGTGCTGGACACCGCCGCGCGGCTCGCCCGGGAACTACTCGATCCGGGCGACGCCGGCCCGGTCGGCGTGGGCACCGCCGGCACGGTCGAGCCGGGCACCGGCACCATCCGGTACGCCACCGACAGCCTGCCCGGGTGGTCCGGTACGCCGGTCGCCGACGAGCTGGCCGCGCGGCTGGCCCGACCGGTCCGGGTCACCAACGACGTGAACGCCGCCGGGCTCGGCGAGAGCTGGGTGGGCGCCGCCCGGGGCCGGCGGGAGCTGCTGCTGGTCGCGGTCGGTACCGGCCTGGGCGGCGCGCTGCTGCGGGACGGTCGGATCTCCACCGGCGCCCGGGGCGGCGCCGGCGAGGTGGGGCACCTGCCGGCTCCCGGCGCCGAGCGGCTGCGCTGCGGCTGCGGCCGGTACGGGCACCTGGAGGGCATCGCCTCGGGCACGGGACTCGCCGCCGCGTACGCCCTTCAGACCGGCGTGCGGATCAGCGGACGGGACGTGGCCGAGCGGGCGGCGGCCGGCGAGCCCGTCGCCCGCGAGGTGGTGGAGCGCGCCGCGACGGCGCTCGGCCGGGCGCTCGCGGGGCTGGTCGCCCTGCTCGACCCGCAGGCCGTGGTGCTCGCCGGCGGGGCGGCCGACGCCCTGCTGCCCGCGGCCCGCGCCGCCTTCACCGCCGAGCTGCCCACGGCCTGGACGGACGTGCCCCTGCTCCCCGCGGCGCTCGGCGCCGACGCGGTCGTCGTGGGCGCCGCCCGGCTGGCCGGCCAGCCCGGCCACGACGGGCAGGCGGACGGCATCCCGGCCGTGCCCACCGATGAGAGGACGAGAGCGTGAACGTGTTCGACGAGCTGGCCGGCGGCCTCGTGGTCTCCTGCCAGCCGCTGCTCGACGACCCCGACGACCCGATGCGCGACGCGTACGTGCAGGCCCGGGTGGCCGCGGCGGTGGTACGCGGCGGTGCGGTGGCCGTGCGGGCCAACGGCACCGCCGACGTCCGGGCGATCCGCGCCGCCGTCGACGTGCCCGTCATCGGGCTGCACAAGCAGGGCGTCGACGGGGTGTTCATCACCCCGACGGCGGCGCACGCGCTCGACGTCGCCGCGGCCGGCGCCCACATCGTCGCCGTGGACGCCACCGACCGTCCCCGCCCGGACGGTCGCACCTTCGCCGACACGGTCCGGGCGCTGCGGGAACGGACCGACGCGCTGGTGCTCGCCGACGTCTCCACCGTCGAGGAGGGCGTGGCCGCCGTGCGGGCCGGCGCGGACGCCGTCGCGACGACCCTCGCCGGCTACACCCCGGCCAGCCCACCGACCGACGGGCCGGACCTGACGCTGCTGGCCCGCCTCGCCAATGTGCTGACGGTGCCGGTGATCGCCGAGGGGCGCTACCGCAGCGCCGAGCAGATCGGAGCGGCGTTCGCAGCCGGTGCCCACGCGGTGGTGATGGGCAACGCCGTCACCTCGCCGCTGTGGATCACCCGCCGCCTGGTGCCCGCCACTCCGGCCGGCGCCCGGCTCACCTGACGCGGAACGTCCAGGCTTAGGGCGTGTGTCGCCCGCGACGGGCGGTCGGTCAGTGCGTCGGGGGGCAGCAGACGGTCAGCGCCCCGGGCACCACCCGCACCTTGAGCCTGGTGGTCTCCCCGCGCGCGCCGCCGTCCAGCTCGTACGTGCGCGGGGCGGCGAGCCGGACCTTGATCCTGCGGCCCCGGGTGATCCGTACGAACGGCGACTCCTCCGAGCGGCCGGCGGCCATCCGGCCCAGGGTGCGCGCCCAGTCCACCGCGCCGTCGGCGGTGGACACGCCGATCTCCAGGCAGCCGTCGTCGGGGCGGGCGTCGTCGAACGCCGGGATGCCGCCGGTGATCGTGCCGACGTTGCCGAACAGCACGCAGCTCGCGTCGCCGTCGAACCACCGGGTGCCGTCGACCGTGATCCGGGTGCGCACCAGTTCACCGCGGACGTGCCGCAGCCCCGTCCACATGTAGGCGAGGCGACCGAGCCGGCCCTTGAGCTTGCGGTCGGCCTCCCGGATGAGGTCGCCGTCGAAGCCCGCGCCGGCCATCACGGCGAAGTGCTCGCCGTTGATCCTGCCCAGGTCGAGGGCGCGGCGGCGGCCGTGCAGGCCGATGCGGACGGCCTCGGGCAGGTCCTCCGGGACGCCCAGGTTGGCGGCGAAGAGGTTGGCGGTGCCGGCGGGCACGATGGCCATGGCTGCGCCGGAGCCGGCGAGGGCGTCGGCGCAGCGCTGCACCATGCCGTCGCCGCCCCACACGAAGACCAGCTCGGCACCCTTCTTGAGTGCCTTGCGGACCTTCTTCGGCGCCTTGCGGCTCTTCGGCACCTCGTACCAGATCAGGTGCTCGACCCCCGCGCCGGCCAGCTCCGCGCGCAGCTCGTCGAGGCCGCCGCCCAGGGTCTTCTTCCGGTGGGCGACGACCGCGACCGTGCCCCCCGGGGCCGCGGTCACCGGTCCGTCGCCCGCCGTGCTGCTCGTGCTCATGACCGCCGGGAGTACCCGGCCGGCGAGGTTTCCACGCCCGCCCGCCCGCCGGTCGGTGCGGTGCCGCCTCGTCGGCCGCGAGGTCTCCGGCATCCGGGGCCTTCCTGGTCGGAGGACCCGGACACCGGAGACCGCGGCGTCCGGCGGTCACCGCCACGCGGCACCCGGCGCCGGAGATCCGCCTAGAGGGTACGGGCGAGACGGTCGGCGAGGATGCGGGTGAACCGGGACGGGTCGGTCAGCTCCCCGCCCTCGGCGAGCAGCGCGAGACCGTACAGCAGCTCGGCGGTCTCCTTCAGCGACTCGTCGGTGCCCCCCTGCTCGTGCGCCTTGCGCAGGCCGGTGACCAGCGGGTGCCCGGGGTTGAGCTCCAGGATCCGCTTGACGGCCGGCACCTCGTGCCCCATCGCCCGGTACATCTTCTCCAGCGTCGGGGTGATGTCGTGGGCGTCGCCGACGACGCAGGCGGGCGAGGTGGTCAGCCGGGAGGAGAGGCGGACCTCCTTGACGGAGTCGGCGAGGGTCGTGCCCATCCAGGTGAGCAGGTCGGCGAAGTCCTTGCGCTGCTGCTCGCGCTCGGCCTCGGCCTCCTTCTTCTCCTCCTCGGTGTCGAGGTCCACCTGCCCCTTGGCGATGGAGCGCAGCGTCCTGCCGTCGTACTGGCCGACGCGCTCGATCCACACCTCGTCCACGGGGTCGGTGAGCAGCAGCACCTCGTAGCCCTTGGCGCGGAACGCCTCCATGTGCGGCGAGTTCTCGATCATCGTGCGCGAGTCGCCGGTGGCGTAGTAGATGTCGCTCTGCCCGTCCTTCATCCGACCGACGTAGCCGGCGAGGTCGGTGGGCTCGGCCGGGTCGTGGGTGGAGGCGACCGAGAGGATCTCCAGGAGGGTGTCCCGGTTCTCCGTGTCGTCGATCAGGCCCTCCTTGACGGCGGCCCCGAACTCGGTCCAGAAGGTGCGGTAGCGCTCGGCGTGGTTGGCCTTCATGTCCTTGACCGTGGTCAGGATCTTCTTGACCAGGCGGCGACGGACGACCTGGATCTGCCGGTCCTGCTGGAGGATCTCCCGGGAGATGTTCAGCGACAGGTCGTGCGCGTCCACGACGCCCTTGACGAAGCGCAGGTAGTTGGGCATGAGCGCTTCGCAGTCGTCCATGATGAAGACGCGCTTGACGTAGAGCTGCACGCCACGGCGGCCCTGCGGGGCGAACAGGTCCAGCGGCGCGTGCGACGGGATGAACAGCAGGGCCTCGTACTCGAAGGTGCCCTCGCCCCTCATGTGCACGATGTCCAGCGGGTCCGCCCAGTCGTGGCTGACGTGCTTGTAGAACTCCTTGTACTCGGCCTCGTCGACCTCGTCGCGGGAGCGGGCCCAGAGCGCCTTCATCGAGTTGAGCGTCTGGGTCTCGGTGCCGGTCTCGTCGCCCTCGCCGGGACGCTCGACGGTCATCCGGATCGGCCAGGCGATGAAGTCCGAGTAGCGCTTGACGATCTCGCGGATCGTCCATTCGGCGGTGTAGTCGTGCAGGTTGTCCTCGTCGTCGGCCGGCTTGAGGTGCAGGGTCACCGAGGTGCCCTGCGGCGCCTGCTCGACCGGCTCGACGGAGTACGTGCCCTCGCCGGCCGACTCCCAGCGGGTGCCGCCGCTCTCCCCCGCCCGGCGGGTCACCAGCTCCACCCGGTCGGCGACCATGAACGCCGCGTAGAAGCCGACGCCGAACTGGCCGATCAGCTCCTGCCGCGCCCCGGCGTCGGAGGACTCGCGCAGCTTGCGCAGCAGCTCGGCCGTACCCGACTTGGCGATCGTGCCGATCACCTGCACGACCTCGTCGCGGGACATGCCGATGCCGTTGTCCCGGACGGTCAGCGTACGCGCCGCCTTGTCGACCTCGATCTCGATGTGCAGGTCGGAGGTGTCGACCTCCAGATCCTTGTCGACCATCGACGCCAGGCGCAGCTTGTCCAGCGCGTCCGAGGCGTTCGAGATCAGTTCACGCAGGAAGACGTCCTTGTTCGAATAGATCGAGTGGACCATCAGCTGGAGCAGCTGACGCGCCTCGGCCTGGAACTCCAACGTCTCGGCCCGGTTGCTCACACCGTGTCCTTTCATCCTCGAAAGCCCACCGAAGGTTCGCGGAAAGGATACGAGCCGTCGCCGACGGCGGGACGACGGGACCGCGCGGCGCCAGGCGGCGCGTTGCCCCGGCGTCCTACCGTCGGGGACGGCGTCGACGGGGCCGCCGGGACGAGCCGAGGGCTGGTGTGACCGCCACGGTGGGCGGTCAGTACGGTAGGGATGTGTCTCTATGGGTGGCCGCGATGTGGGGACTGGTCGGCAGCGCGGTGGCCGAGGCGCTGAACCTCTCCGGAATGATGCGCCCGACCAGCGAGTCCGCAGGACGGTGGCAGTGGCCGTGGCGGGACCGGCGGGACGCCCCGATCGTCGTGTTCGCGGTGCTGCTCAGGACCGTGGCCGGCACCGGCCTCGCCGCGGCGGCCGGTGCGGGTGGGCTGGCCACCACCGCCTTCGCCAGCTTCACCTTCGGGGTCGCGGCGCCGCTGGTGATCGCCAAGATGTTCGACCAGGTCCGGGTGGCGGACCGACCGGCCGACACGGGTCGAGGCGGCACGGGCGACACGGGCGGCGAGCACGATGACGCCGCGTGAGAGCCTGCTGGCCCGTTTCGTCTCCGCGCTGGCCGCCCGCCCGGCCACCACCGTCACGGCGGTTCCCGTACCGGCCCGGACGAGGCTCGCCGCCGCGCTGGCCGCGCGTCCCGTGACCCCCGCCGCCCGCACCGTCGACCCGCTCCCCGGCCCCGGGACCGGTGACGACGGCGACGGGAAGTTGACCCACCGGGTCAGGGCGGTGCTCGCCGGCCTCCTGGGCGTCACCACCGACCAGTTGCGGGTCGACGCCGACGGCGACGTCGGCATCCGCGCCGGCTCCGCCATGATCTTCGTACGGGCGCAGGACGACCCGCCACTGGTCGACGTGTTCTCCCCGCTGCTCACGGGGGTGGACCCGACCGAGTCGCTGTACCGACGCCTCTCCGACCTGACCAACGGGCTCGTGATCGGTCGGGTGTACTGCACCGGGGACACCGTCTGGGCGTCCATCCCCGTCTTCGGGCAGGACTTCGCGCCCACCCACCTGCTGCTGGCCCTGCGCGCCATGATCGCGCTCGCGGACGACCTCGACGACCAGCTCCGGCGCGAATTCGGCGGCAGCCGCTTCTTCGGCCCCGAGTCCGCCGGCCTGGTGGCGGTGCCCGACCCGACCGGCTACCTGCGCGACCTCGACCGGGCCGGCGCGGACGGGGCGGGCAGCATCCTTGTCGACCTGCTGGCCGACCGGGGACGCACGGAGGAGCTGCGCGTACGCGCCGAGCACGGCGACTGGCACGCCGCCGCCCGGCTCGCCACGCTGCGCGCCGAGCAGGGCCGCACCGACGAGGCGGAACGGTACTGGCGGATCGCCGCCGAGCAGGGTGATCCCCGCGCCCGCGACGAACTGGCGACCCTCCTGGCCGCCGGGGGCCGGCACGAGGAGGCGGTCGCCCTGCTGCGGCAGGCTGTCGACGGCGGCGGGTGGCGGCACCTTCCGCTGCTGCTGACGCTGCTCACCGAACGCGGCCGGGTCGACGAGGCGGTCGAGTTGTTGCGTCGTCGGGCGGCCGATCGCGACTGACCGGCGTCGGCTCCGACGGTTCGCCGAATCCGCTACCGGCAGGTGTGGAAACGCGGGCGCCCGGGTACAGAGACGCGCTGGGGTGCCGGCGGGCATGCAGCTCGGGCCGGGTGCCAGGATGTGCGGGTAACGCCAGCAAGGGTCGTCGGGGCCCGGAAGTGAGGGCTGCGATGAGGTGCGACCGAGGGTGACGCGACCCACGGGGGACCTGTTCGCCGACGGCGGTGAGACCGGGCGGCTGATGGCGCGCCTGGACTGGGCGGGCACTCCGCTCGGCCCGGTCGACGGCTGGCCGCAGAGCCTGCGCGCGGCGGTCCGGATGGTCCTCTCCTCCCGCTATCCGATGCTGCTGCTGTGGGGCGAGCGCTTCACCCAGCTCTACAACGACGCGTACTCGGCGCTGATCGGCGACAAGCACCCCGACGCGCTCGGCGGAGACGTCCGGGTCACCCTGGCCGAGGGCTGGGACGTGCTTGCCCCTTTGATCGACGAGGCGATGGCGACCGGGGTCGCCAGCTGGGTACCGGCCCTGCAACTGCTGCTCGACCGGGCCGGCTACCGCGAGGAGGCGTACTTCAGCGTCTCGCACGCCCCCGCCCGCGACGACGAGGGACGCACGGTGGGGGTGCTCACCGTGTGCAGCGAGGTCACCGAGCAGGTCGTCGGCGAGCGCCGGCTGCGCCTGCTGCGCGACCTGTCCGTCGGCGGCGACGGGCGTACCGTCGACGTCGAGAGCACCTGCGTCCGCCTCGCCGAGGCCATCGGCGGGCACCCGCTGGACGTCCCGTTCGCCGCGATCTACCTGCGCGACGGCGCGCTGCTGCGCCGCGCCGCCTGCGTCGGCGGGGAGCCGGTGGCCGCCGCCCTGCCCGCCACGCTGTCCACGGGTCAGGAGCACGGGTGGGGGCTGGCGGCCGCCGCCGGCGGCACGACGACCGAGGTGGCCGGCGTCGAGCGGTGGCTCACCCTGCCCGCCGGGCCGTGGGGCGACCCGGTCCGTACCGCCCTCGCCCTGCCGCTGCCCTCCGCCGAGGCGGGCCAGCCGCTCGGGGTGCTGCTGGTCGGGGTCAGCCCCAGCCGGGGGCTGGACGAGGCGTACCGGTCGTTCCACGCGCTGCTCGCCCAGCAGGTGGCCGTCGCCGTGCGCAACTCCCAGGCGTACGAGGAGGAGCGCCAGCGGGCCGAGACGCTCGCCGAGCTGGACCGGGTCAAGACCAGCTTCTTCACCAACGTCAGCCACGAGTTCCGCACCCCGCTGACGCTGATGCTCGGCCCGCTGGCCGACGCCCTCAACGACAACGAGCACCCCCTGCCGACGGCGCAGCGGGAGCGGGTCGACACCGCCTGGCGCAACGCCACGCGGCTGCTCACCCTGGTCAACAGTCTGCTCACCTTCTCCAGCCTGGAGGCCGGGCAGGCACACAGCCAGGCCCGCGAAGTCGACCTGGCCGGGCTGACCGCCGAGCTGTCGAGCGTCTTCCGGGCGGCCGTCGAACGCGCCGGGCTGCGCCTGGAGGTCGACTGTCCGCCGCTGCCGCGCCCGGTCTGCGTCGACCCGGTCAACTGGGAACGCATCGTCACCAACCTGCTGTCCAACGCCCTGAAGTACACCTTCGTCGGCCGGATCCGGGTCGCCCTCGCCGCCGACGACGAGGAGATCCGGCTGACCGTCGCCGACACGGGCATCGGCATCGCCGAGGAGGACCTGCCCCGGCTCTTCGAACGCTTCCACCGCGTGCAGGGCGCCCGGTCGCGCAGCCACGAGGGCACCGGCATCGGACTCGCCCTGGTCCGGGAATTGGCCCGCCTGGAGGGCGGCGACGTGCGGGTGGAGAGCCGCATCGGGACGGGCACGACGTTCACCGTGGCGCTGCCCTGGTCCGCCGCGGGGCGTACCGCCGGGCCGGTCGCCGAGGTCGACGGGGTCGGGGGCGCGGCCCGGGCCGCCGCCCAGGAGGCGATCGGCTGGCTGGCCGACCCGGCGCGGGCGGGGGCGTCCGCGCCGGCCGGGCCACCGGTGTCGGCGTACGGTGACGAGGACGCGTCGCGGCACGCGCGGATCCTGGTCGCCGACGACAACGCCGACATGCGCGCGTACCTGGCCCGGTTGCTGGGCGAGCAGGGCTGGCGGGTGCAGACGGTCGGCGACGGGCGGCAGGCACTGGAGGCGATCCGCCGGGAACGGCCCGACCTGGTGCTCACCGACGTGATGATGCCCGAGGTCGACGGCTTCGAACTGGTCCGCCGGCTGCGCCGGCAGGCCGACACCCGGACCCTGCCGGTGGTGGTGCTCTCCGCCCGCGCCGGCGGGGACGCCAGCGTGGAGGGGCTCGACCTGGGCGCCGACGACTACGTCGTCAAGCCCTTCGCCGCGGCCGAGCTGATCGCCCGGATCCGGGCCACCCTGCAGGGCGCCCGTAGCCGGGGAGACCGTCGCGACGACTCGACCCCCGACGCGCGCGGCGGCACCACGGACGCGCACGGCGGCGCCCCGGGACGGCAGGACGTCCCCGCCGGCTCGCCGACCGGGGACGCCGTTGCGACGGAGGTCCCGCCCTCCGCGCCCGACGGCGGAAACGTCGGGTACGCGCACAACGGGGCCCGGCGCCAGGCTCCCGAGCAACCGGCCGCGGTGGACGAGGGCTGGACGTATCCGTCGCAGCCCACGTCGGCAGCCGCGATGCGGCGGGACGTACGCGCCTCGCTGGAGGGGCTGGACGTCGATCCGGACACCGTGGCCGACTTGCTGCTGGCCGCCTCCGAGGCGGTCAACAACGCCGTCGAGCACGCCCAACGCCCGACCCGCCCCGAGGTGCGGGTACGGCTACGGGTGGCCGACGGCACCGTACGGATCACGGTGCGCGACTTCGGCACGTGGCGCGACCGCCGCCCCGCCATGGACCGGGGACGGGGCGCCACGCTGATGAACGCGTACGGCGACGTGCGGCTGATGTCGACCGCCGAGGGCACCACCGTCACCATCGAACGCCGCCTCCCCCCACCCTCCTGACAGTGCTGCTGTGGGAGCGCATGATCGGCACCAGCTCACGCTCTCAGCGCTCATCAGGGGTCTGCCGGCCTCGGCGTGCACGCCGGGCCGGGCACCCGGTGCCCCTTCCCCGCTGTTCCCGCGAGCCTCCACCCGCTCCGCTGCCGTCCACGGCACTCAGCCACGGTGATCAGGACCCCATGGGCGTTATCCGGCTGCTTCAGGGTCCACGGGGTCCTGATCACGATGCGGCCATCGCGCGCTCGCGAGGCTGCGGCCCGGCGGCGGGCGGCGGACAGGCCGGCATAGGTGGATGTGCCGTTCGGGGGTGCTGTACCGGTCTGGGCATGGCGTGCGGTTCGGGCGCGCTGTCCGGTTCGGGGATGGCGTCCGTTCTCTCCGGTTCGCGGGTGGCGCGTCCAGGCGCGCTCGTCCGGTCTGCGGGGGTTTGGGGTGGGGCGGGTCACCGGGTCGGTGGGCATGGGTCGGGGGCCCCGGTCGTT
>NZ_JBQHDF010000015.1:0-140865 GCF_052068495.1 Micromonospora sp. SD12 | reverse complement strand
GAAAAACTGTCCCGACAACAAAAAGTGTTGCCAAAGGAATCCAAGACCAGCCAAACCGAAGCCTGACCAGTCCAGGGGTATAAATCATAATTGGCACTGGCTTATCAAGCACCCTGTTGAGTTCTCAAAGAACAACCACACACCGCCCGGAAACCCCACACCGTGGAGCCCCCGACCCGGGGCATTTCGTTCGCGTCCCCGCCGCTTCCCGCGCCGGGCACTTTTACTACGTTACCCGGTGACTTCCGCCGCGTCAAACCGCTTCGCAGCGATCCGCACCACTTCAATCCCATTTCCGGGCACCACCCGACAACGGCTCGCGCCGTTGGCGACAGTGGATTCCGACAGGCCGGCCGCCACGGTCTCCCGTGAACTCGCCCGGTTCCCTACCGGCGATGAACCATACCCGGTCGGCTGCGCCTCACCAAATCCGCCTTCCGGCGGACCTGGGGCACCGCCCGGTCCGGACACCGGCGAGTCATCACACCGCCGGCCCGAAGCTCATTGCCGCGCCCGGCCTCCGGTGCATTTGCCCCGGTTAGTCCGTTCCGCGCTGGCAGAGAGAAAGTTACGCCCCCGGCGGATCGATCGTCAAATCCGCCGGGGGCGTCCCGCGTCACACGGTTCCTTCGTACGGTCAGCCGCGCAGCTCGACCCCGGCGAACGACCGCTTCCCGCGGCGCAGCACCAGGTACCGACCGTGCAGCAGGTCCCCGGGGCCCACGGTGGCGTCGGTCTCGGTGACCCGGGTGTTGTTCACGTAGGCGCCGCCCTCGGCGATCACCCGCCGTGCCTCCTTGAGGCTCGGCACCAGCCCGGAGTCGCGCAGCAGGCCGGCGACGTCGGGCAGCTCGTCGAGATGGACGAGACCCGCCTCGCTCAGCGCGGCGCGCAGCGTCGCCGGCGCGAGGTCGTCCAGCGAGCCGCGGCCGAAGAGCGCCTGGCTCGCGGCCACCACCTGCGCCATCTCGCGCTCGCCGTGCACGAGGGTGGTCAGCTCCTCGGCGAGCGCCCGCTGCGCCGCCCGGGCCGCGGGCCGCTCGGCGGTCTCCTTCTCCAACGCCTCCAGCTCCTCGCGGGAACGGAAGCTGAAGTAGCGCAGGTAGCGGCTCACGTCCCGGTCCTCGACGTTGACCCAGAACTGGTAGAAGGCGTACGGGCTGGTCATCTCGGGGTCGAGCCAGATGGCGCCGCCCTCGGTCTTGCCGAACTTCGTACCGTCGGACTTCGTCACCAGCGGCGTGGTGAACGCCTGCACCGGGCCGGCGCCCCGCCGGCGGATGTAGTCGACGCCGGCGGTGATGTTGCCCCACTGGTCCGAGCCGCCGAACTGGAGCTGGCAGCCGTGCCGACGGTGCAGCTCGAAGAAGTCGTTGGCCTGGAGCAGCTGGTAGCTGAACTCGGTGAAGCTGATGCCGCTCTCGAGCCGCGCCCGGACCACCTCCCGGGCCAGCATCTTGTTGACCGGGAAGTGCTTGCCGACGTCGCGGAGGAACTCGACCACCGACATCTCGCCGGTCCAGTCCAGGTTGTTGACCAGTTGGGCCGCGTTCTCCCCCTCGTAGGAGACGAAGGGGGCGAGCTGATCGCGGATCCGGGCCACCCAGCCGGCGACCACCTCAGGTGGGTTGAGGGTGCGCTCGGCGCTCTCCTTCGGGTCACCGATCTGACCGGTGGCGCCGCCGACGAGCAGCAGCGGGCGGTGCCCGGCGAGCTGGAGCCGACGCGCCGTGGCGACCTGCATGAGGTGGCCGACGTGCAGGCTCGACGCGGTCGGGTCGAAGCCCACGTAGTAGGCGGTGACACCGCCGTCGAGGAGCGTCCGCAACTCGTCGAGGTCGGTGGAGTCCTGGATCAGGCCCCGCCACCGCAGGTCATCGGTCAGGGAGTCCCGCCCGGGCGGCGGGAGGCTGCTGTCGGTCACGGTCACCGATTCTCCCCCATGACCGGGGACGCGACGTAGCGGGTTTGCCGGGCGGGCCGGCGGCGTAGGCTGGCGGCGCCGTGATCGAGAAGGGAAACGCCGTGGAGATGCCGGATCTGACGGGTGGCTTCGTCGCCCTGCTCGGCCTCGAACTCGACGAGGTGGGCGGCGACCGGGTGGTGATCCGTTGGCAGGTCCGCCCCGAGCTGCACCAGCCGTTCGGGATCCAGCACGGCGGCGTCTACTGCTCGGTGGCCGAGACCGCCGCCAGCATCGGCGGGGCCCTGTGGTTGGGCGAGCGGGGACGCGTCGTGGGCGTGTCGAACCAGACCGACTTCCTGCGCGCGGTACGCGACGGCGAGCTGACCGCCGTGGGCACGCCCGTGCACCGGGGGCGCAGCCAGCAGCTCTGGCAGGTGGAGATCACCGATGCCGACGCCCGGCTCGTGGCCCGGGGCCAGGTCCGGTTGCAGAACCTCTATCCGGCCTGACCGTTCAGCTGCGGGCCTCGTCCAGCACGGCCTCGGTCTCGTCGGGCGCGGGCTCGGCACGCCGGCACAGTCGTACCCCGGTGATGGCGCGGTGGTCGATGCGGGCGACCTCCAGCTCCCAGCCGTCGACGACGACGCTCTCCCCCGCCACGGTGGGGATGTGGCCGAGGCAGGCGAGCACGAGACCGGCGATGGTGGTGTAGTCGCCGCCGGGGCGGCCCGGCAGCTCGACGCCGACGTCGGCCAGGTCGTGCACGGGGAAGGTGCCGGGGAGCCACATCGTGCCGTCCGGCTCGGTGCGTACGGAGCGCACGTCCCGGTCGGTCTCGTCGTAGATCTCCCCGACGATCTCCTCCAGGATGTCCTCCAGGGTGACGATCCCGTCGACCGCGCCCCGTTCGTCCACCACCAGGGCGATGTGCTGGCGTTCGGCCTTGAACTGCCGCAACGCGTCCACCACCGGCAGGGAGTCCGGCAACAGCATCGGCGGGCGGGCGCACTCGTCGACCGGCCGGTCCTCGGGGACGCCGACCAGGTCACGCAGGTGGATCACGCCGACCGCGTCGTCGAGGCCGCCGTGGCGCACCACCGGCGCCCGGGAGTGGCCGGTGGCCGCCAGCAACAGCCGCGCGGCCTCCGCCGTGGTCCCGCTGTCGAGCGTGAAGACCTGCAACCGGGGTACGAGCACCGCCCGCAGCTGCCGGTCGGCGATCTCCACGGCGCCGGCGATGATGGTGCGCTGCTCCTTGGTGAAGCCGTGGTTGCCGGAGACGATGTCCCGCAGCTCGTCGGGGCCGATCTCGTCGGGCTCGTGCTTGGGATTGAGGCCGACGAGGCGTACGACCAGGTCGCTGGTGGCGCCGAGCGCCCAGACGGCCGGCCGGGTCACGGAGGCGAGCAGGTCCAGCGGGCGGGCCACCAGCAGCGCCCACCGCTCGGCCGCCTGCATGGCGATCCGCTTCGGAGCCAGCTCGCCGAAGACGAGGGTGACGAAGGTCAACGCGAGGGTGACCACCACGATCGCGACGGTCTCGGCGGCGCCGCCGAGCGCGCTGAGCAGCGGCACCAGGGGCTTGGCCAGCGACACCGCCGCTGCGGCCGACGCCAGGAAGCCGGCGAGGGTGATGCCGATCTGGATGGTGGCCAGGAAGCGGTTCGGGTCCTTGGCGAGGCGGGCCAGCACCCGGCCGGCCCGGCTGGTGCGTTCCAACCGCTGGATCTGGCTGTCCCGCAGCGAGACCAGCGCCATCTCGCTGCCGGCGAAGACCGCGTTGAGGACGACCAGGACACCGACCAGGGCCAGTTGGGTCCAGATGCTCTGCACTCCCGGCTCTCCTCACGCGGGACCGGTGCCCGCCGGCACGACGGGCACCGCCGGCCGAAGGTCACGGCCGGCGTAGGCCAGTCTGTGCCCACCGGGCCGGCCGGCGAACCCTCCTGCGGCGCAGGATGTGATCAGGCGCGCCCGGCGACCGGCGGGGCGGGCAGGTCGAGGACGTACGAGCGGCCCTCGGGGCGGAAGCCGAGCCGGTGGTAGTACGGGGCGACCATGCCGGGCGGGGTGACGACCCGACGGAATCCCCGGTCGGTGAAGAGGCTGCTGCGCCGGTAGACGAACTCGCCCGGGGTGAAGTCCCGGAACCGCCGGGTGACGTAGTCGAGGTCGACCTGCGCCACGCCGTCCGCCGCCGCGTGCGACAGCACCACGCCGACCACCTCGTCGGCGCGCACCACCAGGAAGGCGGAGCGTTCGGCGGCGCTGCCGGGGGGCCAGCGGAAGCCGGGATTGAACCGGGCGATGTCGGCGGCGTGCACCTTCAGCGTGTGGGCCAGGAACTGGTCGTCGACCCCGACCTCCACCACCTGGTAGGTGGCCTCGTCGTGGCGGGTGGCGAGCATGGCCCGCAGGTACCAGACGTTGATCACGGCGAGTACGACGTTCAGCCCCACCATGGGCCAGACCTGCACGGCGGCGTTGTAGCCGATCAGGATCAGGCAGCCGACCAGGTTCAGGGCACGCAGCCGGAGGATGCGCGTCTGCAGCAGCGACCAGACCAGCAGCGCCGAGCCGGTCCAGCCGATCAGTTCCAGCCAGTTCACGCCGCGAGAGTAGTGGGCGCCCCGAGCCGGCGGGCCGGCGGGCGGCGGCGGGTCAGTCCGCGGCGAGCTCCAGCACCCACTCCTCCACCTCGGCGCCCCGGCCGTCGGCGTACGCCTTGTCCTCGCCGATGACGACGAAGCCGCACTTGCGCAGCACGGCGAGCGAGGCCCGGTTGTCCTTGGCGGCGCGGGCGTGCACGGGCCGCGCGGGCAGCTCGCGCAGCAGCGCGGTGAGCGCGGCGGTGGCGTAGCCCCGGCCCCAGCGGCGCGGGTCGATCCAGTAGCTGACCTCGGTGCGCTCGTCGACGGGGAAGGCGGCCACATGGCCCACGACCTCGCCGTCGACGACCGCCGTGCGGGCGACGATGCGCTCGTCGGCGCGCACGCGGCGCCAGTGCGCGTCGAAGCGCTCCCGGTCGGTCGGGTCCTTCGGCCCGAAGGCCGCCATCCAGTTGGCCTCGACGTCCTGCTCGTGGCTGAAGAAGGCGGGCAGGTCTTCGTCGCGGACGGGACGCAGGCGCAGGTCGGCGGTCATCGCCCGAGGATAGGGCCCGGGTGCGACACGTCCGGGACCTCCGGCCCGGTCGGTGCCCCTTCGGCCCTGCCGTGGGTGGCTGCCGCGTTGCTACCAACGAGGAGGGACGAGGTTCCCGGCGGAAGCGGAGGAGGCCGGCACCATGACCAAGTACGTCTACGACTTCATCGAAGGCGACCGGAGCAGGGCAGACCTGCTCGGCGGCAAGGGCGCCGACCTGGCCGAGATGACCCGGGGCTGCCGGTGCCGCCCGGCCCGCGGCGCCACGCCCGCGCCCGGGCGGCCACCGGCGCCCCCCGTGCCGGTGGGACCGGTGTTGGAGCTGCCGGGCACGCCCACGGCCGCGCTGGTGCCGGTGACTCACCGGGGCCGTCCGGTCGGCGCGTTCGTCCTGCACGACGGTCGGGTCCGCTACCGTCCCGTGTTCGACCCGGACCGCCTGCTCGGCGCGACCGTCGGTGTGCTCGCCGTCGGTCTGGCCGCCGCCGCGGTGGCGGCGCGGGGCCGGCGCCGGCCGCCGGCGATCGGCGCGCTCACCATGGGACCGGGCGGATGGGTCAGCCTCAGGGGCCTGCCCGCCCCGACGCCACGCGCCCCCCGTCCGTGGTGGGCCCGCGTCCTGCGCGCCCGCCGGCTGGTGATCGAACGCTGAGCCCGGCGGAGGACCTGCCGACAGGGGTCGGAGGTCCCGGGCCGGGACGGTCCTGAGCCTCTGCCCGGCCCCGGCCCCGGCCCGCACGATGGTTGGTGGAAGCGAGACAAGAGCTGGGAGGCCCCCGATGCGAGCCACGGTCGTCACCGCGTTCGATCGTCCGCTGGAGATCTTCGACGTGCCGGTGCCGGAGCCCGGCCCCGGCCAGGTGCTGGTCCGGATCGAGGCCAGCGGGCTGTGCCACACCGACATCCACGCCGCCCGCGGGGACTGGCCGGTCAAGCCGAACCCGCCCTTCGTCCCCGGCCACGAGGGGGTCGGCATCGTCGAGCGGGTCGGCCCCGACGTCACCGAGCACGCCGTCGGCGACCGGGTCGCGCTGCCCTGGCTCGGCTGGGCCTGCGGCACCTGCGAGTACTGCGTCAGCGGTTGGGAGACGTTGTGCGAGTCGCAGCGCAACACCGGCTACGCGATCGACGGCGCGCACGCCGAGTACGCCCTCGCGTCGGCCCGCTACGCCGTCCGGGTGCCGACCGGCGTCGACCCGGTGGAGGCGGCCCCGCTGACCTGCGCGGGCGTGACCACGTACAAGGCCGTCCGGGTGGCCGGGGTGCGGCCCGGCGAGCGGGTGGCGATCTTCGGCGTCGGCGGGCTCGGGCACCTCGCGCAGCAGTACGCCCAACTGCACGGCGCCGAGACCGTGGCCGTGGACGTCACCGGGGAGAAGCTGGACCTGGCCACCTCCCTCGGCGCGACGCACACGGTCGACGCGTCCCGGGTCGACCCGGTCGAGGCGATCACCGCCCTCGGCGGCGTCGACGTGGCGGTCGTGCTGGCCGCCAGCCCGACCGTGATCGCGCAGGCGCACACCTGCCTGCGTCGCGGCGGCCGGCTGGTGCTGGTCTCGCTGCCGAAGGACAACACGATGAGCCTGCCGGTCTTCGAGACCGTCCTCAAGGGGATCACCGTGATCGGCTCGATCGTCGGCACCCGCGCCGACCTGGCGGAGGTGTTCCGCCTGCACTCGGCCGGCCGCACCCGGGTCGTGCACGAGGTGCGCAAGCTCGACGAGATCAACGAGGCGATGGAGGACGTGCTCGCCGGGCGGGTCGCCGCCCGGCTGGTGCTCCAGCCCTGACCCGCCCGCCCGGCCGCCGCGACCACGGCGGCCGGGCCTCACCCACCGGCGCTCGGAAGGGACCGATCATGGCCGCGAAACAGCACCTGGACCCGTGGCGGGGCTTCGCCGCCGGCACCTGGCGGGAGTCCGTCGACGTGGCGGACTTCATCCGGCGCCACCACGAGCCGTACACCGGGGACGGGTCGTTCCTCACCGGGCCGACCGACCGGACCCTGGCGGTCTGGGGGGCGTTGCAGGAGCTCTTCGTCGCCGAGCGCCGCCGGGGCGTGCTCGACGTGGACGCCGCCACCCCGTCGACGATCACGTCGCACGGTCCCGGGTACATCGACCGGGAGAGGGAACTGATCGTCGGCCTCCAGACCGACGCGCCGCTGCGGCGGGCGATCATGCCCGCCGGCGGGCTCCGGATGGTCGAGGCCGCCCTCGAGGCGTACGGCTTCACGCCGGACCCCGTCGTGCACCGGATCTTCACCACGTACCGCAAGACCCACAACGACGCGGTCTTCGACGCGTACCCGGCCGACGTGCTGGCGGCCCGCCGCTCGCACGTCATCACCGGGCTGCCGGACGCGTACGGTCGCGGGCGGATCATCGGCGACTACCGGCGGGTGGCCCTGTACGGGGTGGACCGGCTCGTCGCCGAGCGCCGGGCGCTGAAGGCGGCGCTGGACGCGCGGCCGTCGGCCGACGACGTGATCCGGGAGCGGGAGGAACTGGCCGAGCAGGCCCGGGCCCTCGGCGAACTGAAGGAGATGGCCGCCGGCTACGGCTTCGACGTCTCCGTGCCCGCCGCCACCGCCCGACAGGCCGTGCAGTGGTTGTACTTCGCGTACCTGGCGGCCACGAAGGAGCAGAACGGGGCCGCGATGTCGCTGGGGCGCACCGCGACCTTCCTCGACGTCTACCTGCGGCGGGACCTGGCCGAGGGCCGGCTGACGGAGACGACCGCCCAGGAACTGGTCGACGACTTCGTGATCAAGCTGCGGATCATCCGGTTCCTGCGCACCCCCGAGTACGACCAGCTCTTCTCCGGCGACCCGACGTGGGTGACCGAGTCGCTGGGCGGGATGGGCGCCGACGGCCGGCCGCTGGTGACCCGGACCAGCTTCCGCTACCTGCAGACCCTGTACAACCTGGGCCCGGCGCCGGAGCCGAACCTGACCGTGCTCTGGTCGCCGCGACTGCCGGAGGGGTTCAAGCGGTTCTGCGCGCAGGTGTCGCTGGACACCAGCGCCATCCAGTACGAGAACGACGACCTGATCCGCCCGGCGTACGACGACGACACCGCGATCGCCTGCTGCGTGTCGGCGATGCGGGTGGGCCGCGACATGCAGTTCTTCGGTGCCCGGGCCAACCTCGCCAAGGCGCTGCTCTACGCGATCAACGGCGGCCGCGACGAGCTGACCGGCGAGCAGGTGGCGCCGGCCGCGCCGCCGGTCGGCGGGGAGGTCCTCGACCACGCCGAGGTGCTGGCCGCGTACGACCGGACGCTGGACTGGCTGGCCGAGACGTACGTGGACGCGCTGAACGTCATCCACCACATGCACGACCGGTACGCGTACGAGCGGCTGGAGATGGCGCTGCACGACCACCCGGTGCGCCGGTTCATGGCCACCGGCATCGCCGGCCTGTCGGTCGCGGTGGACAGCCTCGCGGCGATCCGGTACGGCCGGGTGAAGGTGCTGCGCGACGCCACCGGCCTGGCCGTCGACTACGTCGTCGAGGGCGATCCCCCGACCTTCGGCAACAACGACGACCGGGCCGACGAGATCGCCGTGTGGCTCGTGGAGACGTTCGCGGAGAAGCTGCGCCGGCAGCGCACCTACCGCGACGCCGAGCTGACGCTGTCGGTGCTGACCATCACCTCCAACGTGGTGTACGGCCGGCACACCGGCGGCACCCCCGACGGGCGGCGAGCCGGCGAGCCGTTCGCCCCCGGCGCGAACCCGATGAACGGGCGGGACACGCACGGCCTCGTCGCGGCGGCGCTGTCGGTGGCGAAGCTGCCGTACGACGCCGCCCGCGACGGCATCTCACTGACCGGCACGGTCACCCCGGACGGGCTGGGCCACACCCGCGAGGAGCGGATCACCAACCTGGCCGGGGTGCTCGACGGGTACGCCGACGCGGGCGGGTTCCACCTCAACGTCAACGTGCTCGACCGGGCGACGCTGCTCGACGCGATGGCCCACCCCGAGCGGTACCCGCAGCTGACCGTGCGGGTGTCCGGGTACGCGGTCAACTTCGTCCGGCTCACCCCCGAGCAGCAGCGCGACGTGGTGTCCCGCACGTTCCACGGCGCGCTGTGAGCACCGCCGAGCGGGAGCTGACCGGGGCCGTGCACTCCTTCGACCTGTCGATCGGGGTGGACGGCCCCGGCACCCGGTTCGTGGCCTTTCTCGCCGGGTGCCCGCTGCGCTGCCGCTACTGCCACAGCCCGGACACCTGGTACCGGCGCAGCGGCCAGCGCCGGAGCGTCGACGAGCTGGTCGCCGAGATCGAGCGGTACCGGCGGTTCATCACGGTCGCCGGCGGCGGGGTGACGCTCAGCGGCGGGGAGCCGTTGCAGCAGCCCCGGTTCACCGGGGAGGTGCTGCGCCGCTGCCACGAGCTGGGCCTGCACACCGCCCTGGACACGTCCGGCTTCCTGGGCGAGCGCGCCGACGACGCCCTGCTCGACGCCACCGACCTGGTGCTGCTGGACGTCAAGTCGTGGGATCCGGCGACGTACCGGGCCGTGACCGGCACGGGCGAGGTCGCGCCGACGCTGCGGTTCGGCCGCCGGCTGGCGGACCGGGGCACCCCGGTCTGGATCCGCTTCGTGCTGGTGCCGGGGCTCACCGACGCCGTGCCCAACGTCGCCGGGGTGGCGGACTTCGCGGCCTCGCTCGCCACGGTCGAGCGGGTGGAGGTGCTGCCGTTCCACCGCCTCGGGGCGCACAAGTACGCGGAGCTGGGGCTGCGGTTCCCCCTCGCCGACACCGAGCCGCCCACGCCGGAGCTGCTGGAGCGGGTCCGTGGGCAGTTCGCGGCGCGCGGCCTGACGGTCTGCTGAGCGGGGCACGACCCGACGGTGCGCAGCGGCGGGGCGACGGGAGCGCGGGCGGCGGGCGGTGACGGCGCGGGCCCGGCGGATCAGCCGGCGGGCGAGGCATCCACCGGGTAGCCGTACAGGTCGAGCAGCCGGCCCCGGGCCGCGTGCAGCCGGTCGACCACCACGCTCATGAAGCGGGTGGTGAGCTGTCGGCCGAACGCGTCGTCGGACTCCATCAGGCGGCGCACCCCCTCGGCGGTGAACTCCACCGCCGTACTGCGTTGGGCGGCCACCGCCCCGAACTGCCAGCGGTACGGCGGGAACAGCCACGACCAGCCCAGCACCCCGCCCGGGCCGATGGTCTCGATCTCCACGTCGCCCCGGCCGGGCACCGCGAAGTCGAGCGCCACCCGACCGCCGCGCACCAGCCAGAAACGTTCGGCGGGCTGGTCGGCCCGGAACAGCCGGTATCCGGGGTGCCAGACCACCGGCCGGGCGTGGCCGGCGAGCCGGGGCAGCCACGGCTCGGGCAGCCCGGCGAGGAACGGGTGCGCGCGCAGCACGTCCAGGGTGGTCATGCGATGCCCCTTTCGTGGGGCGGGCCGGCGGTCGCCGGTGCCCGCGACGGGTCGTTCCGGCTCCCCATTGGACCGCGCGGCGGGTGCGGGCGGCAGGGCCGTTGGTCCCGGGTCGCGCGGGCGCAACTCCCCTGGCGGGTGTCGCGCGAGGGGGCGAGGGTGGAATCGGCAGGGTGCGCCGCGACGGCGCCACGGCAGAGCGGAGGACGATGTGGGACAGTCCGGACGGCGGCGGATCGGGGGGCGTACCGGTGCCCGCTGACACCTCGACCAGGCCGGCGGCCGGGCTCAGCACGGCGGAGGCCGCCGCGCGGCTGCGCGCGGACGGGCCGAACGCGGCGGTCGCCCCGCCCCGCCGGCACCTGGGCGGCCGGGTCCTGCACCAGCTCACCGATCCCCTGGTGGCGTTGCTGCTGGCCGCCGCCGTGGTCACCGCCGTGCTGCGCGACTACCCGGACACGGCGGTGATCGTGCTGGTGGTGCTGGTGAACACCGCCATCGGGGTGGTGCAGGAGGTCCGCGCGGACCGGGCGATCGCCGCGTTGGACCAGCTCGCCGCGCCCACGGCCAGGGTCGTACGGGACGGCCGCGACGTCGTCCTGCCCGCCGCCGACCTCGTCCGTGGTGACCTGGTGCGCATCGAGGCCGGCGACGTGGTCCCCGCCGACCTGCTGCTCGACGAGGCGGCGCGGCTGAGCGTCGACGAGGCGGCGCTGACCGGCGAGTCGGTGCCGGTGGCGCGCAGCGCGGGCGAGGAGGCCAGCGCGGGGACGGTGGTCACCACCGGGCGGGCCACCGGCACGGTGGTACGCACGGGCGCCGCCAGCGCGCTCGGCCGGATCACCGCCCTGGTGGCGTCCACCCGGCCCGCCGCCACCCCGTTGCAGCGCCGCCTCGCGGGGCTCGGCCGGATGCTCGGCTTCGCCGCGGTGGTGCTCTCGGGACTGGTCTTCGTCATCGGCGTCGTCGGTGGGCGGCCGGTGGTCGACATGGCGGTCACTGCGGTGAGCCTGGTGGTGGCGGCCGTGCCGGAGTCGCTGCCGGCGGTCGTCACCCTCGCCCTGGCCCTCGGCGCCCGCCGGATGGCCGGGGCGCGGGCGATCCCCCGCCGGCTGCACGCGGTCGAGACGCTCGGTTCCGTCACCGTCATCGCCTCGGACAAGACCGGCACGCTGACCGAGGGCCGGATGGCGGTGCAGCACGCCGTCACCGGCGACGGTTCCCGCTACGGCGTCACCGGCAGCGGCTACGCGCCGCACGGCGCGGTGCACCAGCGGGGCGCGCCGGTGGCCGTACCGGACGACCTGCGCCGACTGGCACGGGCCGGGCTGCTCTGCAACGACGCGACCCTGGCGCCACCCACCGACGAGCGGACGGAGTGGACGGCCGTCGGGGACCCGCTGGAGGCGGCGTTGGTCGCCTTCGCCGCCCGGTGCGGGCTCGACCCGGAGCGCACCCGGTCGGCGTGGCCGCGCGTCGCGGAGCACCCCTTCGACCAGGAGCTGCGCCGGATGACCACCGTGCACCGCTCCTGCGACCAGCGGTACCTGGTGGTGTGCAAGGGCGCCCCGGAGAACGTGCTGGCCGCGCCGCTGGTCGACGCCTCCGCCGAGGAGATCGCCGAACTGACCGCCGCCGCGCACCGGCTGGCCGCCGAGGGGCTGCGGGTGCTGGCGGTCGCGTCCGCCATGGTGGACGCGCCGCCGGCCGACCCCGCCCGGCCGGTCGGGCTGCGGCCCGTGGGGCTGGTCGCCGTCGGCGACCCGCTGCGCACGGGCGCGGCCGAGATCGCGGGCAGCTTCGACGACGCCGGGGTCCGGCTGGTGCTGATCACCGGCGACCACCCCGCCACCGCCGCGGCGATCGGCGGCCAGCTCGGGCTCTGGCGCGAGGGCGACCCGGTCGTACGCGGGGACGACGGCGACCCGGCGCGGGCGCACCCGCAGGCACGGGTGTTCGCGCGGACCCAGCCGGAACAGAAGCTCGACATCATCGCCGGCCTCCAGTCGCGGGGGCACGTGGTGGCGATGACCGGCGACGGGGTGAACGACGCTCCGGCGCTGCGCCGGGCCGACATCGGGGTGGCGATGGGCGGCGGCACGGAGGTCGCCCGGCAGGCCGCCGACCTGGTGCTCGTCGACGACGACCTGTCCACCGTCGCCGCCGCGATCGGCGAGGGCCGCCGCATCTACGACAACATCCGCCGGTTCCTGCGCTACGCGCTCTCCGGCGGGGTCGCCGAGATCGCGGTGATGCTGCTCGGTCCGCTGTTCGGGCTGGCCGTACCGCTGCTGCCGGCGCAGATCCTGTGGGTGAACCTGCTCACCCACGGCGTGCCGGGGGTGGCGCTGGGCGCGGAGCCGGCGGAGCCGGGCACGCTGCGTCGGGCGCCGCGCTCCCCGTCCGAGTCGGTGCTCGGTGCCGGCCTGGGCCGTGACGTGCTGGTCACCGGCGCGCTGATCGCCGCCGTGGTGCTCGGCGCCGGGGTGCTCGCCGCGCACTGGGACCGGCCCTGGCAGTCGGTGGTCTTCGTGGTGCTCGGCCTGGCCCAGCTCGGGGTGGCGCTCGCGGTACGCGCGCCGCGACCGCGCGGCGCCCGGCACGGCAACTGGGCGCTGCCGGTCGCGGTGGCGGTCTCCGCCCTGCTCCAGGTCGCCGGGGTGCTGCTGCCTCCGCTGCGGGAGCTGCTCGGCACCGAGCCGCTCGGCGCGGCGGAGCTGCTGGCCTGCGCCGCCGTCAGCGTGCTGCCCGGGCTGGTGCTGCGGCTGGCCCGCCGGCCGGCCGGCGGCACCCCGACGGGCGCCGTCGGGACGGATCCGGCCGGGACGGACGTCGCCGCGACGGGCACGGGGACGGACCCCGCCGGGACGGACGTTGCCGCGACGGGCGCGGGGACGGACGCCGTCGACGCCCGTTGGCCTGCGATTCGGGACCAAGGTCCCACCGGTCGGGACGCCCGCCCCTGACCGGTAGCGTTCGGATGGAGCAGGCTGGAGCTGGACAGAAGGAGGAGTCGATGACCATCAAGACCGGTGCCCCCGTCGTGGTGGGTGTGGACGGTTCGGCCGCCGCACTGGACGCGGTCCGGGTGGCGGCGCGGGAGGCTGCCGACCGGCAGCGTCCGCTGCGGGTCGTACACGCCTTCATCTGGCCTCTGACGCGCGCCCCGCTCGGCGCCGCGGAGGGCGCGCCGGCCGGCGCCGGCCTGCGCAACCAGGCCGAACGGTTCGTCGCCGAGGCCATCGCCGAGGCCAACAAGATCGCCCCGGACGTGCCGGTGACCGGCGTGGTGGTCGAGGGCGCGGCGACTCCCGTCCTGCTCGGCGAGTCCCGGGACGCCGCCCTGCTGGTGCTGGGCCACCGGGGCCTGGGCGGTTTCGCCGGGCTGCTGCTCGGCTCCGTCACCGTGCAGGTCGCCGCCCACGCGAAGGTCCCCGTCCTGGTGGTACGCGGCGAGCAGCGCGCCGACGGCCCGGTCGTGGTGGGCGTCGACGGCTCCGAGTGCTCCCTGGAGGCCGTCGCGTTCGCGTTCGAGGAAGCGAGCCGCCGGGGCGCCCCGCTGGTCGCGGTGCAGGCCTGGCTCTACCCGACGCCGGTCGGCCCGGGCGACATCCTGCCCCTGGTCTACGACCTGGACGCCCTCGCCGCGGACGAGGAGCGCGCCCTCGCGGAGTCCCTCGCCGGCTTCGCCGAGCGCTACCCCGACGTGCCGGCGCAGCACCGGCTGGTCCGCGGCTCCCCCGGCGGCGTACTGGTCGAGGAGTCGAAGAAGGCCCAGCTGGTGGTCGTGGGCGCGCGCGGGCGGGGCGCGCTGGGCG
Organism: Micromonospora sp. SD12; assembly: GCF_052068495.1. Lineage (NCBI taxonomy): Bacteria > Bacillati > Actinomycetota > Actinomycetes > Micromonosporales > Micromonosporaceae > Micromonospora > Micromonospora sp. SD12. The sequence continues at coordinate 126,592 of NZ_JBQHDF010000015.1, read as the reverse complement.
GGCTGCTGCTCGGCTCGGTCAGCCACGCGGTCCTGCACCACGCTCACTGCCCGCTGGTGATCGTGCGGCACCCCAAGCAGGCCGACGCGTCCTGACCCGGTCACCGCACCACGACGCCGTCGCGTCGGCCGCTCCCCCGGCCGGCGCGACGGCGTCGGCGCAAATGCCGGCGACCCGGCGGTGCCGCGTCGACAATGACCTGATCGACCTCTGGGAGGGCTGATGAACCGACCCGTGGTGGCGGGTGTGGACGGATCCCCGGCGAGCCTGCTGGCGGCGGAGCACGCCGCGCGGGCCGCCGTGCTGCGGTCGCGCCCCCTGCACCTGGTGCACGGCTACCTGCACCCGCTCGGCTACGGCGTGCCGCTCAACCCGTACGACGTGGGGTTGCCGGCGCCGACCGAGGAGGCGCAGAAGATGTTGGAACGCACGGCCGTCGACCTCGAGGGGCGTTGTCCGGGGCTGACCGTCGAGGTACGCCAGGTGGCGGGCGGGCCGGGGGCGACGCTGGTCGAGGAGTCCCGACGGGCCGAGCTGGTGGTGGTGGGCAGCCGGGGGCTGGGCGGCTTCGCCGGGCTGCTGCTCGGCTCGGTCGGCACGCAGGTGGCCGCCCACGCGCACTGCCCGGTGCTGGTGGTGCGCCCCGCCGAGGAGCCGATCCCCGTCGCCGGGCCGGTGCTGGTCGGGGTGGACGGGTCGGAGTCCGCCGAGCTGGCGGTGGGGTACGCGGCCGACGAGGCGACCCGCCGTGGTGACGGGCTGGTGCTGGTGCACGTCCAGCCGCCCGACGGGGACGGCCCGGCGGACGGGGCGACCCGGACGCCGGACGCGGAGTCCGCCGAGCTGCTGGCCACCGCCGAGGCGGCCGTGCGGGGCAGCCACCCGGGGCTGGCCGTCGAGGCACGGGTGCTCCGGGCGCCGAAGGCCGAGCAGGCACTCGTCGAGGCCAGCGCGGACGCGGCGCTGGTGGTGGTCGGCTCACGGGGCCGGGGCGGCTTCGCCGGTCTGCTGCTCGGGTCGGTCAGCCAGGCCCTCGTGCAGCACGCGCGCTGCCCGGTGCTGGTGGCCCGCCCGTACGCTCACGCCCGCTGACGTGCCCCGGCCCGCCGGCCCCGGGCGGGGTCGGCGGGCCGGCGGCCCTCAGCGGTCCCGGCCGCCGAGCAGCTCGTCGAAGCTGGTGGTGAGCGCGAACGGGTCGGCGGGGCCGGTGGAGGCCGGTCGCCGGTGGATCTGCTCGGCCAGCTCGTTGCCGGCGCGGACGATCCGCGCCCGCAGCGCGCCGTCGGCGACTCCGGCGGACCAGTCCTCCGGGGCGGCGAAGACGGCGGTGGGCACCACCACCGAGCGCAGGTGGGCGAACATCGGCCGGACGGCGTGCTCCAGCGCCAGCGAGTGCCGGGCCGTTCCGCCGGTCGCCCCGGCCAGCACCGGCCGGTCCGCCAGCGCGCCGGGCCCGACCAGGTCGAAGAACGACTTGAACAGCCCGTTGTACGAGGCGTGGAAGATCGGCGTGACGGCGATCAGCCCGTCCGCGCCGGTGACCGTGTCGAGCACCTGGCGCAGTGCGGGCGACGGGAAGCCGGTCAGCAGGTGGTTGACGACGTCGTGGGCGTGCTCGCGCAGCTCGACGGGGCGTACGTCGACGTCGTCGCCGCGCCGGGCCAGCTCGTCGCGGGTGGCCGCGGCGAGCTGGTCGGCGAGCAGCCGGGTCGACGAGGGCCGCCCCAGCCCGGCCGACACCACGGCGAGGGTACGGCGGCTCATCGGCCGGCCTCCGCCCCGGCCCGCTCGGCGGCGTCCCGCAGCGACGCGTGGGTGGGCGCGGCGGGCACGTGCGCCGGGCGCAACGACTCGAACTCCTTGCGCAGCACGGGCACGACCTCCTCGCCGAGCAGGTCGAGCTGCTCCAACACGGTCTTCAGCGGCAGGCCGGCGTGGTCCATGAGGAACAGCTGGCGCTGGTAGTCGCCGACGTAGTCGCGGAAGCCCAGCGTGCGGTCGATGACCTGCTGCGGGCTGCCCACGGTCAGCGGCGTCTGGGCGGTGAACTCCTCCAGCGACGGGCCGTGGCCGTAGACGGGCGCGTTGTCGAAGTACGGGCGGAACTCCCGCACCGCGTCCTGCGAGTTGCGCCGCATGAACACCTGCCCGCCGAGGCCCACGATGGCCTGGTCGGCGGAGCCGTGGCCGTAGTGGGCGTAGCGCTGCCGGTAGAGCCCGACCATCCGCTGGGTGTGCTCCGGGGGCCAGAAGATGTGGTTGGCGAAGAAGCCGTCGCCGTAGTAGGCGGCCTGCTCGGCGATCTCCGGGCTGCGGATCGAGCCGTGCCAGACGAACGGCGGCACGCCGTCGAGCGGACGCGGCGTCGACGTGAACGACTGCAACGGGGTGCGGAAGCGGCCCTTCCAGTCGACGACGTCCTCGCGCCAGAGCCGGTGCAGCAGGTCGTAGTTCTCGATGGCGAGGGGGATGCCGTTGCGGATGTCCTGGCCGAACCACGGGTAGACGGGCCCGGTGTTGCCGCGCCCCATCATCAGATCCACCCGGCCGTCCGCGAGGTGCTGGAGCATCGCGTAGTCCTCGGCGATCTTCACCGGGTCGTTGGTGGTGATCAGCGTGGTGGAGGTGGAGAGCAGCAGGCGCTCGGTGCGGGCGGCGATGAAGCCCAGCATGGTGGTGGGCGACGACGGCACGAACGGCGGGTTGTGGTGCTCGCCGGTGGCGAAGACGTCGAGGCCGACCTCCTCGGCCTTGAGCGCGATGGCGACCATCGCCTTGATCCGCTCATGCTCGGTCGGCTCGCGACCGGTGGTCGGGTCGACCGTGACGTCGCCGACGGTGAAGACTCCGAACTGCATGACCAGCTCCTCGTGTCGTCCCTGGCCGGGGCCCGTACGGCTCCCGGACGCACGGCACAACATATTTGACGAGTCAACTATTCCGCTGCGGAGGCGCCGCCGGTGGCCGCCGTCACACCGTCCGCGTCGATCGCGCGGCAGGCGCCCGGGCAGGTCAGCGACTGCGCGGCACGTGCCGGCGGTAGGCGCTCACGGTGGGATCGCCGGCGATCCAGAACCGCCACGGCACGTCGCGCGCGCCGGTCACGCCCACCCGGGGCCCGGTCGCGATCGCCTCCGCGGGCACCGGGGCGTCGGCCGGGCGCAGGCGGACGGGGCCGTCGCCGAGCAGCCAGCGGCCGTAGGCGCCCTTGTCGACACCCAGGGCCGCGCAGAGCCGGGCGGGCCCGCGCGCCAGGTCGACGTCCCGGCGTACGGCGGGGCGCCGGGCGCGGGCCGCCTCGACGCCGTCGACCACCTCGCCGGCGCGCAGCAGCACCGCCGAGGCCTCCCCGTCGGGCCCGGTGACGACGTTCATGCACCAGTGCATGCCGTAGGTGAAGTAGACGTAGGCGTGCCCCGCCGGCCCGAACATGACGGCGTTGCGCGGGGTGCGGCCCCGGTGCGCGTGCGAGGCCGGGTCGCCGGCCGTGCCGGCGTACGCCTCGACCTCGGTGATGCGGACGGTGACGCCGCCGGCGGTGAGTCGGCAGCCCAGCAGGCCGCGCGCCGCCGGCACCACGGGCCCGGCGAGCAGGTCGGCCAGCCCCGCGAGGTCGGCGGGGCGACGGTCGGAGTACGCCACCACGGCAACGACCCTATCCGCTGGCGCCGGCCGGCGCCGATCGCTTGTCAACACTTCATTGACAACGGATCGTTTCCATGCTGGAGTGTGGCAATGACCGACTCCTTCACCCCGCCCGACGCCGGCGCGTCCCGGGCGCACCGCACGTACGCCGCGCTGCACCGCATCAGCGAGCGGCACGCCGGCACCGAGGCGCGCCGCCGCCGGCACACCAACCCCTACCTGCCGGACACCTACGAGGCGGTCGCGCTGGTCACCGCCCTGGCCGCCGGCGGGGCCGAGGCCGAGGCCGGCGAGGAGCCGGTCGACGACGCGGACCTCGTCGCGGCGCTCACCCTCGTGCCGCACCTGCGTGCCGAGGTCGACACGATGGAGGCGGGGCTGCTGACGCTGGCCCGCAGCCGCGGGCTGACCTGGCAGCAGATCGCGTACGGGCTCGGACTGGGCAGCGCGCAGGCGGCCAAACAGCGCTACGAACGACTCTCCGCCCGCACCGCCACCACCGACTGACCCCGCCGATGGGCGAGACTGGGCCCGACAGCGGTGTCGAGGAGGACGCGATGACGCGCGAGGAGATGCTGGCGTACTGCCTGGGCAAGCCGGGCGCCCGGCTGGACCAGCCGTGGGAGGGCGACGAGGTGGTGAAGGTCGGCAGCCGGATCTTCGCCTTCCTGGGCTCCTCCGGGGCCGACGACCCGACGGTCGGGGTGAAGTGCGGGCCGAGCCGCGAGGTGGCCGACGAGTGGCTGCACCGGCACCCGGGCGACGCGCGGCCGTCGCCGTACATCGGGCGCTCCGGCTGGAACACGCTGCGCCTGGCCGGCGGGATCGACGACGAGGAGCTGATCGAGGCGGTCGACGCCTCGTACGACGCGGTGGTGGCGAAGCTGCCGAAGCGCGAACGCCCGGCGGGCTGAACCCCGCGCGGCGCCGGGTGGCGCCGCGCGGGGTCGGCGACTCAGCGGGGCACGACCCGCTCGGCGGCCCACTCCCGCCAGCCGACGAGCTGGTCGGCGGCGATGGCGAGTTGGTCGGCGACCGGCCCGGGGCCGGTCGAGCCGGGCGTGATCCGGGCGGCGAGCGCCGAGCGGACCGAGAGCACGTCGCGCACCGACGGGTCGAGGTGCTCGCTGACCGCCGCGAGGTCGTCGTCGCTGACCTCGTCGAGGGCGCAGTCACGGGCCACGCAGAGCGCCACCAGCTTGCCGGTGATCTCGTGCGCGTCGCGGAACGGCACGTTGCGGCGGACCAGCCAGTCGGCGACCTCGGTGGCGAGGGAGAAGCCCACCGGCGCGGCCGCGACGAGCCGGTCGGCGCGTACGGTCATCGTGGAGATCATCCCGGCGAGCGCGGGCAGCAGCAGCTCCAGGGTGTCGACCGCGTCGAAGGCCGGCTCCTTGTCCTCCTGCATGTCCCGGTCGTAGGTCATCGGCAGGCCCTTGAGCATGGTCAGCACGCTCATCAGCCCGCCGACGAGCCGACCGGACTTGCCCCGGGCCAGCTCGGCGATGTCCGCGTTCTTCTTCTGCGGCATGATCGACGAGCCGGTGGCGAACGCGTCGTCCAGCTCCACCCAGCCGAACTCCTGCGACGTCCAGAGCACCACCTCCTCGCCGAGGCGGGACAGGTGCACCCCGATCATCGCGGTGACGAAGAGGAACTCGGCGACGAAGTCCCGGTCGGCCACGGCGTCCATCGAGTTGGCGAAGGACGTGCGGAAGCCCAGCTCCTTGGAGACGGCCACCGGGTCCAGCGGCAGGCCGGAGCCGGCGAGCGCGCCCGCGCCGAGCGGGCTGACCGCCGTGCGGTGGTCCCAGTCACGCAGCCGCTCCAGGTCACGCAGCAGCGGCTGCACGTGCGCCAGCAGCCAGTGCCCGAAGGTGACCGGCTGGGCGTGCTGGAGGTGCGTCATGCCGGGCGCGGCCGTCTCCACGTGCCGCTCGGCCTGCTCCACCAGGGCCTCGGCCAGCTCGACCAGCCGGCCGGCCACGCCCCGGGCGTGGTCGCGCAGGTAGAGCCGCAGGTCGGTGGCGACCTGGTCGTTGCGGGAGCGGCCGGCGCGCAGCTTGCCGCCCAGGCTGCCGAGCCGCTCCAGCAGCCCGCGCTCCAGGGCGGTGTGCACGTCCTCGTCGTCGACCGTGGGGCGGAACTGCCCGGAGGCGCAGGCCGCCTCCAGGTCGTCCAGGGCGGCGAGGATGCGGCCCAGCTCCTCCGGGTCGAGCAGGCCGGCCCCCGCGAGCACGCGGGCGTGCGCGCGGGACGCCGCGATGTCGTACGGGGCCAGCCGCCAGTCGAACTGCACGCTCACCGACAGGCGGGCCAGGGCCTCGGCGGGGCCGCCGGCGAACCGGCCACCCCACAGGCTCGTGCGGTTGGTCGCGGCGCTGTTCTCGGTCAGGCTCTTGTCGTCCACGCCGCCCATTGTGGTGCCCATGCTCAGCAGCCCCCCAGCCGGGCGTCCCGCGCGGCGGCCAGCCTGCTCGGCAGGCCCCAGAGCTGCACGAAGCCCTTGGCCAGGGACTGGTCGAAGGTGTCGCCGGTGTCGTAGGTGGCCATGCCGAAGTCGTACAGGCTGGCCTCCGAGCGGCGCCCGGAGACGGTGGCCCGGCCGCCGTGCAGGACCAGCCGTACCTCGCCGGTGACGTGGCGCTGCGCGTCGTCGATGAACGCGTCCAGGGAGCGCTTCAGCGGGGAGAACCACAGGCCGTCGTAGACCAGCTCGCCCCAGCGCTGGTCGACGCCGCGCTTGAACCGGGCCAGGTCCCGCTCCACGGTCACCGCCTCCAGCTCCTGATGGGCGGTGATCAGCGCGATCGCGCCCGGCGCCTCGTACACCTCGCGGCTCTTGATGCCCACGAGGCGGTCCTCGACCATGTCGAGCCGGCCGACGCCCTGGGCGCCCGCGCGCCGGTTGAGCTCCAGGATCGCCTGGTACGGGGTTACGGTCTCGCCGTCGATCGCCACCGGGACGCCGGCGTCGAAGGTGATCACGACCTCGTCGGGGTCGCGCTCCTGCGCCGGGTCGCAGGTATACGCGTACAGCTCCTCGACGGGTGCGTTCCAGATGTCCTCCAGGAAGCCCGTCTCGACGGCGCGCCCGAACAGGTTCTGGTCGACGGAGTACGGCGACTTCGCCGACACGTCGATCGGCAGCCCCTTCTCCTCGGCGAAGGCGATCGCCTTGTCCCGGGTCCACGCGAAGTCCCGGGCCGGCGCGACGATCCTCAGGTCGGGCGCGAGCGCGCCGAGGCCGGCCTCGAAGCGGACCTGGTCGTTGCCCTTGCCGGTGCAGCCGTGCGACACGATGGTGCCGCCGTGCCTGCGGGCCGCGGCCACCAGGTGCTTGACGATCAGCGGCCGGGACAGCGCGGAGACCAGCGGGTAGCGGTCCATGTAGAGCGCGTTCGCGCGGATGGCCGGTAGGCAGTACCCGGCGGCGAACTCGTCGCGCGCGTCGATGACCTCGGACTCCACGGCGCCGCAGTCCAGCGCGCGCCGCCGGACGGCGTCGAGGTCCTCGCCGCCCTGCCCGACGTCGACCGCCACCGCGATCACCTCGGCGCCGGTCCGGTCGGCCAGGTACGGGATGGCGACGGAGGTGTCCAGCCCTCCGGAATAGGCGAGTACGACCCGCTCGGTCATGGTGTGGCGTTCCCTTCCACGTTCTCCTCCCGGCGGGCCCACCCGGTGAGCTTGTCGCCGAGCGCGGCGCCGCCGACGGCCTCGCGGGCCACGACGAGGATGGTGTCGTCGCCGGCGATGGTGCCGACGATCTCGGGCAGGCCCGCCCGGTCCAACGCGCTGGCCAGGTAGTGGGCTGCGCCCGGTGGGGTGCGCAGTACGGCGATGTTGCCGCTGGCGTCGACCCCGTTGAGCAGTTCCCGAAGCAGCCGGACCAGCCGGGCCGGCGCCGCCTCGGCGTCGCGCAGCGGCCGGTGGCCGTCCTCGGGGATCAGGTAGACGGCCCGCCCGTCGCCGCCGCGCGCGGTGACCGCGCCCAACTCCTTGAGGTCGCGGGAGAGCGTGGCCTGGGTGACCTGGATGCCGTCGCCGGAGAGCAGGTCGGCCAGCTCGGTCTGCGAGTGGATCGCCTTGTCGCGGATCAGCTCGACGATGCGGGCGTGCCGGGCGGCGCGGGTCAGCGGGGCGGTCATGGTGTCTCCCTGGTGGCGGCGACGCCCGGCCCCGCTGCGTCCGGGGCGGCGGGCGCGGCCCCGAGGAGGAACGTCAGCAGCGCCTTCTGGGCGTGCAGTCGATTCTCCGCCTGGTCGAACACGACGCTCTGCGGGCCGTCGAGCACCTCGTCGGTGATCTCCTCCCCCCGGTGCGCGGGCAGGCAGTGCAGCACGACGGCGCCGGGCGCGGCGTGCCCGAGCAGCGCGGCGTTGACCTGGTACGGCAGGAACGGGGTGATCCGGTCCAGCCCGTCGTCCTCCTGGCCCATCGAGGTCCAGGTGTCCGTGGCGACCACGTCGGCGCCGGCCACGGCCGCCACCGGATCGGTCAGCGCCCGCACCGAGCCCCCCGTGCCGTCGGCGATCTTGGCGGCCCGGTCGACCACCTCCGGGTCGGGGCCGAAGCCGACCGGCCCGGCGACCCGGACGTGCATGCCGGCCATCGCCCCGGCCAGCAGGTACGAGTGGGCCAGGTTGTTCGCGGCGTCGCCCACGTACGCCAGCGTCCGCCCGACGGTGCCGCCGCAGTGCTCGCGGATGGTGAGCAGATCGGCCAGGAGCTGACAGGGGTGGAAGCCGTCGGTCAGCGCGTTGACCACCGGCACGGACGCGCCGTCGGCGACCTCGGCGATCCGGTCGTCGCCGTGGGTACGCAGCACGATCGCCGCCACGTAGCGGGACAGCACGCGGCCGGCGTCGGCGAGGGTCTCGCCCCGCCCGAAGTGGGTGACCTGGGTGTCCACCACGAGTGGATGCCCGCCCAACTCGGCGATGCCGACGTCGAACGAGAACCGGGTACGCAGGCTCTGCTTGTCGAAGAGCACCGCCACCGACCGGGGCCCGGCCAGCGGCCGGTGGCCGAACCGGTCGGCCTTCATCCGCGCCGCGAGGTCGAGCACGGCCGACTGCTCGGCGGGGGTCAGGTCGTCGTCGCGCAGGAAGTGCCGGATCACGCGCTCGCCTCCGTAGCGTTCGGCATCGCCGCCACGCCGGCGGTGGGCGTGCTCGGCGTGGTCGCCGCGCCGGCGGCCGGGGTGGTCGGGGTGGTCGGGGTGGTCGGCGTGGTCGGGGGCATGGCCGGCGTCGAGATCTTGGTGAGTTCGTGCCCCTCCAGGGGCCGATTCGTACCAAGATCTGAAACGGGATCGGGGGCGGCAGTCGGGACGGAGCCGGCGGCGGCGGGGGTCGCGGCGTCGAGTGCGGCGGGGAGGGCGGCCAGGAGGGCGTCGGCCTGGGCGACGGTGAGGATCAGCGGCGGGGCGAGCCGTACCACGCCGGGCTGCACGGGGTTGACCAGGAAGCCGGCCTCGCGCAGCGCCTCGGCGAGCACCTTCGCGACGGGCGCGGTCAGCACCACGCCGAGCAGCAGGCCGGCGCCCCGTACGCCGTCGACCAGCGGGTGGCCCAGCGCCTCGATCCCCCGGCGCAGCCGCTCGCCGACCCGCTTGACGTGGTCGAGCAGCCCCTCGCTGGCGATGGTCGACACCACGGCGAGCGCGGCGGCGCAGCTCACCGGGTTGCCGCCGAAGGTGGTGCCGTGCGAACCGGGGGCCAGCAGCTCGGCGGCCCGGCCGAAGGCCAGGCAGGCGCCGATGGGCAGCCCGCCGCCGAGCCCCTTGGCCAGGGTCACCACGTCGGGCTCGACACCATCGGCCTGGTGCGCGAACCAGTGCCCCGTACGCCCGACGCCGGTCTGGACCTCGTCGAGCACCAGCAGCGCGCCGTGCCGGGCGGTGATCCGCCGCGCGGCGGCCAGGTAGCCGGCCGGCGGGACCACCACGCCGTTCTCCCCCTGCACCGGTTCCAGGATCACCATGGCGGTGGCGTCGCTGACCGCCGCCTCCAGGGCCGCCACGTCGCCGTAGTCGACGTGCGTCACCTCACCGGGCAGCGGGCGGAACGGGTCGGCCTTGGCCGGCTGGCCGGTGAGGGCGAGCGCGCCCATGGTGCGCCCGTGGAAGCCGCCCCGGGTGGCGACCACGTGCGAGCGGCCGGTGAGCCGCGACAGCTTGAACGCCGCCTCGTTGGCCTCCGCGCCCGAGTTGGCGAAGAAGACCCGTCCGGGCCGCCCGGCCAGGGCCAGCAGCAGCTCGGCGAGGGCCACCGGCGGCTCGGCGACATAGAGGTTGGAGACGTGCCCGAGGGTGGCGACCTGCTTCGACACGGCCGCCACCACCGCCGGATGGGCGTGCCCGAGGGCGTTGACCGCGATGCCGCCGACGAAGTCGACGTACTCCCGGCCGGCGTCGTCGACCACGACGGCGCCGGAGCCGGAGACGAGAGCGAGCGGCGGCGTACCGTAGTTGTCCATCATGGACTGCGCCCAGCGCTCGACGAGCGTGCTCATCCGGTGGCCCTGCCTTCCTCGTTGACGACCGCGGGGCCCGCGGATCCACTGCTCGCGCTCACGGCGCCCGCCTCGTTCCCGACTGCGGGGCTCGCAAGCTCACTCCTCGCGCTCACCACACCCGCCTCGTTCCCGACTGCGGGGCTCGCAAGCTCACTCCTCGCGCTCACCACACCCGCCTCGTTCCCGACTGCGGGGCTCGCAAGCTCACTCCTCGCGCTCACCACACCCGCCTCGTTCCCGACTGCGGGGCTCGCAAGCTCACTCCTCGCGCTCACCACACCCGCCTCGTTCCCGACTGCGGGGCTCGCAAGCTCACTCCTCGCGCTCACCACCATGGTGCCGAATCCTTCGGAGGTGAAGACCTCCAGCAGCGTGGAGTGGGCGACCCGGCCATCGACGACGTGCGCGGCCGGCACCCCCTGTTGCACCGCCCGCAGGCACGCCTCCATCTTGGGCACCATGCCGCTGGACAGCGACGGCAGCAGCGCCGCCAGCTCGTCCACGGTGATCTCGCTGACCAGGCTGTCGGTGTCGGGCCAGTCGGCGTAGAGGCCGGGCACGTCGGTGAGGACGACCAGCTTGCGGGCGTCGAGGGCGACGGCGAGGGCGGCGGCGGCCGTGTCGGCGTTCAGGTTGTGCAGCACCCCGTCGGCGTCGGGCGCCACCGTGGAGATCACCGGGATGCGGCCGGCCGCGATCAGGTCGGTGACCGCCGAGGCGTCGACCGACTCCACGTCGCCGACCTGCCCCACGTCGACCGCCTCCCCGTCGACGTACGCGGGCCGCCGCACGGCGGTGAACAGCCCGGCGTCCTCGCCGGAGAGGCCCACCGCGAACGGCCCGTGGGCGTTGATCAGGCCGACGAGCTCCCGGCCGACCTGGCCGACGAGGACCATCCGGACCACGTCCATCGCCTCCGGGGTGGTGACCCGCAGGCCGCCCCGGAACTCGCTGGCGATGCCCAGCCGGCCGAGCATGGCGGAGATCTGCGGGCCGCCGCCGTGCACCACGACCGGCCGGAGGCCGGCGTAGCGCAGGAAGACCATGTCGGCGGCGAAGGCCCGCTGGAGCTCCGGGTCGATCATGGCGTTGCCGCCGTACTTGACCACGACGGTCGAGCCGGAGAAGCGGGCCAGCCAGGGCAGCGCCTCGATCAGCGTGGCCGCCTTGACCTGGGCGCGGGCGAGATCGGTGGAGAGGCTCATGTCGAGTAGGCCGAGTTCTCGTGTACGTACGCGTGGGACAGGTCGTTGGTCCAGATCGTCGCCGCGGCGGCGCCGGCGTGCAGGTCGATGCGGATGGTGACGTCCCGTCCGCTCAGGTCGACCTTGGACCGGTCCTCGGCGGCGGCGCCGGAGCGGCACACCCACACGCCGTTGACCGCGACGTCGACCCCGTCGGGCTCGAAGGCGGCGGCGGTGGTGCCGACGGCGGCGAGGATCCGACCCCAGTTCGGGTCGTTGCCGAACAGCGCCGTCTTGACCAGGTTGTTGCGCGCCACCGACCGCCCCACCTCGACGGCGTCGTCCTCGCTGGCCGCCCCGACCACGTCGATGGCGATCTGCTTGGTGGCGCCCTCGGCGTCGGCGATGAGCTGCTGGGCCAGGTCGTGGGCGGCGGCGGTGACGGCGGCCGCCAGCTCGGCCGGGGTCGGCGCGATGCCGCTCGCGCCGCTGGCCAGCAGCAGCACCGTGTCGTTGGTCGACATGCAGCCGTCGGAGTCGATCCGGTCGAAGGTGACCCGGCACGCCTCGCGCAGGGCGGCGTCGAGGGCCTCCGGCCCGGCCACCGCGTCGGTGGTCAGCACGCAGAGCATGGTGGCCATCGCCGGCGCGAGCATGCCCGCCCCCTTGGCCATGCCGCCGACGGTCCAGCCGCTGCCCCGCGCCACCGCGGTCTTGGGCCGGGTGTCCGTGGTCATGATGGCCTCGGCGGCCGCCGCGCCGCCGTCGCGCGACAGCCGGCGGATCGCCGAGCGTACGCCGGGGAGCAGCTTCTGCATGGGCAGCCGCTCGCCGATCAGGCCGGTCGAGCAGACCGCCACGTCGGCGGCGCCGAGCATCATCCGCGCGCTGGCCGAGGTGAGCGCGGCGGCGGTGTGCTCGGCGGTGGCGTGGGTGTCCTGGAAGCCGGCCGGACCCGTGCACGCGTTGGCGCCGCCGGAGTTGAGCACCACGGCCCGGGCGACCCCGCCGCGCACCACCTGCTGCGTCCAGAGCACCGGCGCGGCCTTGACCCGGTTGGCGGTGAACACGCCGGCGACGCCGGCGTCCGGGCCGTCGTTGACAACCAGCGCGACGTCGCTCGCGCCGCTGGTCTTGAGCCCGGCGGCCACCCCGGCCGCGCGGAACCCCCGCGGAGTCGTGACGCTCACCGCGCTCCCCCTTCGTCCGCGACCGCCCGGCCGCGCCGCGCCGCACTCACCGCTACTGCTCCCTCGTTCACGACCGCCCAGATCCGCCGCGTCGCGTTCCTCGCGCCCACAGGTACCGCTCCCTCGTTCGCATACGCCGGGCTGCGCCGCGTCGTGATCCACGCGCTCACGGTGCGACGCCCCAGACGGACAGGCCTGTGGTCTCCGGCAGGCCGCACATGAGGTTGGCGTTCTGCACCGCCTGGCCGGCGGCGCCCTTGCCGAGGTTGTCCAGCGCGCTCAGCACGATCATCCGCCGGGAGTCGACGTCGACGGTGGCCTGGAGGTGGCAGGAGTTGGAGCCGAGGGTGGCGGCGGTGTGCGGCCAGGCCCCCTCCGGCAGGACGTGCACGAAGGGCGCGTCCGCGTACGCCTCGGCGAGCACCGCCCGCGGGTCGACCCCCCGGGCCGGCACGGCCGTCACCGTGGCGAGGATGCCCCGGGGCATCGGCGCGAGCACCGGCGTCAGCGACAGGCCGGTCGCGCCGGTGGCCTGCTTGATCTCCGGTACGTGCTGGTGGGTGCCCACGCGGTAGGGAGACAGGTCGCCCATCACCTCGCTGCCGAGCAGGTGCGGCTTGGCCGCCTTGCCCGCACCCGAGGTGCCCGAGGCGGCGACGACCACCACGTCGGCCGGGGCGGCGGCACCGGCGGCCACCAGCGGGGCGAGGGCCAGGATGATCGCGGCGGCGTAGCAGCCCGTGTTGGCGACCCGGGTGGAACCGGCGATCAGCTCCCGCTGGCCGGGCAGCTCGGGCAGGCCGTAGGTCCACGGGCCGGCGTGGGTGCCGCCGTAGTAGTTGGCCCAGGCGTAGGGGTCGGCGAGCCGGTGGTCGGCGCCCAGGTCGACGACGCGCACCTCGGGCGGGAGCTGGGCCGCCAGGGCCGCCGACTGCCCGTGCGGCAGGGCCAGGAAGACCAGGTCCGCGTCGGCCAGCGTCGCCGCGTCCGTCTCGCCGAGGATCATGTCCAGGCCGGCGAGCTGCGGATGTACGACGTCGAGCCGGTGCCCGGCCTGGCTGTGCGCGGTGGCGGCGACCAGCTCGAACTCCGGGTGCCCGGCGACCAGGCGGATCAGCTCGCCCCCGGCGTAGCCGCTCGCCCCGGCAATCGCAACCCGGATACTCATTCCCACCTCCGCATGACTATGCAGGAAGCCTAGCAATGACGGACCGCCCTCTGCAAGTTCATGCAGTTGACCGTATGGCGATGAGAGACGTGACCCCCGTCATGGCGGAGGCCCGCGCCGCAGTGCGCCACGGGCCTCGAACCGGCGGGGGACCACTCAGAGGCGGCCCTCCTCGACCGCACGGGTCACCCACGGGATGACCTCGTCGAGCATCTCGTCCAACGAGGTGCTCGCCGTGAAGCCCAGCACCTCACGGGACTTGGTCACGTCCGGCACCCGCTTCTGCACGTCGTACTGGTACGGCTCGTCGGAGACGTACCGGAACGGCACGTGCTCGCCCTTGATCTTGCGCCAGATCAGCTCGGCCAGCTCCAGGACCGTGGTCGACTCGGCCGTGGAGAGGTTGAAGTCCTCGTTGCGCGCCGCCGGGTGCTCGATCGCCGTGGCGATGCCCCGGGCCAGGTCGCCGCCGTAGGTGTAGTGCCGGACCTGGTTGCCCTCGCCGAGAACGTGCAGCGGGTCCTGCCCCTTCACGATCTTCTGCACCAGATCGGGCACGACATGCGACATGGCCAGCTTGACGTTGCCGGAGAGCACCTCGGCCTGCCCCAGCGCCCGCCCCTCCCCCACGCCGACACAGTTGAACGGCCGCACGATCGTGTACGGCAACTGATACTGCTCCCAGGCCGCCCGGGCGTAGTACTCCACGGCCAGCTTCTGGAAACCGTACGACGACAGCGGCGGCGGGATGCGGCGCTCGTCGCCCTCCCGGCTGGGCCAGTGCTCGGTGGACTCAAAGACCATCGACGAGGAGAGGTAGGTGACCTTCGCCAGGCGGCCGTCGCGGTGGGCGCGGATCGCCGCGTCGCAGGTGGAGGCCATGATCCGCTCGTTCGTGGCGAGCAGGTCGTAGGCGTACGCGTGGAAGTAGGAGATGCCGCCGATCATCGCCGCCCCGGCGACCAGGTGGTCGCAGCCGTCCAGCAGCTCGGTGAGCAGGTCCGCGTCCCGGGCGTCACCCTCGACGAACCGGAACCGGGGGTGCTGGTCGTAGCTGTGGGTGACCGGGCCGTACTTGGAGAAGTCGTCCACACCGACGACCTCGTGGCCCCGGTCCAACAACTCGGAGACGAGGTAGCCGCCGATGAAGCCGGCCGAACCAGTTACCAGGACCTTCGCCACGTGCGCTCCTATGCGGTCTGTTCGAACTCGGTGCTGTCCTGCGGGTCGCGCTGGGCCGGCACGACCCCGGTCGGGGTGGTGCGCCCGGACAGTTTCTCCCGTGCCAGCCGTCGACCGTATGCGAAGAAATACCAGCGCAGGTAGCCGAGAAGGAAGCGACCCAGGTCGAAGTGGGACTCCCCCAGCGGCCGGTCCAGCCAGATGGTCGGGATCTCGGCCACGGGCAGCCGCAGCCGGGTCGCCTTCGCGGTCAGCTCCAGCCCGATCTCGAAGCCGGTACGCGACTCGATCCCCACCTCCCGCACGAACGCGGTGTCGTACGCCTTGAAGCTGTTCGTGGCGTCGCGGGTGCCGACGCGGGCGAGGGTGTAGAGGCTGCGCCCCGCCCAGCGCGACATCATCCGCTTCAGCCGGGGCCCGCCGACCTGCTGGCCCCCGGGCATGTAGCGGGACGCGGCGGCGACCACCACCCCCCGGTCGACCAGCCGGGCCAGCTCGTCGATCTGGCGGGGATCGTCACAGCCGTCGGCCATGGTCACGACCACGACCGGGGCGAGCGCCGTGTCGATGCCGAACCGGATCGCGTTGGCCGGACCACGGCCGTAGGTGTTGAGCACCGCCCGCACCCGCGGGTCCGTGCGCGCGACCTGCTCGACGTACGGCACGGTGGTGTCCTCGGGCATGTCGTGCACGACCAGCACCTCGGCGGGCAGCAGCATCTCGCGCAGCATCCGCTCCAGGCAGCGCAGGATCGCCTCGCCCTCGTTGTAGACCGGCACGATCACCGAGACCCGGGGCTTCACACCCGCACCCCCTGCCCGGTCAGGCCCCACATGTCGATGACCGGCTTGTCGGTCTCCAGGCGTGCGTACTGCTCGTGCGGGGCGGCGATCACCAGCACGTCGGCCCGGCGCAGCACCTCGTCCAGGTCGACGAACCGCTCGTCGGCCACGTGGGGGTCCGTGCAGAGCGTCTCGCGGGTCTTCAGCGCCAGGATCTTGCGCAGCTTGTACGCCAGGCTCTCCCGGGGATCGTCGCTTCCGCCCTTGAAGGCCATCCCGAGGATGCCCACGGTCAGCTCGGACAGGTCGAAGCGGTCCTCCAGGCGGGACACCAGGTAGAGCGGCAGCCCCTCGTTGATCAACATGGCGGAGTGGCCGAGCACGAAGTTGTTCCGGTTGAACGCGGCCAGCTGCATGGTGTCCTTGAACAGGCACGGCCCGGCCGCGAACCCGGGCATCGGCAGGTCCGCCGCGCGCGGGTAGTCGTGCGCCACGGCGTGCCGGATCCGGGCGAAGTCCAGACCGAAGTCGTTGGCCATCATCCAGAACTGGTTGGCGGTGGCGAACTTGATGTAGCGCCACGTGTTGGTGAACAGCTTCGCCAGCTCGGCCTCCTCGGGCTCGAGCGGCACGATCTGGGTGGTGAGGTGCCGGAACAACTTCTCGGCGCGGGCGAGCGCCCCCGGCGTACGGGCGGCGACGATCTGCGGCAGCGTGAACAGCTCCGTCATCGCCCGCCCCTCGGCGATGCGCTCCGGACAGAACGCCACGTCGGCGCGGATGCCCTTGCCGGCGAGCAACTTCTCGGTCAGCGCGGTGACCCCGGGGTAGACGGTGCTGCGCAGCACGACGAGCTGCCCGTCGCGCAGGTGCTCGGCGCAGCGCTCCAGGGCCCGGGGCACGGCGCCCAGGTCCGGGTTGAGGTGCTCGTCGACCGGGGTGCCGACCACCACGACGAGGTGCTCGGAGGCGCCGACGCTGGCCGGGTCGGTGCTGGCGCGCAGCCGGCCGGTGGCCACCGCCTCCGCGAGCGCCTCGGCCGCGCCGGGCTCAGCGAAGGGCAGCCTGGCCGCGTTGACGGTGTCGACCGCGTCGGCGTTGATGTCGTACAGCACGACGGAGAGGCCGCGCGAGGCGAAGGCGATGCCCAGCGGCAGCCCCACCCGCCCGCAGCCGCCCACGACGCAGACATCGATGGTGGTGATCGGCGGATCCTCGGACATGACTCGACTCCCGTGGGGGCGGCGGGGGGTGTGACTCCGGCTACACCTGGAATCAAAGCAGGTTAACCGCTCGGATGTGACTGGCGGGTAGCCAAAAATTCCGAGGCCCCTGACCTTTCAGCCGATACGTCGGAGGTGATCTTGTGTCGAGTCGCTCGCTCCTCGAGGAGCAGGATCTCCGGGTGCGTGACGAATGCCCCTCCCGCGCCGGCGGAAGGGGCATTCGTCGTCACTCAGGCGCCGCGCAGGGTGGCGCCGAAGCGCTCCGCGGCGCGGGCGACCGCCGCGTCCCGTGCGGCCACCGCCTCCTCCACGGTCAACGTCCGGTCCGGCGCCCGGAAGGTGAGCTTGTACGCCAGCGACCTGCGGTCCGCCCCGAGCTGCTCCGAGGCGTACACGTCGAACAGGCGCACGCCCTCCAGCAGGCCGCCGGCGCCCTCGACGAGGGCCTGCTGCACCTGCGCCGCCGGCACCGAGGAGTCGACGACCAGCGCCACGTCGATCAGCGCCGGGGGGAAGCCCGACACGACCGGCGCGGACGCCACCGGGGCGGCCGGCAGCGCGTCCAGGTCGAGCTCCATGGCGCTGGTGCGCCGGGGCAGCTCCAGCGCCGCCAGGACCGCCGGATGCAGCTCGCCGGCGTGCCCGACCACGGTGCCGTCGACCAGCAGCTCGGCGCACCGGCCGGGGTGCCAGGGGGCGTGCTCGGCGGCCCGGACCTCGATCCGCTCGGCGGGGACCTCGGCGGCGGCCAGCACGTCCCGGCCGGCCTGTACGGCGTCCGCCCAGCCGGCCGGGCGGCCCGCGCCCCACCAGCCCGCCGGCTCCACGTCGCCGGTCAGGACGACGGCGACGTGCCGGGGCTGCTCGGGCACCACCGCGTCGGCGGCGGCGAACTCCTCGTCGGTGGGGCGCCGGTCCACGCCCATCGCCGGCGGGCTGCCGGCGCCGGTACGCGGGTGGAACACCGCGCCGATCTCGTAGAGCGCGAGGTCGCGCTGGCCCCGGCCGAGGTTGCGCTTGACGATGCCGAGCAGCGGGCCCAGCAGCGTGGTGCGCAGCAGCGGCTCCTCCTCCGACAGCGGGTTGGCCAGCCGCACCGCGCGCCGACGCGGGTCGTCGGCCGGCAGGCCGAGCTGGTCGGCCAGCCCGGGGGCGACGAACGGGTGCGCGAGCACCTCGACGTACCCCCGCTCGGCCAGCGACCGGGCCACGGCCCGGCGGCGCCGCTGCTGCCAGGTCAGGCCGCGACCGGGCGGCGCGGTCGGCAGCACCGACGGCACCCGGTCGTACCCGTCGAGGCGGACCACCTCCTCGACCAGGTCGGCCGGGTCGGTCAGGTCGGGCCGCCAGGTCGGCGGGGTGACGCTGAGCGCGTCGTCGGCACCGGCGGTCACGCCGACCTCGCCCGGGTCCTCGGCCAGCCGGTCGGCGCCCCGCGCGACGGTGCAGCCGACCTGCTCCAGCAGGGCGACCACCCGCGCCGGCGGGTAGTTCACGCCGACCCGCCGGCTCGGCAGGTCGACCGGCAGCACGACGGGGGTACGCGGCCGGACGTGGTCGACGTCGAGGATCTCGTCCCCGGCCGCGCCACCGGCGTGCTCGGTGAGCAGCCCGACCGCCCGCGCGATGGCGACCAGCGGCAGGGCCGGGTCGACGCCCCGCTCCCAGCGCTTCGCCGCCTCGCTGAACAGCTTGTGCCGGCGGGCGGTGCGCCCGACCATCACCGGGTCCCAGTGGGCGGCCTCGAAGAGCACGTTCGTCGTCCCGGCGACGACCTCGCTCGTCTCGCCACCCATCACGGCGGCCAGCGAGATCGGGCCGGTGTCGTCGCAGATCACCATGTCCTCGGGCGCGAGGGCGCGGGTGACCCCGTCCAGGGTCGTCAGCTTCTCCCCCGCCCCGGCGCGCCGGACCACCAGCGGCCCGGCGATCCGGTCGGCGTCGAAGGCGTGCATCGGCTGGCCCAGCTCGAGCATCACGTAGTTGGTGATGTCGACCGGCAGCGAGATGCAGCGGATGCCGGCGGCGGTGAGCCGCCGCTGCATCCAGCCGGGGGTGGGCGCCGCCGGGTCGACGCCGCGCACGAGGCGGGCGGCGAACCGGTCGCAGCCGACGGTGTCGCGCACCTCGACCGGGTACGCCGGCGTGTCGGTGCCGCCGGGCGCGGGCGCCAGGCCCGGGTCGCGGAACGGCACGCCGAGGGCGTGCGACAGCTCCCGGGCCAGGCCGCGCACGCTCATCGCGTACCCCCGGTCGGGGGTGATCTCCACCTCGACCACGACGTCGTCGAGCCCGACGACGGGCCGCGCGTCGTCGCCCGGCTTGGCCGGTACGTCCCCGGGCAGCACGATGATGCCGTCGTGGTCGTCGCCCAGGCCCAGCTCCCGCGCGGAGCAGATCATGCCGTTGGAGTTGCGCCCGTACGTCTTGCGCGCGCCGATGGCGAAGCCGCCGGGCAGCACGCCACCGGGCAGGATCACCACGACCCGGTCGCCGGGGGCGAAGTTACGCGCCCCGCAGACGATCTCCTGCGGCTCGCCGGTGCCGTTGGCGTCGCCGACGTCGACCCGGCAGAACCGGATCGGCTTCTTGAAGCCGGTCAGCTCCTCGATCTCGCGGACCTCACCGACGACCAGCGCACCGGTGACGGTCTCCCGCAGGTCCACCACGGACTCGACCTCGACGCCGAGGTCGACCAGGGCCTGCTCCAGGTCGGCCGTGGGCAGGTCGGCGGGGAGGTCGACGTACTCCCGCAGCCAACTGACAGAAACTCGCATGACTCAGACCACCGTCTCCGTGACTCGTACCCGCATCGCCTACGCCCCGACCCCGAACGCGCGGGTGAACCGCACGTCGCCCTCGGCCATGTCCCGCATGTCGCTGACCCCGTGCCGGAACATCACCGTCCGGTCGATGCCCATGCCGAACGCGAATCCGGAGTAGGCCTCGGGGTCGATGCCGCAGGCGCGCAGCACCCGCGGGTTGACCATGCCGCAGCCGCCCCACTCGACCCAGCGCGGGCCGTCGCGGTGCTCGGGGAACCAGACGTCGAACTCGGCGGACGGCTCGGTGAACGGGAAGTAGTGCGGCCGGAAACGGGTCCTCGCGCCCGCGCCGAACATCGCCCGGGCGAAGTGGTCCAGGGTGCCGCGCAGGTGCGCCATGGTGATGCCCCGGTCGACCACGAGGCCCTCCACCTGGTGGAAGACCGGCGCGTGGGTGGCGTCCAACTCGTCGGTGCGGTAGACCCGGCCCGGCACGATCACGTAGATCGGCGGCTTGCGGGTCAGCATGGTGCGCGCCTGCACCGGCGAGGTGTGCGTACGCAGCACCAGGCCGGAGCCCTCCGTGCCCTCCGGCGGCGCGACGTGGAAGGTGTCCATCAGGCCGCGCGCCGGGTGGTCGGCGGGGATGTTGAGGGCGTCGAAGTTCGTCCACTCCAACTCGACCTCGGGCCCCTCGGCCACCTCGTAGCCCATGCCGACGAACAGGTCGCTGACCTGCTCCATCAGCGTGCTGATCGGGTGCCGGGCGCCGCGGGGCCGCCGGTCGTTCGGCAGCGTCACGTCGACGCGCTCCTCCACCAGCACCCGCTGCGCCTGCTCCCGGTCCAGCACCTCCTGGCGGGCGGCGTACGCGGCCTCGACGGCGCGGCGGGCCTCGTTGACCCGCTTGCCGGCGTCGGACTTCGCGGCCGGCGGCAGCGCGCCGATCTCGCGGCGGGCCAGCGAGATCGGCGACCGGTCGCCGAGGTGCGCCGGGCGCAGCGCGGTCAGCGCGTCGGGGTCGGCGGCCTCGGCGAACGCCTTCTCGGCGGCGGCGACGGCCTCGGCCAGGGCGGCCGGGTCGAGCAGGGCGACCTGCTTCGGATCGTACGGATCGTTGCGGTAGCTCATGACGTACGGGCACTCCCTCACGGCGGCGCCAGCCCTCACTCAGGCGGCGAAGCGAGTCTACGGACGCGCGGCTGTGCCGCAGCCCGCCGGTGGGAGTTGTGCGGGGAGCAGGTCAGGCCCGCCGCCCGCCGACACCGGCGGGCTGGCTAAACGAACGCCGTGGCGCGTTCATGGGCGGACGCTCTCCTCTGCTGGACGGCTCGCGGGACCGGCGACCGGTCACCGCTGCGCTCTCGCTGAAGCGTACAGGCAGACCGCGGCGGCCGCAGCCAGGTTCAGGCTCTCGGCGCGCCCGTGCAGGGGCACCCGGACCCGGGCGTCGGCGGCGGCGGTGAGCGCCTCGGGCAGCCCGTGCGCCTCGGAGCCGAAGAGCCACGCGGTGGGGGCGGCCAGCCGCCCGTCGTCGGCCAGGTCGTCGAGGTCGTCCTCGCCGTAGCCGGTGGTGGCGAGGACGGTGAGCCCGGCGGCGCGCAGCGCCGCGACGACCTCCACCGGGTCGGGGGCGCGGACCACGTCGACGTGGAAAAGGCTGCCGGCCGAGGCCCGCACGCACTTGCCGTTGTACGGGTCGACGGCCTCGCCGGCGAAGACGACCGCGCCGGCACCCGCGGCGTCGGCGGTGCGCAGCACCGTGCCCGCGTTGCCCGGGTCGCGGATCCCGGCGAGCACCGCCACCAGGCGGGGCCCGTCGGCCAGGGCCCGCTCCAGGGGCACGTCGAGGTGGCGGCAGACGGCGACGAGGCCCTGCGGGGCCACGGTCTCGGCCAGCGCGGCGAGCGCCTCGTCGGTCGCCTCGGACACGGGCACGTCGGCGCGGGCCGCGACGGCGGCCAGGTCGGCGTGGCGGTCCAGGGCGGCGGGCGTACCGAAGAGTTCGGTGACCACCCCCGGGCGGGCCAGGGCCTCTCGGACCGCCTGCGGCCCCTCGGCCAGGAAGCGGCCGGCGGCCTCGCGGTCCCGGCGGCGCTGCAACCGCCGGGCGGCGACCACCCGGGGCGTACGCGGGGTGAAGGGGCCGGAGACAGCGTCGAGGCGTCTCCCGCGCGATGGTGACTGCATGGGAGACGCCTCGATCTGCTGGTGCGCGGGGATCAGGCGGCCTGGGCCGCCGCGCCGCCGGTGCCCTCGGCCGCGACCGCGGCCCGGGCCAGCTCGACGATCGCCGCGAAGGCGGCGGCGTCGTTGACGGCCAGGTCGGCCAGGATCTTGCGGTCGACCTCGATGCCGGCCAGGCGCAGGCCCTGGATCAGGCGGTTGTAGGTCATCCCGTTGGCGCGGGCGCCCGCGTTGATCCGCTGGATCCACAGCTGCCGGAAGTCGCCCTTGCGGTCGCGACGGTCCCGGTAGGCGTACTGCATCGAGTGCAGCACCTGCTCCTTGGCCTTGCGGTAGAGGCGGGAGCGCTGACCGCGGTAGCCGCTCGCGGTCTCCAGCAGGGTACGGCGCTTCTTCTGGGCGTTCACAGCCCGCTTGACGCGTGCCATCTCAACTCCTAGTTACGTAAAGGTGGCGCGCGTCAGCGGCCGAGCAGCTTCTTGATGCGCTTGACGTCGGCCTTGGCCAGCACCACGGTGCCGGTCAGCCGACGGGTCTGGGTGGAGGGCTTCTTCTCCAGGTTGTGCCGGAGGCCGGCCTGCTGGGCAACGATCTTGCCCTTGCCGGTCACCTTGACCCGCTTGCCCATCCCCGTGTGGCTCTTCATCTTCGGCATGTGGAACGTCTCTCCCCTGTTACTCGCCGCTGTTGTCGGCGACTGTGCCGGTGTCACCGGCCGCTGCGGGCTCGCCGGCCGGGGCGCCCTCGGCGTCCCGCTCCCTCGGCCCGCCTCGGGTGGCCGTGGCGGCGACCGCTGCGGCCTTGGTGGCGCGGTGCGGCGCGAGCACCATGATCATGTTTCGACCGTCCTGCTTGGGAGCGGCCTCGACGTACCCCAGCTCCGAGATCTCCGACTCGAGCCGGCGCAGGAGCCGGTAACCCAGCTCCGGGCGGCTCTGCTCGCGACCGCGGAACATGATCGTCACCTTGACCTTGTCGCCGGCCTTCAGGAACCGCACCACGTGACCCTTCTTGGTCTCGTAGTCGTGCGGGTCGATCTTCGGCCGGAGCTTCATCTCCTTGATGACGGTCTGCTGCTGGTTACGCCGCGCTTCGCGCGCCTTGAGTGCGCTCTCGTACTTGAACTTGCCGAAGTCCATGAGCTTGCACACCGGCGGGCGCGCCATCGGCGCAACCTCGACCAGGTCCAGGTCTACGTCCGCGGCCAGCTGAAGGGCGCGCTCCAGCGGGACGATGCCCACCTGCTCACCCTCGGGGCCGACCAGTCGGACCTCACGTGCCCGGATCTGCTCGTTCACGCGTGGTTCGACGCTGATGGGGCCTCCTCGAGTCAAGATCTCTGCGTGGCCGACCCCGCGGCTCCCGGGTGGGAGCCGACCTGGAAAGCAGAAGGCCCCGGCGCATGCCAGGGCCCGCTCGACCGGTCGGCACGATCACATGATCGCGCATCCGGTGCCGGGACGTGCCCGGAACCGGTGACCGGACCCGGCCACCGTGGTGGCGACTCGGGTGGGAGCAGGCGCTCCTCTTTCAAGGCTGTGTGCGTGGCGCGACTGCGCGCACGCGGGGACAGCCTGGTCGACTCACCCACACTACACCCTCGCCCGGACGAGCACCCACCCGGGCACCCGGTCAGCGGCCGGTGGCGCCCTCGGCGAGCCGGGCCTGGTGCGCCTGGTGCAGCCGGCGCAGGGCGCGGACCCCTTCCACGGCCCGCTCCTTGTCGGCGGCCTGGAGGGCGACCATCGGCAGCAGGTCGTCGTCGTGCAGCTCCAGGCTGGCCCAGGGCGCGCCCCGGTCGAAGCGGACGCCCCGGACGACCTCCCACGGCAGCTCGTACGAGCCGACGAGATTGCGCACGCGCACGCCCCGCGCGGTCGCGTCGACCCGGGGGCGGGTGAAGATCAGGAGGGCGAGCGCGCCCAGGATGCCGAGCCCGACCATCGCGATCTGGTCGCCGCGCTGGAAGCTGCCGTAGCCGTTGCCGGTCGCGCCGCTCAGCGTGGTCGCCAACAGGCTGAACACCACGAACAGCACGGCTGCGGAGATCCAGCAGACCAGCCGGACGCGGTGCGGGCGGAGGTGGACGGACTCGGTTTCGCTCACCCCACCAGTCTGCCACCCGAACCGGGCCGCTCCCGCGCCGCCACACGTTCCACAGGCGGGACGGCCTTCCCGGGACCCCGCCGACCGCGCCCCCGGCCGGCGACCAGGGCCGCCGTGAGGGTGAGCAGCGCCCCGGCGAGCACCGGCAGCCGCAGGCCGGGACCGCCCGGCAGCAGCGCGTCCAGCAGCAGGGCGCCGCCCAGCTGGCCGGCGACCAGGGCGAGCCCGGTCCGCAGCACGCCGACCGCCGGGACCCCGACCAGCAGGGCCGCCACGATGACGACGCCGAGCAGGCCGCC
Source organism: Micromonospora sp. SD12 (assembly GCF_052068495.1). NCBI lineage: Bacteria > Bacillati > Actinomycetota > Actinomycetes > Micromonosporales > Micromonosporaceae > Micromonospora > Micromonospora sp. SD12. The sequence goes on along the minus strand of NZ_JBQHDF010000015.1, from coordinate 102,336 downwards.
GGTGTAGAGGTACCAGTCGCCCGGCCAGGTCGGGCGCGGCCCGGTGAGGGCCCCGGCAAGCGCCGCGACCAGCAGCACGACGGGCGTGGCCGTGGCGAAGTTGACCACCATCCCGGCGGCGGCCGAGCTGGCGGCGGAGACGCGCGCGTTCAGCGCGGACTGGAGCGCGACGCCCAGCCCGCCGGCCACGGCGAGCAGGACCAGGCCGAGGGCGAGGTCGCCGACGGGCTGGCCGAGCTGGGCCAGCGTCACGGCCGCCACGCCGAGCAGCGCCCCGGCCACCCGTGGCCGGGTGAGCGCCAGCCGTCCCACGGGCGCCAGCCCGGCCCGGTCGACGGCCAGCCCGCCGAGGCTGCCGCCGGCGACCTGGGCGATGGTGAAGACCGCCACCCCGAGCACCGGCACGATGTACGCCCCGGCCAGCACGATCGCCGCCCCGCCGAGCCCGCCCAGGTAAGTCCACCAGGGCAGCCGGGCCCGGCGCAACGCGGCGAGGCCGGTGCGGGCCGACGGCAGCGCCAGCACCCCGAGGCCCACCAGCAGGGCCCCGCCGAGGTTGTTGACCACCGCGCCGAGGGTCGCGTTGCCGGCCCGCTCGCCCAGCTCGGCGTTGGCCGCGCCCTGGGCCGCCGAGGCGACGCCGGCGAGGGTGACCAGGGTCAGCGCCGCCCACGGCGGCAGGGCGCGCGACACCGCCGACGGCGCCGCGGCGCCCGCCGCCGTGGGCGGGCGGCTCACAGCCGGCAGGCGTGGATGTTGGTGACCAGGATCGCGCGGGCGCCGAGCTCGTACAGCTCGTCCATGATCCGGTGCACGTCGTCGCGGAGCACCATCGCCTGCACCGCCACCCAGCCCTCGCGGTGCAGCGGCGAGACGGTCGGCGACTCGATGCCCGGGGTCAGCGAGCTGGCCCGGTCGAGCAGGCCCGCGGGCACGTCGTAGGCGAGCATCACGTAGCGGCGGGCGACCAGCACCCCGTGCAGCCGGCGCAGCAGCTGCGCGGACTGCGGGTGGGTCTCGGCGGCGGCGCGGCGCACCAGCACCGCCGACGAGCGCAGCAGCGGCTCGCCGAAGACCGCCAGGCCGGCCTGGCGCAGCGTGGCGCCCGTCTCCACCACGTCGGCGACCACGTCGGCGACGCCGAGGCGTACGGCGTTCTCCACCGCGCCGTCGAGGCGGATCACCTCGGCCTCGAGCCCCAGCTCCGCGAGGTGCCGCTCGACCAGCCCCGGGTACGCGGTGGCGATGCGGTGCCCGCCCAGCTCCCGCACCGAGGCGATGTCGTCGGGGCGGGCGGCGAAGCGGAAGGTGGCCCGGCCGAAGGCGAGGTCGACGACCTCCTCGGCGGGGGCGCCGGAGTCGATCAGCAGGTCCCGGCCGGTGATGCCCAGGTCCAGGTCGCCGGAGCCGACGTAGGTGGCGATGTCCTTCGGGCGCAGGTAGAAGAACTCGACGTCGTTGGCCTCGTCGCGGCAGACGAGGTCCTTCGGGTCGGTGCGCTGGCGGTAGCCCGCCTCGCGCAGCATCTGGGCGGCTGGCTCGGCCAGGGTGCCCTTGTTGGGGATGGCGACACGCAGCATGACGGAGTGCTCCTTCGATCGAAACTGATCAACGACGGGGCGCACTCACAGATGTCGGTAGACGTCCTTCAGGTCGAGACCGCTGGCCAGCATCAGCACCTGGACCTGGTAGAGCAGCTGGGAGATCTCCTCCGCCGTACGCTCCGGTCCCTCGTGCTCGGCGGCCATCCACGACTCGGCCGCCTCCTCGACGACCTTCTTGCCGATGAAGTGCACGCCCTTCTCGAGCGCGGCGACCGTGCCCGAGCCGGGGGTGCCCGCAGCGGCCTTGGCCTGCAGCTCGGCGAACAACTCCTCGAACGTCTTCACGCCGCGATTCTTCCAGCCGCCCCGACGACCCCGGTGCGCCGGGTAGGCGCCCCGTTCACCGACCGGGAACGCCGCACGGTGGTGCGTCCCCGGTCGGGCGCGGGATCAGCCGCCGAAGCCGACCCGGTGGCCGTTGCCGGCGAGGTCGCGGATCGTCAGCGCGGCGTCCAGGGCGGCGACGGTGGCCGCCCAGCCCTTGTCCTCCGCCGAGCCGGGCAGCCCGGCGCGGTCCCGGGCCTGCGCGAGGGTGTCGACGGTCAGCACGCCGTGCGCGACCGGCTTGCCCTCGTCCAGCGCCACCCGGGTCAGCCCGTCCGTCACGGACCGGCAGACGTAGTCGAAGTGGGCCGTGGCGCCCCGGACCACCACGCCGAGGGCGACCACCACGTCGCAGCGCCGCGCGAGGGCCTGGGCCACCACCGGCAGCTCGACCGAGCCGGCCACCCGCGCCGTGACCGCCCGGGCCCCGCACGCCTCGGCGGCGGCGACCGCCCGGTCGAGCATGTGGTCGGTCAGCTCGCCGTGCCAGCGGGCCGCGACCACGCCGACGGTCATCCCGGCGGCGTCGACCGCCGTCACTCCCGGTTCACCGAAACCCGCCACGCCTACGCTCCGATCTCGTCGCCGAGGACGGGGCGGCCCATGGGGGCCTCGGTCACCTCGTCCAACTCGTCCAGCAGGTGCCCCATCCGGTCCCGCTTGGTGCGCAGGTAGCGCACGTTCTCCGGGTGCGGGCGCACCGGCAGCCCCTCGCGGCCGGTGACGGTCAGCCCGTAGCCCTCCAGCCCGGCGCGCTTGGCCGGGTTGTTGGTGAGCAGCCGCATCGAGCGCACCCCGATGTCGTAGAGGATCTGCGCGCCGGTGCCGTAGTCGCGGGCGTCGGCCGGCAGGCCCAGGTCGAGGTTGGCGTCGACCGTGTCGCGGCCCTGGTCCTGGAGCTGGTACGCCTGGAGCTTGTGCAGCAGGCCGATGCCGCGCCCCTCGTGGCCGCGTACGTAGAGCACCACGCCCCGCCCCTCCCGGGCGACCCGGTCCAGGGCGGCGTCGAGCTGCGGGCCGCAGTCGCAGCGCACCGAGCCGAACACGTCGCCGGTGAGGCACTCGGAGTGCACCCGCACCAGCACGTCGCGCCCGTCGCCGATCTCGCCCGCGACCAGGGCGACGTGCTCGGCCGAGTCGTGCTCGCTGCGGTAGCCCAGGGCCCGGAACACGCCGTGGCGGGTGGGCATCCGGGCGTCGGCGACCAGCTCGACCTGCTTCTCAGTGCGCCGCCGGTACGCGACGAGGTCGGCGATCGTGATCAGGGTCAGCGAGTGCTCGGCGCAGAACTTCTCCAGGTCCGGCACCCGCATCATGGTGCCGTCGTCGTTGACCAGCTCGCAGAGCACGCCGGCGGGGCGCAGCCCGGCCAGCCGGGTCAGGTCGACGGCGGCCTCGGTGTGCCCGGGCCGGCGCAGCACGCCGCCCTCGCGGGCCCGCAGCGGCACCACGTGCCCGGGGCGGGCCAGGTCGGCCGGGCCGGTGCCGGGGTCGGCGAGCAGCCGGATGGTGTGCGCCCGGTCGGCGGCGGAGATGCCGGTGCTGACGCCCTCGCGGGCGTCGACGGTCACCGTGTAGGCGGTGCCGCGCCGGTCCTGGTTGGTGTGGTGCTGCGGCGGCAGGTCCAGCCGGTCGCACTCGCTCTCGGTCAGCGGCGCGCAGATGTAGCCCGACGTGTGGCGCACCATGAACGCGAGCAGCTCCGTCGTCGCCAGCTCGGCGGCGAAGATCAGGTCGCCCTCGTTCTCCCGGTCGGCGTCGTCGACCACGACGACGGGCCGGCCGGCGGCGACGTCCGCCACCGCCTGCTCGATACTGCCAAAGGTGGTCATGCCACGGCCTCCGAGTAGGTCGACGGGATCGGGGCGGGCGCCGGGCGGGCGACCCGCGAGGTGCGCCACCAGGCCACCAGGCCCCAGGCGCAGAAGGCGCCGTAGACGAGGTACATGGCGGCCGAGGGGTAGAAGCCGCCGCGCAGCAGCAGCGGCACGCCGACCGCGTCGACGGCGATCCAGATGAGCCAGAAGTCCACCCAGCCGCGCGCCATGCCGTACGTGGCGAGCAGGCTGCCGGTGAGGATCCAGGCGTCCGGCAGCGGCCCCCAGGAGCCGAGGGCGGCGAGCACCGGGTACGCCGCGGCGGTGCCGATCACGGCCGCGAGCAGCAGGCCCAGCCGTTCCCGGCGGGTGGCCCAGCGGGGCGCCACCGCGGTCCGGTCGCCGTCACCGCCCCGGCGGCGGTGGCGCGACCAGCGCCACCAGCCGTAGACGCTGACCGAGAAGAAGAAGACCTGCCGGCCGGCCTGCCCGTAGAGGTCGTGCGCCTGCGGGGTGGCGAAGACGCCGCCCAGGAAGACGGTGAACAGCAGCGCGTTGCCGATCATGCCGACGGGCCAGGCCCAGACCAGCCGGCGCAGGCCGAACACCGCCGACGCCAGCCCGAAGCCGTTGCCGACGATCTCGCGCACCAGCACCGGCGAGCCGGCGATGTCGACCTGTGCGTCGAGCAGCCAGCCGAGCGGGCCCATCAGGCCGCTCCGCCCGGCAGCCCGGCGACCGGCAGCCCGCCGGGCGGGTCGGCGTCGGGGACGGCGGGCCCGGCCAGCCGGGCGCCCAGTAGCCGCTCGACGTACTTGGCGAGCACGTCCACCTCGAGGTTGACCGGGTCGCCGACGCGGCGGGCGCCGAGGGTGGTCAGCTTCAGCGTGGTGGGGATCAGCCCGACCGCGAACCAGTCCTCCCCGACCCCGGCGACGGTCAGCGAGACGCCGTCGACCGTGATCGAGCCCTTCTCCACCACGTACCGGGACAGGGCGGCGGGCAGCCGGAACCGGACGGTCTCCCACTGCGCGGCCGGCTCGCGGGCGACGACCTCGCCGACGCCGTCGACGTGCCCCTGCACGAGGTGCCCGCCGAGGCGGCTGCCCAGCGCGGCGGCCCGCTCCAGGTTGACCGGGTCGCCGGCGCGCAGCGCGCCCAGCGAGCTGCGGCGCAGGGTCTCCCCCATCACGTCCGCGGTGAAGGTCCCGTTCTCGACGTCGACCACGGTCAGGCAGACGCCGTTGACCGCGATCGAGTCGCCGTGCCGGGCGTCCGAGGTGACCAGCGGGCCGCGGACGGCGACCAGCGCCGAGTCCCCCGCCGTCTCGGTGACGCGGACGACCTCACCCAACTCCTCGACGATGCCGGTGAACATGTCAGCCCTCCCTCTTCCGGGGCAGCGCGGTGATCCGCAGGTCGGGTCCGACCTGCGTGACGTCGACGTACTCCAGGTCGATGGCCTCGGCGATGGTGGTCACGCCGGCGTCGACGAGGGCGGTCGGGCCGGCGCCGAGCAGCCGGGGCGCCACGTAGCCGACGATCTTGTCGACGAGGCCGGCGGCCAGGAAGGCGCCGGCCAGCTTCGGGCCGCCCTCCAGCAGCGCGGCGCGCACCCCGCGCCCGTGCAGCGCGGCGAGCAGCGCCGGCAGGTCGACGCGGCCGTCGGGCCCGGCGCCGACCTCCGCGGCGGTGGCGATCCAGGTGCGGGCCGCGCCGTCGCGGACCCGGGCGTCGGCCGGCGTACGCCCGTCGGTGTCCACCACGACCCGCAGCGGCTGCCGGATGGCGAGCGTGCCGTCGCGCAGGTTGCGGGCGGTGAGCCGGGGGTCGTCGGCGAGGACCGTGCCCACCCCGGCGAGGACCGCGTCGACGGTGCCGCGCAGCGCGTGCACGTCCATCCGGGCGGCCTCGGAGGTGATCCACATGCTGGTGCCGTCGGCCGCCGCCGACCGGCCGTCCAGCGTCGCGGCGAACTTCCAGATGACGTACGGCCAGCCGCGGCGCATCGAGGTGAGCCAGGCGATGTTGCCGGCCTCCGCCTCGCAGGCGCGTACCCCCGTGTCGACCTGGACCCCGGCGGCGCGCAGCGTGGCGGCGCCCCCGGTGGCCAGCGGGTTGGGGTCGGGCACGGCGATGACGACGCGGGCCACGCCGGCCCGCACGAGCGCGGTGCTGCAGGGGCCGGTGCGGCCGGTGTGGTCGCAGGGTTCCAGGGTGACCACGGCGGTGCCGCCGCGGGCCCGCTCCCCGGCCTGGGCTAGCGCGACGATCTCGGCGTGCGGCCCGCCGGCGTAGGCGTGGAACCCCTCGCCGACCACCTGCCCGTCGGCGTCGAGCAGCACGCAGCCGACCACCGGGTTGGGGCTGGTCGTGCCGAGACCGCGCGCGGCGAGTTCCACCGCGCGACGCATCGCCTCGTCGACGGAGACGCCGGCCATGCCCTGCCCTCTCACTCGCCGGTCGACGCGCGGGCGGTGACGGGAGGCAACGGCATGGGGCCGCGAGCGTGCGGCGGCGGAGATCCGGGTACGGCGGAGCCGCCCCGGGGGGCGCGCACGGCACGCTGAACTCAGCGGCCGGGCAGGCCCGTCCGTCCCGCGCGCTGTCTCCCATCCGGACTGTCTGGGGGCGGGGGTTGCCCGCTCCCAACCGTCGGCCCCGGATTCTCACCAGGTCCACCGGGCGGCACGAGGCCGACCGGGTCGCGGGCTTACCACGGTCACGCCGTGGATCACCGCCGGTTCGGAATTACACCGAGTCCCGCCAGCGCGTGGTGGGTACACGGGAAGTGTTACACGCCGCACGGGGGGTCGCGCCACCCGGGCGGTGCACTTCACAGCAACAGCGCACGAATCAGGTAACGCCGCGCCGCCGGTCCACCGCCACGTACGAGCCGGGCTGGCTCTTGGCCACGGTCTTCATCTCGGAGGCGACGGCGATCGCCTCCAGCGGGTTGGTGAAGCGCTTGCCGGAGTCGGAGAGGCACACGCCGATCGAGAGGGTGACCAGGGCGGCCCGCCGGATGTTGCCCCGGCGGTCCTTCAGCTCCACGTAGCCGCGCGCGGCGTCCACGGGGTCGTAGAGCGAGTCGGCGGCCTTCTCGAAGTCGGCGGAGACCCGGGAGGTGAGCGGCCGGACCTGCTCCGGCGCGCAGACGATGACGAAGTCGTCCCCGCCGACGTGCCCGAGGAAGGCCGGTGGCAGCCCCACCGAGACCACCGCCCGGTGCAGGCTGCGGGCCAGGGCGGAGATGAAGTCGTCGCCCCGGACGAAGCCGTAGCGGTCGTTCACGCTCTTGAACCGGTCGATGTCGATGTAGCCGACGGCGTAGTCGACCCCGCTGCGGACCCGGTCGGAGATCTCCCGGCGGATCCGGCTGTTTCCGGGCAGCCCGGTCAGCGGCGAGACCTCGCGGAACTCCTTGTTGCGGCGCAGCGTGGAGCTGACCCGGGCGACCAGCTCGGCGGTGTCGAAGGGCTTGACCAGGTAGTCGTCGGCGCCGGCGCTGAGCCCGTGCACCTTGTCCACCGTCATGCCCTTGGCGGTCAGCATGATCACCGGCAGGGCCGAGGTCATCGGGTCGGCCCGCAGTCGCCGGGTCAGCTCCAACCCGTCGATGCGCGGCATCATCAGGTCGACCACCGCCAGGTCGGGGCGCTGGCGCTCGATGACCTCGAGCGCCTCCTGCCCGTCGCTTGCGTGGATCACCTCGAAGCCGTGCAGGCGGAGGTTGAACTCGACGAAGCGCGCGATGTCCTCGTCGTCGTCGACGACGAGGATCACGTCCTGGCGGTCGTCGGCGGGTTCCACGTCAGGCCCCGGAGGCGGCGCGTTCCGCGAGTGCCCGCAGCTTCCGCACGGCCTCTGCGGGGTCGTCGGCGCCGTAGACAGCGGTGCCGGCGACGAAGGCGTCGGCCCCCGCCTCGGACGCCTGGGCGATGGTGTCGGCGGCGATGCCGCCGTCGACCTCGATGCGCAGTTCGAGGTGGCCGGCGTCGACGTGCCTGCGGGCCGTACGCACCTTGTCGAGCAGTTGCGGGATGAACCGCTGCCCGCCGAAGCCGGCCTTGATCGTCATGATCAGCAGCGTGTCGAAGCTCGGCAGCAGCTCCAGGTAGGGCTCGATCGGGGTGTCCCGGTCGATCGCCAGCCCGGCCTTGGCGCCGGCCGAGCGCAGGTCCTTGGCCAGGGCCACCGGGTCGTCGCACGCCTCGGCGTGGAACGTCACGTTGTACGCCCCGGCGTCGGCGTACCCGGGTGCCCACCGGCGCGGATCCTCGATCATCAGGTGCACGTCGAAGGGCAGCTCGGTGGCGGCCCGCAGGCTCTGCACCACGGGCAGCCCGATGGTCAGGTTGGGCACGAAGTGGTTGTCCATGACATCCACGTGCAGCCAGTCCGCGGCGTTCTCGACGGCGCGGACCTCCTCGGCGAGGCGGGCGAAATCGGCGGCGAGGATGCTGGGCGCGACGATCGGCGGCGGTACGGTCACCGGGCCAGTGTACGAACGCGGCCGACGGCCGCCCGCAGCGCGCCACCACCCGGGACACCCGGTGACCCGGCGGTGACCAGTGGTGCAGAATTGGCCCTCCCGGCGCGGCGAAACCGGACGAAGGGCCATCCGTGACTGGCCGAACGACGGAAACGCGGCAAGACTCCATCAGGGACGGTGACGTGAGCCGCACGCCCGCGCGGTGCCCCGGCGGCGGTCGACGCGTCAGCTCCCGGAAAGGGCGGACGATGCGACGGTGGCTCGCGACGCTGGCGCTGGCCGGCACCCTGACGGTCCTGCTGTCCGGGTGCGTACGACCGGGCGGCTCCGACGGCGACCTCACCGACGACTGGCCGGCGCTGCGGGCGCCGCAGCTGTTCGTGCCGGCCACGGACGCCTGCCTGCCCCGGATCACCGCCGTCGTGCAGGCGCGCACCTACGAGGCGGTGGACTGCTCCCGCAGCCACCTGGCCGAGACCGTGCACGTCGGCAGGTTCACCGGTCCGGCCGCCGACGGCGACCGGCCCGCGCCGGGATCCGCCGCCCTGCGTCCCGCCCGCGCCGAGTGCGACCAACGCGCCCGCGAGGTGCTCGGCGGCGACTGGCACGCCGCCCGCATCACCCTGACCGTCGCGCTGCCCGCCACCTCGGCCTGGCGCGGGGGCGCCCGCTGGTTCCGGTGCGACCTGAGCGAGACCGGCAGCATCGACAACACCCGGCCGGTGAACCGTACGGGCAGCCTGCGGGGCGCGATGATCGGCGACTCCCCGCTGCTGCACCGCTGCTTCGACCCCAAGCTGATCGGCGACAACCTGAACTACATGGCTCCGGTGCTGTGCACCGAGCCGCACCGCGCCGAGTTCGTCGGCGTCTACGTGGAGCGGGACATGAGCTGGGCCGAGTTCGGCCGGTCCCACCAGCGGACGCACACCCGCTGCATGGCGCTCATCGCCGCCTTCGCCGAGGTGCCCAACAACAGCGACCTGCCGTACCGGGCCGGTTCGATCTTCTATCCGCCCTCGCAGCGGGAGTGGCAGGAGGGCGACCGCGGGGTGCGGTGCTTCCTGTGGAGCGACGACCGGAAGCTGACCCGCTCCATGCGCGGCGCGGGCCCGCAAGGGTTGCCCGCGAGCTGAGCGAGGGTGCCGTATGCTGCCGCACCGTGGCGTGTCCGGCCGCCCGTGCGCCGGCGGAACCGCCGCGACGGCCGCCGCCGGGTGCGGCCCACGGACGGTGGGAGGTCGGGATGCGACGGTGGTGGACGGCGGCCACGGTCGGCGCGGTGGCGGCGCTGGCGTTCACGGGTTGTGCCACCCCGGCCGGCACCGACCGTGACCTGACCGACGACTGGCCGGCGCCGGCCGCGCCGCAGGCGTTCGTCCCCGCCGCGGGGTCTGCCACTCCGGCGTGCAGGACGTCGGCTACCTCTCCGCCTACCACCCCGTCGACTGCGCGCTGTCGCACCGCACGGAGACCGTGCACGTCGGCACGCTGACCGGCGCGGGAGCCGAGCGCGACACGCCCCCGCCGGCCGGCTCGGCCGGCATGCGGGCCGCCCGCGCCGAGTGCGACACGAAGGTCAGGGCGGTGCTCGGCGGCGACTGGCGCTCCGGGCGGCTCGGGCTCAACGTGGTGCTGCCGTCGCCGCAGGCGTGGGGTGGCGGCGCCCGCTGGTTCCGCTGCGACCTGAGCGAACAGACCAGCCTCGACGAGGCCGGCGCGAAGGACCGGACGGGCAGCCTGAAGGGCGCGCTGACCGGCGCCGCCCCCCTCGCCCACCGCTGCTTCAACCCGAAGACGCGCGGCGACGAGGTGCGCGAGATGGTGCCGGTGGCCTGCACCAGCAGGCACCGCGCCGAGTTCGTCGGCGTCTGGCAGGCCCCCGACACCAGCTACGACGCCTTCAACCGCGACACCCGCAAGGTGCACCGGGCGTGCCGGACGCTGATCGCGAAGTACGCCAGGGTGCCGGACAACGGCGACCTCCAGTACCGGGCCGGCTCGATCTACTACCACCCCTTCGAGCGGGAGTGGCGCAACGGCAACCGGGGCGTGCAGTGCTTCCTGTGGGTCAGCGACCGCAGCCTCACCAGGTCGGTCAAGGGCGCCGGTACGAAGGGCCTGCCGGTCACCTGAGCGGGGCGGTCAGCGTCGCCGACCGCCCCGACCCTGTGGTGTTCAGCTCGCCTGGAGCGTCACGTCGTCGATGACGAAGCTGGTCTGCAACGAGGCGTCCTCGGTGCCGGTGAACTTCAGCGTCACCGTCTGCCCCGCGTACCCCGCCACGTTGAACGACCGCTGCGTGTAACCCGCCGCCGCGTTCAGGTTCGAGTACGTCGCCAGGGTGGCCGTGCCCACCTGCACCACCAACCGGTCGTACGCGGTGCTCGTCGTCGTCTCCGCCGTGTCGACGTGCAGCCAGAACGACAGCGTGTAGCTCGCACAGCCCGCCGGGATCGTCACCGACTGCGACAACGTGTCGGTGCGCGTCGAGCCGTAGCCCACCAGCCACGCCTTGTACGAGCCGGTCCGCGCCGGCTGGTCGGCGTCGTTGGTGATGACGCCCGACGACGCCGTCCACGGCGACGACCCGCTCTCGAACCCGCCGTTGCCGATGAGCTGCCCACCGGCGCACCCGCCGCCGCCACCGACGGTCAGGGTGTAGCTGGCCGAACGCGAGACGCCGCCGGAGCCCGCGCCGGTGACCGTGACGGTGTAGGTGCCCACCGCGGCCGAGGCCGACGCGCTGAGCGTCATGGTGGCGGAGCCGCCGGAGGTGACCGAGGACGGGCTGAACGACGCGGTGACGCCCGCCGGAAGGCCGGTCGCCGACAGGCCGACCGTCTGGGCCGTGCCGGCGGTGGTGGCCGTGGAGACAGTCGCCGTGGTCGACGCGCCGCGCTGCACCGAGCCCGACGTCGGGCTCACCGCGACGGAGAAGTCGTTGGTCGCCGAGCCCACGGCGGTCTGCCAGATGGCGTACGCGATCCCGTCGGCGCTGCGGTTGAGCACCGTGGCGCTGACGTTCGAGGTGGTGTCGCAGGAGCGGTGGTAGCACGGGTCGTACGCCGAGCCGGAGGTGCCGCCCCACTTGGCGGCCTGCGCGGAGGTCTTGCGGGCGCTGGCGCCCGCGGCGTACCCGGAGGTCTGGATGCCGGCCTGCGCGAACGGGTAGTCGTCGGAACGGCCCTGGCCCTCGACGTTCTCCTCCGGCTGGATGTTCAGCGAGTCCCAGTACGCCTTCAGCGGGGCGGCCGTGGCGGAGGTGATCCGGTTGATGAAGTAGCCGCCGTTGATGGAGCCGATCATGTCGAAGTTGTAGTAGCCCTTGATGTAGCCCCGCTGGGTGGCGCTCAGTGAGCGGACGTAGAAGTCCGAACCGTTGAGGCCCTGCTCCTCGTCGGTCCACCAGGCGAACCGGACCCGCTTGGTCATCGTCGGGTTCTGCCGGGCCAGCACCAGCGCGTTCTCCAGCAGCGCCGACGAGCCGGTGGCGTTGTCGTTGATGCCCGGGCCGGCGGAGACGCCGTCGAGGTGCGATCCGAACATGACGACCTGGTCGGCGGGCCCGCCCGGCCACTCGGCGATCAGGTTGTTCGACCGGTAGGTGCAGTCGGTGCAGACCTGCTCCGTCACCGTGTAGCCGGCGGCCTGGAGCTTCGTCTTGACGTACGCCACGGAGGCCGTGTAGCCGGCGCTGCCGGCGCGCCGGTTGCCGCCGTTCTGGGTGGCGATGGTCTGGAACTGCGTGAGGTGGGCCTGAACGTTGGCCACCGCGATGTCCGGCGCGGCCAGGGCCTGCGCGGCGGGCGCGAGCACGCCGGCGGCCGGTGCCGCCGACGCCGGCGCGACGGCCGACGCCACGCCGCCGGTGAGGACGGCGAGCGCGAGCCCAGCGGTCAGGATTCTTCGCTTCATGGACACTCCTCGATAAGTGGTGGCCTGATCATGCCATCGAGGAGTGCGAATGGGCGATAGGCCCGGGCGGGCGGATCCGAGTCCACCCGCCCGCCCGGGCGTCACCTACGAAGGGCCGGCCCCGCGCCGCCCGCTCAGGTGCGGCGCAGCATCGCCAGGAACATCGCGTCGGTGCCGTGCCGGTGCGGCCACAGCTGCACCGTCGGCCCGTCGCCGAGACCGGGCATCCCCGCCGGCAGCAGCGGCCGGGCGTCGACGAAGTCGACCGGCACCCCGGAGCGGCGGGCCGCCTCGGTCACCGTCACGTGCGTCTCCACGGTGTGCGGGGAGCACGTCACGTAGGCGACCAGCCCGCCCGGGCGGGCCGCGCGCAGCGCCGCGGCCAGCAGCTCGCGCTGCAACCGGGTCAGCGGCGGCAGGTCCGAGGGCTGGCGCCGCCACCGGGACTCCGGCCGGCGGCGCAGCGACCCCAGCCCCGTGCAGGGCGCGTCGACGAGCACCCGGTCGAAGTGCCCCTCCGGCAGCTTCGGGTCCGCGCCGACGGTGCGGCCGTCGGTGTGCAGCACGGTCACCGGCAGGCCCCGGGTGGCCTGCTCGACCAGCCGGGCCCGGTGCTCGGAGACCTCGACCGCGGTCAGCCGCGCGTCGCGCTGGGCGGCGAGGGCGCCGAGCAGGCCGGACTTGCCGCCCGGGCCGGCGCACAGGTCCAGCCAGCGCCCGTCCGGGCCGTCGAGCGGAGCCACCGCGAGGGCGTCGGCCACCAGTTGGGAGCCCTCGTCCTGCACGTGGGCGCGGCCCTGCGCGAGCGCCGGCACGTCTCCGGGCGCCCCGCCGGAGAGGTAGACGGCGTAGGGCGAGAAGGCCCCCGGTGCGCCGCCGACCTCGTCGGCCAACTCCGCCGGGTCGGCCAGCCCGGGCCGCGCGCACAGGTGCACGGGCGGACGCTCGTTGTTCTCGATCAGCAGCCGGGTCGTCTCGCCGAGGTCGCCGCCGAGCGCCTCGGCGAAGGCCCGCACGATCCACTGCGGATGGCTGTACGTCAGGGCGAGGTGCCCGATCGGGTCGCTCTCGGCCGACGGGGCCAGCTTGGCCACCCAGGCGTCGGCGTCCCGGCCGGCGACCTCGCGCAGCACCGCGTTGGCGAAGCCCGTCGCGCCGGCACCCACCGACTTGACCAGGTCGACGGTCGAGGAGACCGCGGCGTGCGCCGGCACCCGCGTGTGCAGGAGCTGGTAGGCACCCAGCCGCAGTGCGTCGCGTACCGGCGGGTCGATGCGCTGCACGTCGCGGCCGGCGGCGTCGCCGAGGATCGCGTCGAGGGTGCCGAGGTGGCGCAGCGTGCCGTAGGTCAGCTCGGTGGCGAAGGCGGCGTCGCGACCGACCAGTCCCGCGTCGCGCAGCAGTGACGGGAGCACCAGGTTGGCGTACGCGTCGTCGCGGTGCACCGCCGCGACCGCCTCGTACGCCACCTGGCGTGGCAGGTCCACCGTCGGCCGGGCCATGGGGCGCCGGCCGCCGTCGCGGCGGTCACCGCCGGACCGGGCGCCCCACTGGCCGCCCCGCGCCGGCCGCTCGCCACGCTGGCCGCCCGAGGGACGCTGGTCGCGCCCGCCGGACCGCTCGTCGCGTCGTCCACCGTCGAAGCGCTCGTCGCGTCGCTCGGCGGCGAAGCGGTCACCCGAGGGCCGTTCCGATGGGCCGGTCACGCGAGCTCCTCCCCCGCGGCGACCCGGACGCCCCGCGCCCAGTCGGTCGCCGGCATCGCCCGCTTACCCGCCGCCCGGACCTCGCCGAGCCGCACCGGGGTCGTGGCCGTACCGGCCAGCACCCGCGACTTCTCCACCAGCAGCTCGCCCGGCTTCAGCTCCGGGCCGTCGGGCACCGGGGTGACCGGGCCGAGCTTCACGCGCTCGCCCCGGAACGTCGTCCACGGGCCGGGCGCCGGGGTGCAGGCCCGCACCCGCCGGTCGACCGCGAAGGCGGGGTCGGACCAGCGCACCCGGGCGTCCTCCACGGTCAGCTTCGGCGCCAGCGACACCCCGTCGGCGGGTTGCGGCTCGGCCCGGGCGGTGCCGTCGTCGATCGCGTCGAGGACGGCCACCAGCAGGCCGGCGCCGGAGTGCGCCAGCCGCTCCAGCAGGTCGCCGGAGGTGTCGGTGGGACGGATCTCGTCGGTCAGCGTGCCGTAGACCGGGCCGGTGTCCAGCCCCTCCTCCAGTTGGAACACGCTCGCCCCGGTCAGCTCGTCGCCGTGCAGCACGGCGTGCTGCACGGGCGCGGCACCGCGCCAGGCGGGCAGCAGCGAGAAGTGCAGGTTGATCCACCCGTGGCGGGGGATCTCCAGGGCCGCCGGCGGCACCAGCGCGCCGTAGGCGACCACGGGGACGCAGTCGGGAGCCAGCTCGCGCAGCCGGTCCTGGAACTCCGGCTCACGCGGCCGGGCGGGGGTCAGCACCTCGATCCCGTGCTCGTCGGCCCACGCCCCCACCGGGGAGCGGGCCAGCCCGCGACCGCGCCCCGCGGGGGCGTCCGGCCGGGTGACCACGGCGACGAGTTCGTGCCGGGAGGCCGCCACGGCGGCCAGGGCGGGGACGGCGACGGCCGGCGTGCCGGCGAAGATCACGCGCACGGGCTCACCGACCCAGGCCGAAGGGGCTGCCGGAGGCGTGCGGGTTGAGCTTGACCGTCGGCGGGGTGCCCGGGTCGTACCACTCCGCCTGGCGGATCGCCTTCATCGCCTCCTTGCGCCCGGCCGGGTCCAGCCGGTCCACGAAGAGCACCCCGTCGAGGTGGTCGGTCTCGTGCTGCACGCAGCGCGCCATCAGGCCGGTGCCGACGATCTGCATCGGGTCGCCGTAGCCGTTGAAGCCCTTGGCGATGACGTTCTGCCGGCGCTTGGTGTCGAAGTAGAGCCCGGGGATGGACAGGCAGCCCTCGGGGCCGTCCTGCTCCTCGGCGTCGGGAAACTCCAGCACCGGGTTGACCAGGTGGCCGACCACGTCGTCGACGTCGAAGGTGAACACCCGCAGGCCCACACCGAGCTGCGGCGCGGCGAGGCCGGCACCGTTCTGCTCACGCATCGTGTCGGTCAGGTCGGCGATGAGCTTGCGCAGCTCGACGTCGAAGTCGACCACCGGGTCGGCCGGCGTGCGCAGCACCGGATCTCCGAACAGACGGATGGGCTGGACGGTCACTCGGCATTGCTCCTTCGGCGGGCGGACTGCTGCCGTACCAGTCTACGGAGTGCCGCCGGCCGCCCCGGCCGGCGTACCGCGACGCGGCGCGGTCGGTGGGGTGTCGATGGTCACCGGCAGGCTCTCGTAGCCGCGCAGGACCAGCCTGGACCGGTGCCGCGGCGGGGCGGCGAGGGCCAGCCCGGGCAGCCGGCGCAGCAGCTGCGGGAAGGCGACCTGCGCCTCCAGCCGAGCGAGGCCGGCGCCGAGGCAGTAGTGCGGGCCGGCGCCGAAGGACAGCGGGTGGCTCTGGGCCCGCCACGGGTCGAAGCGCTCCGGCTCGGGGTAGCGCCGGGGGTCCCGGTTGGCGGCGGCGAGCAGCAGCAGCACCCAGCCGTCGGTGGGCACCTCGACGCCGCCGACGGTGACCGGCGCGCCGGCCAGCCGGGTGGTGAGCTGCACCGGCGGGTCGTAGCGGAGCAGCTCCTCGACGTACGCCGGGGCGAGCTGCGAATGCCCGCGCAACGCGTCGGCCGCGCGCGGGTGCGCCAGCAGCACCGCCAGGCCGTTGCCGAGCAGGTTGGTGGTCGTCTCGAAGCCGGCGACCAGCAGCACCACCAGGTTGGCCAGCAGCTCGTCGCCGGAGAGCCGCTCGCCGTCGGTGTCGTGCACCCGCACCAGCGCGGTGGTCAGGTCGTCGGCAGGGGCGCGCCGACGGGCCGCGACCAGCTCGGCGAAGTAGTCGCGCAGCTCGACCGCACCCCGGTCGGCCACGGCCAGCTCCTCCGGCGTGATCACCGGCTCCAGCACCCCGGTCAGGTCGGCCGCCCAGCGCCGGAACAGCGGCCGGTCCGCCGCCGGTACGCCGAGCAGCGCACAGATCACCCCGACCGGCAGCGGGTAGGCGAACTCGGCCAGGAAGTCGACGGGCTGGCCGCCGGCGCCCCGCCGCAGCATTGCGTCGATCAGCTCGTCGGCCTGGGCCGCCACGACGTCGCGCATCGCGGCGATCCGGCGCGGGGTGAAGGCGCCCGCCGCGAGCCGGCGCATCCGGCTGTGGTCGGGCGGGTTGGTGCGCAGCATCGACCGGGAGATCGACGCGATGGCGGGGCTGTCCCGCCAGCCCGGCAGGAACCGGTCGCGCAGCGCGTCGTCGAGCACCCCGAGCCGGGGATCGCGGAGCAACTCGTCGGCCTCGGCGTAACCGGTCACCGCGTACATCGCCGGGCCGGCCTGGACCACCGGCCCGAAGGCGCGCAGCCGCTCGTACGCCGGGTAGGGGTCGATCCGGCCCTGCGGCGACATGAGCAGCGCGACGGTGTCGGCGGCGTCCATGGTCGGCCTCCCGTCCGTAGCCGAGAGACCCATCATGCCCCCGACGGCGGGATCCGGCTGCCCCACGCGGCGCGGACGGGGCACGGACGCCGGCACCCACTTCCCCACCCCGGGGCGGCGTGGGCGGCGCGAGGCGGCGCGGGGGCTCAGACGCCGGTGCCCGGCTCCCCGGCCAGGACCGCGTCGCCGCCGAGCAGGGCGTGCTCGGGCAGCGGCAGCTCGATGGAGTGGGCGGCCTCCCAGTCGTGGATCAGGCCGGGGCGCGCCTGGGCGGCGAAGTAGTCCACCGCGCTCATCCCGCCGACCACCGGCTCGTCCACCTCGGCGACGAGCAGTGCCGGCACCAGGTGGAAGCCGCTCTGCAGGGCGGCGCTGAGGCGGCGGTGCCCGTCGACGACGAAGAAGTACTCGCCGGTGTAGCCGATCCGCAGCGGCTCCAGCGCCTCGTCGCCGGCGGCGGCCACCTCGCCGACGAACTCCGAGTCCCACAGGTCGCGCAGGTGGGCGACGTCCTCGGTCGGGTAGACGCGGGCCGGGTCGAGCAGCAGCAGCGGCGGCGCGTCGCGCAGCACGTGCGCGCCCAGC
Source organism: Micromonospora sp. SD12 (assembly GCF_052068495.1). Lineage (NCBI taxonomy): Bacteria > Bacillati > Actinomycetota > Actinomycetes > Micromonosporales > Micromonosporaceae > Micromonospora > Micromonospora sp. SD12. Next base: position 85,085 of record NZ_JBQHDF010000015.1, on the reverse strand, counting down.
CGGCCCTCGTACGCGTCGATGATGTGCTCGATGACCTCGGCGGCCGAGGCGCGGGTGGTGTCGCAGACCAGGTCGTAGTTGCGCAGCCGGGCCTTGTCCACGCCGTAGCGGACGATGAACCGGCCCCGCTCGCTCTCGCTGCGCTCGCGCAGCTTGGCCTTGGCCTCCTCCATCGAGGCGTAGCTCTCGGCCGGGCCGGAGGGCCGGGCGAGCACCCGGCGGGCCGCCTCGCCCGGCTCGGTGATCATGTGCACCTTGAGCGCGTCCGTGAAGAAGTGCCAGGCCAGCCGGGAGTCCATGACCAGCCGCTCGCCCGAGGCCGCGATGTCGCGCTGGAGCTGGTCGACGTAGCCGTCGACGGCCTGGTCCAGCTCCGCGTGCAGGTTGAGCTGGAGGGCGGTCATCTGCCGCTCCTGCGCCATCTGCCGGTAGAGGTCGCCGACGCTGACCCGGCGCAGGCCGAGCCGCTCGGCGATCTCCACGGAGACGGTGCTCTTGCCGCTGCCGAGGTCACCATTGAAGACGATCGACTGACGAACGGTCACGACTGGTCCACCCCTGATCACCGGCTGTTTGGCATCATCGACATCGCGCCGGACCGACGCGCTCCCGCCTTCGTCGCGCGGGCCCGCGACGGCCCCGGCCCGGCACCTGCGGCGCCGCGCCGCGACCTGGAGCCGTCGTACGCCCGGGCATGACGGGCGATGCTATCACCCGCGCCGCGACGCCCCGCCGGACACAGCGTGCGACGACGGGCCAGGTCGGGCGGTCGGGCACCGCGTCCACCGGTCAGAAGAGGGCCAGCGGATCGACCTGGAGACGGACCGGGTCGACGGCCTTGCGGGCGGCCCGCACCCCGGCCGCCGAGTGCAGCGCGTCGGCCAGCGCGGCGGCCCGGGCCCGGGGCACCCGCACCAGCATCCGTTCCCGTTCCCCGTCGGCCGGCACCGGCCCGAGCAGCTCCGCCTCCGCCGGCAGCCGGGCCTCGGCCAGCAGGTCGGCCACCGCGGCCGGCGCGCCGGTCACGCTCGCCATCCGCACCGCCGGCGGGAAGCCCAGCTCCCGCCGCTCGGCCAGCTCCCGGGCGGCGAACCAGCCGGCGTCCCAGCGCAGCAGCGCCTGCACGGGGGCCAGCGCCCCGTCGGCGACCACCACGACCCGGCCGCCGCCGGCGGCGGGGCGGGCCAGCGCGGCGGCCGCCAGCCAGCGGCGCAGCGCCTCCTCCCCCGCCCGCAGGTCGGCCCTGGTGAGCAGGGCCCACGAGTCGAGCAGCAGCACCGCCCCGAAGCCGCCCTCCGCGACCGGTTCGGCGCCGGGGGTGGCGATGACCAGGCCGGCGCCGCCCGGGACCGTGGCCAGCACCTCCTCCCGCCCGGAGGTGCGCACCGGCACGCCGGGGAAGGCCCGGCCCAGTTCCTCGGCCGTGCGCCGGGCGCCGGTGACGGAGGCGCGCAGCCGCCGCCCGCCGCACTCCGGGCAGGCGTACGCGGCGGCGACCCGCCCGCACCAGCGGCAGGCGGGGGTGCCCTCGGCCGACGGCAGCGCGAGCGGCCCGGCGCAGTGCGGGCACCGCGCCGGGGTGCGGCAGTCGGCGCAGGCCACCGAGGGCAGGTAGCCGCGGCGGGGCACCTGGACCAGCACCGGCAGGTCGGCCCGCAGCGCCTCCCGGGCGGTGGTCCAGGCCAGGCTGGGCAGCCGGGCGGTGGCCGCCCCTGGGTCCCGGGCCAGTTGCGGGTCGTCGCCGGTGGGTGCGATCGCCGGCATCCGGGCCCGTACGGTCGCCCGGTCGGCCACCACCTCGCGGGCCCAGCCGGTCTCCACCAGCAGCTGCGCCTCGGCGGTTCGGGTGTACCCGCCCACGATGGCGGCGGCGTCGGCGAGCTGGGCGCGGGTGAGCAGCACCTCCCGGGCGTGCGGGTACGGGGCCCGGGGCTCGGCGTGCAGGTCGTCGCCGTCGTCCCAGATCGCCACCAGCCCGAGGCGGGCGACCGGGGCGAACATCGCGGCCCTGGTGCCGACGACCACCGCCACGTCACCGCGCCGGGCGGCCAGGAAGGCCCGGTAGCGCCGGGCGGGACCGAGCGCGGCGGAGAGGCTGACGTGCCGCCCGGGGCCCAGGGCGTCGTGCAGGGCGGCGTCGAGGCGGTCCAGGTCGCGGTTGTCGGCGACGACCAGCACCGCGCCCCGGCCGCCGGCCACGGTGGCGGCGACGGCCTCGGCGTACCGGGCGGGCCAGTCCTCCCCGGGCAGCGCCGACCAGACCGCCCGGGGGGCCCGCCCGTCGGCGAGCGCCCGGAGCAGGGCCGGCCCGGCGGGATAGTCCCGCCAGCCGTCGGCACCGGACCCGTCCGGCGCGTCGGGCACGGGCCCGTCCGGCCCGGCGGAGCCTTCGCCCGCTCCGTCCTTCGCGGCGGGGCCGTCGGCGGCGGCGCGGGCGCGCACGTCCTTCTCCACCCGGGCGTGCCGGGGCGGGACGGCGAGGCGGAGCACGTCGGCGAGGCTGCCGGCGTAGCGGTCCGCGACCGTCCGGGCCAGCCGGGCGACCTCCGGCGCGAGGACCGGCTCGGGCGAGACGACCTTCTCCAGGTACGCCAGCCGGCCGGTGTGCCCCGAGTCGTCGGCCCGCTCCAGCAGCCAGCCGTCGACGAGCTGACCGGCGAAGCGGACCTTCACGCGCACGCCGGGGACGGCGTCGGCGTCCAGCTCGGCCGGCACGAGGTAGTCGAAGGGGCGGTCCAGGTGGGCCAGGGGGACGTCGACGCAGACACGAGCGACCGGCGACCCGTCCGCGGGTCGCCGGTCGCTGCGCCTGGTGCCGGTCAGGCTCCCGCGGCCGACTTGAGGTCGGCGGCCCGGTCGGTGCTCTCCCAGGTCAGCTCCGGCAGCTCCCGGCCGAAGTGGCCGTAGGCGGCGGTCTGCTGGTAGATCGGGCGGAGCAGGTTGAGGTCCCGGATGATGGCGGCCGGGCGCAGGTCGAAGACCTCGGAGACGGCCTTCTCGATCGAGGCGACCGGCACGGTCTCGGTGCCGAACGTCTCGACGAAGAGGCTGACCGGGTGGGCCTTGCCGATCGCGTACGCGACCTGCACCTCGCACCGCTCGGCCAGACCGGCGGCGACCACGTTCTTGGCGACCCAGCGCGTCGCGTACGCCGCCGAGCGGTCCACCTTCGACGGGTCCTTGCCGGAGAACGCGCCGCCGCCGTGCCGGGCGTAGCCGCCGTAGGTGTCAACGATGATCTTGCGACCGGTCAGGCCGGCGTCGCCCATCGGCCCGCCGATCTCGAACCGGCCGGTCGGGTTGACCAGCAGCCGGTAGCCCTCGGTGTCGAGCCCGAGGCCCTCCAGCTCGGGGCCGATGACGTGCTCGCGCACGTCGGGGGTGAGCAGCGAGTCCAGCGAGATGTCGGCGGCGTGCTGGCTGGAGACGACCACCGTGTTGAGCCGGACGGGGCGCAGGCCCTCGTACTCGATCGTGACCTGGGTCTTGCCGTCGGGGCGCAGGTACGGGATCGTGCCGTCCTTGCGGACCTGGGACAGCCGCCGGGCCAGCCGGTGCGCGAGGGCGATCGGCAGCGGCATCAGCTCCGGCGTCTCGGAGCAGGCGAAGCCGAACATCATGCCCTGGTCGCCGGCGCCCTGCGCGTCCAGCGCGCTCTCGGACGCACCGGTACGCAGCTCGAAGGCGTTGTCGACGCCCTGCGCGATGTCCTCCGACTGGGCGCCGATGGAGACGCTGACGCCGCACGAGGCGCCGTCGAAGCCCTTCTTCGACGAGTCGTAGCCGATGTCGAGGATGGTCCGCCGGACGATGGTCGGGATGTCGGCGTACGCCTTGGTGGTCACCTCGCCCGCGATGTGCACCTGGCCGGTGGTGATCAGGGTCTCCACGGCGACGCGGCTACGCGGATCCTCGGCGAGCAGGGCATCGAGGATGCCGTCGCTGATCTGGTCAGCGATCTTGTCCGGGTGGCCTTCCGTGACCGATTCGGAAGTGAAGAGGCGGCGTGTCACGGCACTCCTAAATTGTGGAAGTCGTTCCGCGGCAGTGTAGTCATCCGCGGCAGAGCCTGGCCCCTTCGGTCACGTCCGGTTCCAGCCGTCAGGAACGGCCGGGCAACCGGGCGACCACGAGGTCCCAGACACCGTCGGCGAGGTCCTCCTTGGACCGCTCGGGCATCCGGCTGACCGAACCGTCCGCGCCGATGACCGTCGCCGCGTTGGTCTCGGCGCCGAAGACCTTGTCGGACCCGACCTCGTTGATCACGACGAGGTCCGCCCGCTTGCGGGCGAGCTTGGCCCGGCCGTTGGCCTCGGCGTCGCCGGTCTCCGCGGCGAACACCACCAGCACCTGTTCCGGGCGCCGGCGTCGGCCCAGCTCGGCCGCGATGTCCGGGTTGGTGACGAGCTCGATGGTGGGTGCGCTGCCGTCGTCCGACTTCTTGATTTTGCCAGTCGCGTAGGTCGCGGGACGGAAATCGGCCGGAGCCGCCGCCATCACCACCGCGTCGGCCTCGGCCGCCGCCGCCAGCGTCGCGTCGCGCAGCTCGCCGGTGGTGCCGACCCGGACCAGGTCGACGCCGGCGGGATCGGGCAGCGAGACGTTGGCCGAGATGAGGGTGACCCGGGCGCCCCGGGCCACCGCGCAGCGGGCGAACGCGTAGCCCTGCTTGCCCGAGGAGCGGTTGCCCAGGAAGCGGACCGGGTCGAGGGGCTCGCGGGTGCCGCCGGCGGTCACCACCACGTGCCGTCCGGCCAGGTCGGCGGGGGCCCCGACGCCCCTGGCGAGGGCCCGGCGGGCGACCGCGAAGATCTCCGCCGGGTCGGGCAGCCGGCCCTTGCCGGTGTCGGCCCCGGTGAGCCGGCCGACGGCGGGCTCGACGACGCGTACGCCCCGGGCGCGCAGGGTCGCGACGTTGGCGACGGTGGCCGGGTGCTCCCACATCTCGGTGTGCATGGCCGGGGCCAGCACGACCGGGCAGCGGGCGGTCAGCAGCGTGTTGGTGAGCAGGTCGTCGGCGAGGCCGTGGGCGGCCTTGGCCAGCAGGTCGGCGGTGGCCGGCGCGACCACCACCAGGTCGGCCTGCTGACCGAGCCGGACGTGCGGCACCTCGTGCACGTCCGACCAGACGTCGTCGGCGACGGGCTGACCGGAGAGCGCCGCCCAGGTCGGGGCGCCGACGAAGCGCAACGCCGAAGCGGTCGGCACGACCCGGACCTGGTGGCCCGACTCGGTGAAGAGTCGCAGCAGCTCACATGCCTTGTAGGCCGCGATGCCACCGCCGACCCCGAGGACGATCCGGGGGGACATCGACGCGCGGCGGGTTACGGCTGGTCGGTCGGCTCGGCGGTGAGCAGGCCCGCGTTGATCTCACGCATGGCGATGGAGAGGGGCTTCTCCTGCGGCGTGGTCTCGACCAGGGGCCCGACGTATTCCAGCAGGCCCTCGCCGAGCTGGCTGTAGTAGGCGTTGACCTGGCGCGCACGCTTGGCGGCGAAGATCACCAGCGCGTACTTCGAGGTCGTCTTCTCGAGAAGCTCGTCGATCGGCGGGTTGGTGATGCCTTCGGGGTTTGCGATGGATCCCACGAATTAACCTCTGCGTCTATCGCACCGCGCGCGGCGGTGCTGGCGGTCCACCGCGTACGGGCGGTGGCGCCGGAGCCAGGAAAGAAGAACCGGACAAGCCTACCAGCTCGTCGACGACCCGCCCGGTGAGGTCGTGCGCGAGGGTGTGTTCGAAGGCGGCCGGCGCGGCCTGCGCGGGGATGTTCCCCGGCGGGTGCAGCAGCACCAGCCGGGCGTCGGGCAGTGTCGCCCGGACCAGCAGCGCGCCGGGGAGGTCGAGGCCGATCAGCACCGGTTGCCCGGCGGCGAGCCGCGACCGCAGCGGCGCGAGGGGGGTACCGCGCCGGTGGGGCCCGGCCCGGCTCCACTCCAGCAGCTCCCCGGCGGCGACCATCCGGTCGAACTCGGCGGGGGTCAGGAAGAGCCGGTCGACGCCGTCCAGCTCGCGCTCCCGGCGCGGGCGCGTGGTGGCCGGCACCGGGACCCAGACGGATGGAGAACGCGCCCGGACGCGCTCGACGACACTCTCCGTGCCGGAGCCCGAAGGCCCCGTCAGGACAGTGAGCCGAGCCGCCGGGCGCGCCTCGTCATCCGTGCTCACTGCTTGTTTCTACACGCAGCCAGCCTCAGTTGGCGGCGAACTCCCCAAGCAGTGCCTTGCGCTGCTGCTCGCCGAGGCCACGCAGGCGACGGCTGTCGGCGATCTTGAGCTTCTCCATGATCTGGGTGGCCCGGATCTTGCCGATACCCGGCATCGCCTGCAGCACGGCGGAGACCTTGAGCTTGCCGACGACGTCGTCGGACTCGGCACGCTCGAGGACGGCTCCGAGGGTGGTCTTGCCCTGCTTGAGCTGCTCCTTCAGCTCAGCACGGGCCTTGCGGATCTCCGCGGCCTTCTCCAGCGCGGCAGCACGCTGTTCGGGGGTCAGTGACGGGAGCGGCACCAGTTCTCCTCAGGTCCCTATCGCGACGGGCGGGACGCACCGCCGCATCTGTGAAACGTGGTGTCGCTGTGAACCAAGGGGTCCGTGGTTCCCAGCGCGGGGAAAACTAGCGTTCGTCGGCGCATTCGGCAACGTGGACGCGCGATGATCTTTACAAAGGTGACCGAGCCGTCAGTCAGTCACCAGTGGCGAGGGCGGCCCGACAGTCGGTCAGCGCCCGGTCGGCGGCGGCGCGCAGCGCGTCCGGATCCGGGCCCGCGCCCAACACCTCGCGCGAGTACGAGGGCAGCACCGCGGGCAGGGCGGAGCCGAAGACGACGCGCAGATCCGCCGCGGTCCCGCCCTGCGCCCCGAGGCCCGGGGCGAGCAGTGGACCGTTCACCGCGGAGAGGTCGTGACCGGTGTCACCGATGGTCGCGCCGACCACCAACCCGAAGCTGCCGAGCGGCTGCGCACCCGCGTTGAGCTGGGAAATCTCGTCGATGACGGTCTGCGCGACGGTGCGCCCGTCGGCGGTGCGGGCGCGCTGCACGGCGGCGCCCTCGGGGTTGGAGGTGAGCGCCAGCACGAAGACCCCGCCGCCGTGCTCGGCGGCCAGTTCGAACATCGGCGCGAGCGCGCCGACACCGAGGTACGGGCTCGCGGTCACCGCGTCCACATGGACCGGGCTGGATGGATCGAGGTACGCGGAGGCGTACGCGGCGACCGTCGAGCCGATGTCACCGCGCTTGACGTCAAGCAGAACGAGCGAGCCGGCCTCGCGCAACTGTCGGATAGTTGACTCAAGAATCTCCATGCCCTTCGAGCCGAACCGCTCGAAAAAGGCCGACTGGGGCTTGACCACCGCGACCCGGTCACCGAGGGCTTCCGTGACCGTCCGGGCGAACCGGTCAAGGCCCCGTACGTCGTCGTCGAGCCCCCAGCGGGCCAGCAGCCCCGGGTGCGGGTCGATGCCGACGCAGAGCGGTCCCCGCTCGGTGACGGCCCGGTGCAGGCGGGCGCCGAAGCTCTCCATCCGGTTCTCTCCCTCTCCTCGGCGCCCCGGGGCGTCCGCCGCCGGGGCACGCTCCTGTCGCGGGCGGCGCGCGCCGCCCGCGTACGGCCGCCGGACCGTGACCGGCGGCTCAGCCGGCGCGCACCGCGGCGGCGACCCCGGCGGCGATCCGGGCCAGGTCGGCGTCGTCGGTGACGTACGGCGGCATGGTGTAGACCAGGTCGCGGAACGGCCGCAGCCAGACCCCCTGGGCGACCGCGGCGGCGGTGGCGGCGGGCAGGTCCACCTCGTGGTCGAGCTGGACGACGCCGATCGCGCCGAGCACCCGCACGTCGACCACCCCCGGCGCGCCGCGCAACGGCTCCAGGCCGGCCCGCAGGCCCGCCCCCACCTTCGCCACCCGCCCCGCCCAGTCCCCGGCCCGCAGCAGGCCGAGGGAGGCGTTGGCGACCGCACACGCCAGCGGGTTGCCCATGAACGTCGGGCCGTGCGCCAGCACGCCGTCGGCGGAGATGCCCCGGGCGACCTCCGCCGTGCAGAGCGCGGCGGCCAGCGTGAGGTAGCCGCCGGTGAGCGCCTTGCCGACGCACATCACGTCGGGCACGACCCCGGCGTGCTCGGCGGCGAACATGGTGCCCGTCCGGCCGAAGCCGGTGGCGATCTCGTCGAAGATCAGCAGCACCCCGTGCGCCCGGGTCACCTCGCGCAGCACCCGCAGGTAGTGCGGGTGGTGGAAGCGCATGCCGCCGGCGCCCTGGACCACCGGCTCCACGATCACGGCGGCCAGCTCGTGCGCGTGCCGCTCGACCGCCTCGACGAGGGCGGCCTCGTAGGCCGCGTCGGGCGGGGTGTCGAAACCGCCGGGCGGCACGGGGGCGAAGACCTGCCGGGGCAGCACGTCGCCCCAGAGGTGGTGCATGCCGCCCTCGGGGTCGCAGACGCTCATCGGGTGGAACGTGTCGCCGTGGTAGCCGCCCCGCCAGGTGCCCAGCCGGCGGCGCTGCGGCCGGCCGGTGGCGCGCTGGTACTGCAGGCACATCTTGACCGCCACCTCGACGGCGACCGAGCCGGAGTCGGCCAGGAAGACGTGCTCCAGCCCCTCCGGGGCCAGCTCGACCAGGGTGGTCGCCAGGCGGACCGCGGGGGCGTGGGTGAGCCCGCCGAACATCACGTGGCTCATCCGGGCGAGCTGGTCGGTCACCGCCGCGTCGAGCACCGGGTGCCGGTAGCCGTGGATCGCCGCCCACCACGACGACATCCCGTCGACCAGCTCCCGGCCGTCGGCCAGCCGCAGCCGTACGCCCCGGGCGCCCTCGACCACGTAGGGCGCGCTGGCCGGCGGCAGGGCCGCGTACGGGTGCCAGACGTGTGCCCGGTCGGCGGCCAGGATCTCCTCGGGTGTCACCCGTTCGACCCCGCGGCGCGGGCGGCGGCGCGGACCAGGGCCGGGCCGCGGTAGATGAAGCCCGTGTAGAGCTGCACCAGGGCGGCGCCGGCGTCGAACATCCGGGCCGCCGCGTCCGGGTCCACGATGCCCCCGACGCCGATCACCGGCAGCCGGCCGCCGGCCTCGCGGTGCACGAAGGCGACCACCTGGCGGGCACGGTCGGCGAGCGGGCGACCGGACAGCCCGCCGGTCTCCGCGCCGCGCGCCCGGTCCGCCGGGGCGAGACCGTCGCGGGCCAGCGTGGTGTTGGTGGCGATCACCCCGGCGGCGCCCCGGGCCAGGCAGACCTCCAGCAGCTCGGCGATCGCCGGCTCGGTGAGGTCCGGGGCGATCTTCACCAGCACCGGCTTCTCCCCCACCAGCGCCGCCAGGATGGCGTCCAGGTGCGCCCGGTCCTGCAACGAGCGCAGGCCCGGGGTGTTCGGCGAGGAGACGTTGACCGCGAAGTAGTCGCCGTGCGCGCGCAGCGCCCGGTACGAGGCGAGGTAGTCCTGCACCGCCTCGTCCAGCGGGGTCACCTTGGACTTGCCCAGCGAGATGCCCAGCGGCACCCCGAGCGGGCGGGGCAGCGCCGCCAGCCGCGCCGCCAGGGCCTGCGCGCCGGCGTTGTTGAAGCCCATCCGGTTCACCACGGCCTCGCTGTCGCGCAGCCGGAACAGCCGGGGCCGGGGGTTGCCCGGCTGCGGGTGCGCGGTGACCGTACCGACCTCGACGAAGCCGAAGCCCAGCGCCGGCCAGGCCGGCAGGGCCGCGCCGTCCTTGTCCATCCCGGCGGCGAGCCCGACCGGATTGGGGAACTCGACGCCGAAGACGGTGCGCGGCGCCCGGACGGCGTAGCGGGCCCGCAGCACGGCCAGCGCCGCCGGCCAGCGGGACAACCCCGCCAGCCGGCGCAGCGTCCACTCGTGCGCGGCCTCGGCGTCGCCGCCCCCGATCCGGAACAGCCCCGGCCGCACGGCGCGCTCGAACATCACGACCGGCCACCCCCGTCGATCATGAAGCCGCCGCCGCGACGCGTCGTGCGGGCCGACAGCGACTTCATGATCGACGCGTACGGGCGGGGGCGGCCGGTCACTGCGCGGCCCGCAGGGCGGCGTGCAGCGCGGCGTGCAGTTCCTGGAGCGGGCGCACCTGCATGTCGCCCCGCATCCGCGCCTCGATGCCCATCACCGCCGCCGCCGCGCCCGGCACCGTGGTGATGCACGGGATGTCCGCCGTGACGGCGGCGCTGCGGATCTCGTAGCCGTCGGAGCGGGCGCTCGCCCCCGAGCCCTGCGGGGTGTTGATCACCAGCGCCACGTCGCCGCCCAGGATCAGCGACACCGCGTCCTCGCCCCCGCCGGACTCGTAGTGCTTGCGGATCTGCTCGCAGGCGATGCCGTGCCGGCGCAGCACCTCCGCCGTGCCGGTGGTCGCCACGATCTCGAAGCCGAGGTCGGCCAGGCGCATGATCGGGAAGATCATGCCGCGCTTGTCGCGGTTGGCGACCGAGACGAAGATCTTCCCGGTGGTCGGCAGCGAGCCGTACGCGGCCGACTGCGACTTGGCGAAGGCGTGCCCGAAGGCGGTGTCGATGCCCATCACCTCGCCGGTGGACTTCATCTCCGGGCCGAGCAGCGAGTCCACGCCCTTGCCGGTGGGCGTACGGAAGCGCTTGAACGGCAGCACCGCCTCCTTGACCGCGATCGGGGCGCCGGCCGGCAGCGAACCGCCGTCCCCGCTCGCCGGGAGCAGCCCCTCGGCGCGCAGCTCGGCGATGGTGGCGCCCAGCGCGATGCGGGCGGCCGCCTTCGCCAGCGGCACCGCCGTGGCCTTGGAGACGAAGGGCACCGTGCGGGACGCGCGCGGGTTCGCCTCCAGCACGTAGAGCATGTCGTCCTTCAGCGCGTACTGCACGTTGAGCAGGCCGCGCACCCCGACGCCCCGGGCGATGGCCTCCGTGTAGCGGCGCACCTGGGCCACGTGCGAGCCCGCCAGGGTGATCGGCGGCAGCGAGCAGGACGAGTCGCCGGAGTGGATGCCGGCCTCCTCGATGTGCTCCATCACCCCGCCGAGGTAGACCTCGCCGTCGGCGTCGCAGAGCGCGTCCACGTCGATCTCGATGGCGTCGTCGAGGAAGCGGTCGACCAGCACCGGGTGGTCCGGGGAGATCTCGGTGGCCCGCCCGATGTAGTCGCGCAGCGTGGCGTCGTCGTAGACGATCTCCATGCCCCGCCCGCCCAGCACGTACGACGGACGCACCAGCACCGGGTAGCCGATCTCGTCGGCGATGGCCTTCGCCTCGTCGTACGAGGTCGCCATGCCGTGCGCCGGGGCGCGTAGCCCGGCCCGGGCCAGCACCGCGCCGAACGCGCCCCGCTCCTCGGCCAGGTGGATCGACTCCGGGGAGGTGCCGACGACCGGCACGCCCGCGTCCTTCAGCCGCTGCGCCAGGCCCAGCGGCGTCTGCCCGCCGAGCTGCACGATCACCCCGACCACGCCCGGCCCGCCGGCCGCCCGGCCGGAGGAGTCCTCGGCGTGCCAGACCTCCAGCACGTCCTCGAAGGTGAGCGGCTCGAAGTAGAGCCGGTCGGCGGTGTCGTAGTCGGTGGAGACGGTCTCCGGGTTGCAGTTGACCATCACCGTCTCGTAGCCGGCCCCGCCCGCCCCACCGAGCGGCGCGCTGCGCAGCGCCTGTACCGCGTGCACGCAGGAGTAGTCGAACTCGATGCCCTGGCCGATCCGGTTCGGCCCCGAGCCCAGGATGATCACCTTCGGCCGGGCCGACGGGACGACCTCCGTCTCCTGGTCGTACGTCGAGTAGTGGTAGGGCGTGGTCGCCTCGAACTCGGCGGCGCAGGTGTCCACCGTCTTGTAGACCGGGCGGACGTCGAGGCGGTGCCGCAGCGTCCGTACGCCGTCCTCGGCGGCCAGCTCCGGGCGCAGCGCGGCCAGCTGCCGGTCCGACACCCCGGCCCGCTTGGCCCGGCGCAGCAGCTCGGCGTCGAGCACCGGGGCGTCCACGATCTCGGCGCGCAGCTCGACGAGGGCGGCGATCTGGTCCAGGAACCAGGGGTCGATCCCGCCCGACGCGGCGGTCACCTCGGCGATCGAGGCGCCGAGACGCAGCGCCCGCTCGACGGTGTAGAGCCGTCCGTCGTGCGGCATCCGCAGCGCGTCGAGGGTGTTCTCCTTCGTCGCGCCGGCCGGGTCGGGCAGCGTCCAGAACCCGCCCGCCTTCGTCTCCAGCGAGCGCATCGCCTTGTTCAGCGCCTCGCTGAAGTTGCGGCCCAGGCTCATCGCCTCGCCGACGGACTTCATCGTGGTGGTCAGCTCCGGGTCGGCACCCGGGAACTTCTCGAACGCGAACCGGGGGATCTTCACCACCACGTAGTCCAGGGTCGGCTCGAACGCCGCCGGGGTCTTCAGGGTGATGTCGTTGGGGATCTCGTCGAGGGTGTAGCCGATGGCCAGCTTCGCGGCGATCTTCGCGATCGGGAAGCCGGTGGCCTTCGAGGCCAGCGCCGACGACCGCGACACCCGGGGGTTCATCTCGATCACCACGATCCGGCCGTCGGCCGGGTTGACGGCGAACTGGATGTTGCAGCCGCCGGTGTCCACCCCGACCTCGCGCAGCACCGCGATGCCCAGGTCGCGCAGCCGCTGGTACTCGCGGTCGGTCAGCGTCATGGCCGGGGCGACGGTGACGCTGTCGCCGGTGTGCACGCCCATCGGGTCGACGTTCTCGATCGAGCAGACCACCACGACGTTGTCGTGCCGGTCGCGCATGAGTTCGAGCTCGTACTCCTTCCAGCCGAGCACGCTCTCCTCGATGAGCACCTCGTGCACGGGGCTGGCGGCCAGCCCGTCGCCGGCGATGCGGGCCAGGTCCTCCGGGGTGTGCGCCATGCCGGAGCCGAGGCCGCCCATGGTGAACGACGGCCGGATCACCACCGGCAGGCCCAGCTCGGCGACCGTCGACTCGACCTCCGCCATCGAGTGGCAGACCCGGGAACGGGGCACCAGGCCCGCCGGGTCGTCGATGCCCAGGCGTACGCCGGCCTTGGCGACGATGTCCTTGAACAGCTGCCGGTCCTCGCCGCGGTTGATCGCCTCGATGTTGGCGCCGATCAGCTCCACGCCGTACTTCTCCAGCACGCCCGCCTCGTGCAGGGCGACGGCGGTGTTCAGCGCGGTCTGCCCGCCGAGGGTGGGCAGGATCGCGTCGGGGCGCTCCTTGGCGATCACCAGCTCGACGAACTCCGGGGTGATCGGCTCGACGTACGTGGCGTCGGCGAACTCGGGGTCCGTCATGATCGTCGCCGGGTTCGAGTTGACCAGGCTGACCCGGATCCCCTCGCTGCGCAGCACCCGGCAGGCCTGGGTGCCGGAGTAGTCGAACTCGCAGGCCTGCCCGATCACGATCGGCCCGGAGCCGATGACCAGGATGTGCTTCAGATCGGTCCGCTTAGGCATGTGTGCGCCCCTCGCTGTGGGTCCGGCCCTCGATGAGCTCGGCGAAGCGGTCGAAGAGGTAGTCCGCGTCGTGCGGACCGGCCGCCGCCTCCGGGTGGTACTGGACGGTGAAGGCGGGCACGTCCTTCGCCCGCAGCCCCTCGACCACGTTGTCATTGAGGCAGACGTGACTGACCTGGACGCCGCCGAACTCGGTCTCGATCACCGCATCGGGTACGACCGCGCCGTGGCGCGCGCCGGGGACCTCGACCGCGAAGCCGTGGTTGTGGCTGGTCACCTCGACCTTGCCGGTGACCCGGTCGAGCACCGGCTGGTTGATCCCCCGGTGGCCGTAGCCGAGCTTGTAGGTGCCGAAGCCCAGCGCCCGGCCGAGGATCTGGCTGCCGAAGCAGATGCCGAACAGCGGCACCTCGCGGCGCAGCACCTCCCGCGCCAGGGCCACCGGCCCGTCGGCGGTGGCCGGGTCGCCCGGCCCGGGCGAGAGGAAGACCGCGTCCGCGCCGGTGGCGAGCAGGTCGTCGATGGTGGAGCCGGCCGGGAGCACGTGGGTGGTGACCCCGCGGGCGGCGAGCCGGCGCGGGACGTTGCGCTTGATGCCCAGGTCCAGCGCGGCGACCGTGAAGCGGTGCTCGCCCTCGGCCGCCACCACGTACGGCTGCGCCGTGGTGACCTCGGCGGACAGGTCCGCGCCGACCATCTCGGGGGCCTGCCGCACCCGGGCCAGCAACGCCCGGGGGTCGGTCTCGACGCTGGAGATGCCGACCCGCATCGCGCCGCGCTCACGCAGGTGCCGGGTCAGCGCCCGGGTGTCCACGCCGCTGACGCCGACGACGCCCTCGGCGGACAGCCGCTCCTCCAGCCCGCCGGTGGCCCGCCAGTTCGAGCCGACGCGGGCCGGGTCGCGGACCACGTAGCCGGCGACCCAGATCCGGCCCGACTCGTCGTCCTCGTCGTTGACGCCGGTGTTGCCGATGTGCGGGGCGGTCTGCACCACCACCTGACGGTGGTAGGACGGGTCGGTCAGCGTCTCCTGGTAGCCGGTCATGCCGGTGTTGAAGACCGCCTCGCCGAAGGTCTCCCCGACGCTGCCGTACGCCTCACCGTGGAACGTGCGCCCGTCCTCCAGCACGAGGATCGCGGGCCTCCGCTTCGTCATAGAACAGCCTTTCCGTCCAGGACCGTCGGCTCGCCGCGCAGGAAGGTCGCCACGATGCGACCCGGCAGCGTCATGCGGGCGTACGGGGTGTTGCGACTACGGCTAACCAGCTCCGCCGGCTCGATGGTGCGGCGGGCGGCCGGGTCGACCAGGGTGAGGTTCGCCGGCACGCCGGGCGCCGGGTCGAGGCCGTGCTCCGCCAGCCCGGCGATGCGGGCCGGGGCGCGCGACATCCGCTCGGCGATCAGGTCCCACTGCGGGCCGAGCACGTCGAGGGCGATCGACAGCGCCGTCTCCAGGCCGAGCATGCCCGGCCGGGCGTACGCCCACTCGCACTCCTTGTCCTCCACGGCGTGCGGGGCGTGGTCGGTGGCGACGACGTCGATCACGCCGTCGACCAGGGCCGCCCGCAGCGCGGCGATGTCGGTCGCGGTGCGCAGCGGCGGGTTGACCTTGTAGACCGGGTCGTAGGTCCCGGCACGCTCGTCGGTCAGCAGCAGGTGGTGCGGGGTGACCTCCGCGGTGACCCGGATGCCCCGCGCCTTGGCCTGGCGCAGCACCTCGACGCTGCCGGCGGTGGAGACGTGGCACACGTGCAGGCGGCTGCCGACGTGCTCGGCGAGCAGCACGTCCCGGGCGATGATCGCCTCCTCGGCGACCGCCGGCCAGCCGGTCAGGCCGAGGCGGGTCGAGACCTCGCCCTCGTGCATCTGCGCGCCCTCGGTGAGCCGGGGCTCCTCGGCGTGCTGGGCGATGATCCCGTCGAACGCCTTCACGTACTCCAGCGCCCGGCGCATCAGCCTCGGGTCGGCCACGCAGTGCCCGTCGTCGGAGAAGATCCGCACCCGGGCCGCCGAGTCGGCCATCGCGCCCAGCTCGGCCAGGTGCTCGCCGGCCAGGCCGACGGTGACCGCGCCGATCGGCTGCACGTCCACCAGCCCGGCCTCCCGGCCCAGCCGCCAGACCTGCTCGACCACGCCGGCGGTGTCGGCCACCGGCGAGGTGTTGGCCATCGCGCAGACCGCGGTGTAGCCGCCGAGCGCCGCCGCCCGGGAGCCCGACTCGACGGTCTCGGCGTCCTCCCGGCCGGGCTCGCGCAGGTGGGTGTGCAGGTCGACCAGGCCGGGCAGGGCGACCAGCCCGGTGCCGTCGACGACGGTCGCCTCCGGGGCGGTCAGCCCGGGGCCGACGGCCGCGACGACGCCGTCGCGGATCAGCACGTCGGTCGGCGCGGCGCCGACGACGCTGACGTTGGAGATCAGGTACGAGCTCACCGGTTGTTCCCCCCGAGCAGCAGGTAGAGGACGGCCATCCGCACGGAGACCCCGTTGGCGACCTGTTCGACGATGGTGGAGCGGGGCGAGTCGGCCACCTCGGGCGTGATCTCCATCCCCCGGTTCATCGGGCCGGGGTGCATGACGATCGCGTGCTCGGGCAGCCGGCGCATCCGCGGGCCGTCCAGGCCGTAGCGGCGGGCGTACTCGCGGGCGGACGGGAAGTAGGAGTCGTTCATCCGCTCGCGCTGCACCCGGAGCATCATCACCACGTCCGACTGCGGCAGCACCGCGTCGAGGTCGTAGGAGACGTCGGTGCCGGGCGCGAGGGCCTGCGCGATGTGCACGGGGATCAGCGTCGGCGGCCCGACCAGGGTCACCTTCGCGCCGAGCGTGGACAGCAGTAGGACGTTGGAGCGGGCCACCCGGCTGTGCAGGACGTCCCCGACCACCGCGACCGACAGGCCGGCCAGCCGCCCCAGCCGGGAGCGCATCGTGTACGCGTCGAGCAGCGCCTGGGTAGGGTGCTCGTGGGTGCCGTCGCCGGCGTTGACCACCGAGCCGTCGACCCAGTCGGCCAGCCGGTGCGGGGCGCCCGAGGCGGGGTGCCGGACGACCACCGCGTCGGCCCCCATCGCCTGAAGCGTCAGCGCGGTGTCCTTCAGGCTCTCGCCCTTGGTCACGCTGGACCCCTTGGCCGAAAAGTTGATCACGTCGGCGCTGAGCCGCTTCGCCGCCGCCTCGAACGAGATCCGGGTCCGGGTGGAGTCCTCGTAGAAGAGGTTGACCACGGTGCGTCCGCGCAGCGCGGGGAGCTTCTTGACCTCCCGGCCGGCGACGGTGGCCATCTCGGCGGCCGTGTCCAGGATCTCGGTGGCGGTGGCGGCGTCCAGGTCGGCGCCGGAGAGCAGGTGCCGGATCACTGGAGGGTCCCCCCGTACAACTTGACCTCGTCGGTGCCGTCGGTCTCCGCGAGGGTGACCTTCACGCTCTCCGCGAGGGACGTCGGGATGTTCTTGCCGACGTAGTCGGCGCGGATGGGCAGCTCGCGGTGGCCGCGGTCGACCAGGACCGCGAGCTGGACGGACGCCGGACGCCCGACGTCGTTGAGCGCGTCGAGCGCGGCCCGCACCGTGCGGCCGGAGAAGAGCACGTCGTCGACGAGGACGACCCGTTTGCCGTCGATGCCGCCGGGCGGCACCTGGGTCGGCCCGACCGCGCGGGTGGCGTGCCGGCGCAGGTCGTCGCGGTAGAGGGTGATGTCGAGCACGCCGACCGGGACGGTGACGTCCTCGAAGGTGCTGATCCGGGCGGCGAGCCGCTTCGCGAGCGGGGCGCCCCGGGTGGGGATGCCCAGCAGCACCGTGTTCTCGGCGCCCTGGGTCTTCTCCAGGATCTGGTGGGCGATGCGGTCGACCACGCGCTGCACGTCGGCGCTGGCGAGGATCACCTTCACCGAGGGTTGTCGCGGCGGCGGCGACTGGGCAGCCGGTGGGTAGGCCACGGCGGACCTCCTTCCCCGCCTCACGGGACGGGTCGTTAAAGGACGTCGGATGCCGGTACCGGGACGCGAGCGGCCCGGACCGGGGCTTCCCGCCACGTTACCAGTGGTCACCGCACTGAGCGCCGCCGGCCACTGACCCCCTGGTCAGCCCGGCGAAATGGGGACAACTCCCCCGGTGATCCCAACGGTAAGGTCACGACCACTTGACCAGTTGTGCCAATCCCCGTACCGTCACGCTCCGTAGCGATCGCTGGGAGAACCCCGAGCAGCACTGGGAGTGTTTAATGCCCTCTGAATACGCCAAGTCTCTGGGCGCCCGCCTGCGCTCCATCCGCCAGCAGCAGGGCCTCTCCCTGCAGGGTGTGGAGGAGAAGTCGAACGGGCGGTGGAAGGCGGTGGTGGTCGGCTCCTACGAGCGCGGCGACCGCGCCGTCACGGTGTCGCGCCTGGCGGAGCTGGCCGACTTCTACCGCGTCCCCGTCTCGGAGCTGCTGCCCGACGGCAGCGGGGTTCGCCACGAGCCCACCAGCAAGATCGTCCTCGACCTGGAGCGGCTCTACGACGAGGCCTCCGAGGACCTGGCCTACGTCGCCCGGTACGCGCGGGCCATCCAGCAGCAGCGCGGCGACTACAACGGCCGCGTGCTCTCCATCCGCGCCGACGACCTGCGCGCGCTCGCGATCGTCTACGACGCCTCGCCGTCCGGCCTGATCGAGCGGCTCACCGAGCACGGTGTGCTGGTGGCCGATCCGCGGGCGTTCTTCGCCAGCTGACCGCGACCACGCGAAAGGGCCCGTGCCGTCCGGCACGGGCCCTTTCTGTCGTACGTGTCGCGTTCCCCACCCGCACCCGCGCCGCCGTCACCCACAGGGTGTGACGCACATCGGCGTGTGACGTGCGCCGCGTCAGCGCGTGGCGTACTCGGCGATACGGCCGAGGATGCCGTTGAGGAAGCGCGGCGAGTCGTCGGTCGACATCTGCCGGGCCAGCTCGACGGCCTCACTGATGGCCACCGCGTCGTCGATCTCGTCGACGTAGAGCAACTCGTAGACCGCGATCCGGGCGAGGTTGCGGTCGACCGCCGGCATCCTGTCCAGCGTCCACCCCTCGGCGTAGCTCGCGATCACCTCGTCGATCCGGTCGAGGTGGGCGGCGACGCCCTCGACCAGGCTCACCGCGTATCCCAGGTGCTCGGGTCGGGGCTTCTCGATCCGCTCGATGTAGCCGGCGAGCACCTCGACCGGCGGGCGGTCCCGCAGGTCGGCCTCGAAGAGCACGTCCAGCGCCCGCTTGCGCGCCTTGCGGCGCGCCGGCATCTGCTGCTTGGGACCCTCGGCCATCAGGCGCGGCCGAGGTAACGGCCGTCGCGGGTGTCGACCTTGATCTTCTCGCCGGTGGTGACGAAGAGCGGCACCTGCACGGTCGCGCCGGTCTCGACGGTGGCCGGCTTGTTGCCGCCGGTCGACCGGTCGCCCTGGAGGCCCGGCTCGGTGTAGGTGACCTCCAGCACGACGCTGGTGGGCAGCTCGATGTAGAGCGGGACACCCTCGTGGGTGGCCACGGTCGCCTCAGCCTCGGGCAGCAGGTAGTTCGCCGCGTCGCCGACGGTGGCACCCGGCACGTTGATCTGGTCGAACGTCTCCAGATCCATGAAGACGTAGTCCTCGCCGTCGGCGTAGAGGTACTGCATGGTGCGCTTGTCCACGGTCGCGGTCTCGACCTTGGTGCCCGCGTTGAAGGTCTTGTCGACCACCTTGCCGGACAGCACGTTCTTCAGCGTGGTACGCACGAACGCACCACCCTTACCGGGCTTGACGTGCTGGAACTCGACGACGGCCCAAAGCTCTCCGTCGAGGTTGAGTACCAGGCCGTTCTTCAGGTCGTTGGTGGTGGCCATTTCCTGCCTTGATCATCAATTGGCGGACAGACCTGGCAAGTCTACTAGTTGCGCCGAACGCCGCTGCCCGGCGCTGCCCGCGCCCCGCCCGCGCTCCCCCGCCGGACGCGGCACCCCCACCGGACGCCGCACGCCGCCATCCTCCCGCGAGGCGTCCCGGCGCTGGTCCCGGCGCTCCCCGGTGCGGCCGGCAACGCGGTTCCCGCAGCGACAGCGCACCGGAACGTCACCCTCCGCAGCCGGATGCACCCGTGACGGATGACCACCCCGCCCCTTTGCTCTGCAGCCACCGACGCACCACTGACGGTCGGTGACATTCCGAGCTGGCGACGATTTCCCTGACGACGGGAAAACCGCAGGTCAATCCGATGGTGCGAATCCGTATGCAGAGCAAAGCGTCTGAAGCGCGGGACGGGTGAGGCGTCCGGACGATTACAGCGGGTA
Source organism: Micromonospora sp. SD12 (assembly GCF_052068495.1). Classification (NCBI taxonomy): domain Bacteria; kingdom Bacillati; phylum Actinomycetota; class Actinomycetes; order Micromonosporales; family Micromonosporaceae; genus Micromonospora; species Micromonospora sp. SD12. The sequence goes on along the minus strand of NZ_JBQHDF010000015.1, from coordinate 65,403 downwards.
GCGCAGAGTGGTGTGACTCAGTGTTACTGGCAGCCGCGCCGCACAGTCGCCCCGGCGGCAGACGGGCCGAGGCGAAGGCGGCGGCGCCTACCGCCGCCGTCCGACGACCGCCGCCTCATGGGGGTCGCCGCCCTGGGTCGCCGATGCGGGCCGGTGCCCCGGGTCGCCGTTGCACAGTCGCCGCAGTTCGCGAATCGCCGCTCCCGCAAGACCCGCGGCTCGTGCCCAGCACTCACCTCCGCACGGGGTGGCCGGGGCGGCGGGGGCGGGCGTCAAGCGTTGCGGGCGGCCAGGTGGTGCAGGGCCAGGCGGTAGCCGTCGACCCCGAGTCCGCAGATCACCCCGGTGGCCACGGCCGACACCACCGAGTGGTGCCGGAACTCCTCGCGGGAGTGGATGTTGGAGATGTGCACCTCGACCAGCGGCCCGCGCAGCATGGCGCAGGCGTCCCGGACCGCATACGAGTAGTGCGACCAGGCGGCGGGGTTGAGCACCACGGCGGCGCCCTCGTCGGCGGCGGCGTGCAGCCAGCCCAGCAGCTCGTGCTCGGCGTCGGTCTGCCGGACCGCCACGTCCAGGCCGAGTTCCCGCCCGGTCGACTCGCAGAGCGTCACCAGATCCGCGTAGCTGGTCGCCCCGTAGACGTCCGGCTGCCGACTGCCGAGCCGGCCGAGGTTGGGGCCGTTCAGCACGTAGACCTTCACGCGGCCACCTGCCGGTAGGCCGCCTCCAGCAGCTCGTCGTCCGGCCCCTCCAGGATCGCGGGCCGGGCCAGCCCCTCCAGCACCACGAAGCGCAGCTGGCTGCCCCGGGTCTTCTTGTCCACCCGCATCGTGGCCAGCAGTTCCGGCCAGGCCCCCGCCGGATAGCCGGTGGGCAGGCCGAGCGCCGCCACGACCCGCCGGTGCCGCTCGGCGGTGGGAGCGTCCAGCCGGCCGGCCAGCCGGGCCAGCTCACCGGCGTAGACGAGGCCGACCGACACCGCGTGGCCGTGCCGCCAGCGGTAGCCCTCCGCCTTCTCGATGGCGTGGGCCAGGGTGTGGCCGTAGTTGAGCACCTCCCGTACGCCCGACTCGCGCAGGTCGCCCGAGACCACGTCGGACTTCACCCGGATCGCCCGTTCGATCAGCTCACGGGTCACCGGGCCCGCCGGGTCGGTGGCCGCCGTCCGGTCCCGCTCCACCAGGTCGAGGATCACCGGGTCGGCGATGAAGCCGCACTTGACCACCTCGGCCAGGCCCGCGGTCAGGTCGGCCGGTGGGAGGCTGTCCAGCGTCGCCAGGTCGGCGAGCACGCCGACCGGCGGGTGGAACGCTCCCACCAGGTTCTTGCCGGCGGCGGTGTTGATCCCGGTCTTGCCGCCCACCGCCGCGTCGACCATGCCCAGCAGCGACGTCGCCACCGGCACCCAGCGCACCCCCCGCAGCCAGCAGGCCGCGACGAAGCCGGCCAGGTCGGTCACCGCGCCGCCGCCGACGCCCACCACTGCGTCGGTACGGGTGAACCCGGCCTCTCCCAGCCGGTCCCAGCAGGTCGCCGCGACGTCGATGCGCTTGCCCGCCTCGGCGTCCGGCACCTCGATCAGCAGCGGCGTGACGCCGGCCGCGTGCAGCCGCCCGCCGATCGCGTCGGCCAGTTCCTTCAGCGGGTGCGCGTGCAGCACCGCCACCCGCGTCGCGTCCGGCAGCAGCCCGGGCAGCGCCTCGAGCAGGTCGCGTCCCACCAGCACGTCGTACGGGCGCTCGCCGCCGACCGGGATCCGGGTCACCTCGTCCATCGCCGGCAGCCTAGTCCAGCCGCCCGATCGCCGGCGGGAACTGTCCACTTCGTGGCCACCCGATCGCGTGCCGGGCAGGGCCGCGCGGGCCGCCCCTCGGGCGGGATCACCCGGGTGTACGGGCCGCCCAAGCGGCCAGCCTCCGGGCGTGCGCGGCGACCTCGGCGCGCAGGGCCTCGGGGCGTACGACGGTGAACGGCCAGCCCAGCCCCGCGAGCAGCTGGGCCATCCCGGCCAGGCTCTCCGCGCGGGCGCGCAGCAGCACGCCGCCGTCGGTCACGCTCAGTTCGGCCACGCTGGGCGGTAGGCGGCGTCGGGCAGCGGCCAGGTCGGCCTCCAGCAGCACCTCGACGTCGTGGGCGTACGGGACGCGGGCCAGCGATCGGGTCACCTGGGCGACCGGGTCGAAGCCGTCGGGGACGGCGAAGGTCTGCTCCCCCGGCAGCACCTCCCCGATCCGGTCCAGCCGGAACGTGCGCACCTCTCCGCGCAGGTGGTCGTGGCCCGTGACGTACCAGCGGCCGGAGTGGAAGACCAGCCCGTACGGGTCGAGATCCCGGCGGGTGACCGCGCCGGAGGAGGAACGGTGCTCCAGCCGTACCCGGCGCCGGTGCCGGGCGGCGGCGCCGAGGGTGAGCAGCGTCCCGGTCGCCGGCCGGGCCTGCGGCGCCGATCGCCGCAGGGTGAAGCCGAGGTGCTCCTGCACCGCCGCGAGGCGGTCACCCAGCGTGGGCGGGAGCACCCTGCGGATCTTGGCCAGCGCGGTCGCGGTCGCCGGCTCCTCGGTGCCCAGCCCGAGCCGCTCGGCGGCGACCAGGCCGAGCAGCACGGCGACGGCCTCGTCGTCGGTGAGCATCAGCGGCGGCAGTTTGTAGCCGGGACTCAGCCGGTAGCCGCCGTGGCGGCCCCGCTCGGCGGCGACCGGGATGCCCAGCTCGGCCAGGGTCGCGGCGTAACGGCGCACCGTGCGCCCGTCCACCCCCAGCCGGCGGGCCAGCTCCGCCCCGGTGAGCCGGTGGTGGCTCTGGAGCAGTTCGAGCATGCCGAGCACCCGGGCGGCGGGATGCGACACGGACCACTCCTTCAAAGCGGGCGGAAAGCGTCCGGATTCGATCGTACGGTGGTCGCGGACGACGAGAGAGGGAGGTCGCGATGGCGACGTTCGTACTGGTGCCGGGGTTCTGGCTGGGCGGTTGGGCGTGGCGCGACGTGACCACGGCGCTGCGCGGGCAGGGACACGAGGTCCACCCGGTGACGCTGACCGGGGTGGCCGAGCGCGCCCACCTCGCCGGCCCGGAGGTCGGCCTGGAGACACACACGACCGACATCGTCCGGCTGATCGAGGTGGAGGAGCTGCACGACGTCGTGCTGGTGGGCCACTCCGGCGGCGGGCTACCGGTGACCCAGGCGGCGGACCGCGTCGGCGAGCGGATCGCCCGGGTGGTGTACGTGGAGAGCGGGCCGATGCCCGACGGCATGTCGCAGTTCGACAGCAACCCGCCCGAGGAGCAGGAGCGGCTGCGCGCCGAGATCGGCGACGGGCACCTGCTGCCGCCGCCCGCGTTCGACCCGGCGGAGGATCCGCAGAACCTGGCCGGGTTGGATCCCGCCGCGCTCGCGCTGCTGCGGCGGCGGGCCACCGCCCACCCGCTGCGCGCCGCCACCGACCCGGTCCGCCGCACGGGTGGGCGCGCGGTGCCGACGGCCCTGGTGGCGAGCACCTTCCCGCTCGCGGTGGTCGAGGACATGATCGCGCGGGGCCACCCCTTCTTCGCCGGGCTGGCCGGCGGCCGGCTGTACGCGCTGCCCACCGGCCACTGGCCGATGCTCAGCGAGCCGAAGGGCCTGGCCGACGTGCTCGACCGGATCGCCCGCGACTGACGGCCGCTCTCAGCGCTTGAGCAGCGCGGTGATCTCGGCGGCGATCTCCGCCGGTTCCCGCCCGTCGGTGACGACCGTGGCGGTGGCCACCTCGGCGTAGAGCGGGCGGCGCTGGTCCAACAGGTACTTCAGCGTCGCCCGCGGGTTGATCGCCAGCAGTGGGCGGCCCGCGCCGAGCCCGACCCGCTTCACCGCGTCGGACAGCTCGACGGAGAGGTACACCACGGGGTGCCCGACCAGGGCGGCGCGGTTCTCCTCGGCGAGGACCGCGCCGCCGCCGAGGGCGAGCACGCCCTCGCACGAGGCCAGGCCCGCCGCCACCGCCGCCCGTTCGAGGGTACGGAAGTGCTCCTCGCCCTCGTCGATGAAGATCTCGGGGATCGGCTTGCCGGCCAGCCGCACGATGTCCAGGTCGGTGTCGCGGAACTCCACGCCGAGCAGCTCCGCCACCAGCAGCCCGACGGTGGTCTTGCCGGAGCCGGGCGCCCCGACCAGTACGCAGACCGGCGCCATCAGCGGCACCGCCGGCCGGCCGCGCGCCCCGCCCGCCGTCGCGCGCTCACCGGATCACCAGCGCGTCGAGGTAGCCGGCCAGGTTGCGGCGGATCTCGGCGACCGAGTCGCCGCCGAACTTCTCGGTGGCGGCCTCGGCCAGCACCAGCGCCACCATCGCCTCGGCGACGACGGCGGCGGCGGGCACGGCGCAGACGTCCGAGCGCTGGTTGATCGCCGTGGCCGGCTCGCCGGTGGTGACGTCCACCGTGGCCAGGGCCCGGTTGAGCGACGAGATCGGCTTCATGGCGGCCTTCACCCGCAGCGGCTCGCCGGTGGTGATGCCACCCTCCAGCCCGCCGGCCCGGTCGGTGACCCGACGCACGCCGGTGGCGGTGGGGATGATCTCGTCGTGCGCCTCGGAGCCCCGGGAGCGCGCCTGCTGCCAGCCGTCGCCGATCTCCACGCCCTTGATGGCCTGGATGGACATCAGCGCGGTGGCGAGCCGGGCGTCGAGCTTGCGGTCCCACTGCACGTGGCTGCCCAGGCCCGGCGGCACCCCGTACGCCAGCACCTCGACCACGCCGCCCAGGGTGTCGGCGGCCTTCTTCGCGGCGTCGACCTCGGCGACCATCCGGGCGCTGGCCTCCGGGTCGAGGCAGCGCAGCGGGTCGGCGTCGATGCGCTCGGCGTCGGCGGGCGCCGGGCGGAGGCCGGGCTTCGCGGCGACCGGACCCAGCTCCACCACGTGCGAGACGATCTCGACGCCGAGGGCCTGCCGGAGCAGCGCCTTGGCGACCGTGCCGACGGCGACGCGGGCGGCGGTCTCCCGCGCGCTGGCCCGTTCCAGGATCGGCCGGGCGTCGGTGTGGCCGTACTTCTGCATGCCGGCCAGGTCGGCGTGGCCCGGACGGGGGCGGGTCAGTGGCGCGTTGCGGGCCTGGCTGGCGAGCTCCTCCGCGTCGACGGGGTCGGCCGCCATGACCGTGCGCCACTTGGGCCACTCGGAGTTGCCGACGCGGATCGCGACAGGGCTGCCGAGGGTCACCCCGTGTCGGAGCCCGCCGATGACCTCGACCTCGTCCTGCTCGAACGACATCCGCGCACCCCGGCCGTAGCCGAGCCGGCGCCGGGCCAGCTCACCGGCGATCTCCCCGGTGGTCACCTCGACGCCGGCGGGTACGCCCTCCAGCATCGCGACGAGGGCGGGACCGTGCGATTCCCCTGCAGTCAACCAGCGCAACACAGCGGTCAGTCTGTCACGCCCGGTGGCCGCCGCCGTGCGGTGCCCGCCGTGTCCCGCCCTGCGGACGCCACGGTCGGCGGGAAACCGTACGATCAGCGCGGTGCGCCGGGAAGTCTGGTCGGCAGTGACTTCGTCGACCCCGATTCCTGGGAGCCCCGGTGCTGCTCTTCGCGTTCGCCGCCGCCCTGCTGCTGGCGGTCCTGCTCTCGAGCCTGGCCCACCGCACGATCCTGTCCACCGCCGTGCTCTTCCTGGTCGCCGGTTTCGTGCTGGGCCCGGAGACCACCGGCGTGCTGGACATCACCGCCGACTCGCCGATCGTGGCGACGCTGGCCGAACTGGCCCTGTTCACCGTGCTCTTCACCGACGGCATGCGGGTGGGCTGGGCGGACCTGCGCTCGGCGTGGCGGCTGCCCGGTCGGGCGCTGGGCTGGGGCCTGCCGCTGACGCTGCTGATCACCGCGCTGCTGGCGCACTACGTGGTCGGGTTGGGCTGGCCGGAGTCGCTGCTGCTCGGCGCGGTCCTCGCGCCCACGGACCCGGTGTTCGCCTCGGCGCTGGTCGGCAACGACCGGGTGCCCGGCCGGCTGCGGCACCTGCTCAACGTCGAGTCCGGGATCAACGACGGCCTGGCGCTGCCCTTCGTCATCCTGTTCCTGGCCGTCGCGGCCGGCTCGGACGACCTGCACCTGGACGAGCTGGGCCTGGAACTGCTGCTGGGGGTGGTCATCGGGGTCGGGGTGCCGTGGTTGGCGCTGCGTCTGGAGAGGACCCGCTTCTTCTCGGCCTCCACCCAGTACGAGCCGCTGAACGGCGTGGCGATCGGCCTGCTGGTGCTGGCCCTGGGCCAGGTCACCCACGCCAACCTCTTCCTCGCGGCGTTCGCCGCCGGCATCACCGTGGCCACCTTCGGCGAGCGGCAGCGGGAGAGCTTCGAGCACTTCGGCGAGCTGATCGCCGAGGTGTTCAAGTTGGCCGCGCTGCTGGTCTTCGGCGCGCTCATCTCGATCGAGTTCCTCGGCGAGATCTCCTGGCCCGGCTGGGTGTTCGCGGTGCTCGCCATCGTGGTGGCCCGTCCGGTGGCGCTGGCCGTCTCGTTCCTCGGCTCCCGGCTGAGCCGCACCGAGCAGTTCGCCGCGATGTGGTTCGGGCCGAAGGGCTTCGCCTCGGTGGTCTACGGCCTGCTGGTACTCCAGGCAGGCATCCCGGCCGGTGACGAGATCTTCCACCTGGTGGCGCTGACCATCGTGCTGTCGATCCTGGCGCACTCCTCCACCGACATCGTGATCGCCCGGATCTTCGATCCGGCCACGACTCCGGCCTGGTACGAAAAGCTGCGACAGGCTTCGGCCGATCGCCGGGGGCGGCGGCGCGAACGCCGGGTGACCGGCCGCCCCGACACGACCCGCCGTTAGGGCTCCCGCGCCCGAGGGCCTGGCCGGTCCGCGCCGGCCAGTGCCCTCGGGCGACGGCGGGCTCAGATTCCCCGGCCGCGCTTGTGCAGGGTGCGCAGCACCGCGTCGGCGCGGACCATCCGCCCGGCCACGGCGAGGGCCAGGTACGCCCTCGGCTCGCGCGGGTTGCGCCGGATGGTGTGCCGGGCCCAGCGCATCGCGCCCCGCCGGTCGCCGGACGCGGCGCGGGCGAAGGCGATCTGCCCGGTGACCCGCGCCTCGCCGGCCGGCTGTGTGCCGAACTCGGGGTAGCGCTCCAGCAGCCACTGCAACGCCTCGGAGATGGTGTCCCAGCGCTGCGCGAAGTAGGACCGCTTGTGCCAGCGCACCAGCACGTACGGCGTGCGCAGGTTGACCAGCGGCGCGCTGCGGGCGGCCCGCAGCAGGAACTCGTAGTCCTCCGCGTAGCTGCCCGGGATCTCCTCGTCGACCAGCCCGAACCCGTCGCGCAGCGCGGCGGCGCGGATCAGGAAGGTCGACGGGTGCAGCTCCGTCATCCGGTCGCGCAGCAGGTCGGCCAGGGTGACCGAGTCCTTCGGCAGCGCCCGGTCGACGGTGTGCCCGTCGTAGCTGACCCGGATGCCGCAGCTGACGAACTCCGCGTCGGGGTGGGCGGCGAGCGCCTCGACCTGGGCGCTCAGCTTGCCGGGCAGCCACTCGTCGTCGTCGTCGCAGAACGCGACGAGCTCGCCGGTGGCGGCCAGGACGCCGCTGTTGCGGGCGCCGGCCAGGCCCGGGGCGCGCTCGTTGCGGATCACCCGGACCAGCCGTCCCGGGCGGGACAGCTCGGCCAGTGCGGCGTCCGGCTCGGACTGGTCGTAGACCACCACCACCTCGATCGTGCCGGGGTGGTCCTGGTCGAGGATGGCGCGCACGGCGGCCCGGAGCAGCTCCGGACGGTCCCGGGTGGGGACCACCGCGCTCACGCTCGGATGTTCGGTCATCGCCGCTCTCCGTTCCGGCCCGACCGCGCCCACGGCCGCCACCTCGTCCCCCGCCGTCGTCCGGTCGACGCGGCCACCAGGTCCTCCACGATCCGCCCCACCTGCTCGACCGCCGCGCGGCGCGCCTCGGACGCGTCCGGGTCGGCCGCGACGGCGTACCGGGACGGGTCGGCGAGGCCGGCGGTGAGCGCCTCGAACAGCGCCTCCCGGGTCTCGGCGAGCGCCACCATGCCGGCCGCGCCCAGGCGGCGGGCGAACAGTTGCTGGTGGTCGTCGACGTGCTCGCCCCGGGTCGGGTCCCGGGGCACGACGATCGGCAGGTGGCCGTGGCGGCGGGCCTCCAGGATGGTGGCCGGGCCGCCGTGGCAGACCACGAGGTCGGCCTCGGCCATCGCGGTCTGGAGTTCGTCGTGGCCGAGGAAGGGCACCGCCCCGGGCACTCCGGGGGCCCGGGTGTGTCCGTGCTGGACGGTCAGCCCGACGTTCTCGCCGACCGTGGGGTGCCACTCCGCGAGCCAGCCGACCAGCCGGTCGAACGGGTGCTTGTCGGTGCCGACGGCGACCAGCAGTCGGGCCCGGGCGAGTTCGCCGGGGTCGCGCGGGCGGGGCACGCGGCCGGCGGGCGCCGGGCGGGGCCGGCCCGGGGCGACCCGGTGCGCGGGGGCGGTTCCGGTGCTCTCGGCGTTCATAGCAGGGTCCCCACGACGGTGGCCTCCGGGTACTGCCGGCGCTGCTCGTCCCACTGCACGAGCATCGCGGAGAGGAACGGCCGGCAGAGCCGGGCGGTCAGGGTCGGGGTGTCGATGCGGTCGTACACCTCGATGTAGACGGTCGGCACGCGCCGGAGCCGGGCGAGCACCACGAACGGGACGGCCACCCCGGCGCCGGTGGTCACCACGGCGGCGACCCGCCGCGAGCGCAGCACCCGCCAGGCCAGGACGGCGTTGCGCAGCAGGTTCGGCACGTTGCGGGTGGTCGGGTGGTGTGCCGGGACCAGTTCCTCGCCGTCGAGCAGCGACAGCGCCTCGGGTGTGTCGAAGGTGACCCAGCACCGTCGCCAGCGTTCGTACCACGGGCGCAGGGCGAGCAGCTGGGCCAGGTGGCCGCCGCTGGAGCCCACCAGGAGCAGGACTCCGGGCTCGCCGGCGTCCTCGGTTGTCGTTTCCACGCGACTCCCCACACGTTCGCTTGGATGTTCGGTGGCCGCCACGCGACAGCAGATCACACGTCCCCCGGCTGGTGAAATAGGGTGACCGGGCGACAAGTCGATCTCCGCGGGTGGCGGATCTGGTGCGCCGTACCGATGGCCGACATCGACGATCGTGACGACCTGGAGTTTCTCCGTCACCGTCCGGAGCCGGCGGCGGGCCGCTGGCTCCGGCGATTTCGGCGGATCAGCCGCTATGTCGTTTCTCGATGACGTCCAGCAGGGCGGGATGCAGCGCCGCGTTCCAGCCGGCGCCGGCGTCGGCCAGCCGCCAGGTGCGCAACCACATCTCCAGCAGGTAGGCGTCGGCCACCAGCCGCCCGGCCGCCGGCCCGAGCCCCAGCCCGGCGCCGTGCCGGTCGAGGTGGGCGTCGACGGCCCGCGCCGCCACGGCGGCCGGCTCGCCCCGCAGCACCAGGGCCCGCTGGAACGCGTCGTGCGCCAGGTCGAAGCCGAGCGGCACGTCCGGCCCGCTGTGCTCCCAGTCCCAGGCGACGAGGCGGCCGGCGTGCACGCCGAGGTTCCAGGGCACCCAGTCGCCGTGCCAGTGCCCGAACTCGACGGCGGTGCCGCCGTGCCGGTCCGCCAGGGCGGCGACCGCGGCGACCGCCCGGGCCCCGTCCGGCGTGCCGGCGGCGGCGCGCCCGGCCTCGGCGGTGAGCCGGGCCAGGAACGCCGACGCCGCCAGCGGGAGCGGCGGCGCCGGCGGGTCACCCCGGCGGGCCACGGCCAGCAGGGCCGCGATCCGCGGCGGGTCGTCGACCGGCACCCCCCGCACGTCCGGCGGCAGCGGCTCGACCAGCGCGACGACCTGCCCGGCGGCCGTGGTCTCGGCCAGCAGGCGGGGCGCCGCCGGGTGGTCGGGCGCGCCGGTCACCGTCGGCAGCTCGCGCAGGGCCGCCGCCTCGGTGGTCACCAGCGCCCGGGTGGCGCCGTTCCAGCCGATCTTCGCGTAGCCGAGGGCCCGGCCGTCGGGGGCGAACAGTTGCAGGGTGGGCTTGTGGTTCGGGTCCGGCGGGCGGACCCCGCAGGCCGCGTACACCGCCGGTCTCCCGAGCGCGGCGCCCAGCCGCCCGGCCAGCAGCGCCTCGTCGGCGGTGACCGGATCGGGCAGCGACACCGTCAGCCGGGGGAACGGGGCCAGGTCGACCGCGCCGACCCGCGCCAGCACGCCGAGCGCGGCCCGCACCGCCCGCACCTTCGGCGGGCGCAGCGCGTTGTACGCCAGCAGCGAGGCGGCCGTGGCGCGGGGCGCGCCGAGCGGCAGCAGGAACCGGGCCCGGGCGAGCGACGGGACGACCGCGTACCGGGCGACCTCGCGGTGCCCGGGCGGCGGCGGGGCGCCCACGGTCAGGGCGATCCGCTCGTCGCCGAACACGGCCCGGGTGACCCAGCCCAGCCCGTCGCTGCGGGAGCGGGGGTCGGCGGCGTCGGTCGTACGCGCCGTCACGCGGCCCGGTCCGGCCAGTCGAGTTCCAGCCCCAGCCGCTGCCGCAACGCGTCGTTGTGCGGGCGGTAGTACTCGGTCAGCTCGGCGCGTACGGCCGGCTCCAGCGGCGCCGAGCGCCGGTCGTTGTAGACCTTGAAGTCGGGCAGGTCGTGCGGCGGCAGGCCGAGGAAGTCCAGCGTCCGGCGGTAGGTGGACCGGGCGTCGCGGTAGAGGTCCTCGCTGGGCAGGAAGAGGATCTGCTCCCGGTCGAAGCGCTCCAGCCAGGGTTCCAGGTGCTCCAGGTAGCGGCCCCGGGCCCGGTAGGTGTACCAGTCGTACGGCTCGCTGAAGTACTCCGGCTCGGCGATCAGCCGTTCCCGCTCCCCCGCCGTACGCTCGCCCTCGGCGGCCAGCGCGGCGGCGAAGTCGAGCGGCTCGATGCCGTGCGTACGCCGCTCCTTCCAGTGCGAGTACGCCCGCTCCACCGGGTCGCGCAGCAGCACGATGAGCCGCACCGACGGCATCAGCGCGGCGACCCGCTGCGCCGCGAGGGGGTGGAACATGTAGAGCGGCGCCGCCTCGCCGACCCGTACCGGCCCGCCGTGCCGCTTCTCCAGCGCCTCCCGGTGACGCTGGGTGGGAAAGTGCGAGCGGTACCAGGCCTCGCCGCGACGCCAGTGCTCCTCGAAGTAGTGGGAGGACTTGGTGTTCCAGGCCGGGAAGAGCCGGGGCACCAGCGGGTGCTGGATGAGGTAGTTCCACAGCGAGGTGGTGCCGCCCCGTTTGGTGCCGATGATGAGGAAGTCCGGCAGCGGTCGCCGGTCGCTGGTCCGTACCCCGTAGTCGACGAGTGACTCCCGCACCCGCTCCGTCACCTGGGTCGGTACGAGCTGCTTCACCCGGTCTCGGATGGACGGCACGACGACCTCACCTGCCCTTCGTCTCCTCCGGGGCGGGCCCGGTGGCGGCCGGGGCCGCCTCCTGCCGCCCACGGACCTGCACCATGGTCACCCGGATGCGGCGCCGCACCCGGGGCAACGTCAACAAGCCGACGCAGCCGGCGGCCAGCACGCCCAGGGCCACGGCCAGGCCGCCGATCCCCCGGCCGCCGGCCAGCACCCCGATCCCCGCCGCGGCCCCGACCCCGGCGACGGTGGCCGCCCCGGCGCGCAGCATCGCCGCGTCGACCAGGGGCTGGCCGACGACGGCCCGGGCGCAGGCCACGGCGGTGAGGTTCTCGGTGGCGATGCCGAGCGCCCAGGCCAGCGCCGCCCCCGTCGCGCCGTGTGCCGGGATCAGCCACAGGCCGAGCGAGACGGTGACCAGCAGCCCGGCCAGCGTGGCGGCCAGGTGCAGTCCGCTGCGCCCGCCCATCAGCAGCAGGCTCTGTACGTTGCCGACTCCGGTGTTGACCAGCATGGCCAGCGCGAGCACGGTCATCGCGGGGGCGCCGGCGGTGAACTCGGACCCGAAGAGCTGCAGGAAGGCCAACCCGAAGACGGCCAGCAGCAGGTAGACCGGCCAGGACAGCACCAGCCCCCAGGTGGTCAGCTGCCGGTGCACGGCCGCCGCCGCGGCCCGGTCCCCGCGCCCGAGCAGCCGGGACAGCTGCGGCGACACCGCCACCCGCAGCCCCTGCATGGCCAGCTGGCCGGCGAGGATGTAGCGCCCGACCGCGCCGAAGACGCCGGCGTCGGCCGGCCCGGCGAGCACCGACGTGAGCAGCACGCCCACCCACATGTTGCCGGCGTCGATGGCTGCCGACGCGGCCCGGGGCAGCGCGAAGCGCCAGAACGCCGACCAGTCGCCGGGCGCGGGTCGCAGCGCCGCGCCCCGGCCGACGCCGAGCGGGCCGGCCACCAGCGTCAGGCACGCCAGCAGGGCGAGCGCCGCCGGCACCAGCCAGCCGGTCATGCCGGCCAGCAGACCCCCGCCGGCCAGGGCCGCCGCGCCGACCAGCACCGGCCGGGCCACCGGCAGCAGGAAGAACTGCACCCCGACGTACGCCCGGATCGGGCGTACGCAGCGCAGCGCGGCGAGCAGCAGCGTCATGGCCACCACCACCGGCACCGCGGCGAAGCTGACCGTCAGCAGGGCCGTACCGTCGACGCCGGAGCCGCCGAGCAGGCGCGGGGCGAGCGCGTCGGCGGCGAGCACCCCGCCCACGGCGACGACTACCGCCACCAGCAGCGGCGGGACCAGCGCCACCGGGAGCACCCGGGCGGCGTCGCCCCGGGCGCCGAGGCGCCGGCGCGGCAGCGCCCACATCAGCCCGGTCTCCGCGCCGAGGGTGCACACGGCGGTGGCGACGGTGACCACCCCGATCGCGGCGAAGAACGCCCCGGAGCCGACCGTGCCGTAGCCGCGCGTGATGACGACCGCGAGCAGGAAGCCGAAGAGCCCGCTGGTGGCCGCGCCGACCAGCCCGGCGACGCCGCTGCGGACGCTGCGCCGGGTCTCCGTGTCGTCGGCGGGCGGCGCTCCGCCCGGGCCCGACGCGGCGGGCGCGGCGGCCGGGTGGGGGCCGGACGGCCCTCGGGTGGTGGCGGTCATGCGGGTACCGCTTCCGGGCGCAGGGGTCGGGGGCGGTGGAGCCGGGCCGAGGTCTCCCGTTCGGTGAGCGCCATCGCGAAGGCGACCGCGAAGAAGGCGACCGCGAGGTTCTGGTTGGCCATGCCGTAGAAGGGGATCTGCACCAGGCAGACGACCGGCACCACGGCCAGCCACTGCCCGGCGGCGGACGTGGCGCGGGCGCAGATCAGCGCGGCGACCACGAACCAGGCGAGGAAGCACAGCAGCGCGGGGACGCCGTGGCTGAACAGCACCATCCACAGCTGCCCCTGGGTGCCGATCGGCGCCTGGGCGCTGACGGTGTCGACGTTCACCGGCGCGCCGTAGCCGAGCCAGGGCGACTCCCGTACCCGCCGGATCACCTCGACGTAGAGGGAGAGGCGGTCGGTGTTGGTGTCGCTGGACTCCACCCGGTTGCCGATCAGCTCGGTGACCGGGATGAACAGGGTGGTGAGGCTCCCGATGACCACCACCCCGACGATCGACGCGGCCACCCGGACGTTGCCGCGCAGGGCGGCCCGGATGCCGAGCACCGCCAGCCCGGTGCCGAGGCTGAGGAACATCGCCCGGTTGAGCGTGAGGAAGGCCGGCGCCAGCGACAGCGGCAGCGACGCCAGCAGCGCCCAGCGCAGCACGCCACGCCGCCGCAGCATGGTGAAGGCCACCACGCAGGGCAGGGTCATCGCGTACGCGCTGCCGTAGTTGTTGGTGTACGCGAACGGCGCGGCCGGCCGGTAGATCGGGTTCAGCGACCGGGCGCTGTATTCAGCGGTGGTCAGGTGGACCATGTCCTGGATGAACGGGGTGCTGGCCACCCCGCCGGGCAGCAGCACCTCCACCGGGGTGGTCAGCGCGAAGCGGGGCGCCAGCACGCCCAGCCAGCCCAGCGCGACCAGCGCGAACCAGAAGGCGCAGAGCGGTACGAGGACCGCGGCCTGGTCGGGGCGCTCGCGGGCGACCGCGTAGACGTAGACGCCGACCACGAGCGCGGTGAGGTAGAAGGCGAGCCGCAGCGCGAACGTCAGCACCGAGGCCGGCGTCTGCAGCTGGGTGGCGCTGACCACCACGACGGCCAGGAACAGCAGCCAGATCCCGGCGGCCGGGGGCAGCGGCACCCGGCCCCGGATGACCAGCAGCGCGAACAGCAGCGCCCCGAGCAGCGGCCACCCGAGGTAGAACGCGCCGGCCAGCCACCACACCGGCACCATGCCGAACATCAACGCCAGCGGCCAGATCGGCAGCCGCGGCGGGGGCGGCGGCAGGGGCAGCGACGCGGCGCCGCCCGGGCCGCCGGCGGGCTCGGTCGTCGCCGGGGCGCGGGTGACCGGCACGGTTCAGCCTCGGCCGCTACGGGTCAACACGAAGCCGAGCGGGGTGACGCCGGCGGCGCGCAGCCGCTCCACGAGCCGGCGCAGGTCGCCCTGCCGGGTGCGGTCCTGCTCGACCACCACGACCGCCGTGCCCTGCCGGGCGACGGCGACGCCGCGCTCGTCGGACTCCGCGGGCGGCGCGTTGAACAGCACCAGGGTGTGGTCGGCGCCCTGCCGCCACGTGCCGAACCGGACGCTGCCCGCACCCACGGACACGGGGTCGGTGCTGGTCACCTTGCCGTTTCCGGCGCTCGCCGCCGAGGCGACCCGGGGCAGGGTCAGCGTGGCGTCCGGGTCGGTGGACGGGCGGGCGCCGATCGGGTGCGGCGACGGGCGACGGGCCGCTGCCGGCTCCGGCGTGCCACCGCTCTTGCCCTCCGTCGTCGAGCCGGCGGGCCGGGGCTTCGGGACGACCGGGCGGGACGGGTCGGCCGCGGCGGGCAGCCGCTCCCGGTCGCCGAGCACGGTGGTCCGCAGTCGCTCGGCGCGCCCGCTGTCGTCGGCGACGAAGACCTCCCGGCCGACGGCGGCCAGCGCCACCGCGAGGCCGGCGGTGATGGCCGTCGGGTCCTCCTCCCGGGCGGTCAGCAGCGACACCCGGGCGGGCTGGCGCACCCGCTCGGCGATGGCCATCGCCACGTACCGGATGTCGGCGTCGACCGCCTCCTTGCCGCCGCGCCACCGGCGGCTGCGGACCGTGCCGAGCAGGGGCAGCCCGGTGGCGTCGCGGCCGTCGTCGACCGACCGGATCCGCCGGTCCATCGACTCCCAGGCGTACGCGAGCACCACGCCGAGCAGCGTCCCGCCGAGCAGGCCGGCGAGCAGGTAGAGCGGGCCGTTGCCGGCGGTGGAGGCCAGGGCCCGCTCGGCGCTCTGGGTGACCCAGCCGGGGTTGACGTCGACGGCGGCGATCTCGGTGCGGGCGGCGTTGAGCTGGGTGAGCTGGTTGTTGATGCCGGTCAGCTCGGTCACCGCCGCGTCGACGCTGCCCTCGCGGGCGTTGTTGATCCGCTTCTGGAGGGCGGCCTGCTGGGCGGCGACCTTGGCGATGCTCTCGTCGTACGAGCGCAGCATCTCCTCGCGCTGCTTCTCGTACATCGTCCGGCGCACGTCCAGGTAGGCCTGGGCGGCGAGGTTGACGCCCTCGACGGCCTGCTCGGCGGTGGGCGCCTGGTAGACGAAGCGCAGGATCTGCCCGCCGGTGGGCACCTCGACCTCGAGGGCGTCGCGCACCTCGCGCGGGTCCATGTCGCCCGAGTCGGCCAGCCGCTGCACCACGTCGGTGCCCGTGGCGATGCCGCTCTCCACGTTCATGTTCACCGCCCGGTCGGCGGCGGCCCCGCTGGGCGTGAACGCGTCGGTGACGACGGGACGCACCGCCACGACCGCGCTGGCGGTGACGGCGGCAGGGACGAGCACCACGTAGCCGATCGCGGCGAGCAGGCCGACCGCGGCGACGGCGCCGACGAGTCGGATGCGGTGCAGCGGTACGCGCAGCAGGTCGGTCAGCGTGACGGTGCGGCCCGGTGTGCCGCCACCGGCGGGAACGTCCGAGGGCCAGGAACCGGGGGAAGCGTCAGTCATGGAACTTCTTCACCGTCTGTTGTGGATTTCCGGCGACCACGACCCGCGGCGGCACGTCCGTACGGACGACCGTGGCGGCGCCCACGACACTGTCCCGGCCGATCCGCACGCCCTTCATCACGAGGGCGTGCGCCCCGACCCACACGTTGTCCTCGATCGTGATCGGGGCGCGGGTGGCCGGGACGGGCGGGTCGTGCCGCTGCTCTGGTGGCAGGTTGTGGAAGTCGTTGTCCAGCAGCTCGCAGTCCGAGAGCAGGCACCGGTCGCCGATCGTGACCGACGTCCAGGTGCCGATCCAGGTGGCGTTCAACAGGCAGTCGGCGCCGACCCGCACCTCGCCGGGCCCGGCGAAGCGGACCAGCTTGTTGATCCGCGTGCGGTCGCCGATGCTCACCCGTACGCCCCGGCGCAACCGGATCCGGCCGCGGATCTCCACGCCCCGACCCAGCGTCAGCCGGGGATAGCGCAGCGTGTACCAGCCGCGCTTGACCGCGAAGACGGCCCGCACCGCGAGCCCTCTGCGGTTGCCACCCGCGCCGACCAACGACCCTCCCCACGTCGTGCGGGCCGGCGACGGCTGATCCGTCGCCGGCCCAACGTGAACAATCTACCGATGTTCCGTTACGAACAGTCGACCGTCACTGCACGGAGAAGAAGGTCGACGGCGTTGACCACGACACGCCGGCGGCAGCCGGGACCACCGTCGCCGTCGTTCCGTCGACCGCCGGGGCGGCCGTCGGGTCGAACGGCACGCTGCGCAGTGTTCCGTCGGTGGCACCGTACACGATCCGTCCGGCGACCCAGGCCATGCCCCGCACGGTCGACCAGGTCACCCCGGTGGTGGGCAGCGTGAACTCGGTGGCGCCGAGGTAGTTGCCGTCGATCTCGAAGTAGCGGTAGTAGAGGCCGCTGGCCCCCGAGCGGGTGTAGTAGAGGCGCCCGTCGAGGTAGAACGCGCCCGTCATCAGCGCCGGGTTGAACCAGTCGTTGTAGCCGGAGGCCTCCCACGGCGCCCCGATCGCGCCGCCGTTGAACAGCGAGATGTCGATCCGGCTGCCCGTGGGGGTGCCGGCGACGGTGTGCGACCAGTAGATCCGGTCGGCCACCCGCCAGGTCGCGCCGGCCGCCGTGTAGTTGGGCTGGCTGACCGTGGTCGGGGTGCCCAGGCTGGCCCCGTCGAACGGCACCTTGGCCAACTCGCCCGCGCCGGTGCCGACGTAGAGGTTGCCGGTGGTCGCGGTCGGCGCGTTCTTCGGGGTGATGGTGCGCCCGCCGGTCAGCGGGAACATCCCGAGGCGGCCGTGGTACTCGTTGCCCATCCCGTCGGAGTTGTGGCCGAAGTAGAGCCCGTCGCTGCCGCGCCAGAGCACCGGCACGGAGGAGCCCCAGTTGCTGGTGCCGGCCGGCATCGACGCGCTGCCGCTGCGGCGGGGGTTCCAGTTGACCGGCAGGCCGGTGGCCGGGGTGACCGCTGCGATGCCGAGCCGGTCGATCGCGCCGTTGCCGGCGGTGTCGCTGGCGTTCGGGTTGTTCAGCCAGCGGAAGTGCCCGCCGAGGTAGATGACGTTGTCGGCGACCTCGACGGAGGTGATGGTGTCGTTGCCGGTGTAGTCGACCCAGGTGCCGAGCTGCCCGGTGCCCCGGGCGGCGGTCTCGAAGCGCACCAGCGCGTCGCAGTAGGCGGCCGGCCAGCCGGCGCCGCCGTTGGTGCCGACGACGAACCAGCTCCCGTCGCCGCCGAACTTGACGTCCTGCACGTAGTGCACGAAGGTCGCCGGCGCCGCACACGGCGGCACGAACTTCTCCGTGCTCCAGTCCAGCACCGTCGGGGTGCCGGTGAGGTCGACCAGCGCCATCTGGTTACGCGGCAGGTCGTTGACGAGCGTGAAGTTGCCGCCGACGGCCAGGGTGCCGCCGTCCGGGGAGACGTCGATCGTCCACACGTACGAGGTGGTCTGATGGCGCCCGACGGTGGCATTGACGTTGAACGTCGGGTCGATCGCGCCGGTCGTGGCGTTGAGCCGGCCGAGGCCGGCGTGGGCGGTGCCGTTGAGCCAGTTGAACGCCCCGGCCACGTAGAGCCAGTTGCCGTGCAGCGCCAGGTCCCGCACGGTGCCGCCGTCGGAGCGGCCGACCCAGCTGTCGACGATCGCGCCCGTGGCGGGGTTGAGCGCCACCAGGTTCTTGCGGGAGACGCCGTTGACGGTCTTGAAGGTGCCGCCGACGATCAGCGTGCCGCCCGGCCCGGCGACCAGCGTGTTGACCGCGCCGTCCAGCACCGGCAGGAAGCTGGTCGAGATGGTGCCGGTGGCCCGGTCGTACGCGAAGAGGTAGCGCTGGGTGGTCCACGCCGCGCTGGCGGTCTGCCGGATCTGGGTGAAGCTGCCGCCGACGAACACCGTGGAACCGACCTGCGCGAAGGCGCGGGTCTCGCCGTCCCTGGCGTGCGGTGTGGCGTCGGCCGGATTGGCCGAGACCAGGGTCGCCGGTTCGGGCGCCGGCACCACGGCGGCGGACGTCCCGGTCGGGACGGCCAGCACGGCGGCGGCGGTCACGAGGGCGATCACCGCCGCCCGGGTGCGGAATCCGGCGGATCGCCGAGAGAGCGGGATGTCGGGCACGCTACGCCTCCATGTCGGGAGAGAACCCGCGTAGCGTGCCTGGTCGACCCTGTCTGGCGATATCCGCCGATTGGGCGGTCACTGCATCAGCAACATGACACCGCACACAGCAAGTCGGATGTCCGACTCGCCCGTATCACTCGGGGTCAGACTGTGAACGCGCGGCGTCAGCGGGCGCCCCCGGTGGGCTGCCGCAGGTAACTGTCGCGCCCGGCGCGGGCGAAGCCCGCCACCGACGAGGCGTCGTGGTTCATGGTCATGTCACAGGTGCTCGACCGGCGGGTCATGCCCGGGGAGTTGAAGTAGATCGCCGCCTTGATCTTCGGGTGCGCCTTCAGCGCCGCCGGGAACTCCTCGAACCAGCGCCGCTTCGCGTCCGGGTCGGCCGCGTCGAAGTTGGTGCCGAACTCCGCGAGCATCCGCGGCTTGCCGACCCCGAGACGGTTCTCGTCCAGCCAGCGGTAGAAGCCGCCGATAGTGGTGGCCGGGCTCTTCCAGACCTTGCTGCCGTTGCAGACGTGGAAGTTGTACGGGTCGTAACCGACCCAGTCGACGTACCGGTCACCGGGATAGAGACCGGTGTAGCGGTCGTAGTGGCCCGACCAGCCCATCATCGTCCAGACCCAGACCGCGTTCTCGGCGCCCGCCGCGGCGAACCGGTCGTGCACGTGCCGCCAGGCGCGGACGAAGTCGGCGTCGCTGCCCTTGGCCGGCTCGTCCTCCGGCTCGTGGTCGAAGCCCATGAACACCGGCACGCCGGTGTCGCGGATCCGGCCGGCGACCGCGTCGATGGTGGCGTCGTACCGGCCACTGTAGACGTCCTGCCAGGTCAGCACCGTGCCGGAGGAGAAGATCCGCGACTCCCAGGCGAAGAACATCAGCCGCCCCTCGCGCATCTGCTGCCGCTGGTAGGCGTCGGGGAAGGCGCCGTTGCTGCCGGCGTTGGAGAAGTCGTGGTAGCGGTGCACGATGTCGAACTTCCGCCCGACCTGCGCCTCCACCTCGGCGACCGCCGCGCCGTGGTCCCAGCCGTCGCCGGCGCTCGACGGGGAGTACATCCCCCACCAGGCGCCGCAGGAGGGCACCAGCCTGCTCGACACCTCGCCGCACCGGTCCGTACCGCCCGACGGGCTCGCCGACGGGCTCGGGGTGGCGCGGGTGGGGCTCACGCTGGGCGTCGGTCTCGGCGCGGGGCTCGGCGCGACCGTCCGGCTCGGCGACGGCGCGGCGGTGGTCACCACCGGGGTGGGTCGGGTGCCGACGTCGTAGCGGATCTCCAGGCGCGGCCGCAGGTCGGGGTTGCGGTTCTCCGTCGACGCCCAGTAGATCCTCGTCTCGAGGCCGGTCTGCGCCAGCGAGACCGTCCAGGTGCCGTTGCCCTTCACCAGGGCCGAGACGTCCCACTCGTTGAAGCCCTTGGCCACCTTCGAGACGGTGTCCAGGGCCGCCCCCGGCAGCGCCGGCGTCGGCCGGGCCGCGCGGGCGTCCACCGCGGAGGCGTGCGCGCTCACGGTCGCGGCGAACTCCTGCCACGCGTGCACCCGCAGCGTGGCCCGCACGTTGACCGCCGTCGCCGGCAGGGTGGTCACGGCGAACTGGACGACCGCCTCCCGGCCGCCCCGGGGGTTGCCGTCACAGCGGGTCGCGCAGGTCGCCAGCGTCGTCTTCGCCCCGTTGTCGCCGTCCTGCGTCACCATGGTCGCCGTGGTGTCGGCGGTCGCCGGGATCGACAGGTCGTCGGCGGCCAGCAGCGGCATGGTGGTGGCCACGATGCCGGCCACCACCGTGGCGCCGGCCACCCCGAGGACGACGGCCTTGCGTCGCGGGCCGGGGTGGCGGGTGAGGCGGTGCAGTCCGTGCCGAGCCAAGGTGAACTCCCTGTGTGTCGGGCGGTGACGGTCAGCAGCGTAACCACGGCCACGGCGTGACGTGGGGATGACAGCCGGACCTAAGCGCGTCTTAACCGTCGCCTAAGGATGCCCTGGACGACCACAGGGGACACTCCCGCCCCGTCTGAGCACTCAGGCGGCGCGGGCGGCGGCCAACGCGGCGGCCATCGCCGCCCGGGGCGCGGCAACGCCGGTGAAGTGCTCGAACTGGCCCACCGCCTGGGCCAGGAGCAGGTCGAGGCCGGAGACGATCCGGCAGCCGGCCGCCTCGGCCGACGCGGCCAGCGGCGTCGGCCACGGATCGTAGAGCGCGTCGAAGAGCACCGTCCCCGGCCGCCAGGCCACCGCTTCGGCGAGCGGATCCGCCACGCCCTTCGGCACGGTGGAGACCACCAGGTCGGCGCGGCAGCGGTCGGCCGCGTCGGTCCAGGGCGCGCCGGTCATCGGCACACCGACCGCGCGGGCCACCGGGCGCAACTCCTCGACCGCCGCCGGGCGGCGGGCCACCACGGTCACCGCGCCGGCACCGAGCCGCCCCGCCGCGGCCACCGCCGCGCGCGCGGTGCCGCCCGCGCCCAGCACGGTCACCGTGGCACCGGGGCGCACCCCGGCATCGGCGAGCACCTCGACCATGCCGACCACGTCGGTGTTGTCGGCGTACCAGGAGCCGTCCGGTCGGCGTACCAGCGTGTTGGCGGCGCCGACGGCGGCGGCGACCGGCGAGACCTCGTCGGCCACCGCGAGCGCGGCCTCCTTGCCGGGCATGGTCACCGACAGCCCGGCCCACTCCGGGCCCAGGCCGGCGACCACGTCCGGCAGTTCCGCCGCCGCGCACTCGATCCGGGTGTACGACCACCCGTCCAGCCCCGCCGCCGCGTAGCCGGCGTTGTGGATCACCGGGGAGAGGGAGTGCGCGATCGGCGTGCCGAGCACCCCCGCCCGGCGTACGGCCGTCATCAGATGATCCCGGCCTCCTTGGCCTTGGCCTCGTTCTTCAGGTGTTCCTCGTAGGTCTCGGCGAACTCGGAGTGCCCCTCCTTGTCGATCGCCACGAAGAAGAGCCACTTGCCGACCGGCGGGTCCATCGCGCCCTCCATGGCCTGCTTGCCCGGGTTGTTGATCGGGGTGGGCACGAGGCCGGGCAGCTTTCGGTTGTACGGGTTCTTCGGGTTGTCCAGGTCGGCGGCCGTCATCTGCCCGGACGTCTTGGTCTTCTGCCCGGTCAGCTCCAGGTAGTAGTTGACCGTGACGTCCATTTCCAGGCAGTTGCACGGGAACTCGCCGAACACGCGGTTGTACGCCACCCGGGCGACCTTGCCCAGGTCGTCCTTGTTCCCCGCCTCGGCCTGCGCCAGCGACGCGACGATCAGCGCCTCGTACGGGCTGATGCCGCCGCGCTCCTTCTGCACCCGGTCGGCGAACTGCATCTCACCGGTCACGCTGAGGAAGTTCTCGACCATCAGCTCGATGATGGTCTCGGCGGTCGCCTTCGGCGGGATCTCGTAGGTGTCCGGGTAGAGGAAGCCCTCGATCGACGGCTTGACCTTCTTGCCGTCGCTGCGCTTGAACCACCAGTCCGGCACGCCCCGCGCGATCGGATCCTTCGCCGCCGCCTCGAAGTCCTTCACCGGGATCTTGGTCTCCGCGGAGAGCAGCTTGTAGACGTTCTTCGCCGTCCGGCCCTCCGGGATGGTGACCCCGTTGACGATCCGGTTCTTCAGGTCGAGCATCGCGGTGACCGCGCTCTCGCCGCTCATCTGCTTGCGCAGCTTGTACGTGCCCGGCTGGATGTTCTTGCTGCGGGCGTTCGCCTCGGCGGCCTCGATGAACGCCTTGGCGCTCTTCACCACGTCGGCGGCGACCAGCGCGTTGGCCATGTCGGCGATCAGCGCGCCCTGCTTGATCTCGACCGTCACCTCGCCGGTGCCCGCGCCGTCGTAGTCGGGCGTCACGAAGTAGCTCTGGACGCGGTCGAAGCCGTAGAAGGCGCCGCCGCCGATCGTGCCCAGCAGGACGAAGGCGAGCAGCAGGGCCAGGACCGTCTTGCCCCGCCCGCCACCGCCGGAGCCGCCCTTGCGCTTGCGCACCGCGCCGCGCCGGTGCTTGCCCTTCTCCCCCCGGTCCTGCTCGTCGAACCCGAGGTCAAGATCGTCCATCATCGCGTCCGCCTCCGCTGCGCGTCCAGCCAGCTCTGCAGAATCTCCACCGCGGCAGCCTGGTCGACCACCGCACGTTGCCGTTTCCCTCGGACACCACGCTCGGCAAGCCTACGAGACGCCACGACCGTGGACATCCTCTCGTCGGTGAGCGCCACCGGAACGGGCGCTATTACATCGGCCAGTCGGTCAGCGTACGCCTTCACGTGTACGGCGGCGGGACCGTGCTTGCCGGCGAGATTGACCGGAAGGCCCACGACGACTTTCACCACCTCGTGCTCGGCCACCAGCGCGGCGAGCGCGGCGATGTCGGCCGGCACCGCGTCCGGGGCGGCCGTGAGGTCGCGGGCGAGGGTCACCAGCGGGGTGGCCAGCACGCCGTGCGGATCCGAGCGGGACACCCCCACCCGGACCTGCCCGACGTCCACCCCGAGCCGGACACCTCGGGACAATTCGCTCACGGTCGGTGACTCCCCCTGAAACGGCGAACCAGGGCGGACCACGCGGGTCCGCCCTGGCCGCTGCGAGCACGTATCACGCGTCGGCGATCGCCTTCTCGACCGTGCGGAGCAGGTTCGGCGCCTCGGCGGCCGGCAGGCCGCCGCCCTGGGCGAGGTCGGGGCTGCCGCCGCCGCGCCCGGAGAAGGCCGCCTTGACCAGGTCGGACGCGGCCAGGCCCCGGCTGCGCGCCGCCGGGTTCACCGCGACGACCAGCGACGCCTTGCCTCCTGCCCGCGCCGCCACCGCGACGACCGCCGGCCGCGCCGGGTCGATCTTGCCGCGGACCTCCTGGGCGAGGGTCCGCACGTCGTTGCCGGCCGCGCCCTCCGGCGCCTCGGTGCCCACGTACGCGACCCCGCCCACGTCCTTGGCCTGCGCCGCGAGCGCCGCCGCGCCGCCGAGCACCAGCTGGGCCCGCAGCTTCTCCAGCTCCTTCTCGGCGTCGCGCAGCTGCGTCACGGTCTGCTCGACCCGGTCGGCGACCTGGTCGCTGGGCACCCGGTACAGCTCGGCGAGGCGGGAGACCAGCAGGTGCTCCCTGGCCAGGAAGTTGAAGGCGTCCATGCCGACCAGGGCCTCGACGCGGCGCACCCCGGAGCCGATCGACGACTCGTTGAGGATCTTCACCAGGCCGAGCTGGCCGGAACGGGAGACGTGGGTGCCGCCGCACAGCTCGCGGGCGTAGTCGCCGACCTCGACGACCCGCACCTCCTCGCCGTACTTCTCGCCGAAGAGCGCCATCGCGCCGATGCGCCGCGCCTCCTCCAGCGAGGTGATGAAGGCGTGCACCTCCAGGTCGGCCAGGAGCACCTCGTTGACCTGCTGCTCGACGTCGCGCAGCACGCTCGGCGCCACCCCCGTCGGGGTGTTGAAGTCGAAGCGCAGCCGCCCCGGGGCGTTCAGCGAACCCGCCTGGGTGGCGGACTCGCCGAGGAAGTTGCGCATCGTCTGGTGCACCAGGTGCGTCGCCGTGTGCGACCGGGAGATCGCCCGCCGGCGGGTGGTGTCGATCTCGGCGTAGCCGGTCTCCCCCGCCCGCACCTCGCCCCGGAGCACCCGGGCGCGGTGCACGATCAGGCCGGGCACCGGCTGCTGCACGTCGAGCACCTCGACCTGGCCACCACCGACGGTGATCATGCCGAGGTCCGGCTGCTGACCGCCGCCCTCGGCGTAGAACGGGGTGGCGTCGAGCACCAGCTCGATCGTGTCGCCCTCGACCGCCGCCTGGCGGGGGCCGTCGACGCCGAGCACCGCCCGCACCGTCGACTCCCGGGACACCTCGCCGTAGCCGGTGAACCGAACCGGCCCGCCCGAGTCGAGCACCGACCGGTACGCCGACAGGTCGGTGTGCCCGGTCTTACGCGCCTGGGCGTCGGCCTTGGCGCGCGCCCGCTGGTCGGCCATCAGCCGGCGGAAGCCCTCCGCGTCGACCGCCAGGCCCTGCTCGGCCGCGATCTCCAGCGTCAGGTCGATCGGGAAGCCGTACGTGTCGTGCAGTTGGAACGCCTTCTCACCCGACAGCGCCGGCTTGCCGGCCGTGCGGGTCTCCGCGATGGCCGTGTCCAGGATCGTGGTGCCGGCCCGCAGGGTGGACAGGAAGGCGTCCTCCTCCGCGTACGCGTAGTCGGCGATCCGGTCGAAGTCGGCGGCCAGCTCCGGGTACGACGGGGCCATGCAGTCGCGGGCCACCGGCAGCAGCTCGGGCAGCGCCCGCTCCTGCCAGCCCAGCAGCCGCACCGACCGGATCGCCCGGCGCATGATGCGGCGCAGCACGTAGCCGCGCCCCTCGTTGCTCGGGGTGACCCCGTCGCCGATCAGCATCAGCGCCGTACGCACGTGGTCGGCGATCACCCGCAGCCGCACGTCGTCCGGGTGCGACTCGCTGGCCACGTGCCCGGACCGGGCGCCGTAGCGCTTGCCGGTCAGCTCGGCGGCCTTGTCGAGGATCGGCCGGACCTCGTCGATCTCGTAGAGGTTGTCGACGCCCTGGAGGATGGAGGCCATCCGCTCCAGGCCCATGCCGGTGTCGATGTTCTTCGCCGGCAGGTCACCGAGGATCGGGTAGTCCTCCTTGCCGGTGCCCGGGCCGCGCTCGAACTGCATGAAGACGAGGTTCCAGAACTCCATGTAGCGGTCCTCGTCGACCGCCGGGCCGCCCTCGCGGCCGTACTCCGGGCCACGGTCGTAGAACAGTTCGGAGCACGGGCCGCACGGGCCGGGGATGCCCATCGACCAGAAGTTGTCCGCCTTGCCCCGGCGCACGATCCGCTCGGTCGGCACGCCGACCGCGCGCCAGATCTCGAACGCCTCGTCGTCGTCGAGGTAGACCGTCGGCCAGATCCGCTCCGGGTCCAGGCCGAACCCGCCCTGCTCCTGGGACTTGGTGACCAGGTCCCAGGCGAGCGGGATCGCCCCGTCCTTGAAGTAGTCACCGAAGGAGAAGTTGCCGTTCATCTGGAAGAACGTGCCGTGCCGGCTGGTCTTGCCGACCTCGTCGATGTCGGGCGTACGGATGCACTTCTGCACGCTGACCGCCCGCCGGTACGGCGGGGTCTGCTGCCCCAGGAAATAGGGCACGAACTGCACCATGCCGGCGTTGACGAACAGCAGGTTCGGGTCGCTGATGGCGGGCAGCGGAGCGGACGGCACCACGGTGTGGCCGTTCGCCTCGAAGTGGGCGAGGTACCGCCGCTTGATCTCCGCCGTCTTCATCGCTGGTGTTCCTCCGGAAAGATCTCTCGGTCGCCGATGCGCGGGTCCTCCCGCAGCTCGGCGAACTGGTCGTCGAACGCCTCGCCATGGGCGAACGCCTCGTGGATCTCCTGCTCGCGCTCGGCCATCGCGATCCGGACGTCCTCCACGAAGCTACGCAGCGACTCCGCCAGCCCGCCAGCGGACTCGGTCACCGTGCTGGCGATGCCGGCCGGGGTGTACGCCTGTGCGGTGCGGGTGGCCTTGCGAACCACCACCACGCCGACGGCCAGCCCGATGCCGAGCCAGAACAACCGCCTCATCTCCGAGCTCCTCCTGGTCGTGCCGGATCAGCGGTTGCCGCGCTTGGCGGCCCGCCGCTGCTGCTTGATGGTGTCGCGCACCTCACGCTCGGTCTCGGCGTGCCGCCGCGCGGAGGCGGCCTTGCGGACGCCGTAGCCGAAGGCGGCCACCTTGACCAACGGGTTGGCGGCGGCGGCGGAGACGACGGTCGCCAGGTTCGCGACGTTGGCGGTGACGTTCTGCGCGTGGCTGGTCATGGTGTCGACCTTGGCGAGCTGGAGGTTGACCCCGTCCAGGGAGGTCTGCACCTGCTCCAGGGCGGTGTTGACGTTCTTCACCGTGGTGTTCACGTCGCCGAGCAGCGGCGCGGTCCGGTCGTTGAGGTCGTTGATCATCCGGGTGGTGGCGTCCACGGTGTGCCGCAGCCGCAGGATGGGCAGCGTCAGGATCAACACCAGCATCGCGAACGCGATCGCCGCGATCAGCGCCGCGACCTCGAAAAAGCCCACGCCTGTCCTCCTCAAGCAGAGTTCCGGGAACCCGACGTCCCCGCAACGCGCGACCGTCCTACCCACCCCGCCGCTCGGCGACCCGGAGGGGTCGGACGGGGGCTGGCGGTCCGCCAGCCCCAGACCCTACCGTCCGTGATGGAAACCGGCTCAGGACGGTGAGGGTGTCGGTGTCGCGAGCGGATCCTCGGTGAGCGTCGGGAAGGGGTCCTCCCCGGTGAGTGACGGGTCGGTGGTGGGCTGGGGCCGGGTCCGCTCATCGTCGATCGCGTTACGGACCTTCACCGACACCAACGAGCCGGAGCACTCCTGCGCAGCGGTCGCCGGGTCGGGCGACGGCACGACGGCCGGCTCCCCGTCCACCGGCGGTGGCACGCAGGCGGGCTCGCGTACCCACAGGTCGAGGGTCAGCTCGTCCCGGCGCCAGCACGTGTAGCTGCCCTTGGCCGGCTGCTCCGGGCAGCGGCTCACCTTCCACGGCCGCCAGCCGTCGTCGGTCAGCGCCCGCTCGTAGACCTGGGCCGTCTCCGCGGGCGGCCGCTCGGACGTGGCCGTACGTTCGCGCAGTCGGCAGTCGAGCAGGCACCACCGGCTGCCACTGACGTCGTCGACGGGCTGGACCGCCGCCCAGCCCGGCACATCCAGCTCGTCGAGGGTGTCGAAGACCGGATCGCGGCTGAGCGTACGGATGCCGAAGTAGAGCGGGATCGCGCCGAGCAGCACGACGCTGACCAGGGCGAGGATGCCCATCCGCAGCCGGCGCCGCTCGCGCATCTGACGGCGCAGTTCGGACCGGGCGCCGCGCAGCCCGCCCGGGCCGGCCGCGTCGTCGTCCGGCGACTCCGGCTCCGCGGGCCGGCGCAGCGCCGGTCCGTCGGTCGGCTCGGCAGGCGGTACGACCGCCGCGGCGGCCCGTGCCACCACGGGTTCGCCCGCCGGCGGCGGTACGGGCGCGACACCCGACGGCTCCGGCCGCCCGGGCTCGCGATGCGGCGGAAGGGCCCGCCCGGCGGCGCGGTCCTCGGGCCCGGGGCGGGGCGCCGGGGCGGCCGCCCGGGCCACCCCCGGCGGACCGACCGGGCCGGGGCGGGGGCCCGCGCCGGACGTCGGCTCGGGTCGGTCCCGCCCGGCGACCGGGGGTCGGACGGCGCCGGGGACCACCCCGGGGCCCGCCGGGGCCGGCGCGGTAGCGGCGGGGCGGACCGGGCCGGTCTGGTCGGTCCGGCCCGGACCGGGCGCCTTCCTTCCCGGGCCCGGGGGGCCCGACGGGGCCTCGGGGCCGTGCGGGTCGGCCGGGCCGGGGCGGCGCGGACCGGGCGGCGCGCCCGGTCCGGCGTCGGGCGGCGGCGGCACGGCGGCGGTGCCGGGGCGCGGCGCGACGGCCCGCACGGCACCGGACGGACCGACGCCCGGGCTAGCGGCACCCCGCACGGGGCCCGCCGGGCCGGCGTCGGGACGCGCGGCACCCCGGGCAGGACCCGCCGGACCGGCGTCCGGACGCGCGGCACCCCGGGCAGGACCCGCCGGACCGGCGTCGGGACGCGCGGGGTCGAGCGGGGCCGCGCCGGGGCGCGCCCGACCGGCCGGGGTCGGGGTGCCGGGCGGCGGTGGGCCGGCCGGCGCGGGGCGGGCGGCGCCCCGGGCGGGCGGGCCGGGATGAGGCTCGGCGCCGGGTCGGCCCCGACCTGCCGGGGGCCCGGCCTCGGCGGCGTCGTCGGGTCGCGGCGGCTGCGTGCCCGGCCGCGCCCGGCCTGCGGGGACCGCGCCGGTCTCGGCCCCGCGCGGCGCCGGGCCGGGCGGCACCGCCGCCGGAGCACCCGGAGCGGGCGGCGGTACCGGCCGCTTGATCGTCGGCAGTGCCGGATCGGTGTGGTGGGCACGGCCCGCCTGCCGCAGCCAGTCGGCCGGGCGCTCCGGTCGGCCGGCGCGGGACTCACCGGGCTGACGCCGGCGCCCCGACTCCCCGTCGGCGGGGCGCGGCGCGTGCGCGGGCTCCTCCGCCACGCCCGGTTCCGCCGGGCGGGACGCCCCGTCAGGCGTACGGTACGCGGGCGGCGGACCGCCCACCGTGGCGCGTCCGGCCCGGCCGGAGGTCTCGTCGTCGCCGGCCGCCCGCTGGCCCCGGCCTGCGATTTCGCCGTCGGGCACGGCGCGCCGGCCCGCGATTTCGCCGTCGGGCGCGGCGCGGCGGCCCCGGGCGGCGGGGCCGGCGGGCGGGGTCGCCCCGGCGCCGGTCGGCGCGGCGGGCGCGATGCCGGGAGGCGGCAGCGGCGGGGCGTTGCCCGAAGCCGGTACGGGCGGCGCGTTGCCCGAGAGCGGCACCGGCGGCGCGTTGCCGGAGCGGGGCACCGGGGGGGCCGCTTCCTCGGCGGCGCGGCGTCGACCGGTCGGCGGCGCGGGGCGTCGGTCCCGGTCGGACCCCGCACCGGCCGGCGCGGCGCCGGTCACCGGCGGGGCTGCCGTCGGCAGGGATCCGGTGCCGTCGGCCGGGGCGGGTGCGCCGGTGTCGGCCGGACCTCGCCGCATCCGGCCGGAGCGGGGGTCACGGCCCTCGGCCGGCGCCCCGCGCAGCTCGCCGGTCGGCGGTTGGACAGTGCCGGGCGGCGGGACGCCGACCCGGGCGGCGCCCACGGCACCACCCGGTCGCGCGGCGGCCGGCGGCGGGCCGTCCGGCACCGCCGCCCGCCCGTCGGGACGTCGGCCCGGGGGCGCCCCGGCGGGGTGCGGCGCCTCCGGGTACGGGGGCACCGCCGCACCGGGGCGGGGTCCGCCCGGCGCACCCGCGTGGGGGTGCGGGGGCGTGCCTGGCTGCGGTCCGACGGCCGGTCCGGGCTGCGGGCGGGCCCGGGGGTCGGCCTGCGGGTACGCCGGGAAGCCACGCGGATCCGGCGCGACTCCCTGCGGGCCGGCCGGGGTGTTCGGCTGCGGGCCCGTCGGGGCGCCGGCAGACGGAGGCGACGAGGCTGCGACCTGCGGCCCCGTCGGGGCGCCGGGGGTGGGGCGCGGCCGCCGGTCCGGGCCGTCCGGACCGGGTTGGGGGCGGCCGGCGGCCGAGGGCCGGGGGCCGGGCTGGTGCGTCGGGACCGGCCCGGAGGCTGCGGGGCCGGCTGGCCGGGGCGGCTCCGGCGCGCCCGGCCAGGGCCCGTCCACCGGGCGGGGGCGCGGCGGCTCGGCCTCGCCGCGGCGTACCGGGGGCGTGGCGGTCGGGCCGGGGCCGCGATGGGGCGCGGGCCCGGCCGGGCCCGCAGTCGTCGGCTCACCCGGGCGGGGGCCGGGAGGCGAGGCGGGCTCCACCCCGTCGGGGCCCAGCTCGGTGCGCTGCTGCTTGGCCGAGCGCAGGTCGTCGATCCAGCCGAACTCCTCGCCGCTGATCGGCTCCTCGGGCTCGGCCTCGGCCTTGCCCCGCCCCCAGCGGCGCCCCTTGGCGCGGGAGTCGCGCCGCTCGTCCGGGCCGTCCTCCGGTCGCTCCGAACCACGCGATCTCACTGGTGACCCTCCCCGGCGGCGTCTCTGCCGCCCTCTCGCGTCGCGTCGGCGCCGCCCGTTTCCGTCTGTCGGCGGCCGTTGCCGGCCGATCCGTCTCCGACCGCCGCCGGTGTCTCCGGGGGCGCGGCCGGTGCGGGCAGCCCCCGGACGATACGGCGCAGCAGCGGCAGCCGGGTGGCGACCGCGCGCTCCGCGCCGTGCTGGCTGGGCCGGTAGTAGTCGGTGCCGGCGAGGTCGTCGGGGGCGTACTGCTGGGTGACCACGCCGCGCTGGTCGTCGTGGGGGTAGCGGTAGCCGGTGCCGTGCCCCAGCCCCTTGGCGCCCGAGTAGTGCGCGTCGCGCAGCCCGCGCGGCACCGGCCCGCCCCGGCCGGCGCGTACGTCGGCGATGGCCGCGCCGATGGCGGTGGTCGCCGAGTTGGACTTCGGGGCGGTCGCCAGGTGGATCACGGCCTGGGCGAGGTTGAGCTGCACCTCGGGCAGCCCGACGTACTCCACGGCGTGGGCGGCGGCGGTGGCCACGCTCAGCGCTGTCGGGTCGGCCATGCCGACGTCCTCGCTGGCAAAGATGACCAGGCGACGGGCGATGAACCGGGCGTCCTCGCCGGCGACCAGCATCCGGGCCAGCCAGTGCAGCGCGGCGTCCACGTCGGAGCCGCGCATGCTCTTGATGAAGGCGCTGGTGACGTCGTAGTGGGCGTCGCCGGCCCGGTCGTAGCGCACGGCCGCCACGTCGACCGCCTGCTCGGCGGTGGCGAGGTCGATCCGCCCGGCGCCGAGGGCCGTGGCGGAGGCCGCCGCCGCCTCCAGCGCCGTCAGCGCCTTGCGCACGTCGCCGGCCGCGAGGCGTACGAGATGGTCCTCGGCCTCGGTCTCGAGGGTGAGCGCGCCGCCGAGCCCGCGCTCGTCGGCGACCGCGCGGCGCAGCAGGTCGCGCACCGCCGTGTCATCCAGCGGCTGGAGGGTGAGCAGCACGCACCGCGACAGCAGGGGCGAGATGACCGAGAAGTACGGGTTCTCGGTGGTCGCCGCGAGCAGCGTGACCGTGCGGTCCTCGACGGCGGCGAGCAGCGAATCCTGCTGGGTCTTGCTGAACCGGTGCACCTCGTCGATGAAGAGCACCGTCTGCGGGCCGCCGGAGCGGCGCTGACGTCGGGCGGTGTCGATCACCGCGCGCACGTCCTTGACGCCGGCGGTGAGCGCGGACATGGCGACGAAGCGGCGGTCGGTGGCGCGGGCCACCAGGTGCGCGATGGTCGTCTTGCCGCTGCCGGGCGGGCCCCAGAGGATGACCGACATCGGCGCGGTGGCCGAGACCAGTTGGCGCAGCGGGGCGCCGGGCGCGAGCAGGTGGTCCTGCCCGACCAGCTCGTCGATGCTGCGCGGGCGCATCCGGACGGGCAGCGGCGAGTCCTCCCCCACCGCCGTGAACCCGTCCACGCCGACGGAACCCGCGGGCGCGGGGGGCGCCGCGGCGGGCTCACCGAGGGAGAAGAGGGCGTCGGACTCCATCACGGGAACAGTACCGGGCCCGGCCGACGGCGCCGGAAGCGCGCCGTCGGGCCGGACCCGCGATGATCGGTTGCGGTCAGCCGCGGCCGGGGCGCCGGCCCCGGTACCACCGGCCGCCGCCCCCGCCGCCACCGCCGCGCGGGCCCCGGCCGACCCCGGCCAGGTACAGGGAGAGCAGCAGCAGGCCGATGAGCACGAGGGTGTTCCAGTTGAACAGGTCCGGGGCACCGAAGTTGGTGTCCAGCAGGTCGATGAGCAGGGCGAAGCCGAAAACGACCGCCGCGAGAATGGCGAGCATGACGTTCCTCCGGTGGGGGTTCCCAGTGGGTCGGCGCGGGATGTACCCAATCGGTCCGCTCGTCAATCTCCAGCGTGGAGCGACCCGCTCTCCGGGCGGCCCTGCCGACTGCCGGGGACCGGGGTACGCCCGCCGGCGGCCCCGGCGCCTCCTAGGCTGGAGGCATGATCATCGCCGACCGGGCCCTGGAGGGGCGCGACGCCATCCTGACGGCCGCCGGCCACCACCCGTACGCCCGGCACGCGCTCACCCACGGCGAGGTGCCGCGCGGCTGGCGGCGCGGCGAGGCGGTGGGCTGGCTGCTGCCGGCGGAGCACGGCCCGCGCGGCGGCGCGCTCGGCGCCCCCGGACCGGCGGTCGAACTCTTCGCCGGCCTGCTCGCGCGCGACGCCCTGCGGCCGGGTCAGTGGCTGCACCTGCCGCGACTCGACCCGGCGGCGCTGCCCGGCCGGCTGGCCGTGGCCCGCCACGACGAGTGGGACTTCCTCTGGACCACCCAGGCGTCGCCGCGCCAGCCCGACGAGGAGCGGGTGGTCCGGCTCACCGAGGCCGACCATCCGGCGCTGACCGCCCTGATCGACGAGGCGTTCCCCACCACCACCTCCCGCCCGGGCGACCCGAGGATCGTCGACTGGTACGGCATCCGCGACGGCGACCGGATCGTCGCCTGCGGCGCCGACCGCAGCCGGGGCGACATCGGCTTCCTCGCGGGCCTGACCGTCGCCCCCGACCGGCGGGGCCGAGGCCTGGGCGCGGCGCTGACCGCCGCGATGACCCGGGCCCTGCTCGCCCGCCACGACACCGTGGCCCTCGGCGTCTACAGCGTCAACGTCGGGGCCATCCGGCTCTACCGGCGGCTCGGCTTCGCCGCGAGCCTGGCCCGCAGCTCGGTGCAGCTCGGCTGAGCCGCGCGGTGCGGGCCGGCTCGGCCCGGGGAGCGTTTCTCGCGCATCGTTGCGGCCTGCAGGGTCCCGGCCCGCACCGCCGGGGCAACCGCCCGTCGCCCTGGCGGAAGTCAGGCCGGCGCTCCCCCACCGCCGTCGGCGTTCCCGCTCGTCAGGGCCAGGTCAGCGGCGCGGTCCACGGGCCGCGCCGGATCGGCGGTGGCGTGCTCGCCCGGGCCGGACCGCGCCCGACGTTCGGCCCGCCAGGCGGGCAGGTAGAGCGGGGCGGCGACGGCGAGCACCACAGCGCCCACGAACATCCCGAGGCTGATACTGGTGCGATCGGCCAGGGCGGTCAGTACGACGGCGCCGAGCGCTCCGGCTCCCCCGGCCATCATCGAGTTCAGCGAGATGACACTGGTCCGGTAGGGACCGTCGACCTGACGGTGCAGCAGTCCCATGTGCAGCGGGTTCGACGCGCCGTGCACGGCGTAGCAGGCCAGGTAGGCGATCAGCACCCCGACGGGGCCGGCGAAGAGGCCCATCCCGACGACCGTGACGCCCTGCAGGACGCGCAGCAGCGCGGCGCTCGGTGCGGCGCCCAGCCGGCTCAGCATCAGCGGGGTCAGCGCGGCGCCGGCCGCGTTCGCCAGCCAGGCCACGGAGGTGGCTGGGCCGAGCAGCGCCGCCGCCCGGTCGGCGTCGCCGACGACCTCCGCGAGCCGGACTGGCAGCAACCCCTCGAAGGCGACCATGCCGAAGCCCCAGAACAGCTCCACGGCCACCAGGGCCAGCAGCACCCGGGAGCGGCGCAGCAGCCCGAACGCCTGCCCCACCATCCGGGGCGCCTCGGTGATCGAGGCGCGCAGCGCGCCGGCGCTCCTGGCTGAGCGGGATTCCACCAGCAGAATCAGCAGCGTTACCAACGCCACCGTCTGAAGGGCGATGGCGGCGAGCACCGGCAGGGTCAGCGCGCTCACCGACCCGATCGGGCCGAGCGCGACCAGACCGCCGCTGAGCAGCGCGCCGGCACCGATGGCGACACCGATCACGGTGCCGGCGTAGCCGAGGCCACGCTCGTACTCGGCCTCCGGGTCGGCGGCGAGGCTGGCGTCGACGTACCAGGACTCCAGCGGGCCGCTGTCCAGCGCCCGGTAGACGCCCTGCAGCGCCCAGGACAGGAAGAAGAGCCAGAACGAGTCGGCCACCACGAAGACGGCGAGCGAGATCACGCAGGTCACCCAGGCGGCGACGAGCACGGGCTTGCGGCCGAGCGCGTCGGCGAACCCGCCGGTGGGCAGTTCCAGCGCGAGGACGATCAGACCCTGTGCGGTGGCGACCAGACCGATCTGGGAGAGCGAAAGGCCGCGTTCCTGCATCAACAGGATCATCACGGGGATGAGCAGGCCGGCAGGCAGCCAGCGCAGGCCGTAGAGCACGAGGTAGCGACGCCGGATCTGGCGTACGGACAGCGTGCTCACCGGTCCTCCTCGCCTGACGGGTCCGCGAGCCGCATGTCCGCCAGCAGCGGGAAGGCGGCCAGGTAGATCTGCACCTGCTCCGCACCCGGCTCGGCCGGGTCAGCCTCGCCGTGGAACCGCTCCAGGACCCGCCACAGCTCGGCTGTCAGCGCCGCGAGCCGGTCCGGCGGGACGGTCATGAAGATGTCGCCCATGCCGAGGGCGTCACGCCACGCCGGCGAGTACTTGTGGCGGACGGCGAACCAGTGCTCGGCGTGCTGGACAAACCACCGGACCTGGTCGCCCTCGATCCACTCGATGGCCGCCCGGGCGTCCGGGTCGTCGTCGAAGTCGCTGGGCTCCCAGTTGGTGACGTCGTGCGCGGCACGCCAGAACCGCTGCCGCCCGGTGCCGAGGTCCGGATCCTCCACGACGAGGCCGACCTCGGCGAGCTGACGCAGGTGGTAGCTGGTGGCCCCGGTGTTGGTGCCGAGCAGTTCGGCGAGGCGGGTGGCGGTCGACGGGCCCTTGATCCGTAGCGCGCCGAGCAGTCGCATCCGCAGCGGGTGCGCCAGTACCCGCACCTGCCGGTGGTCGATCCGGACCTCGCGAGCCGGCTCACGGGCCGCAGAAGAATTCTCCATCCCTGCACAATAAATGTGCACACTTTCTATGCACAAGGGTTGTGCATAGAAAGTGTGCACGGCTGGAAGCGTGTGCGCGCGGTTCCGAGCGGTCAGCGGGTCAGCAGTTCGCGCACCCCGCGCAGGCGGGTGCGGAGCAGCCCGGCGGCGCGGGTGGCGTCGAGGCGCACCTCCGCGGGGCGGAGCATGCCGGCGGCGACCCCGGTGGTGGTCTTCATGCCGGCCGGGTCGATGCCGGTGTGCGCGGCGACCAGCAGGCCCAGTTCCGCGCGGCTGACCGCGTCCGGACCGGCCACGTTGAGCGGACCGGCGTAGTCGGTGCCGATGAGTTCCAGTACGGCGGCGGCCAGGTCGGTGACGTCGATCGGACAGCGGAACTCGTCGGTGAACAGGCTCGCCCGGCCGGCGAGCGCGTCGTGGCAGAGCTGGATCTGCTTGCTCCCCGCCCCGACGATCAACGAAGTACGCACCAGCGCCGCGCGCGGGTCGAGGACACGGACCGCCGTCTCGGCCGCCGCCTTGGCCGCCCCGTACGGAAACACCGGGCTGGGTGGCTCGTCGTCGCCGTAGGGCTCGGGGCGGCCGGCGTGCAGCGCGTCGCTGGAGATGTGCACCAGCCGGGCTCCCGCCTCGGCAGCGGCGTACGCGACGTGCGCCGCGCCGTCCGCGGTGACCGCCCAGTCGCCGTACCGGTAGGGGGTGCCGACGACCGCGTCGGGGCGTACCTCGGCGACCAGCGCGCGGACCGCGACGCGGTCGGTCACGTCCAGGCGACGCGCCGCCACCCCCGGCGCTCCGATCGCCCCCGAGTGGTACGTCCCCACCACCGACCACCCGGCACGCACCGCCTGCCGGCACACCTCCGCACCCATAAACCCACTGCCCCCGACCACGAGCAGTCTCATCCCGCCCCACCTCCAGCGTCGACCATGAAGGTGCCGTCGTGGCACGCCGGCAACTTCATGGTCGACTCACCAGGGCCGGTGGGCCGGGTCAGGTGGGGTCGGCGACCGGGGCGGCCGGGCCGGCCGTGCCGGTGTGCGGGGCGGCCTGCGGCTTGGGCTTGGCGTCGATGCCGGCCTCGGCGCGCTGCTGGGCGGTGATCGGCGTCGGCGCGCCGGTCAGCGGGTCGAAGCCGCCCCGGGTCTTCGGGAAGGCGATGACCTCGCGGATCGAGTCCGCGCCGGCGAGCAGCATGCAGACCCGGTCCCAGCCGAACGCGATGCCGCCGTGCGGCGGGGCGCCGTACTTGAATGCCTCCAGCAGGAAGCCGAACTTGTCCTGCGCCTCCTCGGGGGTGATGCCGAGCAGGTCGAAGACCCGCTTCTGCACGTCGCCCCGGTGGATACGGAT
Organism: Micromonospora sp. SD12; assembly: GCF_052068495.1. NCBI lineage: Bacteria > Bacillati > Actinomycetota > Actinomycetes > Micromonosporales > Micromonosporaceae > Micromonospora > Micromonospora sp. SD12. The sequence continues at coordinate 29,142 of NZ_JBQHDF010000015.1, read as the reverse complement.
GGAGCCGCCACCGATCTCGTTGCCGTTGCAGACGATGTCGTACGCGTACGCCAGCGCGCGGTCCGGCGCCTCCTCGAACCGGTCGACCCACTCGGCGTTCGGCGAGGTGAACGGGTGGTGCACGGCCGTCCAGCCGCCCTCGTCCGTACGCTCGAACATCGGCGCGTCGACCACCCAGCAGAACGCCCAGGCGCTCTCGTCGACCAGCCCGGCCCGCTTGGCGATCTCGATGCGGGCCGCGCCGAGCAGTTCCTGCGCCTCGCGGGTGTTGGCGCTGGCGGCGAAGAAGACCGCGTCGCCCGGCTTGGCGCCGACCGCGTCGGCGAGCCCGCCCAGGTGCTCGGCGGAGAGGTTCTTCGCCACCGGCCCGCGCGCCTCGCCGGTCTCGGCGTCGAGCACCACGTACGCCAGGCCGCGCGCGCCGCGCGCCTTCGCCCAGTCCTGCCAGCCGTCGAGTTCCTTGCGGCTCTGCGCCGCGCCACCCGGCATGACGACGGCGCCGACGTAGCCGCCCGCGTCGATCGCGCCGGCGAAGACCCGGAACGCGGTGCCGCGCAGGTAGTCGGTCAGCTCGGTCAGCTCGACGCCGTAGCGCAGGTCGGGCTTGTCGGAGCCGTAGCGGGCCATCGCGTCGTGCCAGGTGATGCGCGGGATCGGCCGGGAGATCTCGTGGCCGGCCAGGTCCTTCCACAGCGCCGAGACGATCGCCTCGCCGAGGTCGATGACGTCGTCCTCGGTGACGAAGGACATCTCGATGTCGAGCTGCGTGAACTCCGGCTGCCGGTCGGCGCGGAAGTCCTCGTCGCGGTAGCAGCGGGCGATCTGGTAGTACCGCTCCATGCCGCCGACCATCAGCAGCTGCTTGAACAGCTGCGGCGACTGCGGCAGCGCGTACCAGCTGCCGGGCTGGAGCCGCACCGGCACCAGGAAGTCGCGGGCGCCCTCCGGGGTGGACCGCGTCAGCGTCGGGGTCTCGATCTCCAGGAAGTCCCGCTCGTGCAGCACCGTCCGGGCGAGCTGGTTGGCCCGCGAGCGCAGCCGCATCGCCTTCGCCGGGCCGCTGCGGCGCAGGTCGAGGTAGCGGTAGCGAAGCCGGATGTCGTCGCCGGCCTCGACCTGGTCGTCCACCGGCAGGGGCAGCGGCGCGGCCTCCGAGAGCACCTCCAGCTCGGCGGCGGTCACCTCGATCTCGCCGGTCGGCAGCTCCGGGTTCTCGTTGCCCTCGGGGCGGCGGGTCACCTCGCCGGTCACCCGGACGCAGAACTCGTTGCGCAGCGCGTGCGCGTCCTCCTCGCGGAACACCACCTGGACCACGCCGGACCCGTCGCGCAGGTCGACGAAGATCACGCCGCCGTGGTCGCGCCGGCGGGCCACCCACCCGGCGAGCGTCACCGTGGTGCCGGCGTCCGTCGCGCGCAGGCTGCCGGCGTCATGGGTACGGATCACGACTAGCGTCTCCTCATCTGCGGTACACCGTTACCCCTGGCATTCTGTCAGTCCTGCCGGGCGTGGGTCCGCGCCACCCGTCGAGGGTCATGCTCCGCGTCGAGTGGCCCGTCGGCTCCGCCGACGACGGCGGTGCGCCCGCAGCCTCAGTCCTCCGGGATGTTCCAGGCGGTGGCCCGGAGGACGACCGAGCGCTCGTTGCTGATCGAGACGACCTCGATCAGCACCATCCGCCAGTCGTCGCGCCGCTCTCTGGCCTTGGAGTAGCTGGTGCTGACGCAGAGCCAGCTGCCCTTGCGCAGCGGCACCTCCGCGTTCTCGGCGATCGGCGCGGCGCGGATCGCGTCCGCGCACTCCTGCGGCCGCATGCCGGCGCGCGCCGTCTCGCTGCCGTCAACGCCCGCGCCCAACTGCACGTACGGCGCCCCCGCCTGGCAGTCCGGACTGAACGTCAGATCGGAGCTGCCGAGACCGACGTTCGCCCGCGGCTCGTCGAGGTCGACGTACATCTCGGCGAAGCACTTCGCCGGGTTGAGCGTCAGACTCTGCGCCTCGTACTCCGCCTGGTAGACGGTCCGCTCGTTGAGCACCGGAGGCTGCCCCGGTGAGCGCGGCGCCTCCCCCGGCCCGGTTCCGCCGTCAGGTGCGTCCACCGGATCGCTCGGCGACGGCAGGGAAGACGCCTCGGAACCGGCGGGTGTGGCGGTGGGCACGACGATCGGCGAGCGGGCCGACGCGATGTCCCGCGCCGTGCGTGCCTGGTCGAGCGCCCGCCAGGAGACGACGGCGGAACCGAACGACGCCAGCAGGGCCAGCACCGCGATGCCGAGCACCACCGCGCCGAACCGGTTGCGCCGGGAACCGCCCGGTGCGGGCGCGGACGGGGGACGCGTCGCGCTCGACGCCCACGGGACCTCGGTGCCGCCGACAGGCGGGGAGGGAGGCGTCGTGCCGGGCTGGTGCGGCGTCGCCGGAGGCTGCGTGGATGGCTCCTGCGGGGGGTCGGGCTGGTTCACACCTACCACCTCCTGCAATGGCAGAGGTCGATTCGACATCGCCGGGCCGCCAGTGCTCACCGGCTTGAGCCCGCACGTTATCAGGAATGCGTGACACCCCGGGCGGAGTAATCTTCGACAGCGCGAAGGTGACAATACTCCGACAGGCATCTGCGTTGGACCGACACGGCCACGGCCATGGCGAAGGGACGATGCGAGACATGGAAGACTCGGGCCAGAGTCGGGCGGCGAACCCCTTCGTGCGGGTGACCCTGATATTCACCGCGCTGGGTGTGCTGTTCACCGCGCTCACTCTCGCGCGGGACGTCTCCGGCTGGGACCTCGGGTGGGGAAAGGCAGACCGCTCCGCCACACCGACACGTACGCCGGAGGCCGGCCCGGTGAACCCCCCCGGCTCCGGGCCCGCCAAGGTCGCGCCGGCCGGATCGCCAACCGCGGTCCGACTGGACACGCTGCCGGTCGAGGCCGGTGCGGCCAATCTCGTCAAACTGCCGCGGCAACTGGCCGGCCACCCGGAATACGATCGGTCGATCGTCATCAATTGCCCGAGAAACACCGGATCGGACAAGCAGCGGGAAGTCACGTACCGGTTGCAGCGACGCTTTCTCGACCTGACCGCGACCGTCCGGCCGTATTTCCCGTCAGCGGACGACCGCGACGGTGCGGTCCTCGTCTACGCGCAGGTGACGATCCGCGAGAAGGACGACACCGTCACCCGCGTCGTACGGGGGCAGCAGTTCGAGGCACGGATGACCGCCCCCCGCGACCTCGTCGCGGACGTGGAGGGCGCCGACGAACTCGTACTGCGGATCCAGTGTGAGTTCCCGGATGGTGCGGTCGTGTTCACGGGCGCGAGCGTCACCGCCGGCTGACGCCGGGTCAGTCGCGTGGGTCTGCCGGCAGGAGGTGGTTGACCACGATCTCCCCGACGGTCAGCGCCCGGGCCCGCTCCTCGACCCCCCGGTCGGCGCCGGTGAGCCGGCCGCCGTGCTGGCGCAGGTGCTCCTCCCAGGAGGGCACCTGGTAGACCTCGACGTAGCCGTCCGCCCGTTCGCCCGTGCGGAACAGGCCCCAGCGCATCGCCCCCGTACGCCGTCGGGACCTGCCCACCAGGCGCATCGCCGCGACGAACTCCGCCTGCCGCTCCGGCGGCACCGTGTAGGAGACGGTCACCAGCACCGGCCCGGTCCGCGGGTCCGCCGGCAGCGTCAGGTGCGGCTCGGGCCACCAGACCGCCGGGTCCCGGTCGAGGCCCCGGGTCTCGCGCAGCGGCCAGAGCGGCACGCTCGCCGCGCCGACCGCCATCGCCCCGGCCGCCACGCAGAGGGCCACGACGAGGCTGGTCAGCTCGCCGAGCGCACCCCAGGTGAGCGCGCCGAGCGCCTGCCCGCCGGCGAAGACCATCTGGTAGACCGAGAGGCCGCGGGCACGTACCCAGCCGGGCAGGAAGAGCTGCATGGCGGCGTTGACGCTGGACAGCACGGTCATCCACGCCATGCCGGCGGGCACCAGGGCCAGGGCGACCGGCACGGGGCCCGGTGCCAGGGCGAGTACCACCAGGACGGCGGCGTAGACCAGGCCGGCCAGCAGCAGGAGCCGGTTGGTGCTGAGCGCCAGCCGGATCCGGGGCAGCACGAGGGCGCCGGCCACCGCGCCGATGCCGAGCGCGGCGAGCAGCACGCCGTATCCGCCCGCGCCCAGGTGCAGGCGGCGGCTCGCGACCAGGGGCAGCAGCGCCCACAGTGCGCTGCCGGGCACCACGAACAGCGCCGCGCGCAGCAGGATCCGGCGGACGACCGGGGAGTGCCGTACGTACCGGCCGCCGGCGCGCAGCGCGGCGGTGAACCGCTCGGGCAGGTCGTCGCCGCCGGTTCGTTCCGGCCGCCAGCGCAGCAGCGCCAGGGCGAAGACGGCGAACGACACCGCGTTGACCGCGAAGACGGTGGCGACGCCGGCGCGGGCGACCAGCACACCGGCCACCGCGGGTCCGACCGCGCGGGCCAGGTTCACGCTGATCGACCCGAGCGCCGAGGCCGAGACGATCTGCGACCGGGGCACCAGGTCGGGGATGACCGCCTGCCAGGCCGGCAGGGTCAGCGCCTGGCCGACGCCGAGCGCGAAGGTCAGGGTGAGCAGCAGCGCCGGCGGCATCCGGCCGGCGACGGTGAGGCCGGTCAGCAGTACGCCGACGGTGGCCAGGAAGCACTGCACCCCGATCAGCAGCCGGCGGCGGTCGAGGGTGTCCGCCAGCGCGCCGGCGGGCAGGGCGAGCAGCAGGACGGGCAGCATGCTGGCGGTCTGCACCAGCGACACCAGGGTCGAGGCGTTGGCCTCGTTGACGAGCAGCCACTGGGCGCCGACGGTCTGCATCCAGGTGCCCACGTTGCTGGCCAGCACCGCCAGCCAGAGGCTGCGGAACGCGGCGAGCCGCAGCGGGGCCCAGGCGGACGTGGGGGCGTCGACGGCGGGCGGGGTCACGGAGGCGCTCACCGGCCGGAACGTACCCCGACCTGCGGGGTCCAGTCCGGCGAACCGGTCGCGGCACGCGGACGGGCCGCCGGGATCACCCGGCGGCCCGCTGCGGTGCGATCGATCAGAAGATGCTGACGCCGTAGCGGCTCAGCGCCTCACCGACCGGCTGGAAGTAGGTCGTGCCGCCGGTGCGGCAGTTGCCGCTGCCACCGGAGGTCAGGCCCAGGGCGGTCGAGCCGCTGAACAGCGAGCCGCCGCTGTCGCCCGGCTCGGCGCAGACGTTGGTGCGGATCAGGCCGGAGACCGAGCCCTCGGCGTAGTTCACCGTGGCGTTGAGCGCGGTGACCGAGCCGCTGCGCAGGCCGGTGGTGCTGCCGGAGCGCTGCACCGACTGGCCGACGTAGGCGTTCCCGGCCGCGGTGATGTCCCGGTAGCTGCCGTTGTAGAGGTAGACGTTGCCGGCGGCGTTGGCGGAGTTGTTGTGCCGCACGATGCCGTAGTCGTTGCCCGGGAAGCTGGTGCCGGTGCGGCTGCCCAGCAGGTTGGTCTGGGCGGAGTTGCTGTACCAGCTCGACGAGATGTTGGTGCAGTGCCCAGCGGTCAGGAAGTAGTAGGTGCTGCCGCTGCGGACGTTGAAGCCGAGGGAGCAGCGACCGCCGCCACCGGCGTAGATGGCCTGGCCGCCGGAGATCCGGGTGCCGAGCACGCCGGCCTCGGACTCGATGCGGATCGCGCCGTTCATCTTCGCGGCGGCGGCCTTCACCCGCTCCAGCTTGGCACCGGTGACCGTGCTGTCGACGGAGACGACGACCTGGTTGGTGGCCGGGTCGGTCCACCACGCGGTGCCGGGGATCTTGGCGGAGCGGTCCAGCTCCGAGGTGGCCCGGGCCAGCTCGCTGGCGCCGCGCTTGACCAGCTTCGGGGTGGCGCCGGCGGCGCTGACCTGGCGGGCGGCGAGCGCGTCGGTCACGGTGACGACCATCTTGCCGCTGGCGTCGGCGTACGTGCCGGCGGAGCGGTCGCCGAGGCGCTCGGCCAGGCCGGCGGCGGCGTCGGGCGAGGCGAACGAGGGTGCGGCCTGGGCGGGCGCGCCGATCAGCGAGCCGGCGACCATGGCGCCGGCCGCGGCGACGACGGCGGCACGACGGAGCGAGGACCTCGTGGGTCGCATGTAACAAACCTCCAGGGAGGGGGTCTCGGGCCCTCGTCGGGGCGACAAGGGCCTGGATCAGCCCGTCCGGCCTGGGGGAACCAGGCGAGCTGAGTGAAGTATTCACATACTTGAGTAAGTAGGCAAGACCCGACTTTGTCCTTTTCGCCCCGGCTGCCGCGGCCATCGGCCCGAAACATTGTGGACACTGACGTACGTCTATACGCTCGACCCACCGTCCCACCATCCGGTACGCGCGATCCGGAGGCCACCATGAAGTCCGCCCGACGACTCCTCGCTCCCCTCGCCGCCCTCACCGCCCTCGTCCTGCTGGCCGCCAGCCCGGCCGCCGCCGACCCCGGCCCGCCCCCGAACTCGATGGCAAGCCTCGGCGACTCGATCACCCGCGGCTTCAACGCCTGCGGCTGGTACACCGACTGCACCTCCCGGTCCTTCAGCACCGGCGACAACTCCACCGTGGACAGCCAGTACCTGCGCATCCGCGCGACCAACACGGCCATCGACGGGCGCAACCACAACGACGCGCGCAGCGGCGCGAAGTCCGCCGACATGTACGGTCAGGCCGGCACCGCCGTCAGCCAGGGCGTCGACTACGTCACCATGCTGATCGGCGCCAACGACGCCTGCACCAGCACGGAGGCGGCGATGACGCCGGTGGCCACCTACCGCGCCAACATCGACGCCGCGCTCGGTCGCCTCAAGGCCGGGCTGCCCACGGCCCGGGTGCAGCTGATCAGCGTGCCGGACATCCACCGGCTCTGGGCCGTCGGCAAGGACAGCGGCAGCGCCCGCAGCGCCTGGTCGCTGTTCGGCATCTGCCAGTCGATGCTGGCCAACCCGACCTCCACGGCGCAGGCGGACGTGGACCGGCGCAGCCGCGTACGCCAGCGGGTCGTCGACTACAACGCCCAGCTCGCCCAGGCCTGCGCCGCGTACGGGCCGAACTGCGACTTCGACGACAACGCCGTGTTCGGCTACCCGTTCACCCTCGGCCAGCTCTCCAGCTGGGACTACTTCCACCCGAACGCCTCGGGGCAGCGGGTGCTGGCGAGCGTCTCGTACGCCGCCGGTTTCGGCTGGTAGCGGGCCCGACCGACGCGCGGGCGGCGACCGCCGTCCGCGCGTCGCGACACGGGCCCGCCGGCGGTTCAGCCGGCGCGGCGGCGCGCCCCTGGCCCCGGTCGCGGCACCACGTCGCGCGGCCGGACGATCTCGTGGCCGCGCTCGCAGCGCAGCTCGACGCGGACCTCGGCGCCGCAGTCGCGGTGCGCGGCCGTCAACGGCGAGCCCTCCGGATCGGCCAGGTAGCGGTCCCCCCAGCCGAGGACGGCGACCAGCACCGGCCACAGGTCGAGCCCCATCTCGGTCAGCCGGTACTCGTGGCGCTCGCGGCTGCCGGGCTCCCGGTAGGGCTCGCGCCGCAGGACGCCGCGCTCCACCAGCATCGCCAGCCGGTTGGCCAGCACCTGCCGGGGCACGCCGGTGCGCACCCGCATGTCGTCGAAGCGGCGGACGCCGTTGAAGACCTCGCGCAGGACCACGAGGGTCCACCGCTCGCCGAGAATCTCCATCGCGCGGGCGATGGTGCAGTTCTCCACCGACCAGTCCAGTGCCGCGGGTCTCATGCGCCCCAGGCTAGGTCTGATTGACAGACTCAGCAACGCGCTGCCAGGCTGAGTCCATGACACAGACGCAGGATCCGGCGCGCAGCCGTACCTTCTCGTGGTCCGACCCCGGCATCAACGCCGCGCACGTCGGCCGGCGCGGCGGCCTGGAACTGCTCCGCGCGATGATCGCCGGCGAGCTGGCGGCGCCGCCCATCATGCACCTGGTCGACATGTCCCGCATGGAGGCCGACGAGGGGTGGGTGGCCGTCGAACTCGTCCCGCAGGAGTTCCACTACAACCCGCTGGGCACCGTGCACGGCGGGGTCATCTCCACCCTGCTGGACACCGCCGCGGCGTGCGCGGTGCACACCACCCTGCCGGCCGGGGTCGGCTATACCTCGCTGGACCTGAACGTGAAGTTCCTCCGCCCGGTCACCGTCGCGAGCGGCACCCTGCGCTGCGAGGGCACCGTCCTGCAGAGCGGCCGCCGCACGGCCCTGGCCGAGGCGAAGCTGCTCGACGCGAAGTCGCGCCTGGTCGCCCACGCCACCTCGACCTGCCTCCTCTTCCCCCTGGAGACCCCGCCCACCGAGTAGTCGAATCATGCAGTTGTGGTGCCGGAATCCTGGTGGTCCAGGTGTTCCGTCCCCCGCCACAACTGCGTGATCGACGGCCCTGTCGCGAGGGTCGGGGTCAGCGGGAGGCGAGGCGGGCGGCGCGGGCGTCGCGCTTCTCCTCGAAGCGGGACGCGGCGCGCTCCAGGTCGTCCAGGTGCGCCGCGATCTGGTCGCGGGCGGCCTCGCCGCCGGCGTCGAGCCCCGTCACGTTGAAGACGTCCCACTGGCGCAGCACCGGCGCCACCACGTCGTCGCGGTGCTGGCGCAGGTCGTAGATGCCGGCGAGGGCGATCGCCACGGACTTGCGGGCGAAGCCGTCGATGCCGTTGCCGGGCATCTGGAAGTCGGCCACCACGTCGGCCACCGCCCGCATCGCCTGGCTCGGCGCCAGCTCGAAGGCGGCGGCCAGCAGGTTGCGGTAGAAGACCATGTGCAGGTTCTCGTCGGCCGCGACCCGGGCCAGCAGCGCCTCGCACGCCGGATCCCCGGTGACCCGACCGGTGTTGCGGTGCGAGATACGGGTGGCCAGCTCCTGGAACGAGACGTACGCCAGGGAGTGCAGCACCTCGTCGTCGTGCACGTTGGCGTAGCCGGCGGACATGTGCGTCATCCGGGCCCGCTCCAGCGCCACCGGGTCCACCGCCCGGGTGACGGTGAGGTAGTCGCGGATGGCGGTGCCGTGGCGGCCCTCCTCGGCGGTCCACCGGTGCACCCACGTGCCCCAGGCGCCGTCGCGGCCGAACAGGGTGGCGATCTCGTGGTGGTACGAGGGCAGGTTGTCCTCGGTCAGCAGGTTGACGATCAGCGCGGTACGGGCCACGTCGGGGATCGTCGAGTCGGACTCCGACCACGCCTCGCCGCCCAGCGGGCCGTTGAAGGTGCGCCCCTCGCTCCACGGCACGTACTCGTGCGGGAACCACTCCTTGGCGACGGCCAGGTGCCGGTCGAGGTTCTTCTCGACGACGGGTTCCAGTTCGAGGAGCAGGGCGGTCTGGCTGAGTGCGGTCACGACGATCTCCCTACGGTGGCGTAACTTACGCCACCGTAGGTCCGATCGCGCGTACGCGCCAGTAATGTCTCAGCTGATCAGCGGCCTGAGGTCCGCCCGGGGCGGCGTCCACTCCCCCGCCGCCGCGGCGACCTGTTCGCCGGAACGGATGTCCTTCACCTCGTCGGCCGCGCCGTCCGCCCCGGGGAACCACACGTACGGGATGCCCCGCCGCTCGGCGTAGCGGATCTGCTTGCCGAACTTCGCCGCGCTCGGCGACACCTCGGTCGGTACGCCCCGCGAGCGCAGCGCCTCGGCCACCCGGTTGCTGGCGGCACGCCGCTCCTCGCTGGTCACCGCGACGAGGACGCAGGTCGGCACGTCGCGCGACACCGACAGCGCCCCGGCGCCGAAGAGCAGCCCGAGCAGCCGGGTCACCCCGATCGAGATGCCCACCCCCGGGAAGCGGGTGGCGCCGGCGCTGGCCAGGTTGTCGTACCGGCCGCCGGAGCAGATCGAGCCGAAGCGCTCGTAGCCGACGAGCTGCGTCTCGTAGACGGTGCCGGTGTAGTAGTCCAGGCCACGGGCGATGCGCAGGTCGGCCACGCACAACCCCGGCGAGTGCGCGGCGGCCGTCTCGACGACCCGGACCAGCTCCTCGACGCCCTCGTCGAGCAGCGGGTCGCTGACGCCCAGGGCGCGTACGGCGTCCGCGAAGGAGGCGTCCGGCGCGGAGATCTCCGCCAGCGCCAGACACCCCTTCGCCTGTGCCTCGCTCGCCCCGGCGGTCTGCGCCAGCAGCTCGGCCACCTTCGCCGGGCCGATCTTGTCGAGCTTGTCCACCGCGCGCAGGGCCGCCTCGGGGTCGGTCAGCCCGATGCCCCGGTAGAAGCCCTCGCAGATCTTGCGGTTGTTGACCTGGATCTTCACCGGCGGGATCGGCAGCGAGCGCAGCGCGTCGCCGATCACCAGCGGCATCTCGGCCTCGTGGTGCGCCGCGAGGGTGTCCCGGTCGACGATGTCGATGTCAGCCTGGAGGAACTCGCGGTAGCGCCCCTCCTGCGGCCGCTCACCCCGCCACACCTTCTGGATCTGGTAGCGGCGGAACGGGAACTGGAGCTTGCCGGCGTTCTCCAGCACGTAGCGGGCGAACGGCACGGTCAGGTCGAAGTGCAGGCCGAGCGCGTCGTCGCCGGCCGGGCCGTCGGTGTCGGCCTGAAGGCGCCGGATCAGGTAGACCTCCTTGGAGGTCTCCCCCTTGCGCAACAGCTGGTCCAGCGGCTCCACCGCGCGGGTCTCCAGCGGGGCGAAGCCGTACAACTCGAAGGTGTCGCGGATCTTGTCGAGGACGTACTGCTCGATCATCCGCTGCGCGGGCGTCCACTCCGGGAAGCCGGAGATGGGCGTGGGCTTGCTCATGATGCTCCGTTCGCGGTCCCGCGCTTCTCGGCGCGGGCGAAGAGTCGGCGCGGCCGGCCACGGCCGCGGGAGTCGGTGCGGCCGGTCAGAGGCCGCGGGCGGGGGCCGCCGGTCGCGCGCCGCCACCCGCCACCTCGACGAGGTACGGGTTGGTCGCGCGCTCGCGGCCGATGGTGGTCGCGGGGCCGTGGCCGGGCAGCACGACGGTGTCGTCGGCCAGCGGGAGGATCTTGTCCCGGAGGCTGGTGACCATCCTCGTCATGCTGCCGCCCGGCAGGTCGGTGCGGCCGATGGAGCCGGCGAACAGGACGTCGCCGGAGAGGCAGAGCTGATCCGCCTCCCAGGACGAGCCAGCGGCCGGCAGTCGGAAGAGCACCGACCCGCCGGTATGGCCCGGGGCGTGGTCGACGGTGATCTCCAGCCCGGCGAGGGCGAGCGTGGCGCCGTCGGTCAGCTCGGCCACGTCCTCCGGCTCGGTGTACGGCAGCCGCCCGCCGAAGAGCGCCCTGAGATCCGCCGACAGCCCCTTGGCGGGGTCGGCGAGCATCTCCCGGTCGCCGGGGTGCACGTACGCGGTGATGCCGCGCGCGCCGCAGACCGGCGCCACCGAGAACGTGTGGTCGAGGTGGCCGTGGGTGAGCAGGACGGCGGCCGGGTGCAGCCGATGCTCGGCCAGCAGGGCGTCGAGCCGGTCGAGCACCCCGATGCCGGGGTCGACCACCACGCACTGCTCCCCCGGCGCGGCGGCCACCACGTAGCAGTTGGTGCCGAAGGCGTCCGCGGGAAAGCCGGCCACGAGCACGTCCGCTCCCCTTCCGTCGAATCCGTTGCCTGTCAGCAGCCTATCGGGCGGGGCGACCGGGTTCTGCGCGTGCGTCCGGGGCGTCCCGCGTGGCGCCGACCCGGGCCCCGTCCCGGGCACCGGGTGCGGCGGCGATCGCGTGCGTCCCGTGGGCCCCACCGGGCGCAGTGACGCGTTCCGATAAACCCGGCCCGGACCTCGTACACCACTTTCCCAGCCGGTAGCCGTACACTCTGGCGGGCGTGTGGCGTGGCGCACCCGCCGTCGAACGGGCGCAGGACGCCCGACCACCGGTGACGACCAGGGTAGAGGAAGGGGAGCACGGGTGGCTTCCAGCAGGGACCGGCAGCGCAAACTGGCGCGGGCCAAGCTCGACCGGCAACTCGCCCGCCGGGCCGCCGCCGTCAGACGCCGCCGGCAGATCCAGGCCGGTGTCGGCGTCGCCGTCGTGCTCGTGCTCATCGTGGCCGGCTCGGCGTGGGCGCTGGGCGCCTTCGACGACGAGCCGAAGGAGAACACGGCCACCGAGGACGTCTGCCTGTGGACCCCGCAGGACGCCACCGCGAACACCAACCTCAAGGACGTCGGCACCCCGGCGACCCAGGGGCTGCCCACCGACGGCGTACGCCCGATGACCGTCACCACCAACCAGGGCGCGCCGATCACCGTCGAGCTGGACCTGGCCGGCGCCCCCTGCGCGGCGGCGAGTATCGCCCACCTGGCCAGCCGGTCGTTCTACGACAACACCAAGTGCCACGAGATCACCGCCGAGGGCGCGGTGCGCTGCGGCGACCCCAGCGGCACCGGGCTCGGCGGCCCCACCTACTCGTTCTACGACGAGAACGTCCCCACCGCGCCGTCGCCGTCGGCGAGCCCGGCGGCCGGCCAGCCCGCGACCTACCCGAAGGGCACGGTCGCGATGGTCGCCAACCCGCCGGGCGCCAACGGCAGCCAGTTCCTGATGTTCTTCAAGGACTTCACGACCGCCGACCCGAAGTACCCGATCATCGGCCGGGTCACCGGCGGGATCGACGTGCTGGCGAAGATCGGTGCCAAGCCGACCGTGGACAATGGGACCGGGGCCAAGGTCAAGCCCAAGGACGACGACGTGGTCGTGCAGAGCCTGACCGTCGGTGAGCCCGTGGCGCAGGCGGCCTCGGCGCCGACGCCGCCCGCCTCGGGCGCTCCGGCGGCCAGCCCGAGCGCCGGCTGACCCGGCCGCCCCACCAACCTCAGCGGCACCGACCGCCCACAGACAGCCCAGGAGGATCCAGGCGTGACGTCCACCAGAGAGCGGCAGCGCGCGGCGGCGCGCGCCCGGCTCGAGAAGGAGATGGCCGAGCGCGCGGCCAGGGCCCGCAAGCGCCGGCAGACCCAGGCGATCGTGGGGGCCGCTTCGGTCCTGGTCCTCGTCGTCGCCGGCACGGTCTGGCTCGTCACCGCCCTCGGTGACGACGACAAGACCGACACCGCCGGCCCGGCGGCCGGCAACGTGCAGTGCGCCTGGACCGAGGTCCCCACCGACCAGCGGTCCCCGCAGATCAAGGACGTCGGGCTGCCGCCCGTGCAGCAGTCGGCCACGGGCACCCAGACGATGACGATCGACACCGACCTGGGCCCGATCACCGCCACGATCGACCGGGCGGCGGTGCCCTGCACCGCGGGCAGCTTCACCCACCTGGCGGAGAAGAACTTCTTCGACAACAGCAAGTGCCACCGGCTGGTGACCGAGGGCATCAAGGTGCTCCAGTGCGGTGACCCGAGCGCGACGGGCAAGGGCTGGCGCCAGACCGACGGCACCGGCGGCCCGAGCTACCGGCTCGCCGAGGAGAACCTGCCCACCGACAAGCGGCCCCCGTACCCGGAGGGCGTGATCGCGATGGCCAACTCGGGCCAGCCGGGCAGCACGGGCAGCCAGTTCTTCATCGTCTACGGCGACTCGCCGCTGGAGCCGAAGTACACCGTCCTGGGCACCATCACCGGCGGCATGGACCTCGTCAAGCAGGTCGCGGCGGCGGGCGACGACAAGGCGTTCGCGAAGCAGGCCGGTGGCGGCCACCCGAAGAAGGAAGTCACCATCAAGAAGCTCACCATGAGCGCCCCCCAGGGCTGAACCACACCCCAGCCGTACGACGAGCGCCCGCCGGCAGTGCCGGCGGGCGCTCGTCGTTGCGCTGTCCCTCCCGCGGTAGGCGGGCGGGAGGGCGGGTCAGGCGCCGGAGGTGACGCGGTAGGCGTCGAAGACGCCGTCGACCTTGCGGACCGCGGCCAGCAGGTGGCCCAGGTGCTTCGGGTCGGCCATCTCGAAGCTGAACCGGCTCACCGCCACCCGGTCGCGCGTGGTGGTGACCGTGGCGGAGAGGATGTTCACCCGCTCCTCGGAGAGCACCCGGGTCACGTCGGCCAGCAGCTTGTGCCGGTCCAGCGCCTCGACCTGGATGGCGACCAGGAAGGTCGACGCCGAGGTGAGCTTCCAGCTAACCTCCACCACCCGCTCGGCCTGCGCCCGCAGGTCCTCGGCGTTGGCGCAGTCGTCGCGGTGCACGCTGACTCCGCCGGAGCGGGTGACGAAGCCGAAGACCGAGTCCGGCGGCACCGGCGTGCAGCAGCGCGCCAGCTTGATCCAGACGTCGCTGACCCCGCGCACCACCACGCCCGGGTCGGCGCTGCTCTGCCGGCTGCGCGGCGGCCGGGTGGCGACGGCGGTCTCGGCGATGTCCTCCGCCGCGCCCTCCTCGCCGCCGTACGCGGCCATCAGCTTCTGCACCACCGACTGGGCGGAGACCTGGCTGTCGCCGACGGCGGCGTAGAGCGAGGCGACGTCGGCGAGGTGCAGGTCGCGGGCGATCGCCATCAGCGCGTCGGAGGTGAGCATCCGCTGCAACGGCATGCCCTGCTTGCGCATCGCCTTGACGATCGCGTCCTTGCCGGCCTCGATCGCCTCCTCGCGCCGCTCCTTGTTGAAGTACTGCCGGATCTTCGTACGCGCCCGCGGGCTCTTGACGAAGCCCAGCCAGTCCTGCGTCGGGCCGGCCGTGTCGGACTTCGAGGTGAAGATCTCGATCACGTCGCCGTTGGACAGCGTCGACTCCAGCGGCACCAGCTTGCCGTTGACCCGCGCCCCGATGCACTTGTGTCCCACCTCGGTGTGCACCGCGTACGCGAAGTCCACCGGCGTCGAACCCGTCGGCAGCGGGATGACGTCGCCCTTCGGGGTGAAGACGTACACCTCCTGGCTGGACAGGTCGAAGCGCAGCGCGTCGAGGAACTCGCTCGGATCGGCCGCCTCCCGCTGCCAGTCCAGCAGTTGGCGCAGCCACGTCATCTCGTCGATGTGCGCCGGCGGGCCGACGATCTGGGTGCCCTTGTGCTCCTTGTACTTCCAGTGCGCGGCGATGCCGAACTCGGCGGTGCGGTGCATCGCGTACGTGCGGATCTGCATCTCGACCGGCTTGCCGGTGGGCCCGATGACCGTCGTGTGCAACGACTGGTACATGTTGAACTTGGGCATCGCGATGTAGTCCTTGAACCGGCCCGGCACCGGCTGCCAGTTGGCGTGGATCACGCCAAGCGCCGCGTAGCAGTCGCGCACCGTGTCGACCAGGATCCGCACCCCGACCAGGTCGTAGATGTCGTTGAAGTCGCGACCCCGCACGATCATCTTCTGGTAGATCGAGTAGAGGTGCTTCGGCCGCCCGGTCGTCTCCGCCTTGATCTTGGCGGCCTTCAGGTCCGTCTGCACCTTCTGGGTGACCTGGCGCAGCAGCGCCTCGCGTTGCGGCTGGTGCTCCCCGATGAGGCGGTTGATCTCCTCGTAGCGCTTCGGGAAGAGCGTGCCGAACGCGAGATCCTCCAGCTCCCACTTGATCGTGTTCATGCCCAGCCGGTGGGCCAGTGGGGCCAGGATCTCCAGCGTCTCCTTCGCCTTCTGCTCCTGCTTCGGGCGGGGCAGGAAGGTGAGGGTACGCATGTTGTGCAGCCGGTCGGCCAGCTTGATCACCAGCACCCGCGGGTCCTTGGCCATCGCGACGACCATCTTGCGGATGGTCTCGGCCTTGGCCGCGTCGCCCAGCTTGACCTTGTCGAGCTTGGTCACCCCGTCGACCAGCAGCGCCACCTCGCCGCCGAAGTCGGCGCGCATCTGGTCGAGGGTGTATTCCGTGTCCTCGATCGTGTCGTGCAGGAGCGCGGCGACCAGGGTGGTGGTGTCCATGCCCAGGTTGGCCAGGATCGTGGCGACCGCGAGCGGGTGGGTGATGTAGGGGTCGCCGGACTTGCGGTACTGCCCGGAGTGCCAGCGGGCCGCCGTGTCGAAGGCGCGCTGGAGCAGCCGCGCGTCCGCCTTGGGGTGGGCGTCGCGGTGGGTCGAGATCAGCGGCTCCAGCACCTCGCTGACCTGCGAGGACTGCCAGGGCGCGTTGAACCGCGCCAGCCGCGCCCGGACCCGGCGGCCGGTGGGCGCGGTGGAGAGCGCGAAGCCGGCGCTCGGAATGTGGTCGCCGATGACGTCGGCGGGGAACGGGAGCACGACCCCCTCGGTCGCCGCGCCCGCGTCGCCGCCCGCCGCGAGCGGCGTGTCGGGGCGTACGGGATCGACCGCGCCGGTCGCGCCGGACGTCTTCTCCGGGGCCTGCGCGTCACCGTTCCGTGCGGTCACCGAGCCGTCCGCGTCGCCTGTCGGGTGCACCGTGCCCTCCACCGGAGGGGCGACATCGTGGGACACCGGCCTCCTCACCGCTCGCCGGGAAGTCACCGACCGTGAGCCGGCCGGCCTGGTCTCGCGCCGCCCGGACGGGTCCCGCCCGGTCAGCAAAGGGCAATGCTACCCGCACGCACGGTGCCCCGCCGCTCCGCCGGACGGTCCGCGCCGGGTCGGCCCGACGGTCGGCCGGCTCAAACGGTCAACAGGGCATGCACCGGACGCGGCGCCAGCCGCTCCCGGCCGCCGAGGAAGCCGAGCTCCAGCAGGACGGTGAAACCGGCCACCGTCCCGCCGGCCCGCTCCACCAGGTCCAGCGTCGCCTCGGCCGTACCGCCCGTGGCCAGCACGTCGTCGACCACCAGCACCCGGTGCCCGGCGGTGAAGGCGTCCTCGTGCACCTCCAGCGTGGCCTCGCCGTACTCGAGGGCGTAGGAGGCCGAGTGCGCCGGGCGGGGCAGCTTGCCGGCCTTGCGCACGGGCACCACCCCGACCCCGCTGGCGTACGCGATGGCCGCCGCGACCACGAACCCGCGCGCCTCGATGCCGACGACGACGTCGAACGAGTCCCGCCCGTGGTACGCCACGATCCCGTCGATCACCTCGCGGAACACGTCGCCGTCGGCGAACAGCGGCATCAGGTCCTTGAACATGACGCCGGGCTTCGGGAAGTCGGGCACGTCGAGCACCCGGCTGGCGACCAGCGCGGCGGCGCTAGGGCCGCTGTCTCCCCGTACCCCGGTGCTGTGGGTCTCCGTCACGGCAGTTCCGTTTCCCTTCACGACGACGGCGTCCTGCATGCTGCTCGCACAGCATGAAGGACGCCGTCGGATCGGTTCCTACCGGGTCTGCCCGGCCCGGCTCAGCGCCGCTTGCCGCCACCCGGGCGGTTGCCACCGCCGCCGGCCGGCCGGCCGCCCCGGGCGCCGGTCGGGCGCTTCCCGGCCGGTCGGGCACCCACTCGCGGCGCGGCACCGGCCAGCTCGGCCGACTCCGGGTCGACCGGCTCGTCGTCGGCCTCCGCGGTGCGCGGGGCGGCGCCCCTCGGGGTGACCTCGCCACGGGCGACGGCACCCCGGCGGGCCAGCACCCGCTTGTTGTGCGCCTGGATGCGCGGCTCGTAGTTCTTGAGCAGCACCAGCAGCGGCGTGGCCAGCAGGATCGAGGTCAGGAACGCCACCGCCATACCGACGAAGAGCACCAGGCCGAGGTCCTTCAGGGTGCCCGCGCCGAGCAGGCCGGCACCGATGAAGAGCAGACCGCCGACCGGCAGCAGCGCGACCACCGAGGTGTTCAGCGACCGCATGAGGCTCTGGTTGATGGCCAGGTTGGCCGCCTCGCCGTACGTCTGGTTGTTGTTGGCGGTGATGCCGCGCGTGTTCTCCTGCACCTTGTCGAAGACCACCACCACGTCGTAGAGCGCGAAGCCCAGGATCGTGAGGAAGCCGATGACCGTCGACGGGGTGACCTCGAAGCCGACCAGCGAGTAGATGCCGGCGGTCAGGATCAGGTTCATGATCAGCGAGGTGACGGCGGCGACCGCCATCCGCCACTCGAAGCGCAGGATCAGGTAGATCATCACCACCGCGATGAAGATGACCAGACCGAGCAGCGCCCGGGAGGTGACCTGGCTGCCCCACGCCTCGCTGACCTGGTTGCCGCTGATGGTGGCGGCGTCGATGCCGAACTCGTCGGCGATCTCGGTCTTGACGGCGTTGGCCTGCTCGGTGTCGAGCTGGGTGGTGCGCACCTCGTAGAACTCGCCGCCGGTGCCGCCGACCTTCTGCGTGGTGACGACCTTGGCGTCGCCACCGGCCGCGGCCAAGGCCTCCTGGACCTTCACCTCGGTCTGCTCCAGCGTGCCGACGCTGGCCGGGATCTGGAACGAGTTGCCGCCGGCGAACTCGATGCCGAGGCTGAAGCCGCGCAGCCCGAAGCTGAGCGCCGACAGCAGGACCAGCGCGAGCGCCACGCTGAACCAGACCTTGCGCCGGCCGATGATGTCGAGGCCGGCCTCGCCGCGGTAGAGGCGGCTCGCGAGACCACTCTTTGCCATCTCAGGCCTCCTTCACGCGCTGGTTGCGGGGCTTGGCCGGCTCGGCCGTCCGCGGCGGGAGCGCCCGACCGAGGCCGCTGACCCGTGGGGACAGGAACGCGGAGGTGCGGGCGAACATCGTCATGATCGGGTGCCGGAAGAGGAAGACCACGACCAGGTCCAGCACCGTGGCCAGGCCGAGGGCGAAGGCGAAGCCCTTCACCGCGCCGACCGAGACCACGTAGAGCACCACCGCCGACATCAGCGTGATCGCGTTGGCCGAGATGATCGTGCGGCGGGCCCGGATCCACGCGCGCGGCACCGCGCTGCGCGGGCTGCGGCCCTCCCGGATCTCGTCCTTGAGTCGCTCGAAGTAGATGACGAACGAGTCCGCCGCCACACCCAGCGAGACGATCATGCCGGCGATGCCGGCGAGGGTGAGGGTGAAGCCGATCTGCCGGCCCAGCACCACCAGCGCGCCGAAGACCAGCAGCGCCGAGAGGATCAGGCTCAGGAAGATGACCGAGCCGAGCAGGCGGTAGTAGAAGAACGAGTAGATGATGACCAGCGCCATGCCGATGCCCGCCGCGAGCAGACCGGCCCGCAGGTGGCTGGCGCCCAGGGTGGCGGTGACGTTCTGCTGCTCCTGCGGCTCGAAGGTCACCGGCAGCGCGCCGTAGCGCAGCTGGCCGGCCAGGGTGCTGGCGTCCTTCTGGGTGAAGTTGCCGGTGATCTGCGAGTTGCCCGTCAGCACGCCCTGGATCTCGGGCGAGGAGACGATCTCGTTGTCGAGCACGACGGCGACGCGGCACTTGCCGTCCTGGCCGAGGGCGGTGGCGTCGCAGGCCTGGCCCTCGTTGTTGAACGCCTCGCGGGTCAGGTTGGTCCACTTGTCCTGGCCGGCCCCGCTGAAGTCGAGGCTGACGACCCACTGGCTGGTCTGGTCCAGCACCGCGCTGGCGTCCTCGACGTCGGTGCCGAGCACCTTCGCCTGGTCGAGCAGGTACTTCGCGGCGCCGTCCTCGCAGGCCACCACCTGCTGGTCGGGGGCGGAGATGGAGGCCGGCGGGCGCTTGTCGAGCTGGGCGCAGCCGATCTGCGGCACGTTGAACTGCATCGTCGCCGGCAGCACCGCGACCTCACGCGCGTCGAGGCCCGCGAACGGCTTGAGCTTCTCCGCCAGCGACGGGTCGGCGGTCAGGTCGGCCGGGGCCTGGAGACCGCTGGCGGCGGCCCAGGCGGCGGCGCCGACCTTCTGCTGGACGGCCTTGCGCTGCTCCTCGACGCTCTGCGGCACGGGCTCGCCGCTGGCGCTCGGCGTCGGGGTGGCGGCGCCGGCCGAGGGGGTGGTGCTCGGCGCGGCCGACGCGCTGGCGCTCGGGGCCGGCGCCATGCCGCCCTGACCGCCGCTCGGCGACGCGGTCGCCTTCGGCGCGGCGCTGCCCGACGGGGCGGCGCTGCCGGAGGGCTTCGCGCTGCCCGACGGGGCCGGGGTGGCGCTTCCGGAGGGGGCCGGGGTGGCGGCGGGCGGCGGGGCGGTGGCCGCGCCGCTGCCGTCGGCGGCCTTGAGGACCTTGCGGAAGCGCAGCTCGGCGGCGCTGCCCACCTCGGTCAGGTCGCGGTTCTCACCGGGCAGGGAGATCACGATGTTGCGGTTGCCCTCGGTGACCACCTCGGCCTCGGCGACGCCGAAGGCGTTGACGCGGCTCTCGATGATCTGGCGGGCCTCTTCGAGGTTCTCCGCCGTGGGGGGCTGGCCGTCGACGCTGTTGGTCGCCTCCAGCGTCAGCCGGGTGCCGCCGACGAGGTCCAGGCCGAGCTTGGGCTCGAGCCGGTCCTTCAAGCCGCCGCTGGCGCCGCCCGCGAAGAACACCAAAAGATAGAGGACGACGAAGATGAGCCCGAGCACGGCCAGTTGCCGTCCGGGGCGCATCTGTCCCTGAGGTGGTGCCACGGCTGTCCTGTCTCCCTGTACGGTCGCGCCGCTGGTGCGGCGGGTGTCGGCCGGTCCGGCCGGCGGGTCCGACGGGCCGGCGTCGGAGGCCGGCATCCGGCTCCGGGGCTCGGCGCGGGGGCGCCGGGCGGAACGGGACGAGCCGGCTTCCGGCGTCGGGCCCAACTATCCAGTTTTCACGTCGCCTCCGCTGCCCCGTCGGGGAAAGTCGTCACCGGAGTGCGGCGACCACCACCCCCGTGCGGGCGGGAGCGACCGTCACTCCTTGACGACGTCCGCGTCCTCGGTGACCGGCTCGTCGGCCGGGCGCTCCGCCTGGCTGACGACCCGGGCGATGGCCGGACGGGCGTAGCGGGTCTGCACACCGGGCGCGACCTCGAGCAGGACGGTGTCGTCGTCCACGCCGGTGACCGTGCCGTAGAGCCCACCGATCGTGACCACCTCGTCGCCCGGGGCGAGGGCGGACTGCATGGACTCCGCCTCACGGCGGCGCTTCTGCTGGGGGCGGATCATCATGAAGTACATGACGCCGAAGAGCAGAGCGATCATGAGGATCGGCGTCAGGCTGCCGGCACCCCCGCCGCCCTCTGCTGCGTAAAGCACGGTGAAAGACCTTCCCATTGGCCGCCGTCCCGGCGCGGGCGCGCCGGAGCGGAGGCGGATTCTCACGTCCTGTACAGACCGGCGCGAGTCTAATCCCTGCACCTGGGAACGCCGAATGCGGCACAGATCACGTTCACATCACGGCTGATCGGCGTCCACCGAGAACAGATCGGGCACGGGGGGGGCATCAGTGCCAAATGTACCATTCGGGGGCGTACGGCCCAGGTGCCGCCAGGCGGCCTCGGTCGCGACCCGGCCCCGGGGCGTACGGGCCAGCAGGCCGGCCCGGACCAGGAACGGCTCGCAGACCTCCTCCACCGTGTCGGGCTGCTCGCCCACCGCCACCGCCAGGGTGGACAGGCCGACCGGCCCGCCCCGGAACGAGTCGACCAGCGCGGTCAGCACCGCCCGGTCCAGCCGGTCCAGCCCCAGCGCGTCGACGTCGTACACCGTGAGGGCGGCCCGGGCGGTCTCCAGGGTGACCACGCCGTCGGCCCGGACCTCGGCGAAGTCACGGACCCGCCGCAGCAGCCGGTTGGCGATGCGGGGCGTGCCCCGGGAGCGGCCGGCCACCTCGGCGGCGCCGTCGTCGGTGATCGGCACGCCGAGGATCCGGGCCGAGCGGCGCAGCAGCACCTCCAGGTCGGCCGGCGAATAGAAGTCGAGGTGCGCGACGAAGCCGAACCGGTCGCGCATCGGGCCGGTCAGCAGGCCGGAGCGGGTGGTCGCGCCGACCAGGGTGAACGGCTCGACGTCGAGCGGGATCGCCGTCGCGCCCGGGCCCTTGCCGACGATCACGTCGACCCGGAAGTCCTCCATCGCGCTGTAGAGCAGTTCCTCGGCCGGCTTGGCGATGCGGTGGATCTCGTCGATGAAGAGGACGTCGCCCTCGGCGAGGCTGGTCAGGATCGCCGCCAGGTCGCCCGAACGCTCGATCGCCGGGCCACTGGTCACCCGGATGCCCGAGCCCAACTCGGCGGCGACGATGTTGGCCAGGGTCGTCTTGCCCAGGCCGGGCGGCCCCGACAGGAGGATGTGGTCGGGCGGGGAGCCGCGCCGCATCGCGCCCTGCAGCAGCAGGTCGAGCTGGTCGCGCACGCGGTGCTGGGCGATGAACTCCTCCAGCCGCTTCGGCCGTACGGTGGCCTCCGCGTCCAGGTCGGCGTCGTGCACGTACGCGGAGACCAGCCCGCCGTCGGGGCCCGTCACCGGGTGCGACCCAGCAGCCGGATGGCCTGCTTGAGCAGGACCGGCACCGGCGGGACGTCACCGTCGACGGTCTCCGCCACCGCGGCCACCGCCTGGTCGGCCTGCCCGGCCGTCCAGCCGAGCCCGACCAGCGCCTGCCGGACCTGCTCGGGCCAGGCCCCGCCGGTGACCCCGGCCGCGCCGTCGGCGCCGACCGGCACCGGGCCGACGCGGTCGCGCAGCTCCAGCACCAGGCGCTCCGCGCCCTTCTTGCCGATGCCGGGCACCCGGGTCAGCGCGGCGGTGTCGGCGTTGGCGATCGCCTTGCGCACCGCGTCGGGGGTGTGCACGGCGAGCACCGCCTGGGCCAGCCGGGGGCCGACGCCGCTGGCGGTCTGGAGCAGCTCGAACAGCTGCTTGGCGTCGTCGTCGGCGAAGCCGTAGAGGGTCAGCGAGTCCTCCCGCACGACCAGGCTGGTGGCCAGCCGGGCGGGCTGGCCGATCCGCAGGTCGGCGAGGGTGCCGGGGGCGCACTGCACCGCCAGGCCCACCCCGCCGACCTCCACCACGGCGTGGTCCGGACCGGTCGCGGTCACCACCCCGCGCACGCTGGCGATCATCTGGCTCCTCCTCGTCGTACCCGGTCGGCCGCGGCGGCCAGCTTGGAGCGCGTCCCGCCGCGCCACACGTGACAGATGGCCAGGGCGAGGGCGTCGGCGGCGTCGGCCGGCTTCGGCGGCTCGGCCAGCCGCAGCAGCCGGGTCACCATGGCGGTCATCTGCGCCTTGTCGGCCTGGCCGGAACCGGTCACGGCCGCCTTCACCTCGCTGGGCGTGTAGGTCTGCACGGGCAGTCCGGCACGGGCGCCCGCGAGCACGGCGATCCCGCTGGCCTGGGCGGTGCCCATCACCGTGCGGACGTTGTGCTGGCTGAAGACCCGCTCCACCGCGACGCTGTCGGGCCGGTGCTCGGCGACCAGGTCGGTGAGCGAGCGGTCCAGGTGCAGCAGGCGCAGCGGCAGCTCGTCGGCCGGGTCGGTGTAGACGACGTAGTAGGCGACCAGCGTGCAGGGTCGCCCCGGCACGCCCTCGACCACGCCGACCCCGCACCGGGTCAGCCCCGGGTCGACGCCCAGCACCCGCACGCCGCCTCCTCCCCCAGCCGCCAGCAGTACGTGTGTTCGACACCCTACCGAGCCGGGCGACACCCCGCCGCCGGGGACACGCCGGGCGCGCCGACACGCCGCCCGGGGAGCGCGGCAGCCACACACTCCGGCCGCCGAGTATGTGTCGCCGGCCCATGTGCGCCCGCACACACAGCTCGTAACTTCATGCGCCATGACGGCAGAACCCGTGGCGGTCCCCCACGTCGTACACGTCGACCTCGCTGGTCGTACCGCCCTGGTGACCGGGGGCGGCAGCGGCATCGGCCGGGCGTGCGCCCTGCGGCTGGCCGCCGCCGGCGCCGACGTCCTGGTGGTGGACCGCAACATCGAGGCGGCCAAGGCGGTGGCGGCGGAGGCCGGCGGGCGGGCCGAGGGCGTGGACCTGGCCGACCCGGACGCGGTGGACCGGCTCGACGCCGACGTGGACATCGTGGTGAACAACGCGGGCCTGCAACACGTGGCGCCGGTGCAGGAGTTCCCGGCGGAGCGCTTCGCCCACCTGCACCGGGTGATGGTGGAGGCGCCGTTCCTGATCATCCGCCGGGCCCTGCCGCACATGTACGCCCGGGGCTGGGGCCGCATCGTGAACATCTCCTCGGTGCACGGGCTGCGCGCCTCGCCGTACAAGTCGGCGTACGTCTCCGCCAAGCACGCGCTGGAGGGGCTGTCGAAGGTGGTCGCGCTGGAGGGCGCCCCGCACGGCGTCACCGCCAACTGTGTCAATCCGGCGTACGTGCGCACGGCGCTGGTGGAGAGCCAGATCGCCGACCAGGCCGCCAGCCACGGCATCCCGGAGGCCGAGGTGGTCGAGAAGATCATGCTGGCGCGGGCGGCGATCAAGCGGCTGATCGAGCCGGAGGAGGTGTCCGAGCTGGTGGCGTACCTCTGCTCCCCGCCGGCGGCGTTCATCACGGGCGCGTCCATCGCGCTCGACGGGGGCTGGACGGCCAACTAGTGGCAAGCCGCACAATGTCGGTCATGTCGTCACCGGTGGAGTTCCTGGAGCTGCTCGCCCGCGAGGCCGCCGCGGTGGAGTTCGAGGGGCCGCTCATCGCCGCGCGCGCCGCCGGCGTGCCGCCGGATCGGCTCGCCGAGCTGGAGCAGGCCAAGACGGTGGCGCTGCGGGTCCGCGCGCTGCTGGAGCGTCGCCGCCGCCGGGAGGTCGAGCTCTCCGGGCTGTACGACACGGTCAGCGACCTGGCCGGGCTGCGCGACCTGGACGACGTGCTGCGCGCGATCGTGCACCGGGCGCGCAACCTGCTCGGCGCGGACGTCGCCTACATGACCCTCGACGACGACGAACGCGGCGACACCTACATGCGGGTCACCGACGGCTCGGTCTCCGCCCGCTTCCAGCAGCTGCGGCTGCCGATGGGCGCCGGCCTCGGCGGCCTGGTGGCCCAGTCCGGCGCCCCGTACGTCACCGCGAACTACCCGGAGGACGACCGCTTCCACCACACCGGCGAGATCGACGCCGGGGTGGGCGAGGAGGGCCTGGTGGCCATCCTCGGGGTGCCGCTGCGGCTCGGCTCGACGTCGATCGGGGTGCTCTACGCGGCCAACCGCTCCGCCCGGCCGTTCGTCCGGGAGGAGGTGGCGCTGCTGGTGTCCCTCGCCGCGCACGCGGCGGTGGCGATCGACACCGCACGGCTGCTCGCGGAGACGCGGGCGGCGCTGGAGGAGCTGTCGGCGGCGAACACCACGATCCGCGCGCACAGCAGCTCGGTGGAGCGGGCCGCGGCGGCGCACGACCGGATGACCGCGCTGGTGCTGCGCGGCGGCGGCGTGGAGGACGTCGCCTCGGCGGTCACCGACGTGCTCGGCGGGGCGCTGCTGGCGCTCGACGCGGAGGGCCGGCTGCTGGCCCGGGTCGGCGAGATCGAGGAGCCGGACCGGGCGGACATGGTGGAGGCCGTGGCCGCGTCGCGTACGGAGGGCCGCAGCGTGCGCCGGGGCCGGCTCTGGTACGCGGCCGTGGTGGCGGGGGCGGAGAACCTGGGCGCGCTGGTGCTGCGCCCCGACGACGAGCTGGTCGACGCCGACCAGCGGATCCTGGAGCGGGCGTCGCTGGTGACGGCGCTGCTGCTGCTGTTCCGGCGTACCGTCGCCGAGGCGGAGGGGCGGGTCCGGGGCGAGCTGCTCGACGACCTGATCGCCCGGCCGCTGCGGGACACGGACGCGCTGCGTAGCCGGGCCCGCCGCCTCGGGGTGGACCTGGACGCCCCGCACGTGCTGGTGGCGGTCGGCGACGACGCGATCGCCGCGACCGGCTCGGCCCGGCAGCGGGTGCTCTCCTGGGCCACCACGTACGCCTCGACGCGCGGCGGGCTGGCGGCGGCCCGCGACGGGCGGGTGGTGCTGATGCTGCCCGGTCAGGACGCGGGCG
This sequence comes from Micromonospora sp. SD12, assembly GCF_052068495.1. Classification (NCBI taxonomy): domain Bacteria; kingdom Bacillati; phylum Actinomycetota; class Actinomycetes; order Micromonosporales; family Micromonosporaceae; genus Micromonospora; species Micromonospora sp. SD12. The sequence continues at coordinate 3,574 of NZ_JBQHDF010000015.1, read as the reverse complement.
GCAGTGCGCGGGCGGTGGCCCGGGACCTGTCGCGGGTGACCGGGCGGCCGGTGACCGCCGGGGCGAGCGGCCCGTCGACGGGCCCGGCGTCGCTGGCCGCGACGTTCGCCGAGGCGGAGCGGTGCCTGACCGCCCTCGGTGCGCTGGGCCGCTCGGGTCAGGGGGCGAGCACGGCCGAGCTGGGCTTCGTCGGGCTGCTGCTGGGCGCGGTCGGCGACGGGGGCGACAAGGACGTCAACCGGTTCCTGACCGCCACCGTCGGGCCGGTCGTCGACTACGACGCCCGGCGGGGCACCGCGCTGGTGAAGACGCTGGAGGCGTACTTCGGGGTGGGCGGCAGCCTGGCGCGCGCCGCCGAGCTGCTGCACGTGCACGTCAACACCGTCACCCAGCGGCTGGAGCGGGTCGGGCAGCTGCTCGGCGCGGACTGGCAGAAGCCGGAGCGGGCGCTGGAGGTGCAGCTGGCCCTGCGCCTGCACCGCCTGCGTACGCCCGCCGCCTGACCACCCGCCGCCTGACACCCGCCGGCGGCGCCTGACCGCCGGCCCACCTGAGCGCCGGCCGCCTCGCCGCGCGGCGGCCCGTCAGCGGGCGCGGATGCCGTCCAGTACGCCGTCGACGATGCGCTGCGGCAGGGTCGGCTCGTCGAGGTCGGGGTGCCACCGCATGACGCGCTGCACCAGCATCGGGCCGGTCAGCATCGCCATGACCACCTCGACGTCGAGATCGGCGCGCAGCTCGCCGCAGCGCACGCCGCGCCGCAGCACCTCGCGCATCATCTCGCGCCGGGGCTCGATGATGTTCTGGTAGAGCTGGTACTGCTCGGGGCTGCGGTTGACCTCCGGCACCAGGCAGGGCATGATCCGCGCCGCCCGCGGGTCGATGTGGTGACCGACCGCCCCGACCAGCAGGATCAGGTCGTCGCGCACCGAGTGGCCGGCGGGCTCCGGCGGGGTGCCCTTGAGCCTCCGCAGGGCGTCGCGCAGCAGCGCTTCCTTGCCGGGCCAGCGGCGGTAGATGGTGGCCTTGCCGACCCCGGCGCGGGCGGCGATCGCCTCGATCGAGATCGCCTCGATCGTGCTGCCGTCGGCCAGCAGGTCGAGGGTGGCCTCGACGATCGCCTCGTCCGCGCGGACGCTCCTCGGCCGCCCGGGGGGCCGGGGAGCGTCGGCGGGGGAAGTCATGTCGGACATTGTGGCGAGGCTAGGCGGTGCCGGCCAACTCGGCCTCCCCCACCGGCGCCGGCTCCCCCGGCCGCGCGGCGGGACGGCCGGGCATCCAGCGCAGCACCACCACGATGCCGAGGGCGGCGGTAGCGGCGGCGAGGCCCGCCGCCCAGTGCATCGCGGCCAGGAAGGCGTCGTCGGCGACCGCGATCAGCTGCGGCGCCGCCGGCCCGAGCTGACCCGCGGCGGCGTACGCGCCGGAGATGGACTCGCCGGCCGCCTCGCTCGCCCCGGCGGGCAGGTCCCGCAGGGCGGACTCGACATCGGCCCGGTAGACCGCGGAGAGCACCGACCCGAGCACCGCCACGCCGAGCGCGCCGGCCACCTGCCGGATCGTGTTGCTGACCGCCGAGCCGACGCCGGCCTTCTCCCGGGGCAGCGCGGACATGATCGATTCCGTGGCCGGAGGCATGATGTTGGCCATCCCGGTGCCCTGGAGGAAGAAGACGACGAGCACCACCCAGATCGGGGTGGTCGCGTCGACGAAGGCGAACACGCCGAGCGCGGCCACGGTCAGTGCCAGCCCCACCGTCGCGACCGCCCGGCCGCCGTAGCGGCGGACCATCGCCGCGCTGCTCGGGGCGAAGATGAGCTGGGCCGCGGCGAAGGGCAGGTAGAGCAGGCCGGTCTCCAGGGGGCTGAACCCGCGCACCAGTTGCAGGTAGAACGAGCTGAAGAACATGACGCCCGTCGCGGCGAAGAAGATCAGCCCGACGATGGCCACCGGAGCGGCGAAGCGGGGCACCCGGAACAGCCATACGTCCAACGACGGGTGGTCGCTGCGCCGCTCGTACGCCACGAACCAGGCCAGCACCGCCAGCCCGCCGAGGATCGCGGCCCAGACCACCGGGCGGCCGAAGCCGTGCTCGCCGCCGTCGATGATGCCGTACGTCAACGCCACGAGCCCGACCACCGACAGCAGTACGCCGACGACGTCGACGCGGCCCGGATCCGGGTCCCGCGACTCCGGCACGAGCAGCGCCACCAGCACCACACCGAGCGCCACCACCGGCGCGTTGATCAGGAACACCGAGCCCCACCAGTAGTGCTCCAGCAGGGCGCCGCCGAGGATCGGGCCGATGGCCACGGCCAGTCCGACCGCGCCGGCCCAGACGCCGATCGCCCGGCCCCGCTCGCGGGGGTCGAACACGTTGGAGATGATCGAGAGCGTCACCGGCATGATGGCCGCACCGCCGACGCCCATCAGCGCGCGGGCCGCGATCAGTTGCGCGGGGCTCTGCGCGTACGCCGACAGCACCGACGCCAGCCCGAAGAGCACCAGACCGATCAGCAGGAAGCGCTTGCGCCCGGCGCGGTCGCCGAGGACGCCGAAGGTGAACAGCAGGCCGGCGAAGACCAGCGTGTAGGAGTTGATCGACCACTCCAGCTCGCCCTGGCTCGCGCCGAGGCCGTGCACCGGGTCGGCGAGCGTACGCAGCGCGACGTTGAGGATCGTGTTGTCCAGGACGACCACGAGCAGGCTGATCACCAGCACCCCGAGGATCGCCCACCTCCTCGGGTGTCCCGTGTGCTCGTGCGGCGGCATCAGCGTTCTCCCCCCGGCCCCGTTTCGATACGGGCCAGACTCGTAATCCGGGTGTGAGCGTAGGCGGGCGATTATCGATACGGAACCGGCTCGTATCTTATGTGACGGCGGTCACCCCTGTCCTCTTCACGGTTGCGCTACGCCGCTCGGGTGGGTTGCGCGGGCGCGTGTCGTGTCGGCGGGTGCGGGCGTCGGACGGCTGCGACGGGTCGGGGTCCGGGTCCGGGAAGATCTTGGTAGGAACGTGCCCCTCCAGGGGCCGGTATCTACCAAGATCTGCGGCGAGTCGCCGCCGCATCCGAATGCGCGGGGTGTCCGGTGTCGTGGCGGGGTGTCCGGATGGCTTGGTCGGGTCTGGCGGTGTGCAGGTTCGGTTGGCTGGTGGTGTCCGGTTTGGGGGTGTGGTCGGGGGCATCGTGGGGGCGGAATCGTGGCGGGGGTGGGGTCGTTACACCCTGCGTACGACCGAGCAAGGCCACACGCCAGGCCCCCCCCCCCCCGGCGGGCGAGCGCCAAGGCGATGCCGCCCCGACGCGATGGCGGGCCCCGGGGCCCGGAATGTTGGCGGGCCGGTGGTCGTTACACATGGTCCGGCCGACGTGAGGGCATCCCCCCGCCCCGCGAAACAGCCGGCCTCTTCCGAGCCGCACAGGTTCGAGCATCCGGCCGGGCACGGCCGATCTGATCTTTCCTCCAGCGAGACGCCGGAGATCCCTCCGGTTCGGCTGGAGATCCCCTGATCTTCTTGGGCGCCGGACGGTGCTTGCACCCGCGCGAAAGCCGATCCCCCTTTTCGGCGTGT
>NZ_JBQHDF010000014.1:0-142208 GCF_052068495.1 Micromonospora sp. SD12 | reverse complement strand
TTGTAGGCGGTGGATTTCGGGTCGAGGGTGTGCAGGAACCACAGGCGTTGCTGCGCGAACGACAACACCCGACCCGGTGCCGGAGGCCCGCCGTCGCGCGGGACCGGATCCGGCCCCGCTGCGGTGAGGACGTCCTCCTCCGGGGCCGGCGCCGAGGCCAGCTCGGCCCGCAGGCGCTCGGCCATCGCGGCCACGGTCTGCGCCTCGAACACGATCGCCGCCGAGACCGGCAGGCCGAACCGCTCGCGTAGCCGGACGGCGACCATCGTGGCCCGCAGCGAGTGCCCGCCCAGGGCGAAGAAGTTGTCGTCCCGGTTCGGCGACTGGCCGAGCACGTCGGTCCACACCTGCGCCACCCGCCGCTCCAGCTCGTCGCGCGGCGCCTCGCCGACCCGCTCCGCCGGTGCGGGCAGCGCGGCCCGGTCCAGCTTGCCGTGCGGCGTGAGCGGCAGGGCGGCGAGCCGGACCCACGCGGCGGGAACCATCGTGGCCGGCAGGTACCGGGCCGCGTGCTCGGCCAGCGCCGCGTCGTCCGGGCCGGCCTCGGGCACGACGTACCCGACGAGCCGGGGGCCCGCCGTGCCCTGGTGCAGGCCGACGGCGGCGGCCCGCACGTCCGGATGGCGCAGCAGCACGCTCTCGATCTCGCCCAGCTCGATGCGGTGACCGTGCAGCTTCACCTGGTCGTCGACCCGGCCGGCGAAGTGGTAGGTGCCGTCCGGGAGCTGACGCGCCAGGTCACCGGTGCGGTAGAGGCGACTGCCGGGCGGCCCGTACGGGTCGGGCGGGAAGCGTTCGGCGGTCAGGGCGGGACGGTCGTGGTACCCGCGCGCCACGCCCGGCCCGCCGATGAACACCTCACCGAGGCTGCCGGCCGGCACCGGGCGCAGGTCGTCGGCGAGCAGCCGGATGACGGCGCCCGCGGCCGGCAGCCCGAGCGACGGCGGGCCGTCGCCCTCGACCGCCACCTCCCCGGCCATCGCCAGCACGGTGGCCTCGGTCGGCCCGTACAGGTTGACCGTGGTGAACGTGTGCTCGGGCCGGGGACGCGCCAGCAGCTGCTGGCCCCCCGCGCCGAGGATGCGCAGCGCCCATTCGGGCGGCGCCGGCCGGGTCAGCACCTCCTCGGCGAGCGGGGTGGGCAGGGTCGCCGAGGTGATCGCGTGCGCGGTGAGCCAGTCCACCAGCCGGTCGGGATCGACCCGGGTCTCCTCGTCGGGCAGCCAGAGGCTGGCGCCGGCCACCAGTGGCGCCCAGATGTCCCACACCGAGGCGTCGAAGCCGGGCGAGAAGAGGTGCAGGCAGCGGTCGTCGGGACCGAGCCGCTCCGCGTCGGCCCGCCAGCCGGCCAGCCCGCGCAGCGAGCCGTGCTCCACCATGACCCCCTTCGGCAGGCCGGTGGAGCCGGAGGTGTAGATCACGTAGGCGAGGTCGCCCGGGCCGACCGGAACGGCGGGCGGGCCGTCGGGGTACGCGGCGAGCGTGGCCCGGTCGTCGTCGAGCAGGACGACCGGGGTTCCGGGGACCACCAGGTCGGCCCGGACCAGCGACCGTACGGTGACGAGCACCCGCGCCCGGGAGTCGGTGAGCATGTGCCGGACCCGCTGCGGGGGATAGCCGGCGTCGATGGGCAGGTACGCGGCGCCGGCGGTGAGCGCCGCCAGTACGCTGACGATCCCGTCGACCCCGCGCGGCAGCAGGACGGCGACCAGGTCGCCGCGGCGTACCCCCGTGGCCCGCAGGTGGTGGGCCAGCCGGTTGCTGCGGGCGCGCAGCTCCCCGTAGGTGACCAGGGCGTCGTCCGTGCCCAGCGCCGGCGCGTCGTCGGGATGCCGGGCGATCACCTCATGGACGAGGTCCGCGTGGCGTGGCGTGACCTCGGCGGGCGACCGGGCGGGGACGGGGTTCGCTGACCAACCGCTTTCCTTGATCATGATGCGCGGGATGCTGCCAGCGCGGCACGCGCGTCGTCAATGGAATCGGGCCGGGCTAGGGGCTCTCCGGGCCATTGTTGGGGCCGGTCAGGCCTCTCGCGGGAGCTGGTTCGGGCGGGACCCGGCCGGACCCGCCCCGCGGCGGGCCTGGCCGCCGGCAGCCGCCTCGACGGCGGGGCGGCTCACCTAGACAGGCGGTCGACGACCTCGGCGGCGGTGACCACCTCGCCGAGCTGACCCAGCGTCTCCAGGCTCGCCCGGTGCGTCTCGTCGGTCGCGGCGGTGCAGGCGTCGGCGACGACCACCGGCCGGTAGCCGTGGTTGACGGCCTCGAACACGGTGCCGGTGACGGAGAGGTTGGTGGCGACGCCGGTGAACAGGAGGGTGTCCACGCCCCGGCGGCGCAGCACCGTGTCGAGTTCGGTGCCGAAGAAGCCGGTGAGGCGGACGTGGGTGATGACGACGTCGCCGGCCTCCGGCATGAGTTCGTCGACGATCCGGGCCTTCGGCGCGCCTTCGAGGAACGCCTGCCGCTCCCGGACCATCGCGAAGCTGGGCGTGTTGGGGATCAGGTCCGGGTAGCCGGGCCGGTGGGCGACCCGCGTGTAGGTGACGAGCCCGCCGCTGGCCCGTACGGCCGTGGCGACCTGTGCCGCGTACGAGGCGACGCGGTGCCGGGTGACCTGCTCGGCGAAGAACGGGCCGAACACGCCGTCGGGGCTGACGACCTCGTGCTGCCAGTGGACGCCGACGACGGCCGTCCGCATCGGGTCGAGTTCTCGCATCGTCCCTCCCGTCACGGGGCGGAGAGCTGCTGCGGCGTCGGCTGGTAGCCCCGTCCGCCCGCGCCGGCCGGCCCTCTGCCGTACGCGTCGAGGCGCCCCCACCGCCCGGGAATGTCGAGCAGCGCCACGAAGTCGAGACTAGCGGGCAGAGCGGGCCTGATCACAAGGTCTTCGCCGACCGGGTTGAGTCCGAGCATCGTGCGCAGCAGCAGCAGGGTGGCACCGGCGGACCACGCCTGCGGGCTGCACGCGGTCGGGTAGTTGACCGGGTACTTGGTCTCGTCGCGGCGGTAGCCGGCGAAGGCCTCGGGCAGGCGGCCGTCGTAGAAGACCGCCGCGTCGAGGATCCCGGCGGCGATCCGGGCCGCCTCGTCGGCGTACCCGTAGCGGCGCAGCCCCCAGGCGATGAACGAGTTGTCGAACGGCCAGATCGTCCCGACGTGGTAGCCGATCGGGTTGTAGCGGCCCGAGCCCTCGGCCAGCGTACGCACCCCCCAGCCGCTGAACAGCGCGGGCGACATCAGGTGGCGCACCAGGGCGGCGGCCTTCGGCTCGTCGACGATGCCGCTCCACAGCAGGTGGCCGATGTTGGACGACAGGGCGTCGACCTGGCGGCCGTCGCCGTCGAGCGCGAGGGCCATGTACTCGCCGTCGGCGACCCAGAAGTCGTGGTTGAACCGCCGCTTGAGGTCGGCGGCCTCCCGCTCCAGCCGGTCCGCGTACGCCGGGTCGTGCCAGACGGCCCGGGCGAGCCGGGCGGTGCGCATCTTCGCGTCGTACGCGTACCCCTGCAACTCGCAGGTCGCCCTGGGGAAGCCGGGCAGTCGCCCGTCGCGGTACGAGATGCCGTCCCAGGAGTCCTTCCAGCACTGGTTCTCCAGGCCGTTGCGGGTGTTGCGCCGCTGGTAGGAGATGTAGCCGCTGCCCGTCAGGTCGGCGTAGTGGTCGATCCAGTCGACCGCCGCCCGCGCCTGCTGTTCGACTGAGCGGACGAGCTCGACGTCGCCGCTCCAGCGCTCGTACTCGTCGAGCAGCACCAGGAACAGGGGAGTGGCGTCGGCGCTGCCGAAGTACGGGGTGTGCGGCGTCTCCTCGAACACGCTCATCTCCCCGTACCGCATCTCGTGCAGGATCCGGCCGGGCTCCTCCTCCCGGAAGTCGTCGACCCGGCTGCCCTGCCGGAACGCGAGCACCTGAAGCGTGGTGGCGGCGAGGTCGGGCGCGAACGGCAGCGTCTGGAGGCTGGTGAGGATGCTGTCCCGGCCGAACAGGCTCATGAACCAGGGCAGGCCGGCCGCCGGCACGCTGCGGTCCTCGGCGAGGAAGGGGCTGAACCGCAGCGCGGCCAGGTCGATGAGGCTGCGCCGGTACGCGCCGCGCAGCGGCTCCCAGCCGGATTCCAGCCGGGGCGCCTCGGCCAGCCAGTCCTTGAGCCGGCGCTCCTTGTCCTGGCTGCGCGTCGCCCGCGCGGGGATCGTGAGTCGTTCCAGTCCTCGCGGCATCGGCAGGTCCGGCTTGGCGGTCAGCCGCGTCCGCCACTGGCTGTGCGGTTCGAGGTGGACCCTGAGCGTCAGCCCGTCGTCGTCCAGTTCCGCCGGCGTCGCCGCGGAGACGATCGTCTCCCGCCGGAAGCGGTCGCGCTGGTAGCCGAGCACGAGGCAGCCGTCGTCGACGCGCCGGTAGTGCCGGCCCTTCTTCCGCGCCGTCGCGTCCTTGACCTCGAAGACGTCGGCGAAGTCGGCGTCCACCTCGACCCGGAGGGTCACGTCGACCGGCCGGTCCTCGTGGTTGATGACGCACAGCTCCTCGTGCAGGCCGGAGTCGAGCGTGTGTATCCGACGCACCGACAGTGTGCTGTTGACGTAGACGTCCTGGCGGCCCGGGACCAGGTAGAACCGGTTCTCGAAGTAGTGGATGTCGTCGATCGCCAGGGTGCTCAACCGCTCCCCGTCGATGGTCAGCACCCACTTCGACAGCAGGCGCGTGTCGTGGGCGAACAGCCCGAGGGGGGTGTCCGGTGACGGGACGATGTCGCCGGCGCGGTCGCAGACCATGAAGGTCGTGCCGTCCAGGATGCCGACCTGCTCGTCATCCATGGCCACCTCCCCGGCGTCGTGGGTCGGCCGAGGCGGGCGGCGGCGGGAACAGCTTCCGGACGGTCGCGAAGAGCCGAGGGCTGCCCGCCACGGCCGCCTCGCCGCGCAGCACGGTGGTCAGGAAGTAGGCCTCCCCGCTGGCGATCCGGTCGAAGACCTCGCGGTCCGCCTCGACGACCGCGTCCCCGCCGGTGGCCGTGGCCTCCTCGGAGACCCTGATGTCGCCCTTCTCGATGGAGACCAGCCAGTGGTCGGTCCGGCCGTCGCGGCTGATGTCGAAGCGCACGCTGCCCTCGTCGATCGCCCTCAGCCGGCGGTCGTGCCCACGGCGCGCAAGGCCGTGGAAGAAATCCCGGGTGACATCCGCCATCGCGACCCCTCCTCACCGGCCACGATTCCCCGGAAACGCCGCTACCGCCTCACCCACAGAGGGTGAACTTCGCCGAAGCGGACCCACCGGGCCGCGCTCGCTGCCGGCCGGCCCCGCACCGCCCGCCGTGGCGCGTGGGTCGGCCCGGCCGACACCCGCCCCGCCGCCCGGCATCGCCACTAGCCTGGGACCCGATGGATCCCATCCAGGCGACGCTGCTCGTCGCCGCCGGTGTCGCCACGGGTGCCTTCAACGCGGTCGCGGGCGGCGGTTCCCTGATCGCCTTCTCGGCGCTGATCGCCGCCGGCATACCGCCGCTCACCGCCAAGCTGACCAGCACCGTCGCCGTCTTTCCCGGCAACGTGGCGAGCGTCGCCGGAGGGTACCGGGACCTGCCGCCCCGCGGAGACGTCCGGCGCGTCCTGCCCGCGGCGGTCCTCGGCGGCGTCGCGGGCTCGGTGCTGCTGCTGGTGACACCCAACCGCGTCTTCGACGCGATCGTGCCGTTCCTGGTGCTCGCCGCGTCGGCCGTCCTCGGGCTCCAGGACCGGCTGGACGGGCTGGTCCGGCGCTCCGTCCTGCGGCATGGGCGGGAACACCCGGCGGCCCTGCAGGTGTCCGTCGCCCTGGGCGGCGTCTACGGCGGCTACATCGGCGCCGGCTTCGGCATCGTCCTGGTCGCCGGGCTGGCGCTCCTCCAGCACGAACCGCTCACCAGGACGATCGCCCTGAAGAACCTGCTGTCGGCCGTCATCTCGTTCACGGCGGTGGTGCTCTACGTTCTGTTCGGCAACGTCAACTGGGCGGGGGTGGCGATCCTCGCCCCGGCCACGGTCGTCGGCGGCTACGTCGGTGCCCGACTGCTCCGCAGACTCCCCGGCGGCCCGCTCAGGGCGGTGGTCGTCGCGTTCGGGGTGCTCTTCGGGCTGTTCCTGCTGGGGCGCAACGTCCTGTAGACCGCGCTGCCGCGCTCGACCGACGCTGGCGAGATCCGGCCCCGACGACGGGACGGGCCCCTGCCACCCGCTCGGATGACAGGGGCCCGTGCCGCGCCGGTCAGCTCAGCGGGACCTGGCGGGCGAGCGCGGCACCGCCGGCCTCGAAGGCGGCCAGGACGGAGGTGGGCGTGCCACCGGTCGTCGGCACCACGACGGTCACCGGGCGGCCGGAGCGCACCTGCACCGAGCGCTCACCGAGCGACCGGTCGCCGTCCCAGGTGTGCAGGTACACCGTGCCGGCGCGGTCGGCCCGGACGGTCACCTGCACGCCACCGGCCACCTGCCGCTGGTCGGTCAGCCGCAGCGCCCGCTCGGGCAGCCGGGTGACGGCGGCCGGAGCGACGCCGTCCACCGCCGACTGCGCGATGGTCTGCGGGCTGTGCACGCTGCGGGCGGCGGTGTCCGGGAAGACCGGGGCGCTGGGCTGCCGCTGGGCCGGGGTGAGGCCGGGCAGGGTGACCAGGCCGTAGCGGTACGGGTCGGCCCGTACGCCGGTGAAGGTGGACCAGCCCAGCCGGGACTGGGAGCTGAGGTCCTGGGTGTCCGAGTCGTACACCAGCACGTTGAAGCCCATCCGCGCCGGATCGATCGCGTCGGGCAGCACCGCGAACGGGATGCGCGCCTCGATCGTGTAGCCGGTGTACGGCGCGGTGACCTTGCTGACCACGGTCATCCCCGGGGCGGTCGTGGCGCCCGGTCCCTGCCGGTTGTCGGCGTCGCGCTGCCAGCACGGCGGGTCGCCGTTGGCGGGGTCGTCGGTGACCGGGAAGATGCCCGCCTTGAACACGGTGGAGGTGTCCGTCGAGTTCCCCTTCGGGTCGACGATGATCTCCACGCTGTCGGTGCGCCGCTGCCGCTTGCAGTCCTGCGGCACCACCTTCTTGCCGAGCACGTCGTCGGTGACCTGTACGAACACGACGAGCGCGTCCTCGGTATAGGCGATGCGGCCGGTGGCCGAGGCGTCCTGTGGCGTGGTGGCCTGCCCCTCCCAGATGCGGGACAGGTCCAGTTCCTCACCGGGGTACTCGCCGGGGGAGGCCACCCCGTCGACGGCGTGGTCGTGCCCGGCGTGCGGCACCTCGCTGGTCGGCACGATCTCCAGGGCGCCGGTCTCCACGGTGCTGCCCGCGCCGCTGGTGGTGGTGATGGTGATCCCGTAGTCGCCGCCGTCGCCGCCCTCGTTGGCGGTCGGCAGGCTGGCGTCGCTGTTGGTGACGGTGAAGGTGACCGCCCCGGTCGCGCCCGGCGCGAGGGCGGCGTAGCTCTTCGTCGCCGCGTCGGCGGTGAAGCCGGCCGGCAGGCCGAGGGCGACCGTGCCGCTCTGGGCGGTCTCGCCGTGGTTGCGCAGGTCGACCCGGACGGTCCGGCTCTTGCCGGAGCCGATGGTCAGCACCGGCTTGATCAGGGTGTCCAGCTGCGGGTAGCCGCTGTCACCGGCCCAGCTGCGGAACAGCCCCACCTCGGGCAGCGGCTCCAGGGTGCCGCGTACGTCGGCGACCACCCGGACCGCGCGGTCCGTGCGGCCGGTGCCCTGCCCGGTGGTCAGGGACGCGCCGACGAGGTGCTGGGCGTTGGTGTCGGCGCCCGCGGGGACGGTCACGGTGAAGGTGACGGTCCGCTCCTTGCCGGCCGGTACGGCGCCGCGCACCGCGCCGGAGCCGGTGGCCGTCCAGCCCTGCGGCAGCCGCAGGGAGACCCGGGGCGAGGTGAGCGCCCGGTTGCCCGGCGCCCGCACGTGGGCCGTGACCTCGACGCTCTGCCCGGGGGCGAGGTCGAACCGGTCGGCGGTCAGGTAGAGCTCGGTGCCCCGGGGCAGCCCGCCAGCGGCCGGGGGCAGCACCGAGCCGCGCAGGATCGCCTCGGGGGAGGTGTCCGCCGGGTCGTACGGGACGCGGCTGTCGACCAGGGTGTAGAAGTCGCAGCGGATCTTCGCGGGGTCGGTGGGGGCGGAGGCGGTGTTGGCCCAGCCCTGGGTGACGTAGTCCCGGCGGGCGTCGACCTCGACCTCGGCCCAGGTCTTGCCGCCGGCGCTGCGCGCACCCTCCCAGACGCCGAAGACCTGGTCGGTCGGGACGGCCGGCACGAAGCCGGCGGCGCACTGCGGCCCGGTCGACGAGCTGCCGGTGCCGCCGGTACGCAGGAACTTCGCCGCCCGGAAGGGCGTGAGCCCCTCCCTGGTGATCTGCTCGGGGAAGGCCTTCGGGTCGGCGGCGGCGTGGAACGCCTCGGCGGCGAACCGGGCGGCCTGCTGGTGGTTGCCGTGGTTGCCGGGCGTCGGCGACGGGTTCATCGTCATGACGATCTCGGGCCGGGTCTGCCGGATCACCCGGACGATCTGGCCCAGCGTGTCGTCGTGCCCCCAGATCTGCTCGGACAGGGGCGCGGAGGCGGTGTACCAGAAGTCGACGCGGTCGAGGTTGTAGAGGTTCTCCACCCCGGCGCGGCCGATCGCGGTGCGCTCCTCGCGCTCGCGGATGATGCCCAGCGGCGGGCCCTCCTCGAGGCCGACGGCGTTGCCGCCGCCCTCGCCCCGGGTGATGGTGACGACGCCGGCCTTGGCGCCGTGCTTCTCCTTCCACTGGCCGAGGGTGGCGAGGCTGCCGGCCTCGTCGTCGGGGTGCGCGCTGACGAAGAGGACGTCCAGGTCGACGGCGTCGGTCGGCCGGGCGTCGGAGGGGGCGGCGAGGGCCACGGCCGGTGTCCCGGACAGGGCCAGGGCGAGCGCCGTGGGTAGCAGGAACGCCTTGAGACGCATGCAGATCCTTTCGCGTGGAGCGAGGTCCGCGCAGCGGCCGGCGACATCGGACGCACGGGCGTCGACGTGGGGGTCGCGGTCGGACGGTGAGAGGGCGGGCAGGGGCGCCGGGCCCGAGGAGCGCCGGCGTCACCTCAGGTACGCAGCGGCACGGGGGTCCGTACACACTGGAAGGCCTTCGCCCGGTGACGCTAGGGACCGGCGCGGCGGCCCGTCAATGCTTTGCAAGGTCTTTCTTAATTTGCGAAAGAAACTAACTCCCCGCCAGGCGAGAGAATGCCGGCGGTGAGGTCGCCCGACCGTCGACCCCGAGAGGGCGCGAAGTAAGGGCGTTTCTGCTGCTCACGGAGGAGGCCGCAAGGTAACGAGACGGTTTCGTTACTTGACTCGATAGTTCGTTCGCCGTAGGAAGGAAGTGTGACAGACGTGGTGACGCCACCAACGAGCCCGGTGAGCCGGGAGCGGTCGAAGGAGATCAAGCGGTTGTCCGTGATCTCCACCGCCCGCCAGGTGCGGCTGCTCTCGCGCGCCGAGCTGACGGAGCTCACCGGGCTGAGCCCCGCCACGCTCACCCCGCTCGTGCGGGAGCTGATCGCCGAGGGCTACCTCATCGAGCGCGGCCCCGGGACGTCCCGCACGGGGCGGCCCCGGGCGATGCTGGAGTTCAACCCCCGGGCCGAACTGGTCGCCGCCGTCTCCCTGGAACCGTCCCGGATCAGCTGCGAGATCGCCGACAGCGACGGCACGGTGATCGCCCACCGCGCCGTCCGGCTCGCCGGCGACATCGTCGACACCATCTGCCGCTCGGTGCCCGAACTCGCCGGCGACGGCCTGCCGGCGCTGCGCGGGGTGGCCATCGCCGCGCCCGGCGTCTCCACCGGCGGTGCGGTGCGCCTGGCCCCCTCGGTCGGCCTCGTCGAAGGGCGGCCGGTGGGGGAGTCGGTGCAGCGGCACCTCGGGGTGCCGGTGGTGGTGGACAACGACGTGAACCTGATGGCGGCCGGCGAGCACGCCGTCGGCGCCGGCAGCGACGTCGCCGACCTGCTGCTGCTGCACGTGGCCGACGGCATCGGCGCCGGTCTGGTGCTCGACGGGCAGGTCCGCCGGGGCGCCGGCGGGGCCGCCGGCGAGGTCGGCTTCCTGCCGCTGGACCCGACCGACCGCGGCCACGACGGGATCGGCCCGTTCGAGGCCCGCTGGTCGGAGAACGCCATCGCCGAGCGGATGGTGGCGCTGGCCCCCGGGCGGCGGCCGGACTCGCCCGTGGCCGACCTGGTGGCGCTGGCCGCCACCGACGAGCGGGCCGCCGCCTACCTCGACGACGTGCTCGCGGCCTGGTCGCGGCTGATCGTCTCCTGCGTCTGCGTCGTCGATCCCGGGCGGGTGCTGCTCAGCGGCGCCGCCGCCCACCTCGACGACGCCGCCGTGGACCGGCTCCAGGCGCTGGTCACGGCCGCCGCGCCCAGCGCCACCGAGGTACGCCGGGCGGTGCTCGGCGACCGGGCGGTGCTGCACGGGGCGGTCAGCTACGCCCTCTCCGCGGCCGCCGCCGGGATGCCGACCCTGCTGCCGGCCCCTTGACCACACACCACGCACACCGCAGTTCCCCCCACACCCCTCGGAGGTACACCCCATGAGACGTCGACTTCTCCTCGCCGGTGCGCTCGCCACCGTGCTCGCCGCCGGCACCGCCTGCGGTGGCGGCGGTGGTGACGACGCGGCCGGCGGCGCGAGCGCCGAGAAGCTGACCATCTACACGGCCCGCGACAAGAAGGTCTCCACCTACGTCGTCGACCAGTTCACCGCCAAGTACCCGGAGTACAAGGGCAAGGTCGAGATCCTCAACCTGGGCGCGCAGGAGATCCTGGAGCGGGTCCGCGCCGAGAAGGCCAACCCGCAGGCCGACGTCTGGTGGGGCGGCACCCAGCAGGGGCTCTCCGCCGGCGCCGGCGAGGACCTGCTGACGTCCTGGCAGCCGGCGTTCGCCGAGAAGATGGACCCGAAGTACAAGGACGCCGAGGGCCGCTGGTTCGGGGAGATCCTGCTGCCCGAGGTCATCATGTACAACAACAAGGCGCTCACCCCGGAGCAGGCCCCGAAGGACTGGGACGACCTGCTGAAGCCGGAGTGGAAGGACAAGATCATCATCCGCGACGTGGCCGCGTCCGGCACGATGCGGTCGATCTACGCGTCGATGATCATGCGACAGTCCCCGGACGGCAGCAACCCGCAGCCCGGCTACGACTGGCTCAAGAAGCTCGACGCCAACACCGGCGCGTACGCGGCCAACCCGACCGACCTCTACCTGAAGCTCTCCCGCCAGCAGGGCGTGCTCAGCGCCTGGAACCTCCAGGACGTCCTGCTCCAGGCCAACCAGTCGAACATGCCGTTCGGCTACGTGATGCCCGCCTCCGGCGCCCCGGTGCTGGTCGACGGCATCGCCGCGGTCAAGGGCGGCAACACCACCGGCGCCCAGAAGTTCATGGAGTTCCTCTTCGACGACAAGCTGCGCGGCGACCTGGCCAAGGACTACTACCAGATCCCGGCCGTGGACATCGCCGAGAAGCCGGAGTGGCTGGCCCAGCTCGACCTCAAGCCGCTGGACGTCAACTGGGACGTGATCGGCAAGAACGAGACCGAGTGGATCAACCACTGGAACAGCCAGATCAAGAACAAGGGCTGACCGCCCGGGCGTTTCGGGGGCGGGCCCGTCCCGCCCCCGCGCCCCCACCTGACGACCGACCAGGTCCGGTACCGCACGAAGGAGAGGACCTCATGATCGATGTCACGCTGGAGTCGGTGAGCAAGCGCTTCGCGCGCGGCGGCGACACCGCGGCCGTGGACGACGTCGACATCACCATCGCCGCCGGGGAGTTCTTCACGCTGCTCGGTCCGAGCGGCTGCGGCAAGACCACCACCCTGCGGATGGTGGCGGGGTTCTACTTCCCCACCTCCGGGCGGATCCGGTTCGGCACCGAGGACGTCACGCGCCGGCCGCCGAACAAGCGCGACACCGGCATGGTGTTCCAGAACTACGCGCTCTTTCCGCACATGAGCGTCGCGCAGAACGTCGCGTACGGCCTGAAGATCCGCAAGGTCGGGCGGGTCGAGGCGCGGCGGCGGGTCGAGGAGGCGCTCGGCCAGGTGCACCTCGCCGGCTACGGCGACCGGCGCATCGACGAGCTCTCCGGCGGCCAGCAGCAGCGCGTCGCCCTGGCCCGGGCCCTGGTGATCCGGCCGCGCACCCTGCTGCTCGACGAGCCGCTGTCGAACCTCGACGCCAAGCTGCGCGAGGAGACCCGGGTCGAGATCCGTCGCATCCAGCGCGAGGCCGGCACCACCTCCATCTACGTCACCCACGACCAGGCCGAGGCGATGGCCATGTCGGACCGGATCGCGGTCATGCAGTCCGGCCGGGTGCAGCAGATCGGCGCCCCGCAGGAGATCTACCACCGCCCGGCGACCAGCTTCGTGGCCCGCTTCATCGGCCGCAGCAACGTGCTCACCCTGCCGGTGGTCGCCGCCGACGCGCAGAGCGTCACCGTGGGGCTGCCCGCCGGCGGCGAGATCGTCGCGCCCGCTCCCACCGACCACGGCCTGCGCCAGGGCGAGACCGCGCTGGTGTCCGTCCGGCCCGAGCACATCGGGCTGACCTCGGCCACCGAGGCGGGCGCGCTGCCCGGCCGGGTCACCGAGGTGGAGTTCACCGGTATGGCGACCAACCTCGTGGTCGACGTGGCCGGCGAGCCCGTGCAGGTCGCCGCGATCGACGTGCCCGCCGGGATCGCCGCCGGCGACCAGGTCGGGCTGCGGCTCAACCGGGAGCGGATGTGGGTGGTGCGCCCGTGAGCACCATTCCCGCCACGCCCAGCCCGGCCACCGTCGCCCCGATCACCGGCGAGCCGACGCCGCCGCGCGGCCCACGCCGCCGGCTCGCCGACCGCTTCGCCGGCGGCACCGGCTCGCGCTGGTTCCCGTACGTCCTGGTCTTCCCGCTCGCCCTTATCCTCTTCGGGTACGTGGTGCAGCCGATGTTCGCCACCTTCGCCGAGAGCGTCGGCGTGGACGGGGTGGAGAACTACGGCAGCTTCGTCACCGGCGGCGGGGTCGCCCGGTCCTCCCTGGTCACCTCGCTGATCATCTCCGCGGCCAGCGTGCTGCTCTGCGGCATCGTCGGCGTGGCGATGGCCTTCCTGCTCAAGCGCTTCTCGTTCCCCGGCCGCAAGCTGATCGAGGCGATCATCCTGGTGCCGGCGGCGCTGCCGCCGCTGATCGGGGCGATCTCGTTCCAGCTGCTCTACAGCGAGACCGGCATCCTGCCGCGCGGCCTCCAGCAGCTCTTCGGCGCCGAGAACCCGGTGCTGCCGTTCAGCGGCATCGCCGGGGTGCTGGTCGTGCACACGTTCACGATGTACCCGTACTTCTACCTCTCCGCCTCGGCCGCCCTGTCGGGCATGGACCCGTCGGTGGAGGAGGCGGCGTACAACCTCGGCGCCGGTCGGGTGCGGGTGTGGCGCACGGTGCTGCTGCCGATGCTCACCCCGGCGCTGGTCTCCGCCTCGCTGCTGGTGTTCATGACCTCGCTGGCGTCGTACACCGCCCCGCTGCTGTTCGGCGTGGACCAGACGATGACCATGCAGATCTACATCAACCGCACCAACGGCGACCTGCCGATGGCCTCCACGTACGCCTCGGTGCTCGGCGTGGTCTCGGTGCTGTTCCTGCTCGGCATGCGCTGGTACGAGGGGCGGCGCAGCTACCGCTCCCAGTCCAAGGGCGTCGCCGCGCACCGCCGTGAGATCACCAACCCGCTGGGCAAGTGGCTCGCCCTGGCCGCCTCGATCCTGGCCACCGCGGTCCTGCTCGCTCCGGTGGCGACCATCGCCCTGGTCGCGTTCTCCGAGGACGGCTCCTGGACCACCGAGGTCATCCCGGCGGCGTACACCACTCAGAACTTCGTCACGATCTTCTCCGATCCGGCGGCGTTCCAGCCGATCCTCAACTCGTTGCAGATGAGCCTCATCGCCACCGTCGCCTGCGTCGTCGTCGGCGTGCTCATCGCGTACGCGGTGCGCCGGCTGGACTTCCGCGGCCGGGGCCTGCTGGACGTGGCGGTCATGCTGGCCTGGGCGCTGCCCGGCACGGTGGTGGCGATCAACCTGATCTCGGCGTTCAGCACGGGCAACGCGTTCAGCTTCGGGCAGGTGCTGATCGGCACCTTCTGGATCATGCCGCTGGCGTACTTCGTGCGGTTCCTGCCGCTGGTCTTCCGCTCCAGCTCGGCCACCCTGGCGCAGATCGACCCGTCGCTGGAGGAGGCCGCCCGCAACCTGGGCGCGTCCTGGTGGCGGGCGTTCGGCACCGTCACGCTGCGGCTGATGCTGCCCGGCGTGGTGGCCGGCGCGCTGCTCGCCTTCGTGCACGGCGTCGGCGAGTTCGTCGCCTCCGTGCTCATCTACACCTCCGAGACGGCGCCGATCTCCGTGGAGATCAACAACCGGATGTACTCGTTCGAGGTCGGCACCGCCGCCGCGTACGGCATGCTCCAGGTTGTCCTGATCTTCGTGGTGATGGTGGTCTCCGGCCGGCTGGAAGGCGGCCGGCGCTCCAGTCGGGAGGCGGCCCGGTGGACGGCGTGAACGCGGCCTGGCCGACGGGCGGCGGGCTGGTCCCCGCCGCCCGGATCCCCGGCGGGGAACTGGCGGCGGTCGCCGAGGCGGCGGACTTCGCGGTGCTGCCCGTCGGCGCGGTGGAGTGGCACGGCCCGCACCTGCCGCTCGGCACCGACCTGATCCTCGCCGAGGGCTTCGCCGCCGAGAGCGCGATCCCCGGCGACGGCGCGGTGCCGTCCGGCGGCGGCACCCCGGACGGCACCGCGACCACCCCGGCCGGCGGGCGCGCGACGGCGGCGGGCCCGCGCGGGGTCCTCTTTCCCGCCGTGCCGTACGCCGCCTGCCCCGGCCAGACCCGGCCGTGGCCCGGCACCGTGGCGATCCGACCCGAGATCGCGGTCGGCTACCTCGCCGACGTCATCGAGGGGATCGTGGCCGCCGGGTTCCCCCGGCTGCTGATCGTCAACGGACACGACGCGAACATGTCGACGGTCCGGGCCGCCATGGAGTGGGTCTCCGGGCGGCGCACGGCGAGCCTGCTGCTGGTCAACTGGTTCCAGCTGGTCACGCCGGCCGAGACAACCGAGCTGTACGGGCCGCTGCCCGCGCGCGGGCACGGCGGGGCGTACGAGACCTCCGGGGTGCTCGGCTTCGACCCCGACGCGGTGCGCCTCGACGCGGTCGCCGACCTGCCGCCGAAGCCGAAGCTGCCGGTGACCCACCCGTACGTGCTGGTGGAGTCCCGGCCCGATCCGTGGCAGGGCTGGTCCGGGCACATCTCGCTGGCCGGCGAGGAGGTCGGCCGCCGCGTCCGGCACCTGGCCGCCGTCCGCCTGCGCGAGGTCGTCGCCGCCTGGGTGGCCGCCCCGCCGCCCGCCCCGCCCACCGACGCCCCGCTGCCCACCGACGTGACCGCCGGTGGACCCGAGCCCGAGGAGGCGCCGTGACCGTCGAGCGCGGACTGCACGTCGTCGACTTCCACCTGCACTTCCGCATCGGCGCCGACGAGACGATCCGGGCCTGCGAGCACGCCGCCGACATGCACCCCGGCGGCGAGCACGAGCGGGCCGTACGCGCCGCAGGCTCCGCCCCGTACGCGCGACAGTGGCGGCAGGCGTGGGGCTTCCCCGACCCGGAGCCGCCCGCCGAGCGCTGGCAGGACGAGGCGGACCGCTGGGCCGAGGAGCTGCGCGCGGTGAACGTGCGCCGGGCGGTCTTCGTCACCGGCGGCGGCAACGACACCGTCGCCGACGTGGTCGAGCGCCACCCCGACCTGCTGCTCGGCTTCGCCCACCACGATCCGTACGGCGCGGACGCCGCCGCCGAGCTGGAGCGCGCGGTCGTCGAGCGCGGCCTGCGCGGGCTGAAGCTGTTCGCCCCGCTGCTGCGTGGCCCGCTCGACGACGAGGCCCTCGACCCGCTCTGGGGCACCGCCCAGCGCCTCGGCGTGCCGGTGTTGATCCACATCGGTCACTACGGCAGCGCCGGCGGCCTGTCCCACGGCCGCTACGGCGGCCCGGACGAGCTGGCCCGGATGGCCCGCCGCTTCCCGGAGCTGGCTGTGGTGGTGCCGCACTTCGGCGTCCAGCACGTGCAGGACCTGCTCTTCGCCGCCTGGGGCTGCCCGAACATCCACGTCGACACCTCGGGGTCGAACCAGTGGGTGCGCTGGATGCCGTACAAGCTGACGCTGGAGGAGCTGTTCCGGCGCTGCTACGAGACCATCGGCCCGCACCGGATCGTGTTCGGCAGCGACTCGTCGTGGTTCCCGCGCGGTTACGTCACCCGCTACCTCGACGACCAGCTGCGGATCTGCCGCGAGCTGGGGCTGCCCGACGACCACCTACGCGCGATCTTCGCCGGGAACGCCGAGCGCCTGCTCGGCCTGGACGACTGACCGGCTGACGCCCGGACGCGGCGCGTGCCGCCGCGCCCGGCACGGAAGGAAGTAGAGACCGTCATGAGCACACCCGCGCTGACCACCTACCAGCGGCACCACCTGCGGCCGACCTACGACCACCACGTCGGGTACCTCTTCCCGGCGATGGTGCGGGCCAGCCAGGCCCACGTGGTGATGCTGGTCGAGCAGGGGCTGGTGCCCGCCGAGCGGGGCGCCCGGCTGCTGCGCGGGCTGGCCGAACTGCGCGCCGACACCGCCGGTGCGCCCGAGTTCGACGGCACCTTCGAGGACACCTACTACCTGATGGAGAAGCGGCTGGCGCAGGCGTGCGGCATCCCCACCTCGGAGCTCGACGTGCAGATGGCCCGCAGCCGCAACGACCTCGACGCCGGGGTGTTCCGGATGCTGCTGCGCGACCAGCTCCTCGGGGTCCTCGACCGGGTGCTCGCCGCCGGCGCGACGGCCCTGGACTCCGCGCACCGCTACGCCGACGTGGTCATCACCGGCTACACCCACCGCCGGCCGGCGCAGCCCACGACCATCGGGCACGCCCTCGCCGGCTACGCCGAGGCCCTCGCCGGTGAGGCCGTCGCCTACGCCGAGCTGATCGACCAGCTCAACACCTCGCCGCTGGGTTCCTGCGCCTTCGCGGGCACGGACCTGGACATCGCCCCCGCCCGGGTGGCGGAGCTGCTCGGCTTCGACGGCCTGGTCACCAACTCGTACGAGGCGGTGGCCGGCGCCGACCACCTCGTGCGGGTCGGCACCCTGAACGCTCAGGCCCTCGCGACCGGCGCCCGGCTGGCCCGCACCCTGATGGACTGGCTGAGCTGGCGCTGGGTGAGCACGCCCGGCGACTTCACCCAGGGCAGCAGCATCATGCCGCAGAAGCGCAACCCGGTGGTGCTGGAGCACCTCGTCTCGATGGCCGGCGCGACCGCCGCCGACGCCGCCAGCGTGCTCAACAACGTGGGCGCTGCCTGGTGGGAGGACTCCAACAACGCCACCACCGACGTGCAGGTGCGGCTGTGGGAGAGCAACGACCGCACCGACCGGTTCTTCGCCCTGCTCGGCGGCTTCCTCGCCGAGATCGAGCCGCTGGAGCCGCCGTCGGCCGAGGAGATCGTCGCCTCCGGCGCCACCACCACGGCCGCGGCCGACGCGCTGACCCGGCACGGGGTGCCGTTCCGGGCCGCCCACTCGGTGGTCGGCCGGCTGGTCCGGGACGGGGCACCGGGCACCTGGACCGCGCAGGGCGTCCGGGCGGCGGCCGACGGGATCGCCGACGGGCTGACCGACGCGGCGGTCGCCGACCTGATCGCCGCCGCCGTACGTCCCGAGCTGGTGCTCGACCGCGCCCAGGTCGACGGCCCCGGCGCGGACGCGGTGCGCGCCCAGGTGGCGGTGCTGCGCGGCACCTTCGACACCGTCGCCGCCCGGCTTGCCGGCGTGCGCGCCCGGCTGGCCGCCGCCGACGAGGCGCTGGACGCCGTCGCCGCGCAGGGGGCGGCCCGATGAGGGCCCGCGACGCGGCGGCCGGAACGGCGGGGGCGGCCCGGTGAGCGTGCGACTGGCCGGCCGGGCCGCCCAGCCCGCGCCGCCGGCCGGCGACGCGGGCGTGCTGCTCGGCATCGACTTCGGCGGCACCAAGATGGCGGTCGGGGTGGCCGACGCGCAGGGCCGGCTGCTGGTTCGCGAGCGGGTCCCGACGTACGCCGAGCGGGGTGCCCCGCAGGCCCTGGACCGCGCCCTGGAGCTGGCCGCGAAGCTGGTGGGGGAGGTCGGCGCCCCGGTCACGGCGGCCGGGATCGCCTCGCCCGGTGTGGTCCGTTCCGACGGCATCGACCTGGCCCCGAACGTGCCCGGGTGGGACGGGCTGCGCCTCGCCGACGCGGTGCACGACCGGCTGGCGGTGCCGGTGGTGGCGGTCGACAACGACCTCAACGCCGCCGCGCTGGCCGAGCTGCGGCTCGGCGCGCTCCGCGACGCCGATCCCGGCCTGGTGGTGGGCCTGGGCACCGGGGTGGCGGCGGCGGTCACGGTGCGCGGGTCGGTGCTGGCCGGTCACCACGGGGCGGCCGGCGAGATCGGGTACGCGGTGGCCGGCGGCCCGTGGCCGGGCACGATGCTGGAACTGGGCTTCTCCGGGCGGGCGCTGGACCGGCTCGCCGAGTCGCTCGGCGTGGCCGGCGGCGCGCGGGGCCTGGCCGCCGCCGCCGAGCGCCCCGGCGCGGCCCGGGACGCGCTGACGGCCCGGGCGGAGGAGCTGGCCCGGCACCTGGTCACCTGCTGCCTGCTGCTGGACCCGCAGCGGGTGGTGCTGGTCGGCGGGGTGGCCGGCAACACGCTGATCCGAAGCCTGCTGGGGGAGCGGATGGCGGCGGTCCTGCCGTACCCGCCGGAGGTGGTGCTGTCGCGCTTCGCCGACGACGCCGCGTTGCTCGGCGCGGTCATCCTCGCCCGCGAGGCGGTGCCGACGCCCCGCTGAGGGTGCCGGCCGGGGACCCTCCCGGCGCTGCAAGCACTTGCAAGCCGTGAAGTCGGCGATCCACCATGGATCGCCGGCTTCACGGCTTTTGACTTCTATGACCAACGCCGCTGGCGGGTGTCAGCAATGTTGCCATGAAATTTCGAGAAGTTTGCTGCAAGGTATTGCAGGTCTTGCCGGCGATCGAGCATTGTCTTTGCTACGCGGACGGCCGTCCCCTCTTGTCAGTGCCTCTTCATCCCCGGAAGAAGGTCTCTCTGTCATGGCACGATCGAAACCGCCCCTGCGCGTGCGCATCCCCCGCCTGCTCCTCGCCGCCGCCGTCGTCGCGTCCGGCGTCACCCCGCTCGTGGCGAGCACCGCCGCGCCCGCGAGCGCCGCCGTCGCCCTCAACGACAGCGAGGTGACGGCGAACCTGTGGGAATGGAACTGGAACTCCGTCGCGGCGGCCTGCACCGACCACCTCGGCCCCGCGGGCTACGGCGCGGTCCAGGTCGCGCCGCCCCAGGAGTCGGTGAGCCTGCCCAACACCGCCGACGGGGTCCACCCCTGGTACGAGGTGTACCAGCCGGTGTCCTACAAGCTGGAGAGCCGGTTCGGCAACCGGCAGCAGTTCGCCGCCATGGTCACCGCGTGCCACGCCGCTGGCGTACGCGTCTACGTCGACGCGGTCGTCAACCACATGGCCGGCGTCAACAACCCCGCCGGCACCGTCGGCTACGCCGGCACGACCTTCACCGGCTACGACTACCCGACGGTCCCGTACGGCTACGGCGACTTCCACCATCCCGGCGACAACTGCCCGACCTCCGGCGGCATCACCGACTGGAACAACGAGTCCCAGGTGACCAGCTGCGAACTGCTCTCCCTGTCGGACCTCTACACCGAGAAGGAACAGGTCCGCAACAAGATCGCCGCCTACCTCAACGACCTGATCGGGCTGGGCGTGGACGGGTTCCGCGTCGACGCCGTCAAGCACGTCAAGAAGGCCGACTTCGCGGCCATCCTCGGCAAGCTCAACAACACGGTCGCGGAGAACAAGCGCCCGTACGTCGCCCAGGAGATCTTCGACGGCGCCTCGAACGACGCGCTCAGGGCCCGGGCGTTCATCGGCAACGGCGACGTGCTCGACTTCGCGTACGCCAAGGGTCTGCGCTCCAGCTTCCAGGGCTCGATCGCGAACCTCGCGAACATTCCGAACTGGAACCTCGACGCGCCCAGCGCGAACGTCTTCGCCATGGTCACCAACCACGACCTGGAACGCGACGGGGTGGTGCTGTCCTACAAGAACGGCAGCGACTACACCCTGGCCAACTACTTCGCGCTGGCCTACCCGCACGGCAAGCCCTCGGTCTACGACAGCTTCACCTGGTCGAACCGCAACCAGTCGCCGCCGGCCACCGGCAGCGGCCACGTGACCGACACCGTCTGCGGCGGCACCTGGACCTGCCTGACCCGGTCCACCGGGATCAAGGGCATGGTCGGCTGGGCCAACACCGCCCGCAACGTCAAGACCATCTCGGACTTCACCGTCGTCAACAGCAACGTCGTCGGCTTCCACCGGGGCGACCGCGGGTGGATCGGCATCAACGACTCCGCCGCCGCCAGCACCGCCCAGTTCGTCACCGGCCTCGCCGACGGCGCGTACTGCGACGTCATCTCCGGCGCCGCCACCGCCGCCGGCTGCACCGGCGCCACGGTCACCGTGACCGGCGGCCGGGCCACCGTCACCATCCCCGCCAACGGCGCGGTCGCCATCCACGCCAACGCCCGCGGTGGCCCCGCCGCCAAGGTCGCCACCACCTTCACCGCCACCGCCTCGCTGCCCGCCGACCGCACGCTGCATCTGGTGGGTGACGCCCCCGCGCTCGGCAACGGCGACGCGGGCACCTCCGTGCCGCTCACCCGCACCGCCACCGGCACCTGGACGGCGACGGTCGACCTGCCGGCGACCACCGCCGTCTCCTACCGGTACCTGGTCAAGAGCGGAACCACGGTGGTCGAGCAGGAGGCCACCAGCCGCACCTTCACCACCCCCGCCGGCGGGACGACGACCCGGACCGACACCTACGTGCCGGGACCCGTGGGGGACGCCGTCGCCACGACGTTCACCGTCACGGCCTCGGTGGCCGCCGGCCAGGAGGTCTACGTCGTCGGCAGCGTCCCGGCGCTGGGCACCTGGGCGCCGGCGAACGCCGTGCGGCTGCCCGCCGCCGGTGGGGTCTTCCGGGGCGTGGTCGACCTGCCCCGGTCCACCACGGTGGAGTACAAGTTCATCAAGAAGACCGCGGCCGGGGTCGTCACCTGGGAGTCCGGCGCGAACCGGAGCCTGACCACCCCGTCGGGCGGCGGCCTCACCGTCACCGAGACCTTCCGCGGCGACACCGCCGGACCGGTCGCCACGGCCTTCCACGCGACCGCCACCACCACCTTCGGCCAGAACGTGTACGTCGTCGGCAACCTGCCCGCCCTCGGCGGCTGGAACCC
The DNA here is from genome assembly GCF_052068495.1 of Micromonospora sp. SD12. NCBI lineage: Bacteria > Bacillati > Actinomycetota > Actinomycetes > Micromonosporales > Micromonosporaceae > Micromonospora > Micromonospora sp. SD12. The sequence continues at coordinate 120,783 of NZ_JBQHDF010000014.1, read as the reverse complement.
CGCGAACGCCGTCGCGCTCTCCCCGGCCGACTACCCCGTCTGGCGGGCCACCGTCAGCCTGCCGCCGAACACCGCCGTCGAGTACAAGTACCTGAAGAAGAACCCCGACGGCTCCGTCACCTGGGAGTCCGGCGGCAACCGGAGCTTCACCACCCCGGCGGGCGGCACCAGCACCCGCACCGACACCTGGCGCTGAGCCACCGGGTGGCCGGCCCGCCCGGGGCCGGCCACCCTGCCGTCCGGCCGACGTGGCGGTGCGCGCAGGACATCGGGAACCTTCCATGCGTTGGTACGCTCGTCCGGCGCGGAGGGGTGCAGACGGATGAGCGAACCGGGCCGGGAGGCGCAGGAGGCGTTGGCCTGGTTCGTCGGTGAACTCCGGCGCCTGCGGCAGCTCTGCGGCGCCCCCTCGCTGAACACGCTGGTCGCCATCTCGGCATCGCTGCGGCAGCCACTGGCGCGCTCGACGTTGAGCGACAAGCTCAACGCCAAGTCACTGCCCGAGTGGTCGTTCGTCGTCGCCTTCGTCACCGCCTGCCGGGCGCACGCCGACCGGGTCGGTGTCCGGCTGCCGGCCGAGCTGGCGGAGCTGGGCCACTGGGACGCGGCGCACTGGCGGCTGCTCAGGATCGCCGACGCCGCCCGTACGGAGGATCGGCTGCGCTCCGCCGCCCACGCCCAGCTCAGCCGCCGCGGCGGCGGGGGCGCCGCACCGGCCGGCCAACCCGAGCCGCCCGCACCGGCAGGCCGGCCGGCCGAGGTCCTCGGACAGGTGACACCTCGGCAACTGCCGGCGGCCGTACCCCATTTCGTGGGTCGCACGGCGGCGCTCGCCGCACTGGCTGCCCTGCTGCCGCACCAGGGCGGCGTACCGGGCGTGACGACGATCTGCCTGATCAGCGGCACGGCCGGCGTCGGCAAGACGACCCTGGCGGTCGGCTGGGGGCACCAGGTCGCCGACCGTTTTCCCGACGGGCAGTTCTACGTCAACCTCCGCGGCTTCGACGCGACCGGGCCGGCGGACCCGGCGGAGGTGCTGCGCGAGTTCGTCGAAGCCCTCGGCGTGCCGGCGCAGCGCGTCCCGGCGGGACCGGCCGCCCGCGCCGGGCTGTTCCGTAGCCTGCTCACGGGCCGGCGCGTGCTCGTGCTGCTCGACAACGCCGGCGACGCCGACCAGGTCCGCCCGCTGCTGCCCGGTTCGCCGGGGTGCCTGGTGGTGGTGACCAGCCGGGGGCACCTGCCGGGGCTGCTCACCATCGAGGGGGCCCGTCCGCTCCTGCTCGACCCGCTGTCGCGCAGCGAGGCGTACGAGCTGCTGTCGCGGCGGCTCGGCGCGGACCGGGTGGGAGACGAGCCGGACGCGGTGGACCGGATCGTCCGGACGGCTGCGGGACTGCCGCTCGCGCTCGCCATCGTGGCGGGACGGGCCGCCGCCCAGCCGAACCTCGGCCTCGGCCGGCTCGCCGACGAGCTGATCGGCCCGGGCGGTCTCGACCGGTTCAGCCACGGTGACGCGGCCGCCGACATCCGCACGGTCTTCTCATGGTCGTACCGCAACCTGGACGCCACCTCGGCCCGGGCGTTCCGGCTGCTCGGGCTGCACCCCGGGCCGGAGGTCTGCGTGCCGGCGCTGGCGAGTCTCGCCGGCGTGGCGGTGGCGCGGGCGGGGCGGAGCATGGCGGCGCTCGTCCGCGCGAACCTGGTCTCCGAGCCGCTCCCGGGACGGTACGTCCTGCACGACCTCCTGCGCGCCTACGCGGCTGAGCTGGTCGCCGGGCACGAGCCCGAGGAGGCCCGCCGGGAGGCGGTCGGGCGGCTGCTCGACTACTACCTGCACACCGCGTACGCCGCGGACGTGCTCCTCTACGACCAGCGGGACCCGATCAGCCCCGCCCCGGCGCGCACGGGCACGGCGGTCACCGCGCTCACCGACCGGACGGCGGCGTGGCGCTGGCTGACCAGCGAGCACCGGGTGCTCCTGGCCGTCGTCGGCCTCGCCATGGACGCCCGGTTCGACACGCACGCCTGGCAGCTCGCCTGGACCGTCAACACGTACCTCGATCGTCTCGGGGCCTGGCAGGAACAGCTGGCGGTCCAGGAGCGGGCGCTGCTCGCCGCCTCACGGGCGGCCGACCGGGACGGCGAGGCCCGGGCCCACCGCAACCGGGCCGTGGCCTGCCTGCGGCTGGAGGACCACGACCAGGCCCAGGCCCACCTGCACCGGTCCCTCGGGCTCTACACCGACCTCGGCGACGCGATCGGCAGCGCCCGGGCCCACCTCAACCTCGGCATCGTGGCCGAACGTCAGGGCCGCTACGAGCGGGCGCTGCACCACGCGCAGCAGGCCCTCGGCCTGTTCACGGCGGCGGGAAACACCAACGGGAAGGCCAACGCGCTGAACAACATCGGCTGGTACCACAGCCAGCTCGGCGACTACGAGCAGGCGCTCGGCCACTGCACGCAGGCGCTGGTCCTGCAACAGCAGGTCGGCAACCGGTACTGGCAGGCGCACACCTGGGACAGCCTCGGCTACGTGTACTACCGGCTGGAGCGGCAGGCGGAGGCGATCCGCTGCTACGGCAACGCGCTCGCGCTGTGGCGGGAGGCGGCGGAGCGCTACTACGAGGCGACGACGCTCACCCATCTCGGCGACAGCCACCGCGCCGCCGGAGCACCGGAGCCCGCCTGCCGCGCCTGGCGCGGTGCGCTGGAGATCCTGGAGCAACTCGGCCACACCGACGCCGAGCGGATCCGGGACAGGCTGCGCTCCGCGCCCGCGCGGTCCTCCTGACGGCGGCGTCGACACCAGAGCCGCCACGGCGCGCTCCCGGGGCGATGGCCTGCCGCCACGCGCCCCGGGAGTCTGCTGCCGGACGGGTCAACGCCACTGCAGGTAGTTGTTGACGACCGGGGCCGTGATCCGGGTGACGATGTTGTTGGTGGCTCCGGGCCCGGCGCCGTACGGGCCACTCGCGAGGATCCCCAGCACCGTCGAGACCGGACACACGCAGGGCGGTGGCGGCGGGCACGGGCACGGGATCACCAGCGGCGGCCGCGTCGGGCACCAGTCGTCCGGGTTGGGCGTGTAGAAGACGGGGCTGCCGTTCTGCCCGCCGACGAAGGGATGCCGGACGTAGAAGAAGCTCGTGCTCTCGGCACGGATGACGTCCTTGCTGGCCCACTGGCCGGGCCGGTCGAGCGGGTATCCCTGGGTCGTCGTGCAGGACCCGGTCACCGGCTGGCTCGGGTAACCGAGGCCGAGCCAGCCGGTCCTGGCGCCGATCGTGCAGTTGAGCTGCACCGCCCCGTAGTTGTAGGCCGGGTCGGCGGGGGTGGGGGCGTAGATCGAGCCGGTCCAGCCCGAGGGGGCGAAGAGCCGGACCGCCGCGCACGAGCCGAAGGGTGCCGTCGTGCCGTCGTGCCCCGGGTACGCGACGACGTTGGTGCGCCAACTGCCGTTGGAGCCGCCGGAGTGCACGCAGTGGCCGGCGGTCGCGACCGTACGCTCGCTGATCATGAAGCCGGTGCACTGGCCGCCGGTGAACGTCAGCCGGACGGTGGCGCTGGCGGGATACGCGGTGGTCGGCGTGACCGGCACCCGCGTGTCGGGACCGAAGATCGCGTTGATGCCGGCGGTGGGAGCCGCGCCGGCTGCGGCGCCGGCGCCGGTCGCCGGGACCGTGGTGCTCGTGACCCGGTGCCCGGACGACGTGGCGTCGCTGACGGCGGGCCGGTCCCCGGCCGTCGCGGCAGCCGCCGGGGCGGCCGGAGGTGCGGCGGTGCCGACGGCTACGGCGGCGAGGGCTACGATCGCCCATCTCTTTCTCAGCATGGCTCTCCTCTGGCCGGGCGGGGCTCTCCCCGCGCTCACGCCTACGCAGACCAGGCTGCGGACACGCCGCGCCGTCCGGCCGGTTCCCGGACACCGGATCCTCCCGGCCGGACACCGACCGGCGTCCTCGCCGGCTCGCTACGCCGCAGGGCGCGCGGTCACCCGTCCGGACACGGTCCGTGATCTATCGTGAGTGTCGAGTGCCGGATCGACACCAACTCACCGGGGGTAGGGCATGGGCCTGATCCACATCGAGCTGTTCGCAACCCTCGACCTCGTCGGGCAGGCGCCCGGCGGTCCCGAGGAGGACCCGGCGGGGTTCCCGTTCGGCGGCTGGCAGGCGCCCCTGCTGGACGCGGTCTCCGGGGCGCAGGTCGCTGCCGCCTACGAGGGCACCGACGCCCTCCTGCTCGGCCGGCGGACGTACGACATCTTCGCCGCCCACTGGCCGCACCAGGAGGGCGGCGAGGACAACGAGATCGCCACGCTCTTCAACCGCGTCCCGAAGTACGTGGCCTCCCGGGGCAGGCCCGACCTCTCGTGGGCCAACTCCACCCAGCTCGGCCCGGATCTGGTCGGCGCGGTGCGCGAGGTCCGTGACCGGCACGAGCACGTGAAGGTCGTCGGGAGCCTGAACCTGGTGCAGACCCTCCTGCGCGAGAAGCTCTTCGACCGACTCGACCTCTGGGTGCACCCGATCGTGCTCGGCGTCGGGAAGAAGGTCTTCGACGGTGGCGCGGTGCCCACGAACGTGACCCTTCTCGAACCGCCGGTGGCCAACCCGCGCGGCACCGTCTACCTGCGCTACGGGCTCGCCGACGGCACGCCCGCAACGGGGGACATGAGCGCACCCGATCGCGGTGCCGGACGCGACGACTGAAAGTCTCAGGCAGGCGCGGGCCAGGCAGGTCCGCGCCTGCCGCCTTCCGCACCCCGAGCCCGACCACGCACCCAGGCGGAGAGATGGCCAAGCTGATCAACACCGACATCGTGTCCCTCGACGGGTTCATCAACGACGAGAACGGCAAGTTCGGCTGGAGCGAGCCGGTCGAAGAGGTGCACCGCTTCCTCAACGACCTGGACCGGGGCATCGGCACCCACCTCTACGGCCGCCGGCTCTACGATGTGATGTCCTACTGGGAGACCGCCCACGAGGAGCCCGGGCACCCCGACTACATCCTCGACTACAGCGAGATCTGGCGCTCCGCCGACAAGATCGTGTATTCGTCCACGCTGGAGGCGCCGCGCAGCGCCCGCACCCGTATCGAGCGCACGTTCGACCCGGCGGCGGTCCGCGCGCTCAAGGAGTCGGCCACGCGCGACCTGGCGATCGGCGGCGCCAACCTGGCCGCCCAGGCCCACCGGGCCGGCCTGGTCGACGAGATCTGCCTCGTCATCTGCCCGGTGCTCGTCGGTGGCGGCACGCGCGCCCTGCCCGACGGCGTCCGGCGTAACCTGACCCTGCTCGACCAGCACACCTTCTCGCAGGGCACGATCTTCGCGCGTTACCGCGTGGACCGCTGACCCGGCGTCACCGCCAGGAGCGCCCTGGTCGGCCGCCGTACCTCAGGGTGGCGAGGACCGGCGAGTAGCCGGACCCGACCGACCTGGGCCGAGCGACGCCGGTGACCAGGGGCTCGCGGCCCCGGCACGACCACTTCTACGACACGGCCTATGCCGCCGACGCGGCCCGCGGGTCGTTCGGCCGGGTGCGCTGCGCCAATCCGGGCGCCGAACGGTCGGAGCGGCCCTGGCCGCCGGTCGGCCGTGCCGCGTGCGGCGACGGCTGCCCGGAGTCGGTCCGGGCCATGCGCAGTGCGCGCTGGGCGTTGTTCCAGGCCGGGCAGGGCCAGGCCTGGCCCGCGCAGAGCAGGTTGCGGCAACCGCCGTCCCCGTCCGGCTCGTGGGCGTCGGCCACGTCCAGGGCGAGCTTCCACAGCAGCGGGTCGGTCACCTCGGCGGGACGGTCTGCCTGACGGTCGGACCGGGCGGTGGTGTCGGACACGAGTTGATCCCCCTTGAGCGCAGGTGCGATCTGCAACCTTCTCCAGTTTCCACCCCGGCGAAACCTCGGCACCCCTTCCAGGCTGCGCAACAGGGCGCCGGGCGGCTCGCAGGCGGGGGCGGGGTGGCCGAGATCACCGGACAGCCGGCCCGCACGAGGCCGCCACGGCGACACCTGCGGCGGAACGGGCCCGTCGCTCTCAGTGGTGCGGGGCGTGCGGCGGCCGGTTGCGGCGCATCCGCAGCGCCGCGACCGCGGCGACGATCAGCAGGACCGCCAGGGTGGGCCCACCCGCGATGACCATGAGCCCCGCTCCGATGTTGGCGCCGATCCCACCAGCGGTCAGCACCCGCCAGGCGAGGCCGAGGAGGACGCCGGCCGCGACGAGCGGCGCCAGCACCCACCACCACCGGCGGTCGAGACTGCGGCGTGCGGTGGCCCGGAGCAGCCAGGCGAGCGCGAGGACGACGCCGACGCACGCCAACACGCCGACGACGCGTTCTCCCGTCGCGCCGAGGCTCACCGGCCGGATCGCGTAGTCCAACTCGACGCCCTCGGCGGCGAGTCGCCGGGCCTCGTCGCCGGTCAGGTCGCCGATGAGCCACCAGGCCGCCACCGGGGTGCAGAGAAGCAGGACGAGTGCGGTGATCGGAAACGTCGGTCGGTGCTGCTTCGTCATGCCCGTTGCCTTCTCCCGGCGATCTTGTCCACGTTGCTCGGGTAAGTATGTGGGTGCTCCCCGGGCGGGGCGTGAGCACTCCTACTCAACGCCGGTCGTACGTCGGCCGTCGGCGCGCACGACACATCGACGGGCATTGACATGAGAGTTCGCGTGCACTGAGGATGGCCTCAGCTCGTGGTGCGCGACCGACGGGCGGAGCCGCACCCGGGCGGCCCCCACGGCCATCCCGTTCCGGCCGCCCTGCCGACACCAGAAGGGCGGACCCATGCGTGATCCCCTAGCCCCCCGGTGGCGCCGCCGCCTACCCGTCCCGGCCGCGCTGGCCGCCGCCACGGCGGTGGTGCTGCTGGTCGGCCCGGCGTCGGCCGTCGTGCCCGACGCCGCAGCTCCCGTCGAACTGGTCCGGGGTGCCGACGAGGAGGCGAACGTCGTCGAGGTGCTGCTCGCCGGCACGGCCCAACTGGACGCCCTCGTCGCCACCGGTGTCGACCTCGACCACCACGTCACCCGTACCGAGGACGGCGTCGTCGCGCACGCGGTCGTCACCGCCACCGAGGCGGCGGCGCTGACCAGGGCCGGGTTCACGCTCGGTGAGGTGCTGCACCGCCCCGCCGACGCCCGGGCCCGGGTGGCGCAACGCGAGGCGACCATCGCCGGGCACGTCGCGCAGAACCGTCGATTCGCCGCCGCGACGCTCGGTCTGGCCGCGTCCGCCGTGTCCGATGTCAAGATCATCCGGGCGGACTACTACACCTCCGGCACCGAGCAGGTCCTCTCCGTCGAGGCGAAGTGGGCGCAGGGCCAGAGCGCCGCCGACGCCCTCACCGTCGAGCGGGACAGCGGGCCGGGCACCGAGATCGGCTCCGGCGGGACGCAGACGATCTCCCGCTTCGTCGACGCCGGGGTCTACCTCTACCACCGGGGCGCCGCCCCGGTGACCAGCCGCCCCGACCGGATCCGGATCACCAGCCCCACCGGCGACGTGGCCGTCGCGCAGGTGCGGGAGTGGCTGCCCACCCCCGGCGACGGCCCCGAGGGACCCGGCTACCAGAAGGACTTCGTCACCAGCTACCTGACACCGACCGAGCTGTACGCGCGGATCCACCAACTGGCCGCCGAGTTCCCCCGCATGGCCGAGATCGTCGAACTGCCGCACCGGACCAACGGCTACCGGCGGCACGCCCAGGCGGTGCTGGGCGCCGCCACCGACAGCCGCGTCGCGGTGGACTCCCGCGCCTGGGGGCACGAGGGCGGCAACGACGTCTCCGTGGAACTCGTCGACCCGGGTGCCGCGAACGTGCCGCTGTCGGTGACCGTCGCCGGCCCGGCCGTCCGGGTCACGCTGGGCACCGACGGCGACGGCGCCGTGAGCAGCACCGCCGCCCAGGTCGTCGCGGCGCTCAACGCCGAGGCCGGGACGCTCGTGCGGGCGTACACCTATCGGGGCAGCACGGGCGCCGGAGTGGTCGCGCCGGCCGCGCGGACCTCGCTCAGCGACGGCCTGAGCGCGCCGGCGACCGTCTCGCGCGACCCGCATCCGGTGTACGCCATCCGCATCGGCAAGCACCGGGACGGCTCGAAGCTCGGCGTGCTCGCGTACGCCCAGGAACACGCCCGCGAGTGGGTGCCGCCGCTGGTGACCGTCGAGACCGCCGAGCGGCTGCTGCGCAACTACGCCCACGACGGGCGGACCCGGCAGCTGCTGGACAACCTCGACATCTGGATCGCTCCCTCGATCAACCCCGACGGCGGCCACTACTCCTTCTACGACTTCAACTCCCAGCGCAAGAACATGACCAACCACTGCCCGACGACCGGGGCGGCCGACTTCCTGGCCCGCAACTCCTGGGGCGTGGACAACAACCGCAACTACACCGAGTACAGCCTCTTCGACGGCTACTCGGGGGCGTCGGCGAGCTGCACCAGCGGCACGTACGCCGGCCCGAGCGAACTCTCCGAGCCGGAGAACCGCAACCTCGACTGGCTGGCCTCCCGCCCCAACATCCGGTTCTCGATGAACCTGCACTCCTCAGGCAACTACTTCATGTGGTCGCCGGGGGCGTACGCGCTGCCCGGTCGCGTCTCCGCGCCCCGCCCGACGCTCGCCCAGGAGTCGGCCTTCTGGGGTGCCTCGGCGCGGATCCTGGCCGCCATCAAGCGGCACCGCAACATGGCGGTCACCCCGGCGCGCACCGGCCCGATCTCCGACGTGCTCTACTCGGCGGCCGGCAACTCCGGGGACATGCTCTGGTACAAGTACGGCATCTACGCCTGGAACTTCGAGGTCGGCACCTCGTTCCAGCCCGAGTGGGACGAGGCGCACGCCGAGACGCTGGAGTTCGCCAACGGCCTGGTCGAGCTGATGCGGGTGGCCCGGGACCACGCCAAGGACCGGACCCGGCCGCGCAGCACGCTCGCGGTCGCGCCGAGCGCGACGCCGGGCATGGTGGACGTGACCTTCTCCACCAGCGAGCCGGCCGCCGTCTTCTACACCCTCGACCGGGCCGCCCCCACGTACGCGTCGACGCTCTACGGCTCGGCGGGCGTCCGCGAGGGCGGGGAGACGCTCACCGTCCCGGCGGGCACCCGCATCCACTGGTTCTCGGTGGACTCGGCGGGCAACGTCGAGAACGGCTACCGCCCCGACGGCAACGGCCGCAACTACCGCAAGGGCACCGCCGTCCTGCGGGCGCGCTGACCGGGCGCGCGCGGTGGGGTGTGCGGGATGTCGACCTGCACACCCCCTGCTCGCCGGGCTGGTGCCGGGGAAACGACGCGATCAGCGACCGGGCAGCGTGCCCAGCAGGACCGCCCGGGAGCTTCGGTGTGCCAGATCCTCCGCCACGTTGCCCAGCAGCTTCTCGTCGAGCCCGTGCCCTCGTCTCCCGATCACCAACAGGTCCACGTCCCGCGCGTCGGCGACCGCCAGGAGAGCGTCGGCCGGGTGACCGACGACGACCTCCGTACTGGGGGCGGGCAGTTCGTCGGGCAGGACGCGCGCGGCCTCGTCCAGCATCCGCCGGGCCCGCCGGTGCTCCTCGTCCGCCTCGATATCGACCACGTCCGGGTCGGTCACGGTGACCAGCACCAGCTCGCTGGTGGTTCCGCCCAGCGCGTGGGCGACGGCGCGCAGCGCCCGGTCGGAGTCGGGCGAACCGTCCAGACCGACCAGCACGCGCAGGCCGGGCCCGGTCGACGCCGGTGCCCGGGACCGGACGTCGATGCGGTGTGGCTCGGCCCGACCGCGCTCCGCGGCGATCGGAATGAACAGCGGACCGAGCAGCCCTCCGACGAGATACCAGAGCAGGTTGCGGTGCCCGCCGCGGGTGACGAAGACGGCCGCGGTGACCAGTCCGGCCACCAGCCAGGCCACGATCGCCAACAGGGCCAGTCCCAGTTCAGCCACGGCGTCCTCCCGGCGTGGTCGGTACGGGCGGGCAGCATGACTACCCCCGGTGGCCGCGGGTAGGCCACCGCGTCCGAACAGGGACGGGTCGCCGACCTCGCCGTCCGCACCCGTCGGTCGGATCGCCGGTCCGGTGCTCGCGTACGGTGATGAGGCGCGCGGGACGGGTTCGGCGAGCCACAGCCGGGTACCAGTGCACCCGGCGTCGTCGTCGGACGGGACGGCGGAGACCGCTGGTTCCGGTGCGCACGGGGGTGCGGTCGGCGATGGACGAACCGTCCCCTGCCGACGAGGAGACCCCGTGACCGACGCCGGCCGGCGCCGCGGCAGCCTGTTCGCCCGACGTTCGTGGGCGGAGACCGGCCGAATCTCCGCCCTCCTGCGCCGGGAGACGGTGGGTGGGGTGCTTCTGCTCGTCGGGGCGCTGTTGGCACTGTCGTGGTCGAACTCGCCCTGGACCGAGCACTACCAGACACTGCGGGACGTCCGTGTCGGTCCGGCCCTCCTGCACCTCAACCTCAGCCTGGCCACGTGGGCGGCCGACGGCCTGCTGGCCGTCTTCTTCTTCGTCGCCGGGCTCGAACTCAAACGTGAGTTCGTCGCGGGCGACCTGCGGGATCCGCGGCGCGCTTCGGTGCCGGTGGCGGCGGCCTGCGGCGGAGTGCTGGTGCCGGCCCTGCTCTACCACCTGATCGCCGGTGGCGACGCGCCGAAGGGCTGGGCGATCCCGACGGCGACCGACATCGCCTTCGCCCTGGCGGTGCTCGCCGTGGTCGGTCGGTCCCTGCCTCCGGCGCTGCGGACCTTCCTGCTCACCCTCGCGGTCGTCGACGACCTGATCGCGATCGTGATCATCGCCGTCTTCTACACCACCGGCCTGTCGGTCGTGCCGCTGCTGGGTGCCCTGGCCCCCCTGGCGATCTTCGGCCTGCTGGTGCAGCGCCGGATCCGGTCCTGGTGGCTGCTGCTCCCACTCGCGACCCTGACCTGGGTGCTGGTGCACGAGTCCGGAGTGCACGCGACCGTGGCGGGGGTTCTGCTGGCCTTCACCGTTCCGGCCGTCGGCAGCTACGCGGCCGGGGGACCGGGCGCCGGGCCGGGCCTGGCCGAGCACTTCGAGCGTCGGTTCCGGCCGATCTCCGCCGGCGTCGCGGTGCCGATCTTCGCGTTCTTCTCCGCGGGGGTCGCGGTGGGTGGCCTGACCGGCCTGGCCGGCGCGCTCACCGATCGGGTGGCGATCGGCATCGTCGTCGGCCTGGTCCTCGGCAAACCCGTCGGCATCATGGGCGCCACCTGGCTGGTGTCCCGGTTCACCCGCGCCACCCCCGACGAGGGCCTCAACTGGCTCGACGTGCTTGGTCTGGCGCTGCTCGGCGGCATCGGCTTCACCGTCTCCCTGCTCGTCGGCGAGTTGGCCTTCGGTCTGGGCAGCGAGCGCGACGACCACGTCAAGGTCGCCGTGCTCACCGGCTCCCTGCTCTCGGCCCTGTTGGCCGCCGTGATCCTGCGCGCCCGTAGCCGGCTGTACCGGCAGGTGCGCGAGGCGGAGGCCGTCGACCGCGACCGGGACGGCGTGCCGGACGTGTACGACGCGCACCCCGACCGGCCTGACATGCACTGAACACCCGCGCCGGACCGAGCACCGTGGCGGACGCCGCGACGAAGCCGACGCCGGTGGACGCCCCGCCCGCTCAGTCCGGCAGCAGCGGCATCTCCAGGCCGGGGTTACGGCCGAGCAGCACCGCCCGGGTGAGCGCCCCCGACCCGAACCGGTCGCGCACCGCGTCCACGGCCGCGTCCAGGTCCGCACCCGGGTCGCGCTCGAACGGCAGCGGCGGCTGGACGGGGGAGTCGTCCAGGTTCGCGACAGACACGCCGAGCAGGGTCACGCCCCGCCGCTCGATCTCGGGCAGCGCGGCCCGCAGCAGCGTGCGCGCCGCGCCGAGCAGCGGGACCGTGTCGGCGGTCGCCTTGGCCACCGTGCGGGAGCGCGTCGCGCGGGTGTAGTCGCCGAAGCGCAGGCGCAACGTCACCGTCCGGCCGGCCCGCGACGCCGCCCGCATCCGCCGGGTCACCCGGTCGACCAGGCCGGCGAGGATCGCCTCCAGCTCGGCGGGGGAGTGCGGGACCGCGCCGAGGGCGTGCTGCGCGCCCATCGAGGAGCGCCGGCGGCCGACCTGCACCGGCCGTGGGTCGCGGTTGTGCGCGAGGGCGTGCAGATGCCGGCCGACGCCCGCGCCGAGCAGCGAGACCAGCGTCGCCTCGCCGAGGCGGGCGACCTGTCCGACCGTACGGATGCGTCGCTCGCGCAGCTTCGTGGCGGTCACCGGCCCGACGCCCCACAGCCGCTCCACCGGCAGCGGGTGCAGGAACGCCACCTCCCCGTCGGGCGGGACGACCAGCAGGCCGTCGGGCTTGGCGACCCCGCTGGCGACCTTGGCGAGGAACTTCGTGCGGGCCACCCCCACGGTGATCGGCAGGCCGACCCCCTCACGTACGTCCCGGCGCAGGCGGGCCGCGATGTCGGCGGGCGGGCCGACCAGCCGGCGCAGGCCGCCCACGTCGAGGAACGCCTCGTCGATGGAGAGCCCCTCGACGATCGGGGTGGTGTGCCGGAAGATCTCGAACACCGCGCGGCTCGCCGCCGTGTAGGCGGCCATCCTCGGCGGCACGACGATCGCCTCGGGGCAGAGCCGCCGGGCCTGCCGGCCGCCCATGGCGCTGCGGACGCCGCGGGCCTTCGCCTCGTAGCTGCACGCGAGGACGACGCCGCCGCCGACGATGACCGGCCGCCCGCGCAGGCGCGGATCGTCCCGCTGCTCGACCGACGCGTAGAACGCGTCCAGGTCGGCGTGCAGGATGCTGGCCTCGCGCGACACGAACACATGTTCGCATGGAACCCGACGGCAGCGGTACTGACCTGCCCGAACGCGTCGCCGCCTACAGCTCGTCGAAGGGGCGGGCGTAGGCGAACCCGCCCTGGATCGACGGCCGCCAGGCGCTCAGCGGGCGGGCCATGAAGTAGCGCGGCCCCCACTGCTGCGGCGGGGTGACGCCGAGGTCGACCGCCGGGCGGAACCCGAAGCGCGGGTAGTAGTCGGGATGCCCGAGCAGCACCACCAGGGCCTCCCCGAGCGCGTCGGCCGCGCCGAGCACCGCGTGCATCAGCGCGGAGCCGACGCCGCGCCGCTGCCAGGCCGGCAGCACGCCGAGCGGGCCCAATCCCAGCGCGACCGGCTCGCCGGCGACCATGCCCCGGGTGCACACGACGTGCCCGACCACCTGCCCGGCGTCGTCGGCCGCGACGAGGGAGAGGGCCGGCAGCCACCCGTCGTCGGCCCGCAGGGCGTCCACCAACCCCGCCTCGACGGGTACGGCGTCCGGCTTCCCAGCATCGGCGAAGGCGGCCAGGTGCACCGCCCGGATCGCGTCGACGTCGGCGGGGGTCTCACGTCTGATCAACACCGCGTCACCATAGGCGGGGCGCGGCCTGCGGTGCACGCCAATATGGTGCGCACCGGAGCATGTGGGAGGCCGCCGGGCCGCCCCACGGCCCGGCGCCGGACGGCAGGTCAGGACATCGCGGTCGCCGAGGGCGGGGCGGTGCCACCCTGCGGGGCCTCCGCCGTCATCAACCGCACGATCTCCGCCCGGTCGGCGGCGGACGGCAGGCCCCACTCGGGGCGGTAGCCGTACACCTCGTGCAGGGGGTGCGAGGCGGTCCGGCCGTCGAGGACCTCGATGGCGTCGGTGTCGATGAGGCCCGGGTGCTCGACGCCGCACGCCTCGGCGACCTTGACCAGGTCCCGGCGCAGCGTGCGGATGTAGTTGGCGGCGCGCACCGACTTGGAGCCCGGGTCCACACCTCGGACGAGCCACGGGTTCTGGGTGGCGACGCCGGTGGGGCAGGTGTCGGTGTGGCACTTCTGGGCCTGGATGCAGCCGATCGCCAGCATCGCCTCCCGGCCGACGTTGACCATGTCGCAGCCGAGCGCGAACGCGACCACCGCGTTGTCGGGCAGACCGAGCTTGCCGGCGCCGACGAAGACCACCTGCTCGTGCAGGTCGCGCTCGGCGAAGACCTTGTAGACCCGGGCGAAGCCCTGCTGGAACGGCAGTGACACGGAGTCCGTGAAGATCAGCGGCGCGGCGCCGGTGCCGCCCTCGCCGCCGTCGACGGTGACGAAGTCGACGCCACGGCCGGTGTCACGCATCAGGGTGGTCAGCTCCTCCCAGAAGCCGAGGTCACCCACCGCGGACTTGATGCCGACCGGCAGGCCGGTCTCGGCGGCGAGCAGCTCCACCCAGTCGAGCAGGCTGTCGCAGTCGGAGAACTCGGCGTGCCGGGACGGGCTGACGCAGTCGCGCCCCTGCGGGATGCCCCGGGTCGCGGCGATCTCGGCGGAGACCTTGGCCGCCGGCAGCAGCCCGCCGAGGCTGGGCTTCGCGCCCTGGCTGAGCTTGATCTCCAGCGCCCGTACCGGCGCGCCGGCGACCAGGTCCCTGAGCCGGTCGAGGCTGAACCGGCCGCGTTCGTCGCGGCAGCCGAAGTACGCGGTGCCGATCTGGAAGACCAGGTCACCACCCTTGCGGTGGTACGGCGACAGCCCGCCCTCACCGGTGTTCTGGAGACAGCCGGCCAGGGCCGCGCCCCGGTTGAGCGCCTCCACGGCGTTGCCGGACAACGACCCGAAGCTCATTCCGGAGATGTTCACCACCGACTCGGGCCGGAACGCGTGGGCGCGGCCCCGGGCGGCGCCCAGCACCTTGGCGCACGGCAGCCGCACGTCGTGCCCGGCGCCGGGCGTCGACGGCGGGACGGCCCGACCGAAGGTGCGGTGCTTGATGATCGGGTATCCGGGGGTGAACTCGATGTCGTTGTCGGTGCCGAAGCCGAAGTAGTTGTTCTGCTGCTTCGCCGACGCGTACACCCAGCGGCGCTGGTCGCGGGTGAACGGCCGCTCCTCGTTGTTGCCCGCGACGATGTACTGGCGTAGCTCCGGCCCGATGGACTCCAGCAGGTACCGGGCCCGGCCGAGGACCGGGAAGGTACGCAGCAACGCGTGGTCGCGCTGGATCAGGTCACGCGCGGCGAGGGCCGCGACGGCGGCGACGGCGGCGGGTACGGCTCGGCTTGCCCACTTCATGCCCGCCACTCTTTCCGCGATCGCCCCCCGCCAAACGGACCGGCGGAGGCGCGGTCGACGTCGACGACCCGGACGGCGCGCGGATCAGGGCGACGTCATCAGGCGGTGGACGACCAGCATGGCGATGTCGTCGGTCGGCTGCTCGGCGGCCAGCGCGCCCATCACCGTGGCGCAGACCTGCTCGGCCGGCGCCGGCCGGACCACCTCGGCGAGCCGCCCGAGGCCGACGTCGATGACCTCGTGGCGGCGTTCGACGAGGCCGTCGGTGAAGCAGACGAACACCGCTCCCGGCGGGAACCGCACCTCCGTGCGCTGCCGGGCCGGCGGCCGGCGACCCGTGCCGAGCGGGGGGTCGGCGTGGACCGCGACGGGCTCGCCCGACCGCCCCGGCGCGGCGAGGACGGGACGCAGGTGCCCGGCGGCGGAAAGCCGGATGCGGGTGCGGTCGGGGGAGATCATGGCGTACAGCGCCGTGGTCAGGTTGCCCGCCTCGAAGTGGCCGACCTTGCGGTCGAGGAGCGTCAACGCCTCCGCCGGGTCGTCGCAGACCAGCGCGTAGGCGCGCAGCGCGCTGCGGATGCGCCCCATCACCACGGCCGACTGAAGGCCGTGGCCCGACACGTCGCCGATGACCAGGCCCAGCCAGCCCGACGGCAGGACGAACACGTCGTACCAGTCGCCGCCGATCCCGGCGACGTGCCCGGGCACGTAGCGGGCGGCCAGGTCGAGGCCCGGCACGCCGGGCAGCTGGGTGGGCAGCAGGCTGCGTTGCAGGGCGAGGGCGGCGCTGTGGTCGAGGTTGTGCGACCGGGCGAGGCTGGCCAGGCTGGCCCGGTCGGCGACCAGCTCCAGCAGGCGTACGTCGTCGTCGGTGAAGTGGCGTCGGTGCAGCGTGCCGACGTGCAGGACCCCGATCAGCTCGCCCCGGGCGAACATCGGCACGCCGAGCAGCGACCGCAGCCCCATCGCCACCAGGACCGGGTTGACCACGCTGCCGGGGACGACGTCCTCGACGATCACCGGCCGTCGGGTCAGGGCGATGCGGCCGGCGAACCCGCGGCCCACGGAGACGCGGAAGCCCTGCCGGACCTCCTCCTCCAGCCCCTTGGCCGCGGTGGCCACGAGCTGCTGGGCGTGCGTGTCCAGCAGGAGGATGGCCGCCGTGTCGACGTCGAGCAGGTCCCGGACCCGGTCGAGCAGCTCGTCGAAGAGGTCGGCAGCGTCGAGGCGGGACAGCGTCGCGTCGGTCACGGCCTCGATGCGGCGCAACCGTTCGTCGTCCCCGATGAGCCTCTGATCGGCCACCACAGGATCCTAGCCCTGTCGGTCGGGCCGACCGTCCCGCGAGCGTGCGGTGCCGGTGCGGCTCGTCCGTCACCGGCGGGACCGCCCGGTCAGGCCCGGCGGCGGGTCGTCCACGCCTGGAGGGTGGGCCGGCGGACCACCGCGATGCGGTCGCCACGGGCGCGCAGCGACGTACGCCCGCCGCGTCCGCGTCGTACGGTCAGGTCCACGGTGCGACCGCCGACCCGCACGCCCTCCAGCACGAGGTCCGGCAGCCACTCCGGCAGGTGCGGATCAACGAAGATCGTGCGCAGCGGCGCGGCCGGGCGCAGCGCCAGCAGGGCCTGGATCAGCGCCACCACCGCGCTGGCAGACCAGGCCTGCGGGGAGCAGGAGTCCGGATAGACGCCGGGGTGCGGGTGGGCGTCGTCGCGGGGCAGGCCGCTGAGCACCTCCGGCAGGCGGCGGCCCGGCGTACCAGCCCGGCGCCGTACGTGGGGTGCCCGGTCGCGGCGAAGGCCACCCCGGCGTGCCGCAGCGCGGCGTACCAGTACGCCTGCAACTCGCTGGTGGCGAGCGGGTTCGGCACCACCTCGCCGTGCTCGTCGACGATGGCGGTGTCCGAGTCCTTGAAGTTGCTGCTGCCCAGCCGCGCGAGCTCGCGGGCCAGGGTGCCCGGGCGCGCGCGGCGGCGTCGCCCGGCTCGGCGGCGGCGCGGCGAGGCGCTGCCCGTCGAAGACCGGCTCGACGAGCAGGTCCACCCGCCGGGACTCCCGGGGCGCCACCGCGACGTCGACGGTGAGGGCGCCCTCGGCGTACCGGACGGGCAGGTCGGTCCGTACGCCGATCGACCACCGCCCGCGTTCCGCCGGCCCGTGCGGGTTCGCCCCCACGGGCCGGCGGCGGTGGTCAGTGGCGGAACGACCGGCGTACGACGCCGCCGACGAGCGCGCACCAGGTGTCGAGGTCCAGCTTGCCGTGGGCCGGCAGGCCGTGGACGCGCTGGAGGTCCTTGACGGCCATCTTGGTCGGGTGGTCGTACTCGCCGGTGGTGGTGACCTCGGTGTGGCCCCGGAAGTTCAGCAGGAACTGCACGGCGGTGACCGGCAGGCCGGTGGCGTCCCTGCCCAGCTCCGGCACCAGGGTCTCCCAGGTGGGCGCGGTGAGGGTGGCGTCGACGTCGACTCCGATGCCGTTGCGGTACTGCCAGTCCTGCACGGCGGCGACGGTGGCGGCGTCGAAGACGCTGTTGACCGGTACGGCGTAGCCCCGGTGGGCGAGCAGGTACTGCACCACCCGTACGGAGGGGGAGCCGACGAAGCGCCACAGGTCCGGCCAGCGGCGGGCCGGCACGTCGCCGAGGTCGGTGCCGAGTTCCTCGAAGACCCGGCGGCGCAGGGTGGGGAACTGCCGGTAGAACGCGGCCCCGGGGCAGAGCGTGGTACGGAAGTCCCAGTGGCCGAAGATGTCGTGGGCGTGCAGCCCGTACCGCCGGCAGATGGTCGCGCAGAGCGCGACCAGCGAGTCCAGCAGCGCCTCCGGCGGCGTCTCGGTGACGTACGTGCCCTCGTTCTCGATGCCGATGGCGCGGCCGTTCTCGCCCGGGCAGTGCGCCGAGATCATCTGCCGGTCGCCGGCCCGCAGCCGCTCCAGGCTGCCCCGGCGCCCCTCCATGACGTAGCCGCCGCGGCTGATGGTGAAGTGCTGGCCGGTGTCGGACCAGCCGTTGCCGTCCATGTGCAGGTTCTGGCAGTCGCGGGCCAGCTTGACCGCCTGCGCCTCGGAGTAGTCGGTGACGTTGGGGAACGCCATGTGGTGCACGATGATCTTGTTGGTGGGGATGGCGCTGACCGACAGCGGGTCCGCCGGCGGGCGCGCGCCCCACTCGTCGCAGCTGTAGATCCAGTCCAGGTCGGAGCCGGGGTCCGCGTGGGCGGTGCCCGGGAGGGCGAGCTGGCTGCCGACGACCGCGACCGTGGCGGCGCCGAGGCCGGCGCGCAGCAGGGTCCGGCGGTCCAGTGCGGAATCCTCGACGTGCATGGCGTCTCTCCTCTGCGGCCGGAGGTGGGGGCGGGGGCGGCCCCTGAAAAGGAACTCCAGGCTTCGCGTGTGCAGTGGAGGATATTGCCAAGGCGTGGCAGTGCGCCAGAGGCCGACCGAGGTCGGACCAGCTTCCCCGGACGGGGCGCCAGTTCGCGCCGACTCTCGATCTCCACGTGCAGTTACTCCGCCCGGCCCGCCGCGGGCGGCTGGTGGGTCGCGGGCGGGTCACGCAGCGCGGCAGGGTAGCCGACCGTCAGAGCACCTGGGAGAGGAAGCGGCGCAGCCGGGGGTGCTCGGCCCGCTCGAAGATCGCGGCCGGCTCGCCGGCCTCCAGCACCACGCCGCGATCCATGAACGCCACCGTGTCGGCGACCTCGCGGGCGAAGCCCATCTCGTGGGTCACCACCACCATCGTCATGCCACCGGCGGACAACTCGGCCATCAGCCCCAGCACGCCCTTGACCAGCTCCGGGTCCAGGGCGGAGGTCGCCTCGTCGAAGAGCATCACCTGCGGGCGCAACGCCAGCGCGCGGGCGATCGCGACCCGCTGCTGCTGCCCGCCGGACAGGTGCGCCGGGCGGGCGTCGGCCTTGGCCGCCAGCCCCACCAGCTCCAGGTGGTCGCGGGCGAGCGCCGCCGCCTCGTCCGCGTCGAGCTTGCGGATGCGGCGCAGCGCGAGGGTGACGTTGCGCAGCACGCTCATGTGCGGGAAGAGGTTGAACTGCTGGAAGACCATGCCCACCCGCTGCCGCAGGGCGTCGGGGTCGTCGCCGCGCACGCTGCGCCCGTCGAGCAGCACGTCGCCGCGGTCGGGCTCGATGAGCCGGTTGATCGTACGCAGCAGGGTGGACTTGCCCGACCCGGACGGGCCGATCACGCAGGCCGTCGCTCCGCGCGCCACGTCCAGGTCCACCCCGCGCAGCACCCGGTTCGCCCCGAAGGCAAGGTGCACGTCGCGGACGCTCAGGCTCACCGAGGTCGTCGTGTCGATGCTCATCGCTGGTTCCCTCCCGCCGCGCCCGGCAGCGCCAGGTCGAGGTCGTCGTCGGCGTCACCGGGAGTGGCCTGCCGGCCGTGCCGCAGCCGCCGGTCGATCCAGTTGACGGCGTGCGTCAGCGGGACCGTCAGCGTCAGGTAGAACAGCCCGGCCAGCAGCAGCGCCGACTGGTTGCCGGTGTTGGCCGCGTAGTCCTGCCCGATGCGGAACAGCTCACGCTGGCTGGCCAGCAGGCCGAGGAAGTAGACCAGGCTGGAGTCCTTGATCAGCGCGATGAGCTGGTTCACCCAGGCCGGCAGCACCCGCCGGATCCCCTGCGGGACGATCACCAGGCGCATCGCCTCGCCCCAGGACAGGCCCAGCGCCCTGGCGCCCTCCAACTGCGCGGCCTCCACCGACTGGATGCCGGAGCGGAAGATCTCGCCGATGTAGGCCGCCGCGATCAGCGACAGGGCCAGGATGCCCAGGGGATACGGGTTGGGCCCCCACACCTGCATCCCCAGCGGCGCCAGGCCGACCCCGATGAGCAGGATCGTCGCCGCCGCCGGCAGGCCGCGGAACACGTCGGTGTAGACCCGCGCCGGCCACCGCAACCATCGCGTACGCGAGATGCCCGCGACGGCCAGCGCCATGCCGAGCACCGAGCCGAGCAGGGCGGCGGAGATCGCCAGGATCAGCGTGTTGGGCAGCCCCACCGTCAGCATCTCGGGCAGCGCCTCGCGCATGGAGTCTGCGTCGAAGAAGGTCTCCCACAGGGTGCTCAACGGATCCATCGTCTCTCCCACCGCCCCGCTTGCTCGTCGTCGCTACGTCTCAGGAGGTGGCCGACGCCGACGGCACCGGAACCGTGCCGCTGCCCGGCGTGAAGTCGGCCGGGATGGGGCGGCCCGGGTAGTACTGGGCCTGCAGGCGGCTCCACGTGCCGTCGGCGATCACCTCGTCGAGCCCCTTGTTCAGCGCCTCGCGCAGCTTGTCGTTGCCCTTGGCGACCGCGTACGCCGTCGGGGCCGGGCTGAGCAGCTTGGCCGCAACCGTGATCTTGCCGGCGCTGTCGGCGGCCGACTTGTCGCCGATCTCGGCCGGGGCGATCCAGGCGTCGGCCGTTCCGGCCTTGAGCTGGTTGATCGCGCCGTTGTAGTCGGGCACCCGGACCGGGTCGAGTCCCTCGCCGGTGGCGTAGTCGTCCTGGACGGTGCCCTGCACGACCACGACCCGCTTGCCGGCGAGTTGGTCGAAGCCGGTGATCGACGAGCCGGCCGGCACGTCGAGTCCGAAGTGGCCGAAGTCGTAGCCGTTGCCGAAGTCGACGGTCTTCTTGCGCGCCTCGGTGATCGTGATCGAGGAGCTGCCGACGTCGAACTTGCGGTTGTTGACCTGCGACAGCAGGGCGGAGAAGTCGGTGCCGACGAACTCCACCTTCAGGCCGACCTTTTCCGCGACCGCGACGAGCAGGTCGTTGTCGAAGCCGGTGAACTTTCCGTCCTTGAGGTAGACGTTCGGCGGGGCGTCGGTGAGCGTGCCGGCGCGCAGCACGCCCGGCTGGAGCAGGCCGTACGGGTTGTCGGCCGCGTCGGCCGCTTCGTCGCCGCAGCCGGTCAGGGCGGTGGCGACGAGGACGGCGGCCACGCCGAGGGCGGCGGCCCGGGTGAGGGACGAGAGGATGCGCACAGGTGTCTCCGATGAGGTGTCTCCGGCGACGGGCACGGGCGTGCGTCGCCGACGGTGCGCCCGATGGGCGTACCGCTGGGATGGTTCAGGGAAGAGGGGGTGGCGCGCCTAGCGCGCGTCGCCGGGGCGACAGGAGGTGGCGCAGACCCGCATCATGTCGATGTGGCGGCGCCGCGTCAGCGCCGGCGACGCCGGTGCCACGGCGGGAACCGCCGGTGGGGGGAAGGTGCGCAGGGACATGGCTCTCCTCGGTCGGTGTCGACCTGGGAACCAGGCCGCGCTTGCACCGGAGCCGCTCCGATGCCTGGTCTTCACCCGGGGCACCCCTGCGCGGACGAGGGTTGCCGGCCAGCGAGCCGGGGCTTGACGCTGGCGCTCATGACCTGCCGACGAGGCTAGCAGCCCGCCACGCTGGGCCGTCCAGCCGCTATGACCACCCTCACGCGCCCGCCGACGGCGCGTCCGTCCCGTCCGCCCCGGTCACTCCTCGATCGCCCCGCCGACGCGGCGCAGGTGCTGCCGGAAGGTGAGCCCGGGCTCGGCGGCGCGGCAAACCAGGTAGTCGGCGAAGGCGGTCTGCTCCCGCAGCGTCTCCCCGGCGCGGATGCGCCGCGCCTGGAGCCGTTCGACGGTGCCGATGCGCTCCGCCGCCGCGAACAGCTCCGCAGCCCGCGCGGCGGGCAGGAACAGCACCCCGTCGTCGTCGGCGACCACGAGGTCGTCGGCGGTCACCAGGTGCGGCCCGACCCGGGCACTGGTGAGCGTCTCCGGCTCCCTCGGATCGAGCCGGGCCGGCCCCGCCGGCAGGCTGCCGTAGCTGAAGACCGGCAGGCCGATCTCCACCAGCTCCGGGGTGTCGCGGTGCAGGCCCCAGACGACGAGCCCGGCGACGCCGGCCGCGGCGCCCTCCAGCACCGCCAGGTCCCCGACGCACGCCTCGTCGGTCCGCCCGCCGTTGTCGATGACGAGCACGTCACCGGCGGCGGCGCCGCCGTACGCCTCTAGGAACACGTCCACGCTGCCGTGGTGGCGCACCGGCAGCACCCGGCCCACGAGACGGTGACCGGGCACGACCGCCCGGATCCCGGCCGGCGCCGCGCGCGGGGGCACGCCGAGGCGTACGCAGGCGTCGGCGATCAGCGGCGTGGACAGCTCGGCGAAGCGCTCCCGCATGACGTCCTCCTGGCACGTGGTGGTGCGTGGGTCGTCATCGTAGGGAGCACGGGTGCCGCCGCGGCGAGGTCCAATCCGGTGCCGCTGGCTCGGACCTAGACTGTCCACGTGATTCCGATCGAGGCCGTCGCCGTCGCCTACGGCCGCTGGATCACCCCCGACCTGCCGCTGTACGGCAACGACCACGACCGCTCCGACTTCGCTCCCTGACCGGCCCGGTGCCACGCCGCCCGCCGTTCACCTCCGCCACACCTCCGGGAGCGTTCCGCCATGCCCACACCCGACCACACCGGCGTCGTACCGCCCGCCGACCGGCCACCCGCCGCCGACCCCACCGACACCTCCGCCGTCGCGGTGCTCCGGGCGCCACGGGCCGCCCGGGTCCTGGCGGCCAGCCTGCTCGGCCGGATCCCGCTCGGCGCGGCCCCGCTGGCCCTGCTGGTGTTCGCCCGCGAGACGATGACGCTGACCGTCGCGGGCCTGCTCGTCGGCGCGTTCACCGCCGGCACCGCCGTGGGCCAGCCGATGCTCGCCCGGATGGCGCAGCGCTGGCGGCAGCCGCCGGTGCTCTGGCTGTCCGTGACGGCGTCGACGATCGGCTTCGCCCTCACCGCCGCGCACGTGAACCTGCCGGTGACGGTGTGCGCCGCCGCCCTGGCCGGGGCGGGCGCGCCGCCGTTCGAGTCGTGCCTGCGGGTGCTCTGGCGCGACCTGCTCCCCGCGCACCGCGTGCAGACCGCGTACACCCTGGACATCGCCGTCCAGGAGCTGATCTTCATCCTCGGCCCGGTGGTCACGCTCGCCGCCGTGGGCCTGGCCGGCCCGCCCGGCGGTCTGGCCGCCGCCGCGCTCCTGCAGGCCGTCGGTACCGCGTGGTTCGCCACGACCGACGCGGTGCGTCGCTGGCGGGGCGAGCCGGCCGTACGCCACTGGGCCGGGCCGCTGCGTGCCGGCCGGCTCCGCCTGGTCCTCGGCGCGCTGCTGCTGGTCGGCGCGGCGGTGGGCAGCGTGACCGTCGCCGCGACCGGATACGCCGAGGCGGCCGGAGCCCGGTCCTGGGCGGGCTGGTTGCTCGCCGCGCAGGCCACCGGGGCGCTGGTCGGCGGCCTGCTCTACGTACGCTTCGGCGGGCTGCGCCGGCATGCCACGCTGCCCCGCGCGGTCGGCGTCTTCGCCGTCGGCTACCTGCCGTTGCTGCTCACCCCGGCCCCGGCCGCGATGCTGGGCCTGATGGCGGTCAGCGGGCTCGCGCTGCCGGCGCTGCTGACCATCGCCTTCGTCGCGATCGACGACGTGGCTCCCACCGGCACGGTGGCCGAGGCGTTCGCGTGGGCGGCGACGGCGTTCTCGGTGGGCAGCGCGGGCGGCGCGGCGGTGGCCGGCGCGGTACTGGACGCGGCGGGGGAGGTGACCGTCGGCTTCCTGATCGCCCCGCTGAGCGCCGTCGCGGCGTGCGGGATCGCGCTGGCCGCCACCCGCGCCGCCGGCGGCGGTCGGTCGGCGAGCTGATCGCGGGGCCGGTGCCCGGCGCGCCGGGGCGGGCTCAGACCCCGGCCGCCGACTCCTCGGCCGGCTGGCCCGGCTGCCCGGGTACGACCGCCGCCGGCACCCGCGGCAGCGTGAACACGAAGCGGGTCCCGTCGCGGTACGCCTCGTCCAGGCTCAACGTCCCGCCGTGGTACTCGACGACCTTCTTGCAGACCGCCAGCCCGATGCCGGTGCCCGGGTACGCGCCCCGGGGGTGCAGCCGCTGGAAGATGACGAAGATCTTCTCCGCGTACCGGGGGTCGATGCCGATGCCGTTGTCCTCGACGGCGAAGGACCAGCCCTGCGCGGTGTCCGTCACGGTCACCCGGATGCGCGGCGCCCGGTCCGGGCTGCGGAACTTGACCGCGTTGCCCAGCAGGTTCTGCCACAGCATGGTCAGCAGGGTCGGCTCGCCCCGTACGGTGGGCAGCGGATCGCGGTCGATCGTCGCGCCCGACTCCTCCACGGCCCGCGACAGGTTCGCCTCGGCCTGCGCGAACACCTCGGCCAGGTCCACCTCCCGCTCGTCGCCGTAGACCCGGCCGATCCGGGAGAAGGTGAGCAGATCGTTGATCAGCTCCTGCATGCGGCTCGCCCCGTCGACGGCGAAGCCGATGTACTGCCGGGCCCGGTCGTCGAGCTGGTCGGCGTAGCGGCGCTCCAGCATCTGGCAGAACGACGCCACCTTGCGCAGCGGCTCCTGAAGGTCGTGCGAGGCGACGTACGCGAACTGCTCCAGGTCCTCGTTGGAGCGGCGCAGCTCGTCCGCCTGCTGTTCCAGGGCGTTGCGGTCGTGCTGGCTGCGTTCCCACGCCTCCACGACCGCGCGGCGCATCGTCTCCACGTCGCTGGTCAGCCGGGCGATGTCGGCCGGACCGTCGGGCCGCAGCCGGTGCCGGAAGTCGCCGCCGGCCACCTGACGCACCGAGGCGCCCAGCCGGTCCAGGGGCCGCAGCACCCGCGTACGCACCAGCACGGAGCCGACGATCCCGCACACCAGCAGGGCCGCGAGGATCGCCACGAAGGTCAGGTCCCGCAGCGCCCGGGCGGCGTCGAGGTCGCCCCGGCCGGCGTCGCGGATCCCGTCCAGGCGACCGACCAGCCCGGTCAGCTCGGCGCGCACCGCCGCGAAGGTCTGCGCGTCCCCGGTCACCAGCGGCGCCAGCTCCTGCGGCGTCGCGCCGGCCTGCCGGGAGGCGATCAGGCGTTCGGCGAACTCCGTGCGCCAGCGGTCGGCCAGCCGCCGCGCCCGCTCCAGGTCACCCAGCGCCTCCGGCTCGTCGGCGAGCAGGACGCGCAGCCGCGACATGGTGGCGCGTTCGTCCTCGACGCCCTGCCGGTACGAGTCGACGAAACGCGGGTCGGCGGTGACGACGTGGCCGCGTACGGCCGCCGCCTGGACGAGCAGGCCGCTGTCGAGCTGGCCGACGGCCGTACGGGCCGGGGCGACCCGGTCGGCGAGATGGTTGGAGACCCCGGCGGTGTGCCGCAGCGCGGCGGCGCCGGCCCCGCCGCCGAGCAGGACGATGGCGGTCATCGTCAGCAACAGGACAGTGAGCCACCGGCGGGTCGTCATCGGACGACGGGTCGTTGCCTCGGGAGTCGCCTCGCTGCCCACGACCTGCACCTTAGTGCAGTCGACGGGGCGCGGGCGCGGGGTGCTTGCCGTCGGGTGCTACCAGTGGCGTGTGTCCGTAACCGACCATGTCGCCGCCCGCCGGGACGCCCCGGACGTCCGGGGGCCGGAAGCAGCCGTTGCGCCGATGGCCGCGCCGGCTCCCGCGACCACAATGGCGACCGGGGGCGGCCCCACCGCCCCCGGCGCGGGGGAGGTGTACGCGTGAGCGGCTGGCAGGTCTCCGGCTACCGTCCGGTGCGGCAGCTCGGCGCCGGCGCGTCCGGCCGGGTGGACCTCGCCGTGCACGACGCGACCGGCACACCGGTCGCGATCAAGTACCTCACCGGCGGGATCGGCGACGATCCGACGTTCCGTGCCGGGTTCCGCGAGGAAGCGCGGCTGCTGGCCGAGATCGACGACCCGCACGTCTCCCGCCTCTACGAGTACGTCGAGTCGCCCAGCGGTGCGGCGATCGTCATGGAGCTGGTCAACGGGGTGTCGCTGCGGCAGATGCTGCGCACGCACGGACCGACGACGCCGGAGTCGGCGCTCTGCGTCCTCAAGGGCTCGCTGGCCGGGCTCGGGGCGGCGCACGCCAGGGGCGTCGTGCACCGCGACTACAAGCCGGAGAACGTGCTGGTCACCGCCGAGGGCACCAGCAAGCTGGCCGACTTCGGCATCGCCATGCCGGTGGGCGGGAGTTCGGGGATCAGCGTCACCGGCACTCCCCGCTACATGGCGCCCGAGCAGTGGACGGGCGCGCCGGCCAGCCCGGCCTGCGACATCTACGCGGCCACCGCCACCTTCTATGAGTGCCTCACCGGCCGGCCCCCCTTCGACGGGCGGGACGTGCCGACCCTGCGCCAGCAGCACGCCCGCGCGCCGATCCCCACCGACCCGGCTCCCGTTCCGGTGCACGACCTGCTGCGGCACGGCATGGCGAAGCAACCGGCCGAGCGACCGCAACCCGCCCAGGTCTTCCTGGCCGTGTTGGAGCAGGTGGCGGCCGAGGCGTACGGGCGGCGGTGGGAGGAGCGCGGCCTGCGCGAACTGGCCCGGAGGGCGGCCCTGCTCGCCGCCCTCCTGCCGTTCCCGGACGGCACGGGCGGGGCCACCAGCCTGGCCAGCACCGCGTTCGGCGAGGAGTCGGGCCGGTGGACGTGGCTACGATCCGGCCGGGCCCGCGCGGCGCTGGTCGGCGGCGGGCTGGCGGCGGCGCTCCTGCTGGGTGGCGCCGGGCTCAGCTACGCCGGCCGCGAGGAGCCGTTGCCCGCCGCCGCGACCCCACCACCCGACGTGCCGGCGGCCCCCACCGGCGCGCCGTCCGTCCCGGCCACCGCGCCGGCCACCCCGACGGTCGGGGCGACGCCGACGCCGGACCCGACGGCCACTGCCCCTCCCCCGACCGCGACGACGGCGGCGCCGGACGACACCGGCGCCCCGGCGACCTCCGCCCCCGGCCCCGCCGCACCGACCACGTCGACCAGCGCCAGCGCCGCGCCGGTGGACACCGTCGCGCCCTCCGTCGGGCGGGTGGCGGCCAGCCCGAGCGAACTCGACCCCCGGGGCTGCCCGTACGGACCCACGTCCAGCACGGTGTCCGCTGTCGTCTCCGACGACCGTACGGCCGCGGGGGAGCTGAGGGTCAGCCTCCGGTACACGTTGGATGGTCGTACGACCGAGGTGCCCATGGCGTCGGGTGCGCGCGGGGTGTTCCGGGGCGTCCTGGGCGACCTGCCCCGGCCGGCGGAGACCACCCGGATCCCGGTCCGGGTCGTCGCCGTGGACGAGGCCGGCAACACCTCGGCCGAGGGTTCGCCGGTCCACGTGACGCTGCATCCGTACTGCACGCCGGGCTGAGCCCGGACACCTCGATGCCGACCACGACGACGGAGGACGGGCCGCCGTGACCCAGCCGAACGACCCCACCGAGGCGCTGCCCACCCATCGACGGCCGGCGGACGCCGCGGAAACCACCCGCCTCGTGGTCCACCGGCCGCAGCCACCGACCGAGCCGACCGTGCGCCTGCCATCGGGTGACGCGACCGTGCACCTGTCGGCCGGGGAGGCCACGGCGCGCCTGCCATCCGGTGACGCGACCGTGCACCTGTCGGCCGGCGAGCCGACCGGGTCGTCGGCCCACGGTGAGGTGACGGTGCCGCAGCGCGCCGTCGGCGGGGGGACCGGGACGTGGCCGGCGGCGCGACCCGCGTCGGGGGAGTGGACCGCCCGGGCGACGACCGTGGGAGGCGGGCCCGTGACCGGCACCGGGCCCGGTCAGGGGACTCTCTTCGGCGGGCCCACCGGCGCCGCCGCCCCGCCCGGCGGGGAGGTGCGGTTCGGGCCGGGCGTGCCGACGACCCCGCCGCCGGCGCCCGCGTGGCCGTCGCCGCCGCCGCGGCGGCGGTCGGCGTGGCGGACGGTGACCTCGGTGCTGTCCACCCTGCTGACCGTCGCGCTGCTCGTCGCCGTCGGCCTCTACCTCTGGCAGCGGATCAGCCCCCTGGAGGTGACCGGGGTGACGCTGGCGGTCGCCCAGCCGGCGGGCGACCGGTGTGACGTCACGATCGACGTGGTCGCCACCGTGTCGACCAACGGCCGGGCCGGGGAGATCCGCTACCAGTGGCTGCGCACCGGCAGCGCGCCCGGCAGCCTGCTGACCGAGCGGGTCGGGCGCGGCCAGCGCACCGTCGAGCTGACGCTGCGCTGGGCCTTCAGCGGCGTGGGCACCACGACCGAGACGGCCACGGTCAACATCACCTCACCTGCTCCCGTGCAGGCCCAGACCCCGGTGTCCTACGACTGCCGGCACCGCTGAGCGGGGGTTTCCCGGGTCGTCGCCGCGGGTAGGTCGGGCCGGACGAACCCGGATGCCGTGTGGAGGACTACCGATGAGAGACAACTTCGGCGACGCGGTGGGGGACGCCCTCCGGTCGGTGATGCTGTTCCTGCCCAAGGCCGTCGCCTTCCTGGCGATCCTGGTGGCCGGCTGGCTGATCGCCAAGGCCGTACTGAAGATCGTGGACAAGGTGCTGGAGCGGGTGGGCTTCGACCGTGCCGTGGAACGCGGCGGGATCCGGCGCGCCCTGGCCCGCTCCCGGTACGACGCCAGCGACATCGTCGCCAAGCTCGCCTACTACGGGGTGCTGCTGGTGACCCTCCAGCTGGCCTTCGGCATCTGGGGTCCTAACCCCATCTCCGACCTGATCGCGGGCGTGATCGCCTGGCTGCCCCGCGCCTTCGTGGCGATCGTCATCGTCGTGGTGGCCGCCGCCATCGCCAACGCGGTGAAGGACATCATCAGCGGTGCCCTGGGCGGGCTGTCGTACGGCCGGCTCCTCGCCACCATCGGCTCCGTGTTCATCCTCGGGCTGGGCGTCATCGCCGCGCTCAACCAGATCGGCGTCGCCACCGCCGTCACCACTCCCGTGCTGATCGCGGTGCTGGCCACCGTCGGCGGCATCCTCGTCGTCGGGGTGGGCGGCGGGCTGGTCCGTCCCATGCAGAGCCGCTGGGAGTCGTGGCTGAGCCGGGCCGAGCAGGAGTCGCGGCAGATCGCCACGCACGCCCGCGCCTACCAGGCCGGGCGCCGCGACAGCGAGGCGCACCTCGCCGCCACGGCCACGAGCGGCGACCCGGATGCCACGCAGGTGGTGTCCGGCCCCCGTGTCGCCGCGGACCCGGAGGCCACCCAGGTGGTCTCCGGCCCCCGCGTCGACGCCGACCCGACCGTGCCGGTGCCACGGCAGGGCGAGGCGGACACCACCCAGGTCACCTCGCCCGCCGCAGCCCGTCCGGCCGCCGAGGACAGCGAGGCCACCATGGTCATCCCGCCGCTGGACGGCGAGCAACGCCGCCGCTGAGCACGACGCCGGGGCGGGATCCGACCGGGTCCCGCCCCGGCGTGTGTCCGGCGAAGGGTATGCCCGTGCGGGCCGGCGCGACTACGATCGCCGGCATGACGTGGCGATGTTGATGCACTGCTAGGGGCCACTGCCGTGGGCCGCCGCGGTCGCCGTACGTCCGGCGTCCGCTTCGTCCCCACAGGAAGGTCCCATGACTGTCCACCCTCCGCGCGTGTCCGACGCGCGCGTCCGCCGGCTGGCGGCCACCCTCTACGGGTACGCGTTCCTCAGCGAACTCGTCCTGCTCTATCCGCTGTACGCGCTGCTGTTCAGTGACACCGGCCTGTCTGTCTGGCAGATCTCGTCGCTGTTCGTGATCTGGTCGGCCGCCAGCATCCTGCTGGAGGTGCCCTCCGGCGCGTTCGCCGACGCGGTGTCGCGGCGGCTGCTGCTCGCCCTCGCGCCGGTGGTCACCGCCGCCGGCTTCGCCCTCTGGGTGCTCGTGCCCTCGTACCCGGCCTTCGCCGTCGGGTTCGTGCTCTGGGGCGCCGGCGGGGCCCTCGCCTCGGGCGCGCTGGAGGCGCTGGTCTTCACGGAACTGGACCGCCTCGGTGCCGCCGGCCGCTACGCCCGCGTCATCGGCCGGGCGAAGACCGCCGAGACGCTCGGCGTGCTCGCCTCGATCCTGCTGGCGGGCCCCGCGTTCGCCCTCGGCGGCTACCCGGCCGTCGGCGCGGCCAGCGTGCTGGCCTGCCTGCTCGCCGCCGCCGTCGCCACCCGCCTGCCGGAGCACCGCCGGCCCGCGACGACCGTGCCCGCCGACGTTGGCCCGTCCACCGGTGCCAACGCCGTGCCCACCGAAGCCGTGCCCGTCAACATCGGCCCGTCCACCGGTGCCGGCGCTGTCGCTGCCGACGCGGTGCCCGCCGACGTCGTGGCCGGCTCGGGAGCCGACCCGACCGGGTCCGACGGCGGGGCGGACGACGACGAGGACCTCGGCTGGTGGGCGAGCCTGCGCGCCGGGCTGGCCGAGGTGCACGCCGACCGGGCCGTGCGCGCGGCGGTGCTGCTGGTCGCGGTCGTCGCGGCGGTCTGGGGCGCCCTGGACGAGTACACCCCGCTGCTGGCCCGCGACACCGGCGTCGGCGAGGCGACCGTGCCGCTGCTGCTCCTGCTCACCTGGGTGGGGGTGGCCGTCGGCGGCCTGCTCGCCCCGGCGGGGGAGCGGCTGACCGGCCGGGGGTACGCCGGCCTGCTGGCGCTGTCGGCCGTGGCCCTGGCCGCCGGGGCGCTGCTCGCCCGGCCGCTCGGCTTCGTGCTGGTGGCCGCCGCGTTCTGCGGCTTCCAACTCGCCACCGTGCTCGCCGACGCCCGGTTGCAGGCCCGGATCACCGGGGCCAGCCGGGCCACCGTCACCTCGTTGGCCGGAATGGCCACCGACGTCACGATCATCGCGGTCTACGGCGGCTACGGACTGCTCGCCACCGGGGCCGGCAACGGGGTCGCGTTCGCGGTGGCCGCGGTGCCGTACCTCATCGTGGCGCTGCTCCTGGTGATCCGCTCCGGCCGGCAGCAGCGCCGCCGGCCGGAGCGGGCGAGCGCCGGGCGCGCCGGCTGACCGGGGCCCGGCGGCGGTCCGGAGCGACCGCCGCCGGGCTCGTCGCCGTCAGCCGGGAAGGTGCAGAAACGACCATTGATGACCGTCGAGGTCGCGGAACCGTCCGGGGACGGCTCGTCGGCGGCGAAGCCCAGCGCACGGAAGAACTCCGTAGCCACGGCGAGGCTGCGCACCGGCAGGTTCACGAACGTCGTGCTCATCGCTCCTCCTCCAGGAACACCTTGAGCGCGGCGAGCCGTTCCCGCCAGTACGCCTTCAGCTCCGCCGCCTGCTGCGCCCCGGTCAGCTTCTCGTGCTGCACGGACACCCGGGACTTCGTCGCGCCGACGACCGCGAAGCCCACCACGAGCCGGGTCGGCCCGTCGCCCCAGTCGGCCCGGAACGTCCGCGCCGGCGTGGCCGTGCGGACGCGGACCGTCGTGTCGGGCAGCCACCGTCGGCGCAGCGCGTCGTCGGCGAAGGCGTCGAAGAGCCGCTGCACCGGTACGCCGACCGTCCGGCTGCCGGCGGCGGAGAAGTCGCCCCCGCGCCGCTGCCCGGGCGCGCGCAGGCCGCGCGTCTGCTCGTACCCGACGGTGACGCTCTGCGCCCACCAGCCCGCCACCTCGTGTGTGGTGACCAGCCAGCGGGCGATCTCGGTGTGCGTACGCCCGGTGGCGCCCCAGGCGTCGAGCAGGGCGAACCACTCGTCCCAGCCGCGGCCGGTGCGCTCGCGCAGCAGCGCGTCGGAGATCCGCCCGGTCTGCCCCGTCGCGCCCGCGGGCGGCGACAGAGGCTGCGGCGTCGCGGCCCCCGGCTCGGGCCCGGCTCCGGAGGCCCGGGCGGTCAACTGTCGGCGAGCGGCGGTGTAGCTCTCGCCGGTCTTGTCCATCCGGGCGCGGACCCGGTTCTTGAACGACTTGTGACGCGTCATCACATGCTCCCTGTCGACGGCACGGGTCGCAGGGACCCACGCTCCTGTCGACCGCGCCGGAGAAGGGCATGTGGCACGGCGTCCCGGGAGCACGGGGCTCCCTTTGCCTCCGCGAGGCCGGTGGCGTGGGCACCGGGAAGGAGGTGGGGCGCGGGACGGCGCCGCCACCAGCTTACGCCGCTACGGCGGCAGCGTGGGGTCGGCCGGGAGTCGGCGGGTGGCGGGTCAGGCGCCGGCGGTCTCGCCGGTCTGCTCCCAGATCGAGCTCATCTCGTCGAAGGCCTGCTCCATGAGCTGCACCATGGCCCGTCGGGCGCGGTCGCCGTCGCGCCGCTGGATCGCCTGGGCCACCTCGGCGTGCAACTGGAGGGCCTGCTCGTGCGGGTGGTGCGGCATGAGGTGGTGCTGGTGCCGGCCGGTGAGCACCTCGGCGATCAGGTCCTGCAACCGGACGAACATCTCGTTGCCCGAGGCCACCAGGATCCGGCGGTGGAATTCTATGTCGAGCTGGAGGAAGCGCTCCTCGTCGCCGGCCTTGCCGGCCGCCCACATCTTCGCCGCCAGCCCGACCAGGTCGCTCGCCTCGTCGTGGCCGACCCGGCTGGCGGCCAGCCAGGCGGCGTGCGGCTCGACGGCGGTACGCAACTCGGTGATCGAGCGCAGCTGCACGATGCGCCCGGCCGAGGCGAGCCGCCAACGGATCACCTGCGGATCGAAGACGTTCCAGTCTTCCGATGGGCGGATCATGACCCCCACGCGGCGGCGGGTCTCGATGAAACCGATCGAGGCGAGCACGCGCAGCACCTCGCGGACGACCGAGCGGGACACCGCGTAGCGGTCCACCAGGTCGTCGATGTTGAGGACCGACCCGGGTGCCAGTTCCCCGTCGCAGATGGCCGTGCCGAGGCGGTCGAGGACGCGTGCGTGCAGGCCAGCCTCGACAGGGGCGAGCTGGGCGGCCACAGCCCCCGGAGAGGACGATTCCACGCGACGGAGCATATCAGTTAGGTCTACCTCTTGTATAAGTCTGCTTTTTCGGCCTAGCATCCCGAAGTTAAGCGGATGTAAACCGCGAGGTGGCGGCCCACCCGTCGGGGCGGCGGCCACGGCCACGGCATAAGGAGAGATGGACGTGAGACGTCGATCAGTTATCGGGACTTCCCTGGCGATGGTCGTCGCCCTCGGCCTGTCCGCCTGCGGTGGCGGCGGGGACGACGCCGGCGGCTCGAACACCGTCCGGGTGACGCTGGTGAACCACGTCTGGACGGAGAACATCAAGAAGGCGCTGCCGGAGTTCGAGAAGCAGTCGGGCCTGAAGGTGGAGGTCACCCAGCTCGGTGAGGACCAGCTCTCCGACCAGTACAACGTCAAGCTCAACGCCGGGTCCACCGACCTGGACGTGATGATGTACCGGCCGCTTCAGGAGGGGAAGCTGTTCGCCAAGAACAAGTACCTCGCCGACCTGACCGAGAAGAGCAAGTCGGACAGCGCGTTCGAGGTCGGTGACTTCCAGTCCGGGCCGGTGCAGGCGACCACGTACGAGGACAAGGTGGTCGGCGTGCCGATCATCACCGAGCAGGAGGTCCTCTACTACCGCAAGGACCTGCTGGAGAAGTCCGGCTTCACCGCCCCGCCGAAGACCCTCGACGAGCTCAAGGCGCAGGCGGCGAAGGTCGAGGCGGACAACCCGGGCGTGGCGGGCTTCGTGTCGCGTACCGGCAAGGCCGCCGCCGTCACCCAGTTCTCCAGCTTCCTCTACAGCTTTGGCGGCGACTTCGTCGACGCCAACGGCAAGGCCTCGATCAACACCGAGCAGGCCAAGCAGGCGTACGCCTACTACGGCGGGCTGCTGCGTGAGCACGGCCCGGAGAACATCAGCACCGACATGAGCTGGTCCGAGGCGATGGCGATCTTCACCCAGGGCAAGGCGGCCTTCTACACCGAGGCCAACTCGCTCTACAAGAACGCCACCGACCCGGCCAAGTCGAAGGTCTCCGACACCGTCGGGTTCGCGGCCTTCCCGGCCGGCCCGGCCGGCTCGAAGCCGTACAACATCCCCTCCTGGGCGCTCGGCGTCAACGAGGCCTCGAAGAACCAGGACAACGCCTGGAAGTTCATCCAGTGGGCGGCCGGCAAGGAGCAGGCGCTGGCGCAGCAGAAGGCCGGCGTGCCCAGCGCCCGGACCTCCGTCTGGGAGAACCCGGAGGGCTCGGCGACCTACCCGAAGGACCTGGCCGAGGCCACCACGGTCAGCACCGCCAACGGCGTGGGCCACGACCGTCCGCTGGTCGAGAAGGTCGCCCAGGCGCGGGAGATCGTCGGTCAGCCGATCGTCGACGCGATCACCGGCAAGGACGCGGCCGCCTCGGCGGACGCGGCCAACGAGGCGTTCCAGAAGTTCCTCGACGACGAGGCGAAGTAGCCCGAACCGCAGGTGGCGGAGCCGACCGGCTCCGCCACCGCGCGTCGGGACGCTGGCCCTGACCCCCCACCCGGAGACCTCATGTCAGCCGTCACCACACCCGTCACACGATCGCCCGAGGCGCGCCCGCCGTCCCCCGAGACCCCGGCCTGGTCGCGCTGGGCCAACGAGCACCGCAAGTGGCTGTTCGCGGCACCCGCCATGATTTTCGTCGCGGTGCTGATCATCTTTCCGGTGGCGTGGACCGGATACCTCAGCCTGACCGACGCCGAGGGCTCGGTCCGCGCCGAGAGCGAGTTCATCGGCTTCCAGAACTACCTCGACGTGCTCGGCGACACCGACCGGTTCTGGCCGGCAGTGTGGCGCACCGCGCTCTTCACCGGCGTCGTGCTCTTCTTCGAGGTCGTCCTCGGCATGGCGATCGCCCTGCTGCTGTGGCGGCCCTTCCGCGGTGAGAAGTGGGTCCGCGTCGCGATCCTCCTGCCGCTGGTGGCCACCCCGGTCGCGGTCGGCATGATGTGGCGGCTGATCTTCGACCCCAACATCGGGATGGCGAACCAGGTGCTCGGCTGGGTCGGCATCGGCCCGCAGCCCTGGCTCTCCGGGCAGAACTCGGCGCTGCCGACGACGATGTTCATCGACATCTGGCAGTGGACGCCGATGGTCGTGCTGATCCTGCTCGCCGGCCTGACGTCGCTGTCCGACGAGCCGCAGGAGGCGGCACTGATCGACGGCGCCAGCACGTGGCAGCGGTTCCGGCACGTCACCCTGCCCCTGCTGATGCCCACCGTGATCGTGGCGATCCTGCTGCGCGGCATCGACGCGCTGAAGACCTTCGACATCCTCTACGCCACCAAGGGGCGCGGCGGCGGGTCGTTCCACGAGGTGGAGACCCTCAACGTCTACGCCTACGGCCTCAGCTTCGACTACAACGACTACGGCGTCTCATCGACCGTCCTCATCATCTTCTTCCTGATCATCATCGGGGTGATGTGGGCCCTGACCTACCGCAAGAAGGGGCTGAACCGATGAAGCTGCGCAGGCCGTACAAGGTCTTCCGGACGGTTGCCCTCGTCCTCGTGGTGTTGTCGCTGATCGCGCCGCTGGTCTGGATGGTCGCCGCGTCGTTGAAGACGAACGTCGACATCTACGACACCGAGAAGGCGTTCGTCTTCTCCCCGACGCTGGACAACTACTCCAACGTCCTCCAGCAGGCCAACTACATCCAGTTCATCGGCAACAGCCTCTGGGTGGCGCTCGCCGCCACCGTGCTGTCGCTGCTGCTCGGGATGCCCGCCGCGTACTCGATGAGCCGCTTCAACATGAAGAAGTCGGCGCTGGTCGTGCTCATGGCGCGGGTCATCCCCGGCGTCTCACTGCTGGTGCCCTGGTACTACGTCTTCTCGAACCTGCAGATGGTCGGCGGGTTCACCGTGCTGATCCTCAGCCACATGTTCGTGTCGTTGCCGCTGATCGTCTACATCATGATGGGCTACTTCGACGGCCTGCCGACCGAGCTCGAGGAGGCGGCGCTCGTCGACGGGCTGACCCACATCGGCGCGTTCCGGCGGATCACCCTGCCGCTGTCGGTGCCGGGCATCGCCACCGCCGGCATCCTGTCGTTCATCTTCTCCTGGAACAACTTCATGTTCGCCCTCGTGCTGTCCGGGGCCGACACCAAGACGCTCCCGGTGGCGATCTTCGACTTCGTCGGCTACGCCAGCATCGACTGGGGCGGCCTGATGGCGGCGGCGACCGTGGTCACCCTGCCGATCATGCTGATCGCCCTGTTCGTGCAGAAGTACGTCGTCTCCGGCCTCACCGCCGGCGCCACGAAGGGTTGAGGACACCATGACCACGATCGCACGGGTGGAGACCTTCCTCGTCGCCCCGCGCTGGCTGTTCGTCCGGGTCGAGACCTCCAGCGGGATCGTCGGCTGGGGCGAGGCGACCTGCGAGGGCCGCTCCGAGACCGTCCGCACCGCCGTCGAGCAGCTCAGCGAGCTGCTGATCGGCAAGGACGCGCTGCGCATCGAGGACCACTGGCAGGTCATGACCAAGGGTTCGTTCTACCGGGGCGGGCCGATTCTGGCCAGCGCGGTGGCCGGGCTCGACCAGGCGCTGTGGGACATCGCCGGCAAGCACTTCGGCGCGCCGGTGCACCAGCTGCTCGGCGGCCCGGTCCGGGACCGGATCCGGGTCTACGGCTGGGTCGGCGGCGACGAGCCGAGCGAGGTACGCGACCAGATCGCCGCCGCCGTCGCCACCGGCCTGACCGCGGTGAAGATGAACGCCTCCGGCCGGATGAGCACCGTGGCGTCCGTCGCCGAGATCGACGGCGTGGTGCAGCGGGTGGCCGCCGCCCGCGAGGTGCTCGGCGACGAGCGGGACGTGGCGGTCGACTTCCACGGCCGGTTCACCCTCGCCACGGCCCGCCGGGTCGCCCCGCTGCTCGAGCCGTACCGGCCGTTCTTCCTGGAGGAGCCGGTGGTGCCGGAGAACTCGCACCTCATCGGCGAGTTCGTCCGTTCCACCACCACGCCGGTGTCGACGGGGGAGCGGCTCTACAACCGGCAGGAGTTCCTGCCGGTGCTCCAGGCCGGCATCGCGGTCGCCCAGCCGGACCTGTCGCACGCCGGCGGCATCACCGAGGTGCGCAAGATCGCCGCGCTGGCCGAGGTGTACGACGTGCAGCTCGCCCCGCACTGCCCGCTCGGGCCGATCGCGCTCGCCGCCTGCCTCCAGGTCGGCTTCGCCACGCCGAACTACCTGATCCAGGAACAGAGCATCGGCATCCACTACAACCTCGGCGCCGAGGTGCTCGACTACTGCCTCGACAAGACCCCGCTGACGTTCGTCGACGGGTACGTCGAGCGGCTCACGGCACCCGGCCTCGGCATCGAGATCGACGAGCACGCCGTACGGGCGGCGGACAAGCGCGGACACGCGTGGCGCAGCCCCACGTGGCGGCACCGCGACGGCTCCTACGCGGAATGGTGATCTCATGACCGTCAACCTCACCGCCGACCTCACCGACGCCCGCATCCTCGCGATCATCCGCGGCACCGACACCACCGCCGCGATCGCCGCCGGCACCGCCCTGCTCCAGGAGGGCGTACGCCTCGTCGAGGTGGCCCTGACCACCCCGGACGCCCTGCGCGCGATCGAGGCGCTGCGCGCCGCTGCCCCCGCCGGAGCGCTGGTCGGCGCCGGTACCGTGCTGACCACCGCCGACGTCGCGGACGTGGCCGCCGCGGGCGCGCAGTTCGTGGTCACGCCCGCCGTGGTCGAGTCGATCGCCGAGGCGGCCCGGCGCGGCCTGCCGGTCGCCGCCGGGGCGCTCACCCCGACGGAGGCGTACACGGCGGTGCGGATGGGTGCGTCGGCGGTCAAGCTCTTCCCGGCGTCGGTCGGCGGCCCCGCGTACCTCAGGGCGGTGCGCGACCCCTTCCCGGACATCCCGTTCGTCGCCGTCGGCGGCGTCGGCCTGGACGACGTGCCCGGCTACCTGCGGGCCGGCGCGATCGCGGTCGGCCTCGGCGGTCCCCTGGTCGGCGACGCCGCCTCCGGCGGCGACCTGGACGCCCTGCGGGCGCGGGCGCGCACCTACCTCGCCGCCGTGCGGCAGTCGACCGCGTCATGACCGCACCGGACCTGCTCACCGTCGGCGAGGCCCTGGTGTCGCTGCGCTCGGCCGGCCCGCTCGCCGCCGGGGGGTCGCTCACCATGCACCTGGCCGGCGCCGAGTCCAACGTGGCCGTGGCGGTGGCCCGGCTGGGCCACCGCGCCGCCTGGGTCGGCCGCCTCGGCGCCGACGAGTTCGGCGAGTACGTGCTGCGGCAGCTGCGCGCCGAGGGCGTCGCCGTCGACGGCGTGACCCGCGACCCGGACCGGCCGACCGGCCTGATGTTCCTGGAGCGGCGCACCGCCGACCTGACCCGGGTGCAGTACCACCGGGCCGGATCGGCCGGGTCCGCCCTCGACGTCGACGACCTGCGGGCGCCGCTGGCCGTCGGCGCGCGGATGCTGCACCTGAGCGGGATCACCCCGGCACTGTCCGGCACCGCCCGCTCGGCCACCCGGTGGGCAGCCGAGGCCGCCGTCGCCGCGGGCGTACCGGTCTGCCTCGACGTCAACCACCGCGAGCGCCTCTGGTCCCGCGACACCGCCCGCGAGGTGCTCACCCCGCTGGCCGGGTACGCCTCGATCGTCGTGGCCTCCGCCGACGAGCTGGACCTCGTCGGCGACCCCGGGGCCGACGAGTCCACCGTCGTGGCGGACCTGCTGCACCGCGGCGTGGACACGGTCCTGGTCAAGCTGGGTGGCGACGGCGCCCGTGCGCACACCCGCGAGGGCGTCGAGCGCGTCGGGGCGCTGAGCGTCACCGCCGTCGACGCCGTCGGCGCCGGGGACGCGTTCACCGCCGGCTACCTCTCCGGCTGGTTCGACGGGCTCGACCTGGCCGGCCGGCTGCGCCGCGCCGCCACCCTCGGCGCCTTCGCGGTCTCCAGCCCCGGCGACTGGGAAGGGCTGCCGCGCCGTGCCGAACTGTCCCTCCTCGACGGTCACGAGGCCGGAGACGTCCTCCGTTAGCCGCCGAGCACCCCGAAGAAGAAAGGCACCCCGTGAAGATCGTCGCCGCTGACGTCATCGTCTCCAGCCCCGACCGCAACTTCGTCACTTTGAAGATCACCACGGAGGACGGCGTCACCGGCCTGGGCGACGGCACCCTCAACGGACGGGAACTCTCGGTCGCCTCGTACCTGCGCGACCACGTCGTGCCGCTGCTGATCGGCCGCGACGCGCACCGCATCGAGGACGCCTGGCAGTTCCTCTACCGCTCGGCGTACTGGCGTCGCGGTCCGGTCACCATGGCCGCCATCGCGGCCGTCGACGTGGCCCTGTGGGACATCAAGGCCAAGGTCGCCGGCATGCCGCTTTACCAGTTGCTGGGCGGTGCGTCGCGCACCGGCATCATGGCGTACGGCCACGCCTCCGGCCGGGACCTGCCGGAGCTGTTCGACTCGATCCGCCGGCACCTCGAGCAGGGCTACCGCTCCATCCGGGTGCAGACCTCGGTGCCGGGCATCAACGCGGTGTACGGCGTCGCCGCCCAGCCCAGCGCCGACGGCAAGCGCTACGACTACGAGCCCGCGCAGCGCACCCCGCTGCCGGCCGAGGAGGACTGGGACACCCGCTCCTACCTGCGCCACCTGCCCGGGGTGTTCGAGGCCGTCCGCAACGAGTTCGGCCCGGAGCTGCCGCTGCTGCACGACGGCCACCACCGGATGACCCCCATCCAGGCCGCGAAGCTCGGCAAGGCGCTGGAGCCGTACGACCTGTTCTGGCTGGAGGACTGCACCCCGGCGGAGAACCAGGAGGCGCTGCGGCTGGTCCGCCAGCACACCACCACGCCGCTGGCGATCGGCGAGGTCTTCAACACCGTCTGGGACTACCAGACGCTCATCCGTGAGCAGCTCATCGACTACGTCCGCTCCGCCGTCACCCACACCGGCGGCATCACGGCCATGCGCAAGCTGCTCGACTTCGCCGCCCAGTACCAGATCAAGTCCGGCATCCACGGCCCGACCGACATCTCGCCGGTCGGCATGGCCGCCGCCCTGCACCTGGACCTGGCCATCCACAACTTCGGCATCCAGGAGTACATGCAGCACGGGGCGCTCACCAACGAGGTGTTCCGGCAGGCGTTCACCTTCGCCGACGGCTACCTGCACCCGGGGGAGCAGCCCGGGCTCGGCGTCGAGCTGGACGAGGAGGCCGCCGCGAAGTTCCCGTACGTGCCGGCGTACCTGCCGTTCAACCGGCTCCAGGACGGCACGGTCCATGACTGGTGAGGGCGCGCCCCCGACGCGGCACGTGGTCGTCATGGGGGTGTCCGGGGCCGGGAAGACGACCGTGGCCCGGGGTATCGCCGCCCGTACCGGACTGATCTTCGCCGAGGCCGACGAGTTCCACCCGCCGGCCAACGTGGCGAGCATGCGGGCCGGCGTGCCGCTGGACGACGTCGCGCGCCTGCCCTGGCTGCGCGATCTCGCCGGCTGGATGGCCGCGCGCGCCGCCGAGGGCGTGTCGACGGTGCTGGCCTGCTCGGCGCTGCGGCGGTCCTACCGCGACGTGCTGCGCCAGGGGCCGCCGAGCGTCGAGTTCGTCCACCTGGACGGCGCGGCCGAGGTGATCCGGGAGCGGATGGCCCGCCGCGCCGGGCACTACATGCCGCCGAGCCTGCTGGCGTCGCAGCTGGCCACCCTGGAACAGCCCCACCCGGACGAGTCGGTGCTGGTGCTGGACGTGGCGCTCACGCCGGACGAGCTCGTCTCGGCGGCGGTCGACCGGCTCGGCCTGGCGAGCGGCGTCGCCGCCACCGGCTGAGCGTGTCCCGGTCGCGGTGCCCCCGGCGCCGCGACCGGGCAGCCGGTCTCGGCGCGGGTGCGCCGACCGCTGGCAGTCGCGAGCGGGCGGCAGACCGGTCCCGGGCGGGTGGGCCGGTCGCCGTCAGTCGGGCGACCCGTCGAGGTAGACCCAGCGGCCCTCCTCGCGGACGAACCGGCTGCGCTCGGTCTGCGTGCCCGGCCGGCCGCCGGCGCGGTGGTGGGCCCGGAACTCGACGGTGCCGGTGGCGTCGAACAGCCCGCCCCGGTCGGTGCCGACGATCTCCAGGCCCGTCCAGCGCTGGCCGGGATCGAGGTCGAGCCGGCGCGGTCGGGTCGAGGAGTGCCAGCTGCGCAGCAGGTACGCGGTGTCGCCGACGGTGAAGGCGCTGTAGCGCGACCGCATCAGCGCCTCGGCCGTCGCCGCTTCCGCCTCGCCCCGGTGCAGCCGCCCGCAACATCCCGCGTACGGCTGGCCGGAGCCGCAGGGGCAGGGCCGGTCCGGGTCGTCGGCCGTCCGCCGGCGGGGTCGCTTCGCCACCGGCCCATTCTGGCCGACGGCCCGCGCGGCCGGCGTCCGGACCCCGGCCGCGCGCGGGCCGGTGCGGTGCGGCGGGCGGCCGACCGGGACGGCACGGGGCGTGGCCCCGGCCGACCGTCGCCCGGGCGTCGTGGTCCCGGCTCAGCCGGCGCTCGTCCGGGGCGCCCGTCGGGTGCCGAACGACTCCATGGTCGTCGCCTTGCGGGCGGGGGCCTTCGAGGCCGCGCCGGCGCGGGTCGCCGCGGCCTTCGCCGCCTTCTTCGCGGGTGCCTTCTTCGCCGGCGCGGCCGTGGCGGGCGCCTTGCGGGCGCGGGCCGGGGCCGCCGTGGCCGAGGTGTCCTTCTTCCGGGCCACGCGGGCGGTCGTCGGGGTCGGCTTCTCCCCCGGGGACCTGGCCGCGGTCGCCCCGGTGGCCCGCTTCGTGGCCGTCGCCACCTTCTTCGCCGCCGCCGCCCGCTTCATCGGGGCCTTGCGCGCCCCGGTGGCCTTCCTGGCCCGTCCTGCGTCCGCCATCGTCGCTCCTCGGGAATCGGCCCTGGGCGCACGGTCTTCCCCCGGCCCCGGTGGTCAAACGCCGGGGCCGACGTGGCGCGGGAGCCGGCCCGGCCCCCGCGCCGCGCGTCACGTCCCGGTCGCCGGCTTGTACGCGCAGACCAGTTCCCAGCCGCCGGGCAGCACCGTCACCCGCTCGAAGCCGACCTCCTTGAGCAGGCCCGTGTAGAACTCGACCTCCCGCAGCCGGCTCACGCAGGTGTCGACCCCGATGAGGAAGTAGCTCCAGAAGAACTGCATCGCCAGCCGGTCCGGGGTGCGGAACTCCTCGCAGATCAGCAGCATCCCGCCCGGCTCCAGGGCCGCGTACGCCTTCTCCACCAGCCGGCGGGCGACCTCGTTCGGCCAGTCGTGCAGCACCCGGACGAACGCCATGGCGTCGTAGCCCGGCGGCAGCGGCTCGGCGAGGAAGTCACCGCCGACGAACCCCAGCCGGTCCACGTGCCCCGTGCGGACCCGGGTGGCCGCCACCAGCGGCGCCACGGCCGGCAAATTGTACACGTCGACCCGCAGCCCCGGGGCGTCGTCGAGGACGTGCGCGGCGAGCGTGCCGTCGCCCCCGCCGACGTCCAGCAGGCGACGCCGGTCCGACCACAGCTGGTCGGCGTTGCGGTGCACCGCCTCGATCACCGGGCCGAGACCGACGGCCATGCTGCGCTCGAAGTCGGCGGTCTGCTCGTCGGTCTTCGGCGGCCAGGCGAAATCGTCGTCGCCCATGCTGACCTCGCCGCGCAGGCTCTCGCCCAGCCGGCCGTGCAGCCGCCGCCAGGGGTAGCGGTCCCGGTCCCGTTCGATGGCGTCCGGGCCGACCACCGCCGCCACGGCGTCGCGCAGCCCGGGCGCCGCCCGGTACGTGGCCGAGGCGATGTCGTCGCCTGGTTCGCTGCGCGCGACGAAGCCGAGGCTCTCCAGGCAGTCGAGGAACTTGTAGAGCCGCAGGGGCCGCACGTCGAAGCGCTCGGCGAGGTCGCCGAGGCGGGCCGGCCCCGGCTCCAGGGCGTCGAGCAGGCCCATGCCGAGTGCGGTCTCCAGGACGTCCATGGCCTTGGGCCCGTTGGCGAGCAGGCTCATCAGCGCCCGCGGTGACAGGGTGACGTTCACCGGTCCAGCTCCTCTTCCAGCGCGTCCATGAACGCGTCGATCTCCTCGAGGGTGTTGTAGACGTGCGGGCCGATGCGCAGGTAGCCCCGCCAACTGCAGACCATGTCCCGCGCGAGCAGTCGCCGCTTGACCGCCTCGCCGTCGGCGACGTCGAGGCAGACCACGCCGCCGCGCCGGTGCGGCTCGACCGGGCTGACCACGCGGATGCCGGCCGCCGCCGCCCGCTGGAGGACCCGGGACGTGCAGGCGAGCGAGTGCCGCCGGATCGCGGGGACGCCCACCCCCGCCAGCAGGTCCAGTCCGACCTGGGAGACCAGCGAGGTGAGGGGGTACGGCGTCCCGCCGGCGAAGCGCCGGGCGCCGGGCGCCCAGCCCGCCGACGGCTGGAAGGTCAGCGCCCGGTCGCCGGCCTGCCAGC
Organism: Micromonospora sp. SD12; assembly: GCF_052068495.1. Classification (NCBI taxonomy): domain Bacteria; kingdom Bacillati; phylum Actinomycetota; class Actinomycetes; order Micromonosporales; family Micromonosporaceae; genus Micromonospora; species Micromonospora sp. SD12. The sequence goes on along the minus strand of NZ_JBQHDF010000014.1, from coordinate 77,602 downwards.
CGGTCGCCGCCGGTTCCAGCCGGGCCGTCAGGTCCGGGCGGACGTACAGGAAGGCGGTGCCGACCCCGCACAGCCACTTGTGCGCGCCGCCGAGCACGACGTCGACGCCGAGCGCCGTCACGTCCAGCGGCACGACGCCCACGGTCTGGAAGGCGTCGACGACCACCAGGGCGCCGACGTCGTGTGCGCGGCGCACCAGTCGGGGCAGGTCGATGGTGGCGCCGGAGGAGAAGCTGGCGTGCGGGACGCACACGAGCAGCGTCCGCTCGTCGATCCGCGCCTCGAGGGCGTCCTCGTCGAAGCTCGGGCCGCCCGACCCCACGACGTCGAGGCGCGCGCCGTAGCGGCGGAACGCGGTGAAGATGAACGGCACGGTCGGGTACTCCAGGTCGGTGGTGACGACCCGGTCGCGTGGGGCGCGGTAGTCGAAGCAGGACGCGACCCGGGCGAGCAGGGTGCTCAGGTTCGCGTCGGTGACCACGCTGCCCGGTGGCGCGCCGATGAGGGCGGCGATCGAGTCGGCGTACCGGTCGAGGCCGACGTGCCAGTCCTGCCACACCTCGTCGCGCCAGCCGCGCAGCGTCTCCCAGTAGCCGGTGAGCACGTGCTCAGCGCCCCTCGGCGCCGCCCCGGTGGAGTTGTTGTTCAGGTAGACGCAGGTCGACAGCAGCGGGAACTCGGCGCGCAGGGCGGCCTGGGCGCCGGCGTCGAGGCACCCGGACGTGTCGGGTGCCGGTTCGGGCGACATCATTCGGGGCTGCCTCCGCTCGGTGCGGTCCCTGAGGAGGGATCCGGGTCGGGGGTGACGGAGCTGAAGACCGGGATGGACCGCACGGCGGCCAGGTAGGGCGTGCCCTCGGTGTAGCCGGTGCCGGGGCGCGGCCCGAGCATCCGGGTGGCCAGCCGGTGGTGGGTGCGCCGCCACTGGAGCACGGCCGCCGCGAACGCGCCCATGGCCCGGGCCACCAGGTCGACGTCCGCCCCGGTGAGCAGGCCCGCGCGCACCGCGGCCCGGAACGCCTCGTCGACCGACGGCTGCCCGGCGTGCACCCGCTCGCGTACCTCCGGCACCTGCTGGTAGGCGGGCGAGTCCAGCCGCGCCGCCTCCGGGGTGCGGCACAGCGACTCCATCAGCTTGTAGGAGCGGGACTGGATGGCGCTGGCCCCCTCGGTGTACTGACGGAACGTCCGGAACGCCGCCGGCTGCATGGTGGCCAGCAGCGAGAACAGCGGCCCGGCGGCGGTGAGCTGCTGGCAGGCGTACGCCAGCCGGTCGGCTGCCGCCCGCGCCCGACGGGCGGCCAGGGCGGCGATCGTGGCCCGCAGTTCGTCGACCAGCCCCGCGAAGAGGCACTCGTACGCCTGGAGCACCCGGATGAACAGGTACTCGTCGTGCGAGACGTAGACCGGCAGCATGCTCAGCCACAGTGCCGGCTCCCCGGCGGGGGCGCGGTCGGCGGCGAGGGCGCGCAGCACGGCCGCCGGCTCCGGGTGGTGGGCCGCCCCGGCCAGGCCCAGGCGGGCGAGGGCGGGGGCCGCGGCCCGTACGCCGAGCCGGTGACGCTTGGCCACCACCTCCCGGCCCGGCCGGTCCTCGGGCAGCAGGTCGGTCGCGTCCGACGCGGCGGCCGCCTCGAACGCCAGCGCGTCGGCGACCAGGCGGACGAGCAGCCGGTCGCGGTCGCGGCGGGTGCGGTCGGGGTGTGCGGCCGGCCCGCCGGCGTGCACCGCCTGCGTGCTGCCCGGCCGGTCGTCCGCGCCGTAGGGATCGTCGTCCGCGCCGCCCGGCCGGTCGTCCGGTCCGTCGTCCGCCCCGCAGGGCAGCCGGAGCAGGCGCAGCCCCAGGTAGCTGCGGTAGTCGTAGCGGCCGTCCCACTTGTCGAGCGCGACGTCGAGGAAGTCGCGCAACTGCCGGACCGCGGGCGTCGGCGGGCCGGGGACCGGGGCGCTCACCTGGGCCCGGACGTGGTCCAGCAGCGCCAGGAGTTCCTTTTCTACGAAGTGTTTGCCGACCCGGTGGAACTCGGCCAGCACGGGAGAATAGGGAAAATCGTCCGCCTCGGCGGCGCCCGACAACCAACTCGTCAGTTCACGCACGAACCGCACCTCGACATTCGGCTCGTGTCAACCGTGGACGGGGAGACAATTGACAAATTGAGGGGTGGGTGGGGATTGCGGCGACCGCTCGGCACGGGAACGGTCGCTTTCACCCGTGCAGGGTCTTCACGCGGGCCTGCCACAGTTCCGGGAAGAACCGGTGCCCGATGAGCTTGGCGAGCACGGTCGCCTCGGCGCCGTCGGGGGCGTGCCCGCCGACGCGCAGGGCGGCCTGGTAGTGCCGCACCCGCCACAGCGACACCCGCTCGTCCCACTCCATCATCGCCTCGGCGAGCAGGTGGACGGGGTCGGTCGGGTCCGCCCGGCGCAGCTCGGCCAGGGCGGTGCCATGCGCGGCGAGGTGGTCGGTGAACGCCAGGCCGAGCTGCCGGCTGGCCGCCTGGACCCGCCGCCAGCCCGGCGACTCGGCGCCGGAACCCTTGCCCAGCGCGGGCTGCATGGCCTCGAAGGCGGCCGGGGAGAGGTGTCGGAACATCTCCAGCTGGTCGGTGATCAGCCGTACCCCGAGGGTCGCCCGGGTCAGCAGCGGCTCGGCCGCCGCGGGCTCGCCGGCGCGGATCCGGGCGACCGCCTCGGTCAGCTCCGCCGCCGCGAGCTTGAGCCACAGCTCGGTGGACTGGTGCACCACCTGGAAGAGCAGCTCGTCGCGGTGGATCATCTCCGCCGGGCTCCGTTGCAGGTCGAGCAGCGCGTCCGTGCGCATGTAGCGCGCGTAGTCCGTGGCGCCGTCGCCAGGAAGAACAGGTGAGTGGTCCCGCTTCACGGAATTGTCCCCTTCGGTCAGCGTCGCTGCGTCGGGAACCGTTGGCCCGACAGCGCGTGCGGCGGCCATTATGCAACGACGAAAGGCAATGTGTCACGCCTTCGTCGCGGGCCGTGTCCGACTCCGGAAAGGGGAGGTTTCCGCCATTTTCTGCGATGTATAAAGGCGGCGGAATAGCACATAGATCAACACGGGTCAATAGCGGTGAGCGGCTGACATGTCACACGGCCGTCGGCGGCGCGCGCCCCGTCGGCGCGCCGCCGACGGCCGTGTCTCACCAGCGCGACGGTGGTGGCGGCGACACGACCGGCGGACGGTCTTCGCAGGTGATGGTGTTCGGCAGCTGCCACGGGGCCAGCCAGCCGCCGTCGTTGCCGCCGAGATCGGTGAGGGCGAACTCCGAGCCGGTCGCCGGGAAGTTAAACGACCCGCAGTTGTTGACGCCGACGGCGCCGACGTTGCGGGCGTCGACGTTGCGCAACGAGGCCGAGCCCGCCGCGCGGGCGCTCAGCACGGAGGTGCCCGTGCCGTCGACCCGGACGTCCTGGAACCGGACACCGGTGATCGAGTGCAGGTCCTTCACCGGCCAGTCGCTGACCAGCATGATGGCGTTGTACGTGTTGTCGAGGTAGCTGTCCCCGATCACGTCGACGGTCGCGTCGATGTCCCGGTCGAGCGCGTAGAACCAGATGGCCCCCAGCCCGATCTTCCAGTTCAGCTCGTACGTGCCGGCGCGGGCGGTGGTGTTGCCGGTGATCAGCAGCCGCCCGGTGAAGGGCTGCGCGCCGAAGCGGGACCCGACCTGGATCGCGCTGCCCTCGCGTACCGGATCGGCGACCAGGTTGTGCGACACGGTGAGGTCGGTGCCGCCGTAGAGGGCGATGCCGTTGGCCAGCACCGGCGACTGCACGGTGTTGTGGTCGAACCGGTTGCGGGCGTTGCCGACCTTCTCCGACCACATGGCGAGCCCGTCGTCGCCGGTGTTGCGGACGAAGGTGTGCGCGACCAGCGAGTCGGTGACGCCGGTGTGGAAGTTGAGCCCGTCCGCGATCTGGTCGACGATGATCGTGTCGGTGACCCGTACGTTGGTCATCGGTCCGTCGAACCAGATGCCCACCTTCGTGTGGCGCAGGTGCAGGCCGTCGATGGTGGAGTCGCTCATCGCGCCGCCGATCGCGTTGACCTGGTCGGTGTCGATGCGCTCGCGCACGTCGCCCTCGATGGCGAAGCCTGAGAGGTGCACGTTGCGGCTGCCGCCCTCGGCGGCGCTCCTGCCGTAGAAGCCGACGCCGGTGTGCACCGAGCCGTCCGGCGCGGGCGTGGGCAGCGCGACCTCGCGCCCCTTGACGATCGTGTACCAGTTGCCGGCGCCCTCGATGGTCACGTCGTCGACGACGATGTGCCGGTTGACCTGGTACGTGCCAGGGGGCAGGTAGACCGGCACGTCTACCCGCCGGGCGAAGGCGATGGCCCGGTCCAGGGCGGCGGCGGAGTCGCGGCGGCCGGTCGGATCGGCGCCGAAGGCCAGGACGTTCGCGGCGCGCAGCCGCACGCGCGGGGGACCGACGAGTTCGGAGTCGAGCAGGTCGATCACCGTCCACGCGGCGTTGCTGCCCGCCGGGGCGGTGAGCCGGATCCGATCGCCCGCCCGGTACGTCCGGCCGAGCAGCAGCCGCTGCTCGTCGTAGAAGTGGCTGGGGCGGAACGGGGTGGGGATGCTCGGGTACGGCGTGGTGGCCGCCGGCACGCACGAGCACTCGGTGATCCACCAGTCCGGGTGCAGCAGCCCGGCGGTCGGGTCGTTGGAGAACGGATACTGGTTGTAGAGCCAGGCGTACTGCGAGGTGAGGGTCATCGTCCGGACCCGCCGGTCGTTGACCGCCACGTCCAGCGGGGCGGTGATGCCGCCGCCCCGAGGGGCGTCGGGGATGCTGTAGCGCACGGTGATCGCGTTGGCCGCGCGGGGCAGGACGAACTCGACGTACCGGCCGGGGGTCAGCCGGACCGCGCTGCGCCCGGAGGCCTCGGCCGGCAGCGTGTAGGCGGTGCGGTCGGGGCCGATGACCTCGCCGTCCGTGGTCGCGTTCTCCGCCTCCTGCTCGACGAAGTCGACGTCGGCGCCGCGCCCCGCGACCAGGTGCGGGTCGAGGCCGGCCCTGGTGACGACCGGCCCGGTGCCGGCGGGTGGGGTGGCGGTGGCCGGGCCGGGCGCGCCGGCCAGGACGCCGAGGGCGGTGGCGAGCGCGACGGTGGCGGCGACCGCCGCCCGGGGCCGTCGCCGCGACGACGGTCCGGGCGGCGAATATCTGCTCAGGGGCATGACCTGACTCTTCTCGTGGTGGGACGGGTCCGGCCGCGCGGCCGGCAGTGACCGCCGCTATGCGGCGTACACCTCAAGCTGGGACAGCTGCGCCGCCGGCCAGCCGGTGTTGCCGGTGACGCGGATCCGCACGTACCGGCCGCGCGTCGCCGGGACGGCGAGCGTCACCCGGTTGCCGGTGGCCGGATCGAAGACCCGGCCGGCCGGCGCGACGGGCGTGCTCCAGGCGGTGCCGTCCGGGCTCACCTCGACCGCGACCGTCTGGGTGCGTCGCCGCCAGGCGGCGGCGGGCGGGAGCCGGAGCACGACCTGTCCGACTTCGACGACCGTGCCGAGGTCGACCCGCACCCACTGCGGGAAGGCGTTGCCGGCGCTCTCCCAGTAGGTGTCGGCGTCACCGTCGACGGTGTTGGCGCAGCCGTAGGTCTGGACGTGGCTGCTCTCCGTCACCGGCCGGCCCCGGGCGAGGTCGGCCCCGGGCGCCGGGTCGGTGGTCACCGACACCGCGGTGGACGGCGCCGACAGGGTGCCGCCCCCGTCCACGGCGACGACCGTGAAGGTGTACGCGGTGCGGGGCGTCAGCCCGCCCACGGTGGCGGAGGTGCCCGGGACGGACGCCACGGTCTGCCCGTCGCGGCGCACCTGGTAGCCGGTCACGCCGTCGGCGTCGGTCGACGCCGTCCAGGCCAGCGACACGCTGGTCGAGGTGCGGCCGGTCACCGTGAGGCCGCCCGGCGGCGTGGGCGGGGTGGGCGTCCCGGTCGCCGCGTACACCCCGACGCGGGCGAGTTGGGCCGCCGGCCAGGCGGTGTTGGCGGTGACGGTCACCCGCACGTGCCGGGCGGTGGCCGCCGGCACGGTGAGGGCCGCGGTGTTGCCGGTGGCGGGGTCGAACCGGACCCCGGCCGGTCCGGCGAGCGTGCGGAAGGTCGCGCCGTCGGTGCTGCCCTGCACCGTCAGCGTCTGGGTGCGCGCCTCCCAGCCGGCCGGCACGGCCAGCACGATCCGGGTCACCGTGTGGGCCGCGCCGAGGTCGACCTGCCACCACTGGGGGAAGGCGCCGTTGGTGGACTCCCAGTAGCTGTTCGGATCGGCGTCGACGGCGTTGCCGGCGGCGAACGGGCCGTTCTGGGTGCCCGCCGACGCCGGCCGGCCGGCGGCGAGGTCGCCCCCGGGCGCCGGGCCGCCGCCGACGACGGGCGGCGTCGGCCGTACGGGGGTCAGGGCGAGCTGGCCCTTGAACATCCGGCCGCCGTCGGCGGTGATCCGCAGGTAGTAGTCGGCGGAGCAGGCGACGCCGTCCTCGTCCAGCGCGCGGATGCCCGCCCCCGCCGGGGTGCCCGCCTGCGTCTCGCTGGTCTTGGCGATCTGGTTGCCCTCGTTGAACTCGTCGAACATCGACACGTAGAGGCCCTGTGCGCCGAGCCGGGTCATGTTGTAGAGGTGCCGCCAGTAGAAGTCGCCGTGGCGGCGGTGCCCGGCCGACAGGTCGCCCGGCATCACGCAGGGCTGGTAGTCGATGCCGTGCGCGGCGCAGTCGGCCAGGTCGGGGACGTTGACGTTGGTGTGGAACCAGTCGAGCCCGTCGAGGGTGCCGGTGCGGCCGACCATCCACGGCGAGAGCATGTGGAACGCGTGGTAGACCTCGGAGAAGCCCGGCCGGGAGTCGTTGACGCCCTGCCGCCAGTACGTCGGCACGCCGCCGATGACGTAGCAGCCCTGGGCCTTGAACCAGTTGACGACGTCGAGGCAGGCGGCGGGGGCGAAGGGACGGCCGTCGTCGTTGAAGCCGAAGCCCCAGACGCAGACCACGGGCCGGCCGTTCTGCCGCGCGTACGCCGGGGAGGCGGTGTGCGCGGACATCCGGTTCAGCCAGTCCTCCTTGATCTGGGACTGCATCGCCGTCCAGCCGGTGACGTCGTACATGAGGTAGAACTTGCGGCCGTGGCGTTCGGCCGCGCCCCGGACCTTGCCCGCCATGGCGTCGCGCGTCGGCCCCTCGTCGCCGAACGGGTTGAACCGTTGCAGGGCGGCGGTGTCACAGCCGTGTTCGCGCATCCAGCGGAAGTGGGTGTCGACGGTCTGCTGGTCGTAGGAGGAGAAGAGCTGCGCCGGCTGGCCGCTGCCGAGCGGCGGGTAGGCGGTGGTGTAGGCGCGGGCGTACTCCCGCATGTCGGGCCAGGAGACGATGGTGGTGTTGGCGGGGGAGGGCGACTGGAACCGGTCGCGGCTCCAGTGCCACCAGCCGCCGATGGGCGCGCCGTCACCGGGGCAGCTGAACCAGCCCTGGTAGCCGACCGAGATCTTGCCGACGACGTCGCCCGGCGGGCTGGCCGCGTACGCCGTGCCACGCAGGGCCGCCACCAGGTCGGTCGGGGCGACGGCGGCGAGGGCCGAGCCCGCGGCGAGGGATCCGATCAGTCTCCGGCGCGACACCGCCATGGCCCTGCTCCCTCCGATACGGAAAGGTATCGATGGGCATGGTGTCAGCAGTGGACTTGTGAACGCAAGAGTCGAATCCAAAGCCGAAAGAAATCGACTGCAGATGCAAACGGCGTGGGGCGGCGGGGCCCGTGCCGGGGGCGGGCCGGTGCACGCCCGCCCCCGTCACGGCGTCATCCCCGCAGCAGCGGCAGTACCCGGCGGCCGAGCAGGTCGACCCCGCCGGTCGGGGTCAACCCGTGCGGGGTGCCGAACTCCACCCGGGTCGCCCCGGCGTCGAACACCGCCGCGGCCTGCGCCGCGACGTGCTCGGGAGTGCCGGAGAAGGCGAACAGGTCCAGCAGGTCCCCGCCGATCAGCGCGCCGGCCACGTCGTGCTCCTGGCGGGCGACGTGCCGCTGGATGCGCGCCAGCAGCTCCGGGTCGATGTCGACGTTCGGGTCGAGGGCGGCGACGACCGCCAGGTACATGGCGACCTCCGTACGGGCCACCCGGCGGGCCAGGGCGCCATCCTCGTCCACCACGGTCACCGCCCCGATGACCACACCCACCTGATCCCGGCCGGCGGGCGTGGCGTCGTCCAGCCAGGCCCGCATCGTCTTGGCCATCGCGGGGTTGGCCGACCCGCCGACCTTGATCTCCGAGGCGAACGCGGCGGCCGTCCGGGCGGTCTGCTGCCCCCACGTACCCACCAGGACGGGCACGTCGGCGCGGACCGGGGCGTAGCGCAGGGCCGTGCCGGGGGCCACCGTGAACTCCCGGCCCGCGAAGCCCCGGTCGTCGCGCGACAGCAGCAGCCGCACCACCTCGACGGTCTCGGCGATCCGCCGCAGCGGCCGGGCCTGTGCCACCCCGACCTGGTCCAGCCAGGTGCCCCGGGCCAGCCCGAGGTAGGCCCGCCCGTTCGACGCCAGGTCCAGGGCGGCGACCTGCCCGGCGATCTCCACCGGGTGCATGGTGAACGGGTTGAGGCAGGCCGACCCGAGCCGGATCCGCCGGGTGTGCCGCGCGGCCACCAGCAGGGGGAAGAACGGCGGCTGGTACATCAGGTCGCCGAAGACCGACAGCACGTCGAAGCCGTGCCGTTCGGCGAGTTCGGCCAGCGCCGCGTACTCGTCGGCGCTCTTGTCGGACTGGAGTCCGATGCCGACCAGTCGGCGACCCTCGTCGGTGCTCACGTCAGTTCCTCCGTCGGGATCCGTCGCCGGGCGGTCCGCTCGATGCGCATGATGACCCGCTCGTCCGGGTCGGGGCAGGCCACGTGGCAGTCGCGGGCCAGCCAGTCCTCCGGCGGCAGCGGTCGCTGCTTGGCCGGCAGCAGCGGCACGCACGCCGCCAGGGCGTACAGGCAGAAGTGCTTGCCCGTGGGGATGCGGAGCCGGTTCGACTCGGTCAGGTCGATGTAGTCCCCCGGCTGGAGGCCGCAGACGGAGCGGCCCTCGATGCGTTCCACCACGACCCGCAGGTCGTACAGGTCGGTGACCGGTTCCTCGGCGCTCATCGCAGCGCCTCCGCGTGGTGGTGCACGATCCGCCAGCCCCGCTCGTCGCGGCGCAGCACGTCCGTCACCCGGAAGCACTCGTCCGGCTGCCCGGCCGCGTACCGGGCCCGCAGCACGTAGCGGACCAGGCCGGTGTCGCCCCACGCCTCGGTGCGCAACTGCTCGGGGGCGACCGAGGTCGGAGGCGCGGCCGCTGCCCGGGCGGACGCCCGACGGTCCCGCAGGTCGTCGAGGGCGGCCAGACCGTCGAGCAGGTCGGGCGCGTCGGACTCCCAGATCGTCAGGTCGGGGTGCAGCCGGGCGTCGAACGCCGCGCGGTCGCCCAACGACCGGTACATGTCGGTGATGGCGGCGGTGAGATCGTCAACGGTCATCGGGACTCGCTTCCGGTCGGGGCGGACGGGGGTGGATCAGGAGAGTTCGGCGAGGCGGGCGCGCAACGGATCGAGCCCCATCGGGCCGAGCCGCAGGGCGCGGTGGTGGAACCGCTTGCGGTCGAACCCCGAGCCCTCCCGTCGTTCGGTTTCCCGGCGGGCCTGCTGCCACAGCCGCGCCCCGACCTTGAAGGCCAGCGCCTGCGCCGGCCAGCCGAGGTAGCGGTCGACCTCGAAGCGTGCGGTCGCCGGGTCCAGCCCGGCGACGCGGGCCAGGAAGTCCACGGCCAGCGCGGGGGTCCACCGCCGCGCGTCGGTGAAGCCGGTCCCGGTCGGGATCGGCACGTCCAGGTGCAGGCCGAGGTCGATGACCACCCGGGCGGCGCGCCACATCTGCCCGTCGAGCATCCCGAGCCGCTCGGCCGGGCCGGCGTAGAGGCCCACCTCGTCGGCGAGGCGTTCGGCGTAGTGCGCCCAGCCCTCGGCGTACCCGTGCACCTGGCACAGCGAACGCTGCCACGGGTGCAGGCCGGCGGTCGTGAGGGTGATCGCGTGCTGGAGGTGGTGCCCGGGCAGCCCCTCGTGGCAGAGCGTCCCGACGTGCCGCCACACCGGCACCGTCGACTCGCCGGGGGGCGTCGACCACCAGATCCCGCCCGGGCGGGTCAGCCCGGCGTCGGGCGGGGTGTAGTACATGACGCCGGAGGCGGCGGGGCTGATCCGGCACACCACCTGGCGGGTGGCGGCCGGGATGTCGAAGTGCGCACCGTCGAGAGCGTCGGTGAGCCGCTCGGTGCGCTCGCGCAGCCAGCGCTCCAGGTCGGGCCCGACCGGCACCCGGCCGGCGGGGTCGGCGTCCAGCGCGGCCCGCGCCGACGCCACGTCCGGGTGGCCCAGCTCGGCGGCGACCGCGCGCTGCTCGGCGGCGGTGCGGGCCAGCTCCTCCCAGCCGTACGCGTACAGCTCGTCCAGGTCGACGCTCGCGCCGAGGAAGCTGCGCGCGGTGACGGCGTACAGGTCGCGGCCGACGCCGTCGACCTCGGTGGCCCGGGGCGCCAGCTCGGTACGCAGGAACGCGGCGAAGTCCGCCGTCGCGGTGGCGGCCGACCGCGCCCCGACGGCCAGCTCCCCGGCCATCGGCCCGTCCGGACACCCGGCCACCAGCCGGCCGTAGAAGTCGTCGGAGGTGACCCAGGCGGTGCACTGGTCGGCGACCGCCAGCACCTGCCGGCGCGCGACGAGCTGCCCCCGCCCGGCCGAGCGGCGCAGCGTCTCGGCGTACTGCCCGAGCGCCGTCGGCACCCGGCGCAGGTGCGCGGCCACGACCGCCCAGTCCCGCTCGCTGTCGCGCGGCAGGTTGTCGAAGACCTGCCGGACCAGGTGCACCGGCGTCGCCAGCGGGGCCAGCAGCCGGGTGGTGAAGCCCGCGTCGTACAGGTCGACCTCGCTGGCCAGCCGGTCGGTCAGCGCGCCCGCGAGGGCCCGCTGCGCGGTGCCGTCGGCGCTGGCGCCGGCCGCCGCCGTGGCGGTGCGGCGGGCCAGCTCCGCGCGGGCGGCGAAGCCGTCGGGGGAGAGGTCCGCGAAGTGCGAGTCGGGGGTACGCCCCGCCGCCTCGGCGGCCTCCGGATCCAGTTCGGCGAGCGCGTCGAGGTACCCGTCGGCGACCTCGACGATCGTGGTCATCGCGCGTCCCGCAGGCGGCCGTGGTCGTCGCGGTACGACACCCCGCCCTTGAGCACGGCGTGCAGGCTGCGCAGCGCGGACACCGAACGGGTGGGGTCGTCGCGCAGGACCAGCAGGTCGGCGTGCTTGCCGACCTCGACGCTGCCGAGCGTGTCGGCCTGACCCAGCCACTGCGCGGGGCGGATGGTGGCGGACTTCAGCGCGTCGGCGACGGGCATCCCGGCGTCCACCATGAACTCCAGCTCCCGCACGGTGGCGGTCGTCTCGTCGTAGCCGGCGTGCGGCGGCATGTCGCTGCCCAGCGCGATCGGCACGCCGTTGCGGATGGCGTGCTGGAGGCTCTCCCAGTGCCGGGGCCCGGCCGACAGGGCGCGGTCCATCAGCCAGCCGGGCACGCCGGCGTCCCGGAAGAACTGCTCGCAGCGGCTGACCACGATGGTCGGGACGTACCAGACGCCGCGCTCGGCCATCAGCCGGGTCACCTCGTCGGTCAGCTCGTAGCCGTGCTCGACGCAGTCCAGGCCGAGTTCGACGGCGCGGCGCACCGACTCGGCCGGGCCGGCGTGCGCGGTCACCTTGCGGCCCCAGTCGTGGGCCACCCGGATCACGGCCGCCAGCTCGTCGTCGAGCAGCTGGGGGGTGTCGATCGACTCGAACTCGCCGGCGATGCCGCCGGAGATGCACACCTTGATCAGGTCGGCACCGGCCCGGATCTGCTGCCGGGTGAGCCGGCGGAACCCGTCCGCCCCGTCGGCCTCCAGGGCGTCGGCCTCCCAGCCGTGCCCGCCGGTGCAGCAGAGGGCGTGCCCGGCGGTGAAGATCCGCGGGCCGTCCACCGCGCCGCGCTCGATGCCCTTGCGCAGGGCGAAGTCGGCGTAGCGGCTCTCGCCGACGAGCCGGGCGGTGGTGACCCCGGAGTGCAGGGTCCGGCGCGCCGAGTCGGCCATCAGCAGCACCAGCTCGGCCAGGTTCGACCGGTGCACCTCGTCGCCGAAGTGGCCGGGCAGCCCGAGCGAGAGGTGCACGTGCATGTTGGTCAGGCCGGGCATGACGTGGTCGCCGTGCAGGTCGACCACCCGGGCGTCGCCGGCCTCGGCGAGGACGTCGTCGACCGGCCCGACCGCGCGGATCGTGCCGTCGGCGCCGATCCAGACGCCGCTGTCGCGCTGCACGTCGTCGCGTACGCCGTCGTAGAGCGCGAGGTTGACCAGGACCTGTTCGGTGGGGATGTGCATGCGGTGTCCTCTACGCGGCGGGCACGGTGGTCGGCGCCACCGTGGGGTCGTTGAGCCAGCAGGCGGCGCTGCGGCCGCCGAGGTCGAGCGTGGGTGGGTGCTCGCCGCACGGAGCGAAGGCGTGCGGGCAGCGCGGCCGGAATCGGCACCCGGTCGGCGCCTGCGCCGGGTCGGGCACCTCGCCGGCGAGGGTCCTGGGCAGCTGCGGGTGCGGACCGATCTGCGGCACCGCGTCGATCAGCGCCCGGCTGTACGGGTGCCGGGGTGCGCGCCACAGCTCGCGGGTGGGCGCGGTCTCGACGATCCGGCCCAGGTACATCACCGCCGTGACGTCGGCGATCTCGTGCACCAGGGAGAGGTCGTGCGAGATGAACAACATGCCCATGTCGAGGTCGCGGACCAGCCCGACGAGCAGGTTGACCACCTGCGCCTGGGAGGAGGCGTCCAGCGCGGTGACCGGCTCGTCCGCGATGATCATCCGGGGCTCCGGTGCGAGCGCCCGCGCGATGGCGAGCCGCTGCCGCTGGCCGCCGGAGAACTGGTGCGGATACCGCTCCGCCGCCGAGGCGGGCATGCCGACGCGGTCCAGCAGCTCGGCCACCCGCGCCCGGCGGGCGGCGCCGGTCACCGTGTCCGGCACCCCGTCGAGCAGCTGCGCGCCGATGGTGCGCCGGGGGTTCAGCGACGCGTACGGATTCTGGAACACCATCTGGAGCCCCACCTGCGGCACCGGCCGGCGACGCCAGCCCAGTGGGGTGACGGGGCGCCCGGCGAACCGGATCGCCCCGGCGCTCGGGGCGGCCAGCCCGACCGCCACCCGGGCCAGCGACGACTTGCCGCAGCCGGACTCGCCGACCAGGCCGACGATCTGCCCGGGCGCCACGTCGAGGCTCACCCCGGCCACGGCCCGGACCGGTCCCCGGCCACGTGCCCTGTACTCGACCTCGACGTCGCTGATCTCGAGCAGGTTGCCCGAGTCGACCGGCTCGTTCATGCCGCCACCTCCAGGTGCGGACGGACCACGCAGGCCACGGACCGGTCGTCGCCGGCGGGGGAGAGCGGGGGCGGCGCGGTCCCGCAGGACGGCTCGGCGAACCCGCACCGGGGCTGGAACGGACACCCGGGCGGCGCCTGCCCCGGCGCCGGCGGACCGCCCGGGATGGGGCGCAGCGTGCCGACGGACTGGGTGCCGTGCGGGCGGGCGCCGAGCAGCGCCGCCGTGTACGGGTGCCGCGGCGCGGTGAGCAGCGCCCCGGTGGGCCCGGTCTCCACCACCCGCCCGGCGTAGAAGACGTAGCCGCGGGTGGTCAGCGCGCTGAGCACCCCGAGGTCGTGGGTGATGAAGGCGACGGCCAGCCCGGTCTCGGCGCGCAACTGCTCGAGCAGCGCCAGGATGCCGGCCTGCACCGTCACGTCGAGCGCGGTGGTCGGCTCGTCGGCGATCAGCAGCCGGGGGCGGGCGGCGAGGGCGATCGCGATGGCGGCCCGCTGCCGCATGCCGCCGGAGAACTGGTGCGGGTACGCCCGCACCGCCCGCTGCGGGTCGGGGATGCGGACCTGCTCGAGCAGCTCCACCGCCCGCCGGTCGGCCGCCCGCCGGTCCAGGCCCAGGTGGACCTGCATGTGCTCGGTGAGCTGCCGGCCGATCGTGAGCATCGGGTGCAGCGCCGCGGTGGGGTCCTGGAAGACCATCGCGATGCCGGCGCCGCGTACCTTCTGCCAGCGCTTCGTGTCCAGGCCGAGCAGTTCGGTGCCGGCGAAGCGGGCCGACCCGGTGACCTTGGCGCCGGCGGGCAGCAGCCCGAGCAGGGTCTGCGCGGTGAGGCTCTTGCCGCAGCCACTCTCCCCGGCGATGCCGACCATCTCGCCCTCGTCGACGGTGAACGACACGTCGTGCAGGATCGGCAGCGGCCCCGTGGGGCCGGGCAGGGTGACGGCCAGGGAGTCGACCTCGAGCAGGGGTGCCATCTCTCAACGTCCCTTCGCGTAGCGGGGGTCGATCCGGTCGCGCAGGGCGTCGCCGAGCACGTTGAAGGCCATCACCACGGTGAGGATGGCCAGACCGGGGAACACGCTGACCCACCACATGGAGAGGTCCTGCGAGCCGAGCGCCACCATCGAGCCCCACTCGGCGGCCGGCGGGCGGGGGCCGAGGCCGAGGAAGGACAGCGCCGACAGCAGCAGCACGGCGTTGCCGAGTTCCAGGGTGGCCAGCACGATGGCCGGGCCCACGCTGTTGGGCAGGACGTCGCGGCGCAGCGCGCGCAGCGGCCCGATGCCGAGCAGCCGGGCGGCGCTGAGGTAGTCCTCCCCGCGCATGGTCAGCACGGCGCTGCGGATGACCCGGGCGTACACCGGCCAGGAGACGATGACCAGCGCGAGGACGGCGTTGCGGGTGCTGGGCCCGAACGCGGCGGTCACCGCCATCGCCAGGATGATCTGCGGGAACGCGAAGACCAGGTCCGTCAGGCGCATGAGCGCCTCGTCGACGAACCGGCCCACGTAGCCGGCGACCAGGCCGAGCAGGCCGCCGATCAGCAGGGCGAGCGAGACGATGGCGAGCGCGAGGGGGATCGACAGGCGGGAGCCGTGGAGCACCCGGCTGAACACGTCCCGGCCGAGGGAGTCGGTGCCGAACCAGTGCGTGCCCGACGGCGGCGCGTAGGCGTCGGGGCTCTGCGCCAACGGGTCGTACGGCGCCACGAGCGGGGCGAACAGCGCCACCAGCAGCCACCCGCCGAGGATGACCAGCGCCGCCAGGGCGATCGGCTGGCGCCAGATGGGCCGCCCGGTCCGGCGCCCGCGCAGCCGGCCCAGGAGACGACGCCGGGCCAGCGCGTCGGTCGCCTTCGGGTCGGGCGCCACGGGGTCGGGTGCGAGTGTGGTCATGACAGGCGGATCCTCGGGTCGATGAGTCCGTACAGCAGGTCGACGGTGAGGTTGACCAGCGTGTAGACCAGCGCGACGAAGAGGCTGACGCCGAGGATCGCGGGCAGGTCCAGCGCCGTCGCGCTGCGGTACGCGTACTGGCCGAGGCCCGGCCAGCCGAAGATGTTCTCCACCAGCACCGTGCCGGAGAGCAGCGAGGCGAAGGCCAGCCCGGACACGGTGATCACCGGGACCAGGCCGGCGCGCAGCAGGTGCCGGCGGAACACCACCCGGGCGGGCAGGCCCTTGGCGTACGCGGCCCGGATGTAGTCCTGCTGGAGCACCTCCAGCATGGAGGAGCGGACGAAGCGGACCAGCATCGCCACCGTCAGGCTGGTCAGCACGAGCACCGGCAGGATCAGGTGCTGGGCGGCGTCCCAGGCGACGTCCCACTGGCCGGCGAGGGCGGCGTCGACCGTGTACATGCCGGTCACCGTCGGCGGCGGGCTGAAGTCGGTCGAGAGCCGGCCGCCGCTGGGCGCCAGGCCGAGTTGGTAGAAGAAGACGTAGAGCACGACGAGCGACAGCCAGAACGGCGGGGTGGACAGGCCGAGCAGCGCGCCGACGCGGATCAGCTGGTCGGTGACCCGGCCGTTGCGCACGGCGGCGAGCATGCCGATCCCGGTGCCGATGAGCAGCGCCAGCACCATGGTGGGGATGGCCAGTTCCATGGTCGCCGGCACGTACTGCAACAGGTCGTCGGCCACGGTCCGGCCGGTCTGCTGCGAGATGCCGAGGTCACCCTGGAACAGGTTGCCCAGGTACTGCAGGTACTGCACGTACAGCGGCTGGTCCAGGCCCCACTTCTCGCGGAACGCGGCCACCGTCGCGGGATCGTTGAGCGCCTGGTCGGAGAGGTTGGCCGTGACCGGGTCGCCGGGAACCACGGTGACCAGGCCGAACGTCACGATCGTGACGCCCAGCAGCAGGCCGGCGGTGATGGCCACCCGCTTGAGCAGGAAGACCAGCAGGGCCCGGTGCGGCCGGGGCCGGGACACGGTCGTGGTGACCGCGCCCGGCTCGGCGTCGTCGACTGTCGTCGTCATGGAGTGACTACCCCCGGCCCACCGCGGCCAGGTCGACCTGCCAGCCGGCGGCGGTGTAGTCCGTGCCGGTCAGGTCGCCGCTCGCCACCACGGTGGAGGAGTTGCTGGCCAGGACCACGTACGGGCTGGCGGCGTTCATCGCCCGCTGCCACTCCTGCATGGCGGCGGCCCGGGCGGCCAGGTCGAGGGTCTCGGTGACCTTCTTGCCGGCGGCCACGACGGCCGGGTCGGCCCGCTCGACGGTCCAGCCCGAGCGCAGCGCGGTGGCCTGGCCGGGGGACATGTTGTTGATCAGCGAGTCGGCGACCGGGTAGTTCAGGCTCTGCGGGGTGAACCCGAGGGCCATCTTGCCCGTACGCATCTCGTCGAGGAAGGTGGTCAGCGGCTGCGGGGTCAGCTCCAGCTTGATGCCGGCCTCGGCGGCGTCGCCCTGCACCTTCGTCGCGACCGTGCCCAGGTCGACCCCCTTGTAGGTGATGGCCGGGTAGTTGAACTTGACCGTCGGGTTGCTCAGCCCCGCCTCGGTGAGCAACGCCTTGGCCTTCGCCACGTCACGCTTGGACTGCTCGGCGGCCGGCAGCGCGCCCGGGAAGGCGGGGGCCACCAGCCCGGCGCCGGGGGCGGCACCCTGGCCGTACAGCGCGGCGAGACCCTCGTAGTCCAGGGAGGCGCGCAGCGCCTGGTTGAACTTCGCGTTCGAGGTCACCGGAGACACGGCCGGGTCGGCGTTGAGGAAGAGGAAGTAGACGGTGTCCTGCACGCCGGAGGTCTTCAGGCTGCCCGGCAGCCCCTCCAGCAGCTTGCCGGAGATGTCCAGCGCGATCTCGGAACCGCCGGAGCGCTGCATGGTCAGCTTCTGCGTCTGCACGTCCATGTTGCGCAGCACGACGCGGCTGAACTCGGGCTTGGTGCCCCAGTAGTTGGGGTTGGCCTCCAGCACCACCTGCGCCGACGGGTCGTACGACTTGAGCACGTACGGGCCGCTGCCGACCGAGTTCGTGTCGAGGTACTGCTGCGCGGTGTCGCTCTTCGCGGCGTCGGCGGCGTCCGTCGCGCCGTGCTCCTTGGCGACCTTGGAGTTGACCACGCCCGTCGACGGCATCGCGAGCACCACGGGGATGTTCGGGTCGGCGGTGGCCGAGGTGACCACCACGGTCCGCTCGTCGGTCTTGGCGAACGTGAGGCCGCTGACCATGACCGCCGGGCTGGCCTTGACGTTCTTCAGCCGGTTGAGGGAGAAGACCACGTCGTCGGCGGTGAGCGCGGTGCCGTCGGAGAACTTCACGCCCTCGCGCAGCTTGAAGGTGAAGGTCTTGGCGTCGGGCGACGCCTCGTACGACTCGGCCAGTGCCGGGACCGGCTTGCTGACGTCCGAGCCCTCGAAGGTCAGCAGGGTGTCGTAGAGGGAGTGCACGGCGGTCAGGCCGGTCGCCTCGTAGATCCGGCCGGGGTCGAGGGTCTTGAGGACGAACGAGGTGTTGACGGTGAGGGTCTTGGCCGAACCGCCGTTACCGCTTCCTCCGCTGCCGCCCGCGCTGCACGCGGTGCTGGAGGCTATGGCCAGCGCCGCCAGAGCGATCGCTCCGACGCGGAGCCGGCGAGGGGACACCGACATGCTGTTCCTACCTTCGTATGGGCCGGCCCGGGCGGGACGGGCTCTGGGGGCTGTTCGGGCCCGGCGGCGCCGGGACGCCGCGGCCGGGCCGCTGGTGCCAACCGCAGCGGCTGTCGCGGGTCTTCGCGGTTGTGCCGCCATGGGGTTGGATGTACCCGGACGGGACTCGTGTCCGGTTCGTGCCTCGACGCCGCTTGTCTAGTAGCGCCGAACACGTTCACCTTGTGTTTGACCACCCTAGACAGCGGCGTATAGTCACGTCAAACATTTCTAGCCACACCGTTTTGGAACGAGGAAAGACGCATGCTCGGTGACCAGCTCCGCGACCTGCGCCAGCAGCACTCCCTCACGCTGCGCCAGCTCGCGGCCGCGGCCGACGTGTCGCCCGCCCTGCTCAGCCAGATCGAGAACGGCGCCACGGACCCCAGCCTGGCCACCCTGCGTAAGCTCGCCAAGGTCTTCGACACCTCCATAGCGGCGCTGTTCTCCGAGCCGGAC
This sequence comes from Micromonospora sp. SD12, assembly GCF_052068495.1. Lineage (NCBI taxonomy): Bacteria > Bacillati > Actinomycetota > Actinomycetes > Micromonosporales > Micromonosporaceae > Micromonospora > Micromonospora sp. SD12. Next base: position 59,079 of record NZ_JBQHDF010000014.1, on the reverse strand, counting down.
GCCCCGCTGGTGCACATCAGCCGGCCCGGCTCGCGGTCCCGGCTCGCCGCGCCTCCCGGGCAGATCGCCTACGACCGGCTCACGCCGGGGCGGGGCGACCTGGAGGTGCTCGAAGCCGAGCTGGCGCCCGGCGACGCCAGCTCCACCGAGCCGTGGGCGCACCCCTCGACCGAGTGCGCCATCGCCGTCACCGGCGAGGTGGTGGCCGAGATCGGCGGCGAGAAGTACGTGCTGAAGACCGGCGAGGCGATCACCTTCGACTCCCGGTTGCCCCACCTCTACCGCAACGCCAGCGACCAGCGGGCCCGGCTCATCATCGCGGTCACCCCGCCGACCCCCTGACCCACCCGGCACGTCACCCGGCCCGCGTCGCGCACGTGGGCGGTACGACGCCGCCCGTCGAAAGGACCCGCAGTGGACCGTGACAGCGTCGACTGGTTCGGCTACCTCCCGGCCGTCACCACCCCGTTCACCGCCACGGGCGAGCTGGACCTCGCCGCCTGGGACGGGCAACTGGACTGGCTCGCCGCCGAGCGGCTGCACGGGCTGATCGTCGGCGGGACCACGGGCGAGTGGTTCAGTCTCAGCGAACAGGAGCGGGCCACGCTGTTCCGGACGGCCGCCGAGCGGGTCGGCGACCGGCTCACCGTGCTCGGCGGCTGTAACGCGTACACCCCGGCGGAGGCCATCCGGCACGCCGAGGCCGCCCGCGACGCCGGCCTGCACGGCATCCTGCTCACCCCGCCGCCGTACGTGGTGCCCACCCGGGCGGAGGTGGTGGCCTTCTACCGGGCCGTCTCCGAGGCGGTCGACATCCCGCTCTGCGTCTACAACTGGCCCCGCGGCACCGGCGTCGACCTGGACGCCGACCTGCTGCTGGAGCTGAGCGCGCTGGACACCGTGGTGGCGGTCAAGAACTCCACCCCGGACTTCGGCGGGTTCGTCCGTGGCCTGGTCGCCCTGCGGCACCGCGTGCGCTACTTCGGCATCCCCACCAACGAGGTGGGCATCGAGCTGATGACCACCATCGGCGGCGACGGACTGATGGGGGCCGGCGCCGTGCTCGGCGCCGACCACCCCGACTTCTTCCGCGCCCTGCGCGCCGGCGACCTCGACCGGGCCCGGGTCCTCGGCGCGCGCGACCGGGTGATCATGGAGGACTGGTTCGGGCCGGACTACGGCGCCCGGTTCGGCAACGCACAGGCGATCATGAAGTACGCGCTCACCCTGCGCGGCGTGCCGGCCGGGCACGTCCGCGCGCCGCTGCTCCCGCTGACCCCCGCCGAGCAGGACCGCGTCCGGGCCACCATGACCCAGCTCGACCTGCTCCCATGACCGCGTACGACACCGCCGTCATCGGTGGCGGCCTGCTCGGCTGCGCGACCGCCTGGCACCTGGCCCGTGCCGGCAACCGGGTCCTGCTCGTGGAGAAGGACCAGGTCAACCGGCACGCCTCCGGGCAGAACGCGGGCAGCCTGCACTTCCAGCTGGAGTTCCGGATGGTCGAGCACGGCGACGACGCGGCCCGCGCGGCGGCCCGCGCGCTCCCGCTGCACCTCGACGCCATGCGGGCCTGGGCCGGCATCGAGGACGAACTCGGCGAGCGGTGCGGGGTCTCGCGCACCGGCGGACTGATGCTCGCCGAGACCCCGGCGGAGATCGCCGTGCTCGACCGCAAGGCGGCCCTGGAGCGCGAGTACGGCCTCGACGTCGCGGTCCTCTCCGGTGCCGAGCTGCGCCGGTTCGCGCCGTACCTGGCGGACACCGTGCTCGCCGCCGGCCACGTGCCCGGCGAGGGCAAGGCCAACCCCCGGCTGGTCACCCCGGCGCTGGCCCGGGCCGCCGGCCGGTACGGCGCCGTGCTGCGCACCGGCTGCCGGGTCACCGGGCTGCACCGGCGCGGCCGGCACTGGGAGCTGCGTACCGGCAGCGGGCCGGGGGACACCGCCGGGGAGACCCACCTCGCCGACACGGTGGTGCTTGCGGGCGGGGTCTGGACCGCGGAGCTGGCCGCGATGGCCGACGTGCGGCTGCCGGTCTTCCCGGTCGGGCTGACGATGAGCGCCACCGCCCGCAGCCGGCCGTTCCTGCCGCACCTGATCCAACACGTGGGCCGGCGGCTGTCGATGAAGCAGACCGAGGACGGCAACGTGCTCATCGGCGGCGGATGGCCGGCCAAGCTGGTCAGCCGGGCCGGACGGGTCGACCTGGAGACCAACCCGGAGCTGCGTTACGAGTCACTGGTCGGCAACGCCGACGCCGCCCGGGTGGTCCCGGCGGTGTGCGACCTGCCGCTGATCCGGACGTGGACGGGCATGACCACGCTCACCCCCGACCACCTGCCGCTGCTCGGCGCGGTCCCGCGCCGGCCCGGGCTCTACGTCGCCACCGGCGGCTCGGCCTTCACCCTCGGCCTCACGTACGCCCGCCTGCTCGCCGCCATGGTCGTCTCCGGCGAGGCCGACCGGTCGATCGGGGACTACTCACCCGCCCGCTTCGGAGCGCTGAACTTTGTCTGAACACCGCCCGCCGCAGCCGGCGCCAGCGCCGAGGCGCACCGCGATGGACCGGCCCGCCCCGGTCACCATCGAGGTCGACGGGCGGCCCGTGTGCGCCCACCCGGGCGAGTCGCTGGCCACCGCGCTGCTCGCCGCCGGGGAACGGGCCGTCGGCACCACGCGCGGCGGCGCCCGCCGGGGGCCGTACTGCAACATGGGGATCTGCTTCGAGTGCGTGGTCACCGTGGACGACGTGCCCTGCCAGCGTTCCTGCCTGGTCCGGGTGCGGGACGGCATGCGGGTCCGCACGGCGGTGCCCCGGTGAGCGCCCCCGACGTGGTGGTGGTCGGCGCGGGCCCGGCGGGGCTCGCCGCGGCCGCCGTCCTCGGCCGGCACGGCGCCGCCGTCACCGTCGTCGACGAGCAGGAGCAGCCGGGCGGGCAGATCTACCGCCAGCCGCCGGCGGGGTTCACCCCGCCGAAGGCACCGGCCGCCGCCGGTCGGGCGCTGCTGGCCGGGGCCGCCGCCGCCCCCGGCGTCCGGTGGCTCGCCGACACCACCGTGTGGGGCGTCCTCGGCACCCGGGCGGGTCTCGACGGGTACGCGGGCCAGCAGCCCGCGCCGGGCCGCCACCGGGTCGCCACGCACGGCCCGGCCGGGGTACGCCTGCTCGAGCCCCGGGCGGTGCTGCTGACCGCCGGCGCGTACGACCTGCCGGTGCCCTTCCCCGGCTGGACCCTGCCGGGGGTGCTCACCGCGGGCGGGGTGCAGACGTTCGTCAAGGCGCAGGGCCTGCTGCCGGGCGGGCGGTTCGTGCTGGCCGGCGGCCACCCGCTGTTGCTGGTGGTCGCCGCCCAACTGGTGCGCGCCGGCGCCCGGGTGGTCGAGGTCGCGCTGGTCCAGCGCCGCCGCGACCTGTTGCCCGGGCCGGCCGGGCTGGCCGCGCTGGCGGGTGCCGGCGGCAAGATCGCCGAGGGCGTCGACGCGCTGCGCGTGCTGCGGCGGGCGGGGGTGCCGGTCCGGTTCGGCACGGTCGTGCGCCGTGCCCACGGCGACCCGGACCTGAGCGGGGTGACCCTCGCCGAGGTCGACCCGAGCGGGCAGCCGGCACCCGGCACGGACCGGGACGTGCCCTGCGACGTGCTGGCCCTGGGCTACGGCTTCGTGCCCTCCGTCGAGCTGGCCCGGCAGGCCGGGTGCGCGGTGGCCTGGGACCCGCCCGGGGGCGGCTGGGTGGTCCGGCACGACGAGTGGCTGCGTACCTCGGTGCCGCGGATCGCGGTGGCCGGCGAGCTGACCGGCGTCGCGGGCGCCGAGCAGGCGGCGGTCGAGGGCCGGCTGGCCGCCCTCGGCGTGCTGTGCGACCTGGGGCTGCTCGACGAGCGTCGGTCCGCCGCGCTGGCCCGCCCGGTGCGCCGGGAACTGCGCCGCCGGCACCGCTTCGTCACCCAGGTACTCGACCGGTTCGCGCCGGACCGGGCGGCCCTGGGCGGCCTCGTCACCGACGACACCGTGCTCTGCCGCTGCGAGGAGGTACGCGTCGGGGACGTGCGCCGCGCGCTGCGGGCCAACCCGCACCTGGGCACCGCGAACGCGGTGAAGCTGGTGACCCGCGCGGGGATGGGTCTGTGCCAGGGCCGGTCCTGCCAGCCGGGCCTGTGTCAGCTCATCTCCACGCTCACCGGTCGCGGGCCGGAGGAGGTCGGGGCGTTCACCGCGCAGGCGCCGGTCAAGCCCGTACCGCTGCGCGCCCTCGCGGTCGGCGAGGCGCCGCGCGGTACGGACTGACCCGCCGACCCGCCGGCCCGCGCCCATGGGCGGCAGTGCATTCGTGAATGTCAATCACTGGATCGGTGGGGCGGGGCGGGCCGGCCGGGCGGACGTACTCGCGGATCATCCGATTTCTCCGCCGGGGACGCTCCACGGGACCACCTCGACGCCCGCGCGTGCGTAGGTTGCCCAGCACATCCGCCTCGCCGAAGAAGGTGGCCATGGGGAACACGCCGCACCCGCACGGCATGCCGCGCCGACGACTGCTGCGCCACGGCGCCGTCATCGCCGCCTCCGTGCCGCCGCTGCTGCTGGCGGGCCCACCCGGCGCGTCGGCGGCCGTGCCCCGGTACGACCCGCAGCAACGGTTCGTCCGTCTGGTGGGCGGCGGGTACGGCGTCATTTTCGCGATCCAGGCCGACGGCGCGTTGTACTGGTACCGGCACACGGGCTGGCAGACCGGCGCGTTCCGGTGGGCGAGCGGGTCGGGCCGCCGGATCGGCTCCGGCTGGCACCAGTTCCGGGCGGTCTTCGGCGGCCTCGACGGCTCGCTCTACGCCGTACGCGGCGACGGCACCATGCACCACTACCGCTACCGGCTGACCAACTCGACGACCGGCGCCGGCACCTGGATCAGCGGCGGGCGGATCGGCGCCGGATTCGAGCGCTACCCCCGACTGTGCGGGTTCCACGGTGCGTTCTACGGGCAGAACGCCGAAGGCGAGCTGTTCCTGCACCAGTACGACCTGGTCGGCAAGGCGTGGACCGTCCAGGGGGCGCGGATCGGCGGCGGCTTCGTCGGCGCCGTGTTGCAGGCCGACACCTCCGGCGTCCTCTACGCCTACCACTACGGCGACCTCCGCTGGCACCGGCACCTCGGCGGCGGCACCTGGGCGGCGGGCTCGGGCCTGCGCATCGGCTCCGGCTTCCGCAACTTCTTCCTCAACGACGGGGTGTGGTTCACCGGCCAGGGATCGCTGTACGCGATCCCGCCGAACGCGGCCAGCGTCCGGCAGACGGGCGTGCTCACGCAGTACCGGTTGACGAACCACACCACCGCCGGCCCCGACCGGCGGGCCGCCTGGATGAACAGCGGTACCGGGAAGAGGGTCGGCTCCGGCTGGACGGTGCAGACCCAGGCCGGCCTCCAGGGCTACGCCAACACGCCGAGCGTGGCGCAGGGCGAGGTGGCGCGGATCGCGGTGTCGACCGGGTTCCCGTCGCTCACCGCGTCGATCGTACGGTTGGCACCCAGTCCCGGCGATCCCGTGGTCGTCTCGCAGCCGCTGCCCGTGACCGGTGGCGTGCAGCCGCTGCCGGTGGGGTTCCTCCGGGTCGGTTGCGGCTGGTCGGACCGGTTGCGGTTCGCGGTCCCCGCCGACTGGCAGCCCGGCCTCTACGCCGCCCGCCTGGAGGGCCCCGACGGGCTGCGCCGGTACGTGCCCTTCCTCGTGCGGCCGACCCGCCCCACCAACCCGATCGCGGTGTTGCTGCCGACCTTCACCTACAACGCCTACAACAGCTGGGGCGGGCACAACCAGTACTGCCCGGACTGGACCGGCCGGCGGCCCCTGTCCGTACGCCGGCCGTCGACGGAGCTGAACGTCGACGACCCCGGCATCCGGGACCACACCCTCTTCTCGGACCTCCTGCTGACCCGCTGGATGTCCCGCCAGGGGCTCGCCTTCGACGTCTACGAGGACGCCGACCTGCACGGCTCCAACGGCTGGCTGACCAGGTACCGGGTGCTCGTGCTGGGCAGCCATCCCGAGTACTGGTCCGACACGATGCGCCAGCGCCTGGTCAACTTCCAGGCCGGCGGCGGCCGGGTCATCTACCCGGGCGGCAACGGCATGTACGAGCGGGTGCAGGTCGACTCCGCCCGTACGGTGGTGACCTACCGTCGCTCCGACGGCAGGCGGGACATCTACACGGAGCTGGGCCTGCCCGCCTCGCAGCTGCTCGGCACCAACTACACCGACGCCGGCACGTACGCCCCGTACCAGGTGCTGCGCGAGCATCCGCTGCTGGCCGGCACCGGCCTGGTGGCCGGCAGCAGGTTCGGCCGCACGGGCTACAACGGCGCCGCCAGCGGTTGGGAGACCGACGGGCTGCGCGGGCTGGCCGGCGAGGCGTCCCCGGCGCAGGTCATCGCCCGGGGCGAGAATCCGGGGGGCGGCGGCGCGACGATGGTCTTCCTGGAACGGCCCGGCGGCGCGCTGGTCTTCAGCGCGTCCTCGGTCTCGTTCGTCGGCGCCCTGGCCGACGATCCGGCGATGTCGACGCTGTTGCGCAACGTCTTCGACCGGATGCTGGCCTCGGCCCCGGCGGTCCGGGCCACCGAGGTCCCGATGCCGCGCACCACCCCCGCACCCGCCATCCCGGAGCCGTCGACGATGGAGTGACCGCGCTCAGAGCCAGCCCGAGCGGCGGAAGAGGCGGTGCAGGGTGAATGCGGCCAGCGCCATCAGGCCGAGCGCGGCGGGGTAGCCGTAGCGCCACTGCAGCTCCGGCATGACGGCGAAGTTCATGCCGTAGATCCCGGCGATGCCGGTCTGGGTGGCGGCGATGGCGGCCCACGCCGCGATCTTGCGCATGTCGTTGTTCTGGTCCACCGCGAGCTGCGCCAACCGGGACTGCAGGATCGAGTTGAGCAGGTCGTCGTATGCGGCGACCCGTTCCACCGCCCGGGTCAGCCGGGCGTCCACGTCGACGAACCACCGGTGCAGGGCACGCGGTGGGTTGTCGGGGCGCTGGTCGAGCAGTGAGCGTAGCGGCGCCTGTAGGGGCTGCACCGCCCGCTTGAACTCGACCACCTCGCGCTTGAGCTGGTAGATGTGCTGGATGTCGGCCGAGCGGTCGCGGGCGAACACCGCTTCCTCGATGCGTTCCAGGTCCCGCTCGACGTGCCCGGCGACTTCCAGGTAGAGGTCGACCATCCGGTCGCAGACGGCGTACGCGACGGCCCACGGGCCCTGCGCGAGCACCGCTTGGCGCTGCTCGACGTCGGCGCGGACGCAGGTGAGCGCGCCCGCGGCGCCGTGCCGCACGGTGATGGCGAAACGGTCGCCGAGCAGCACCATCACGTCGCCAGTGTCGATCACCTCGGAGGTGTCGGTCAGCTCGGCGTGCTCGACGTAACCGGCGGTGCGCAGCACCAGCAGGGTCACGTCGCCGTCGCGGCGCACCGTGGGGCGGTGGCCGTCGGCGAGGGCCTGCTCGACGGTCAGGTCGTCGAGCCCGAAGGTGCGCCCGACCGCCGCCATCACCGTCGGATCCGGCTCGTGCAGGCCCAGCCAGACGAACCCGTCCCGGGCGCGACGGCTGCGGGCGTACGCGTCGGCGTAGTGCGGGCGGCCGGGCTCGCGCCGCCCGTCCACGTAGACCGCACAGTCGACCACGGCGTCGGGATTGGCGCGTCGGGGCTCGGGCTCGCGCTGCCCCGGTACCCGCCGGCCGAGCAGCCGGTCGAACACGGCAGACAGTCTCACCCGTTCTCCCACCCGCAGAACCACCCGTCCGCCCTCCGCCGCGCCGGCAACCGCGCGGACACCGTACTCGCCTCGGGTGGTTCCGGGGTCACGGCACCCGGGTGGCGAACACGACGACGTTGTCGACGTAGCTGCCGGTGTCCCGGTCGAACCGGCCGCCGCAGGTGATCAGCCGCAGGCCGGTGGCGTCGCTGGGCCCGTAGACCAGGTCGGTGGGGAAGCGGTCCTTCGGGTACGACCCGACGCCGTCGACGGCGAACGTGGCGACGCTGGCGTCGGCGCGGGTGACCCGTACGGTGTCGCCGGCCCGCAGTCGGCCGAGGTCGAAGAAGACGGCCGGGCCGGCGGCGGAGTCGACGTGCCCGACGATCACGGCGTTGCCGCTCTCGCCGGGGCTGACGCCGTGGCGGTACCAGCCGGCCAGGGCGGGCCGGTCCAGCGGTGGCACCTCCAGGCGTCCCTCGGCGTCGGCGCCCACCGGGACGATCCGCGCCCGCACGTCGATGGCCGGGATCCGCACGTCCACCGGCTCGGCCCGGTGCAGCGGCGGCACCGCAGGCGCGGAGCGGGCCCGGGTGGGGGCGTCGGCGGCCTCCGGCCGGGGCGGGCGGGGCGGGATCGTCGCCACCCCGGTGGCGATCAGTCCGAGCCCCGTCGTGGCGAGCAGGACGATGACCGTGACCGCCCAGCCGGGCCTGCGCCAGGACACGATCCCACCTCCGTACGCGTTCGCCCGGGTGCCCGCTCCGGTGCGTGACCGGTGCGGGCACCCGTTGCAGGGATGGACGGTTCCAGGATGGACGGCGCGGGGCCGCCGGTCAGAGCGTGGCCGCCGCCATGTGGCGTCGGCGGCGGGCCAGGATCAGGGCGCCGCCCGCGGCGGAGCCGAGCAGGACGCCGCCGGCCGCCAACGCGCCGGTCCCGTCCGTGCCGCCGCGCCCGCCGGCCTGGGCCCCGCCGATCGGGGTGACGGTGAACGTGGCGCTGCCGGCCGCGCTGCCGTCGCCGCAGGTGGCGGCCACCGTGTAGGTGCCCAGGGTGAAGCCGGCGGTGAAGAGTTCGGCGCTCAGCCCGCCCCCGGCCGCCGCCGTGGTGGACCGGACGTTCTGGTCGCGGTCGGGGCCGGTGACGCGGAAGATCGCGTCGCCGGACTTCGGGTTGCAGGTCGTCGCGGTGAGCACGACCGTCCCGCCGACCGGCGTGGTGGCCGGTGACACGACGGTGTCGGCCAGCGCCGCGCCGGGGAGCAGGAGCGTGCCGAGACCCACGCCGAGCGCCGCCGATACGAGAACTGTCTTTGCCTTCATACGCGTCTTCCCTCACTTTTCGTCCGCTGACTGCGTGGGACGTCGTTCGGGTGGCCAACTCCGTGACTAGCACCGGTGTGACCAACCCTAGGAGGGTTGGGGCCCCCATCCGGTGAAAATGAGAAATCTTCGTTGCCGTCACGTGTCCACCCGGGAGGCGGAGGGAGCAGCGGAAATGCCGGCACGGCCCACCCGCGAGGGTTGGCCGTGCCGATGTCACCGGGGGTCGTGCTGTCGGGGCTGGGCCGTCTCGGCCCGTCTCGGGAATCGTGCCCCGCGGCGGGCCGTACGCGTCCGGCCCGCCGCGTTGGCCCGGTCCTGGCCGGTTTGCTCCGGGCGGACGCGTCCGTGCTCCGGGCGGGACGCGCCGCCGGTGCCGGCCCGCGTGCCGGGGCAGGGGTGGGTCAGCCCTGTGCGGTGGCGCTCTCGGGGCGCGGCTCGGGCAGCGGCTCCCCGGTCTCCAGCAGCGACTTGAGGCTGGCCAGGAGCTCCGGCCAGCCGCCGCTGCCGTCGAGCTGGCCGCTGACCGCCCGGTACATCTCGCTGCCCGGGGAGAAGTCCTCGTGGGTGACGGTCAGCTTGACGAACCCGCCGTACGGGGCGATGTCGAAGGTGACCCGGGACCTCCGCTCGCCGAGCCGGGCCGCCAGCTCCTCGTCGGACCAGCCGAAGTACGCGGCGTGCTCCGGCTGGAAGCCGTGCCAGCTGTAGGAGAGCCGGCGGAACGGCTCGGCGACCAGTACGCGTTGGCCGAGGTCGCGGAACTCGCCGCCCGGCTCGTCCTGCCACAGCACGGGGGAGCCGACCCGCCAGTCCGAGCGCAGCGCGACGCCGCCCCAGTAGCGGCGGGTGAACGCCGGTTCGGTCAGCGCGGCCCAGAGCTTCTCCGGGGTGGTGTTGACGTAGGTGGTGTAGACGAAGGTGGGACTGTCCATCGGCTCACGCTCCAGAGCTGTCCGTAGGTCGGCGAGTGCGCGCACCCGCTCGCGGTCGTAGCGGTCGATCCATCGTTCGGCGACGGCGTTGATCGGGACGGGGTTGAGGTAGTGCAGCTTCTCCCGGCCGCGTCGCACGGTGGTCACCAGGTTGGCCGCCGCCAGCACCGCCAGGTGCTTGCTGACCGACTGCCGGGTCATGTCGAGCCCGGCGCACAGCTCGCGCAGGCTCTGCCCGTTGCGCCGGTTGAGGTCGTCGAGGAGTCGGCGCCGACTCGCGTCGGCCAGCGCCCGGAACACGTCGTCCACCCTGCTCACCTCGCACATGCAGCCATCCGGCTGCCTGTCAGGTTAGGCAACCGGACGGATGCATGTCCAGCGTGTCGCCGCCTTCACCCGTCGAAGGCGGCAGGAGCGGTCAGGCCGGGCGGTCGACGTCGTCGTGCAGCAGCCCCACCAGCGCGGAGATGCCCTCCTCGCCGTGGCCCCGGGCGACCGCCTCGTCCAGCAGGTCACGTACCGGTCGCATCAGCCCGGCGTCGACCCCCATGTCCCGGCAGGCTGCCAGCAGGTTGCCGAAGCTGGCGGCCTGCATCCGCAGCGAGGACCCGTCGGCGTCGTGGGTGCCCGAGTCGACGGCCGCCGCCATGGCGGGCAACTCCCCGAGCATGGCGGTCAGCCACCCGGTCGCCATCGGCGCGAACTGGCCCGCCGGCGCGCCGGCCGCGCGGAGCATCGCCGTGGCGTGCAGGAATCCACCGAACATCCCGTACATGGCGGCGAGCAGGGCCAGGTCGTGCAGGGCCGCCCGACCGGGGTCGGTGCCGAGCCAGTGGACGTCGCCGAACGCCGCGAGGGTGTCCCGCCAGTCGAGGAAGGCGTCCTCCGCGCCGCTGTAGAGCACGAACGCGCCGGGCTTGCCGATCATGAACGGAACGGCCATGATGCCGCCGTCGACGTACCTCGCGCCCCGCGCGGTCACCCATTCCGCGAGCCGGCGGGCCTGCGCCGGAGTGCTGTTGGTCAGGTTCACCACCGTCCGGCCGGCCAGGGCCGGCGCCGCCTGCTCGAGCACCCGACGAGTGACGTCGTCGTCGAGGAGGCACACCACGACCAGTTCGCCCGCGGCGGCCGCCTCGGCGGCGGAGCCGGCCACGCCCGCTCCCGCCCCGGCCAGCGCGGCGGAGCGCTCCGGCGACCGGTTCCACACGGTCGTGGGGTGGCCGGCGGCGAGCAGCGCACCGGTCAGGGCCCTCCCCATCGCGCCGAGCCCGAGCACGGAGACGGGTCGGCGGCGTGGGGCGCTCACGCGCCCGTCTCCGCGTACACCCGGACCAGCCGGGAGAAGTCGTCGTCACCGTGCCCGGCGTCCACCGCACGGGCGGCGACGGCGTTGGCCGCCCGTAGCGTGCCGGTGTCGATGCCGTGCCCCTCGGCCGCCTCGACGATGTGCGCCATGGTGGCGGCGGCGGAGGCGATGGTGGAGACGTCGGCGGTGTGGTTCCCGACGTCGATCCGCCCGGCCAGGTCGTCGACGAGGTCGGGCAGCAGGCCCGAGATTCCCTTGGCGTACGGCGCGAGCTCGGTCGCCGTGATCCCCTCCGCCCGGGCCAGGGCGAAGGCGTGCGCGATGCCGCTCATCGCGGTCCAGAAGACGTCGAGCAGCGCCACGTCGTGGGCGGCCGCACGAGCCGGGTCCGGGCCCAGCCAGTCGGCCGAGCCGCCCAGGCTCAGCAGGGTGTCCCGGTGGGCGTGCCAGACCCGTTCGGGCCCGCTGTAGAGCACCAGCGCCTCGGCCCCGCCGATGGTGGGGGCCGGGGTCATGATCGCGCCGTCGAGGTAGTCGACGCCCTGCGTGGCGGCCCAGGCGGCCATCGCCCGGGCCCGCTGCGGGGTGTCGGCGGTCAGGTTCACCAGCGTGCGCCCGGCGAGGGCTTCGACCGCGGGCTCGACGACGGCGCGGACGGCGGCGTAGTCGATGACGCAGGCGAGTACCAGTGGGCTCGCCCGGACCGCCTCCGCCACGGTCGGCGCCCGCCGCGCGCCACGTGCAACGAGGGGATCGGCCCGGGCGGCCGTGCGGTTCCAGACGGTGGTCCGGTGGCCGGCGGCCAGCAGCGCGCCGGCGAGGGCCTGGCCCATCGGCCCGAGGCCCAGCACGGTCACCGGGGACAGGTCGCGGTCGGTCACGGAACTACTCCTTCGTGGATGGGGTGGCCCGGCCCTTGCGCGTGCCGCCGGGCCGGTCCCATCCTGTTTCCGTACGCGCGAAGCATCAAGTACCGACTATTTCCTCAGGTACTTACCTTTTTGTAAGTGAGAGCGGGGCGACGTGAAGAAGCGGACCTACACGTGCGGGCTCGACGCCGCGATCGACGTCGTGGGCGGCAAGTGGAAGGCGCTGATCCTGTGGGAGCTGGACCACGGCCCCCGCCGCTTCGCCGAGGTGCGCCGGGGGATCACCGGGATCAGCGAGAAGATGCTGATCCAGCAACTGCGCGAGATGGAGGCGTACGGCCTCGTGCACCGCGAGGTCTACCGGCAGGTCCCGCCGAAGGTGGAGTATTCGTTGACCGACTTCGGCCGGTCCCTCAACGAGGCGCTGATGCCGCTCGGCGACTGGGGCGAGCGGCACATGGCGACCATCGAGGCCATCCCCCGGGACTGACCGGTCAGGGCAGGGCGGTCGTCGTGTGGAACTGCCGTTCGACGACGGCCAGCAGGGCGGCGTGCGTCTCCGCGTCCGCCGCCACGAGCAGCCCACCCCCCGACCCAGTGTGCAGGGGCTGACCCCGCAGCCCGGTCACCACGCACCCGGCCGCCTGGCACAGGGCGATGCCGGCGGCGAAGTGCACACTGTCGCGTACGTCCCCGTCGGTGACGTAGGCGGCCCGCCGGCCGGCGGCGACCCACGCGACGGCCAGCGTGGTGGAGAGCACCCTGGGCCCGAACCGCGCGGCGAACTCCGCGTCCGCGAGCAGACCGGTCGCCCGGAACCCGGGGGCGTTCGGGAACGGCGGGTCGAGGTTGACGTCCACCAGCCGCGAGAGGGCCGACGGCGTGAGGGGTTCGTCGACGCCGTCGCGACGGACTTGTGCCCGGCCGTTCCCATGCCAGAACACCTCCCCGGCGAACGGATCGGCGACGGCCGCCGCGGTGATCCCGGCCTCGGTGCGCAGCGCCACGTTCACCGCGACCAGCGGGGTGCGCGCCGCGTAGTTCAGCGTGCCGCAGAGGGGGTCGACCAGCCACGTGCGCCCGGCCGAGCGGGAGCCGGTGTGCCCGGTCTCCTCACCCAGTACGGCGTCGCCGGGCCGGGCCCCGCGCAGGATGTCGAGGACGGCCCGTTCCGACTCCAGGTCGGCGGCCGTGGCGAAGTCACCGGGCGACTTGTCGAACCGCCGCAGCGGGCCGCCGAACCGGTCGCGTACCACCTCGGCACCCGCCTGCGCCGCGACGACGGCGGGCTCCGGGTCGGTGAGCACCATGCAGGGCACGGTAGACCAGGCCGGGCCCGGCGGCACGCCCCGACCTCAGGCGGGTCCGTCGGGATCGGTCACCCAGCCGGCGAGCAGCACCAGCCCGGAGGGCCGGTGCACGGCGAGGAAGCCGAAGGGGCGGTCGATGTCGAGGCGTACCCGTCGCTTGCGCGCGGTGACCGGCCGGGGCGCCGAGCCCGCCCGCGTGGAGACGGCGGTCACCGCGGCCGCGCGGAACCCCGTCGCGCCGAACGTCGCCGTCACGCTCTGCCGCGCCTGCGACACGGCCAGCGGGCGGGCGATGCCGGGGAAGTGGTCGCCGTCGCCGACGGCGGTGGCGAGACCGAACAGCGCGGCCCGCGCCAGCAGGTCGTGGTCGGCGCGGACGGTGAAGCCCACGGTGGAGACGAGCAGCTCGGGCCGGTCGTCGTACGCGTCCACGACCTGCTCGTCGACGCCGGGGCCGGCGGCGACGGGCAGCGCGGACGGTGCGCCGATCGCGCCGATCGCGGCCGGCAGCACCTGCGCCGCCCCGCGCCCCGGCGTGCCCAGGGCGAGCACCACGTCGACGTCCTCGGCGCCGCGTACGGTCAGCAGGCTCACCGGGCCGGCGGCGGTGTCGACGGCCCGTAGCGCGTCGAGGTCGTGGCCGATCCGGCTCAGCCCGGCCAGCCGGCGCCCGCGCCACGGCCCGGTGGCCGGCTGGCGCCAGGCGTCGCGGAACGGCTCGGCCCACCCGGTCCGCAGCGACAGGGCGCTGGCCAGGACCATCGCCGTGGCCGGGGTGACCCGCACCGGCATCCGGCGGATCAGGCCGTCGGTGTGCGTGGCTGCCCACTCGTCGAGGGCGGCCTGGTCGTGCGTCGGGTCGCCGGTCAGCTCTCCGCGCATGGCCGCCGGCACCTCGCGCAGCCACCGGTCGGTCAGCGCCAGGTCCCGCCGTGCCCAGGCGGCGAGGGCCAGCCGGGTGGTGGGGGAGCGGTCCAGGTCGACGCGGGCCGGGTCCGGCGCGACCGCGAGCAGCTCGTCGCGGGCCGGGCCGGCGGCGTAACGGGCGAGCAGCGCCAGCAGCGGGTAGACGCCGGCGCCGGAGACGACCGTCTGGCCGCCGTCGAGGGCGGACGTCCAGCGGGCGGTGAGCGCGTTGGTGGCGTCGGTGCTCATGGGGGCGGCGTCCTCCGGGGGCGAGGTGACCGTCGCCCGGCGGCGACCGCTGGCACCCTACCGCCGCCCGCCGCCCGCCGCCCGCCGCCCGCCGCCCGCCGCCCGCCGCCCGCCGCCCGCCGCCCGGCCGGAGGGCCGGAGGGCGGCCGGGCCGGTCGGTGGGGGGACGGCCCGGGCGGTGTGGCAGCGTGGGCGGCGTGAACACCTGCCCACCGCTGGACGTCGACCTGGCGCTGGTCGGTGGCGGCGGCGCCGCGTCGCTGGTCCTCGCGGCCCTGGACCGGCACGGCGTGCGTGACCTGCGGGTCGCCGTCGTCGACCCGGTCCACCGGCGCGGCCAGGACCGGACCTGGGCGTTCTGGGACCGGCCCGGCAGCGACCTGGACCCGCTGCTGGCCGCGAGCTGGCCCCAGGTCGAGGTGGCGACGCCCGCCGGCCGCCGCGTCCTCGACCTCGCCCCCCTGCGGTACGCCATGCTGCGCTCGGGCCCCGTCTACGACCGGGCCGCCGAGGCCGAGCGGCGGCTCGGGGTACGGCGGATCGTGGCACCCGTCGACGCCCTGCACGACGACGGCGATCGCGTGCTGGTGCGTACGGGCGGGGCCGGCCCGACCGTCCGTGCGTCCTGGGTGCTGGACTCCCGGCCCCGGCCGCCCCGGCGACCCGGGCGCACCAACTGGCTCCAGCACTTCCGTGGCTGGTGGCTGGAATCCGACGCGCCGGTCTTCGACCCGGCACGGGCCGTCCTGATGGACTTCCGCACCCCGCAGCCCGCCCGGGGCGTGTCGTTCGGCTACGTCCTGCCGGTCAGCGACCGGTACGCCCTGGTGGAGTACACCGAGTTCGGCCCCGACCTGCTCACCGACGCGGGCTACGACGCGGCCCTGGCGGGCTACCGGGACCTGCTCGGCCTCGACCCGACCGGGCTCACCGTCCGCGAGGTGGAGAACGGGGTGATCCCGATGACCGACGGCCCGTTCGAGGCCCGGCCCTCACCCCGGGTGGTCCGTCTCGGCACGGCCGGTGGCGCCACCCGACCGTCCACCGGCTTCACCTTCTCCGCCATGCACCGCCAGGCCGAGCAGGTCGCCCGTGCCCTCGCCGCCGGCCGCCCGCCGGTGCCCGGCCCCGCGTACCCCCGTCGGCACCGCTGGATGGACGCGGTCGCGCTGCGGGCGCTGGACGCCGGCGGCGTCGGCGGGCCGGACTTCTTCGGTCGGCTCTTCGAGCGCAATCCCGCCGAGCGGGTGCTGCGGTTCCTCGACGGCGCCACCAGCCCGGCGGAGGAGGTGGCGCTGATGAGTTCCACCCGGCTGGTGCCGATGGTCGCCGCCACGGTCGGCGACGCCGCGGCCCGGCTGCGCGACCGCGTCGATCCGGCCCGCCGCTCCGCGACGTGGACGGTCCCGCCACCGGTGGTCGGGGGCCGGGCCGACGCCGACGGCTGAGCGCCCGCCGCCTCAGCCGGCGCGGACGGCGTCGCGGACGAGGACGCGCAGCTCCTCCATCGGGTCGCCGTCGCCCGCGCTGAGCAGCGTCTTCGTCGCGGCCACGGTCAGGCCGAGCTCCGGATAGGCGTACGCGAGGCTGCCGCCGCTGCCCGCGCAGCCGAACGCCCCGTCCGGCTCGACCGCGTATCCCAGGCCGAAGCTCGCCTCCTGGCCGAAGACCCACTCCGTGCCGCGCACCGCCACGGCACCGACCTCCCGCAGCCGCGCGGGCGAGATCAGGCGTACGCCGTCGACCTCGCCGATCAGCGCGGCGAACATCCGGGCCACGGCCCGGGCGGACATCGTGCCGGTGGCCGGGACGTCGGCGCGGAGGAACTCGGGTCGGCTGCCGACGGAGGCGTCCGGCCGGAGACCGGGCGGGGCGACCCGGTCGAAGTTCGGCAGGTTGGCGGCGGCCCAGTCCAGCGTCGCCGACAGGTTGCGGTCGGCGACCGGGGCCAGCCGGTTCAGATCGGCCGCGGGCACCCCGAGGAACAGCTCGCCGGGTACGCCGAGCGGCCCGGCGACGTCCTCGGCGAGCACCCGCGAGATCCGCCGGCCGGTCACCCGCCGGACCACCTCGCCGATCAGCCAGCCGAAGGTCCAGGCGTGGTACGCGAGCACGTCGCCCGGAGCCCGCAGCGGCACGCTGTCGGCGACGATCCCGCACATCCGGTCCCAGTCGCCGGCGTCGGCGACGGTGACGTCGGACGGCAACGCGGGCACGCCCGCCGTGTGGGTCAGCACGTGCCGCAGGGTGACGCCGCCCTTGCCGTGGCGGGCGAACTCCGGCCACACCTCGGCGATGCGCAGGTCGTAGTCGAGCACGCCCCGCTCGGCGAGCACGTGCACCACGGTCGCGGTGAGCCCCTTGCCGGTCGACGCGCTCCAGATCGGCGTGCCGGAGGTCAACGGGCGGCCCGTGGCGCGGTCGGCCACGCCCGCCACCTCGTCCACCACCTGCGTGCCGTGCAGGTACGCGGCCACCTGCACGCCGTCCTCCCGGCCGGCGGCCACCAGCTCGTCGATCCGCGCGCGTACCTCGGCCCGCAGGCCGTCCCAGCTCCCCGTCACGGGAGGCCATCCTGCCAGCGGCCGGATGGCGGATCACACCCATTTTCCGCCGGCCACGCCGCGCCCCCGACAGCGGTGCCGGCGACGCCGATTCGGTAGGTTGCCGCCATGGTGGACGAGACGGCCGGCAGGGTCGTGCAGATCTGGACCGACGGCGCGTGCAGCGGCAACCCCGGCCCCGGCGGGTGGGGCGTGGTGCTGCGCTACGGCGCGCACGAACGGGAGCTGTGCGGGGGCGAGGCGACCCCCACCACCAACAACCGGATGGAGCTGATGGCGGCCATCCAGGCCCTGGAGAGCCTGACCCGCTCCGTCACCGTGGAGCTGCACACCGACAGCACGTACGTGCGCAACGGCATCACGAGCTGGCTGGCGTCGTGGAAGCGCAACGGGTGGCGTACGGCCGCGAAGCAGCCGGTCAAGAACGCCGACCTGTGGCAGCGGCTGGAGGCCGCCTGCGCCCGCCACGAGGTCACCTGGTTGTGGGTGAAGGGGCACAACGGTCACCCGGAGAACGAGCGCGCCGACGCGCTGGCCAACCGGGGCATGACCGAGGCCCGCGCGTCGGCGGTGCCCGCCGGACGCTGACCGGTCCGGCGGGCGGCGGTCAGATCACTCGGTACGGCTCGGGTCGACGGTGCCGGAGACGGCGTCCACGTCGTAGCCCGCGCGGCTGACCTCCCTGGCCGGGCGTCGGTCCTCGGCCGGCAGGTCGGCGAAGTCGTCGCCGGTGTCGTCGGTGGTGTGCAGGGACTCGCCCGGTGGTCGCAGCGACGCCTGCATGGCGGTCGCGCCGTCCGGCTCGTCGGTGGCGGCCTGGTCGAAACGCTTCTGTTCGGTCATGCCGCACTCCTGCCCCCGTGGCCTGCCGCCAAACGCGAGTCCTTCCCGGGCCTGCCGGCTGCACAAGCGCCCGACTGCCGCTCGGCGTCGTGGTGTTCCGCCCCGTGGTTGGTCAGCGTGGCGCGTCCGGGTGGCCCGGCATGGTGGAGCCGCCGCTGGAACTGCCCGACGCGCCGCCCGCCATGCCGGAGCCGTCGTCCTCGGTGACCAGGTCGGGCTTCTGCGTCGTATCGGCCGGCGCCGGGACGTCGGTGTCCGCCTCGACCTGGACCAGCCGGGCCTGGCCGGCCTCGTCCTCGGCGTGCGCCGGGTCGACCGGCAGTTCACCGTCGCGCGCCCGATACCCCACCGCTGCCTCCCCGTCCCGTCCACCGCTCCGTCGAGCCCCCGCCTACCCCCAACCCCCCCACCCGAAACCCACCCGCCCCGAGACGACGGGTCCGCGTTGCAGGCGGGGGCGCACACTCGCTCGTTGGCAGACGAGCTACTCGTTCGCCGGCGTGTCGAGAAGCCCGACCGCCAACCGACCAAGGGGCGGGGCGACCGGGGAGTTCCGAGCCGCGTCAAGAAGGTGACGGGCGGGAACGGCGGGGGGTCAGCGACAGGGGTGACCAGTGGTGGGGGCGGGTACGGCCGTGCGGCAGGGCGGTGTGTCCGTCGCCCCGGGCCGCGTCGAGTTGCGCCTGATGCAGGAACAGGGCCCCCGAGAGGTCCGCGCCGCGCAGGTCGGCCCCGCGCAGGTCGGCGCCGGTGAGGTCGGCCAGGCCGAGGTCGACGCCGCGCAGGTCGGCGCCGATCAGCAGGGCCCCGCGCAGGTTCGCCCGGCGCAGGTCGGCCCGGCGCAGGTCGACGCCGAACAGTTGGGCGCCCCGCCGGTCCGCGCCCGGCCGGCCACCCCGGCTCCGCGCCGCGTCCCCGGCGCGCGACAGCAGCGGGTTGACCCGCCCCCGGTACGCGTCCACGTCGAGCGCCACCAGCGTCTCGGCGGGCTCCCGGGCCAGCCGCTCGGTCTCGCCGAGCGCGACGGACAACTCGCCGCGCAGCGGCTGCGGTGGGCGCGTCGCGAGGGCCTCGGTCAGGTACCAGAGCAGTTCGTGCAGCGGCCGCATCACCGCGAACGTGTCGAACATGAGCGGCGCGGTCTGCGGCGCGTCGCGCCAGTCCCGGCCAGCGAAGGTGGTCTGGGCCACCCGTTGCCCGGCGCCGAAGCAGTCGAAGACGGTGCAGCCGGGAAAGCCCCGGTCGCGCAGGTCGGCGTGGATGCCGCAGCGCGAGTCGGCCCGCAGGTTCGGGCAGGGCTGGCCGGCGGGCTTGTCGATGGCGAAGTCGGCGGACGCGGAGAAGGCCGGTGCGACGCAGCAGAGCCCGAAGCACCGGGCGCAGTCGGCGCGCAGCCCGTCCGCCACCGACGCCGCCTCGGGGGTCTCCGACACGCTGACCGTTCTCCTGCCGTTCGGGGGCTTTCCGCCGGCGGCCTCGCGGGCGGAGGCACCCATTGTCCCGCCCCCGCGAGACCACCGGGCCGCAGGGTGCGCGGCCCACGCCCGGGCGCGGGGGAGCCGCAGCGCACCGGCTGCGCTGCCGGCGGGGGTCACGCCTGCGCTCAGCCCTCCACCGAACGCCAGTCGTGCGATTCCAGCGCGTTGGCCTGCGGGCCCATCATCAGCATGCCGCCGTCGACCGGCCAGGACGCGCCCGTGACGTACGCGGCGGCGGGCGAGGAGAGCAGCGCGACCACGGCGGCCACCTCCCGCGCGTCCCCCGGGCGCCCGACGGGCACCCCGGGGCGTTCCTGCGTGAACGGGTCCACGTCCTCCTGGCCGGTCATCGGGGTGGCGATCTCACCCGGGGCGACCGCGTTGACGGTGATGCCGTCCGCCGCCAGTTCCTGCGCCATCACCCTGGTCAGCAGGCCGAGCCCGCCCTTCGCGGCGCAGTACGCGGCCGAGCCGACCCGGGGCGCGTGCTCGTGCACGCTGGTGATGTTGACGATCCGGCCGCCCAGGCCCGCGGCGCGCATCCGCCGGGCGGCCCGCTGCCCGCACAGGAACGGCCCGTCTAGGTCGACGGAGAGCACCTCGCGCCACTGCTCCCAGCCGGTGTCGACGAACGGTGTGGACGCCCCGGTGCCGGCGTTGTTGACGAGTACGCCAAGGCCGCCGAGGCGGTCGGCCAGCTCGTCGACGACCGCGTCGGCCCCCGGCAGCCGGGTCAGGTCCAGGTGGGCGACCTCGCAGCGCCGGCCGGCGGCGCGTACCTCGGCGGCGGTCCGCTCGGCGCCCCCGGCGTCGCGGTGCCAGGTGACGCCGACGTCGAAGCCGGCCCCGGCGAGGGCGACGGCGCAGGCCCGGCCGATGCCGGAATCGGCGCCCGTGACGATGGCGATCCTCGGGTAGTTCTCGTAACGCGATGGCATGTCGGCGCACTACCCGTTCCATGCGAATGCAACCATGCGTCGATCCCCGTCCATGCAGGGGATTGTCTGCGTCGATGCGCTCTGACATTCTCCACCGTGGACGCTGCCAGCGACGGTCGCCAATCCGGAGGGCCGCACTGTGGTGGCGCCTTTCATCTGCCGGAGGGACCTCGTGAAGCGCAGACGTCGCCATCTGCTCGCAGGACTGGCGGTCGGTGCCCTGGTGGCATCGACCGGTCTCATCGGAATCCACTTCGCCGGC
The DNA here is from genome assembly GCF_052068495.1 of Micromonospora sp. SD12. Classification (NCBI taxonomy): domain Bacteria; kingdom Bacillati; phylum Actinomycetota; class Actinomycetes; order Micromonosporales; family Micromonosporaceae; genus Micromonospora; species Micromonospora sp. SD12. Next base: position 38,350 of record NZ_JBQHDF010000014.1, on the reverse strand, counting down.
GCCGAGGTGCCGACCCCCGTCGCCGCGGCCGGCGACGGGGAGATGCCGGGGGCGCTCGGCGCCCACATGGAACGGCTGCGCCAAGCCGTGCCGGGCAGCGACGGCATGTCGCCGGACGGGCCCGGCAACGCCGCGCAGCAGGAGTTCCTGGAGCGCGCGTACCCGGCCAACACGATCAGCATCGCCCAGGTCGACCGCTCCAAGTCGGCGTACGCCGCCGCCGAGCGGCGCGCCGGCGGCACCCGCGGCTGGACGAACATCGGCCCGAGCGAGGCCCTCTACCCGTTCACCGAGTTCCGCAACGCCTCCAACTACGTGCCGAACGCGTACGTCGCGGGCGGCCGGGTCACCTCCATCGACATCGCCCCGGACTGCAACGCCCTGCTCTGCCGGGCGTACGTCACGCCGGCCGGCGGCGGCGTCTGGGGCACCCTGAACATCCTCGCGGCCGAGCCCAAGTGGTTCTACCTGGGCGGGCCGCTGGGTATCAACGCGGCCGGCTCGGTCAAGATCGACCGCAACGACAAGACGGGGCTGACCATCTACGTCGGCACCGGTGAGGCCAACACCTGCGCCTCCGGCTGCGTCGCCGGCGTCGGGCTCTACAAGTCGACGAACGGCGGCGTCACCTGGAAGGGACCGCTGGGCAAGGACGCCCTCGCCGGCAAGGGCATCGGCGAGATCACCGTCAAGCCGGGCGACCCGAGAACGCTCTACGTCGCCACCACCACCGCCCTGCGCGGCATGTCCAGCTCCTGCTGCACGGGCGTCACCCGGCCCGTGCCCGACGCCGAGAAGTGGGGCCTCTACAAGTCCACCGACGGCGGCGCGAACTGGAAGTTCATCCACAACGGCTCGGCCGACGCCACCCAGTGCACGGGCAGCGCCGCGGAATACAACAACACGGCCGCCTGCTCGCCGCGCGGCGTGCGCTACGTCAAGCTCGACCCGCGCGACGCGAACACCGTCTACGCCTCCTCGTACGCCCGGGGGGTCTGGCGCTCCGCGGACGCCGGCGCCACCTGGACGCAGATCAAGCCGTCGCTGAACCCGGCGGTCTTCCAGACCCGGGCCGCGATCGACGTGACCGCCCTGCCGAACGGCAAGACCCGCATGTACGTCTACGAGGGCAACCTCGGCAACCCGTACTCGCGGCTGTTCCGCAGCGACGACGTGGCCGGCGACGCCCCCGCGTTCGCCGACCTGACCAGCGCCAACCCGGCCGACCCGGGCTACGCCACCTACAACCAGTGCACCGGCCAGTGCTGGTACGACGTGTTCGTGCACACCCCGGCCGGGCACCCCGACATCGTCTACACGGGCGGCTCGTACGTCTACGGCGAGACCGTCGCCCACAAGCGGGCCGTGGTGCTCTCCACCGACGCCGGCGTCAGCGGCACCGACATGACCTTCGACGGCACCGACGAGGTGCACCCCAACGGCCTGCACCCCGACCAGCACGCCCTGGTCACCAACCCGCGCAACCCGTACCAGTTCTTCGAGGCCAACGACGGCGGCGTGATGCGCTCCAGCGGCCAGTTCGTGGACCGGTCGGCCTGGTGCGACAACCCGGACCGCAACCTGACCACGCAGGCGCAGAAGGACCGCTGCAAGCAGATGCTGTCGAAGATCCCGTCGAAGCTGGACGGCATCAACAAGGGCATGAACACGCTGCAGTTCATCAGCCTCTCGGCCAGCCCGCACGACCACCGGCTGCTGCAGGGCGGCACCCAGGACAACGGCACCTGGGAGAACAAGGGCGAGCGCCGGCGCTGGGTCAACACGATGATCGGTGACGGCGGCGCGTCCGGTTTCGACGTCGGCAGGCCGGAGTTCCGTTTCCACACCTTCTACGACGCCTCGCCCGAGGTGAACTTCGCGGGCGGCGACGTCGGCAGCTGGATCTCGATCTCGGACCCGATCTTCGGGCAGCCGGGCACCCTGTTCTACGCCCCGGTGATCAGCGACCCGAAGGTGAGCGGCACGATGTTCGCCGGCACCTCGCGCACCGTCTACCGGACGAAGACGTTCGGGCTGGGCGACCGGAGCATGGCCGAGGCCAACCGGATCTGCAACACCTGGACCGGCACCTTCGAGGCGCAGTGCGGCGACTTCGCGCCGCTGGGCACGGTCAACCTGACCGACGCCGCGTGGGGCGACCGGGCCGGCGGCGCCGTCTCGGTCGTCGAGCGCGTCGCCTCCGACTCGTCCACGGCGTACGCGGCCACCAGCACCGGCCGGGTGTTCGTGTCCCGCAACGTCGACGCCGAGCCGGCGTCGGCGGTCACCTGGACGCGCATCGACACCGCCGCCACGCCGAACCGCTTCGTCACGAGCGTCCACGTCGACCCGGCCGACCCGGCGCGGGCGTGGGTCTCCTACAGCGGGTTCAACTCGAACACCCCGGCCACCCTGGGGCACGCGTTCGAGGTGCGGCTGGCGGGCGCGGGCGCGACCTGGACCGACCGGTCGTACGACTTCGGCGACCAGCCGATCACCGACCTGGTCCGCGACGACGTCACGGGCACCCTCTACGCGGCCACCGACTTCGGCGTGCTCCGGCTGGCCAAGGGCGGCACGACCTGGGTGAAGGCGGCCCGGGGCATGCCGAACGTGGAGGTCGCCGGGCTGACCATCGTGCCGGGCAAGCGGGTGCTCTACGCCGCCTCGCACGGCCTCGGCGCCTGGCAGCTCACGCTCTGAGGCAGGTGACCATCGGCAACGACACGGTGAGGGGCCGCGCGCGCGGCCCCTCACCGCTGCCCGCGGCGGCCGGCCGCGCCTGGCGCACCCTCGGCGCGGCCTTCGTCCTGCTCGTCTTCGTCCCGCCGCTGCTGCTGCTGGTCTCCGGTTCGCTCACCGAGCCGGGCCTGCCGCCGCCGCCCACCCCGCAGCTCGTACCGGAGCCGGTCTCCACCACCGGCTACCAGCAGGCCGTCGAGCTGGGCGGGCTGCTGCGCGCCTCGCTCAACTCGGTCCTGGTCGCGGTCGTCGCCGTGCCGCTGAGCGTGCTCGTCGCCTCCCTGGCGGGCTTCGCGCTGACCCGGATCGCCCCGCGCGCCACCGGCGTGGTCGTGGCGGCCTCCCTGGTCGCGCTGATGGTGCCGGCCACGGCGCTGCTCGTGCCCCGCTTCGCGATCTTCCGGGCGCTCGGCCTGACCGACACCCTGGTGCCACTGATCGCCCCGGCGCTGCTGGGCACCTCGCCGCTCTACGTCCTGGTCTACCACCTGGCGTTCCGGGCGCTGCCGAGCGACCTCTACGACGCCTGCCTGGTGGCGGACCTCTCGCCGCTGCGCACCTGGTGGCGGGTGGCCCTGCCGCTGGTGCGCCCGGTCACCGCCGGCCTCACCGCGCTGACCTTCGTGCTCACCTGGTCGAACTTCCTCGACCCGCTGGTCTACGTCTACGACCGCGACCTGTTCACCCTGCCGCTGGCGCTGCGCTCCCTGTCGGTGCTGGACCCGACGAACTTCCCGGTGTTCCTGGCCGGCGCGGTGCTGGCCACGGTGCCGGCGCTGGCCGTCTTCGTGCTCGCCCAGCGGCGCTTCCTCCACCACGACGACCCGACGGGACGGGACTGACGATGCGACCGACGACGCGACCGAAGGCGCTGCTCGCGCTGCTGCTCACCGCCGTGCTGGCCGCCACCGGCTGCGGCTCCGGCGCCGGGTCGTCCGCCGATGCTCCGGTGCGGCTGCTGGTCTTCGGCGCCCCCGAGGAACTCGCCGCCTACCGCACCCTCGTCGAGGCGTACGAGAAGGCCCGCCCCGGCGCCGACGTGCAGCTCGTCGAGGCCAGCGACCGCAAGGACCTGCTGGCCCGGCTGGCCACGTCGGTGGCCGGCGGCGCCCCGCCGGATCTGTTCCTGATGAACTACCGCTTCTACGGCCAGTTCGCCGCCAAGGACGTCATCGAGCCGCTGGACGACCGGCTGGCCGCCTCCGAGGCCGTCGACCCGGCCGACTACTACCCGGTGGCCTGGAACGCCTTCCGCTGGCAGGACCGGCAGCTCTGCCTGCCGCAGAACGTCTCCAGCCTGGCCGTCTACTACAACCGCACCCTGTTCACGAAGTACGGCGTGCCCGAGCCGAGGGCCGGCTGGACCTGGAACGACCTGGTCGCCACCGCGACCGCGATGACCCGCGACTCCCGCGGCGTGGTGGTCAAGGCCACCGAGAGCGAGGGCGCGGCGCTGCGCCCGGCCGTGCACGGCCTCGGCGTCGAGCCGTCGATCATCCGGCTCGCCCCGTTCGTCTGGTCCGGCGGCGGCGAGATCGTCGACGATCCGGCGAGGCCGACCCGGCTCACCCTGGACGGCCCGGCAGCCCGGGAGGCGCTGAGGAACCTCGTCGACCTGCGGCTGGCGTACGGGGTGGTGCCCACCGACGAGGAGGTGGAGGCCGAGGACGACGAGTCGCGCTTCGCCAACGGCCGGCTCGCCATGCTGATGAGTTCCCGCCGCTCCACCACCACGTTCCGCTCGATCACCGGCTTCGAGTGGGACGTCGCCCCGCTGCCCGTCTACAAGGAGCAGGTCGGCGTGCTGCACTCCGACGCGTACTGCATGACGCGGGGCGCGAAGCACAAGGACGCCGCGTGGCGGTTCCTGGAGTTCGCCATCGCCGAGGAGGGGCAGCGGATCGTCGCGGCCACCGGCCGTACCGTCCCGTCGCACATCGGGGTGTCGCAGTCCCCGGCGTTCCTCGGCCCCGCCCAGCCGCCACGCAGCGCGAAGGTCTTCCTCGACGCCATCCCCACCGTCCGGGCGCTGCCGACCGTCTCCACCTGGCCGGAGATCGAGGACGTCACCTACGGCATCCTGGAGAACGCCATGCACCGGGGCGACCGGCTCGACGACGTGATCCGCGAACTCGACCGGCAGACCCGCCCGATCTTCGCCCGCGGGGAGCACGGATGAGCGACCCTGGCCTGGCCCTGGCCGGGGTCTCGGCCGCCTACCGGGGCGCGACCGTGCTGCACGAGGTGGACCTGGCCGTCGCCCGGGGCGAGCTGCTGGTGGTGCTCGGCCCGTCGGGCGCCGGCAAGTCGACCGTGCTGCGGGTCGTCGCCGGCCTGGAGCCGGTCACCGCCGGCCGCGTCCGCATCGCCGGCCGCGACGTCACCGCCGAGCGCCCGGGCCGGCGCAACGTGTCGATGGTGTTCCAGTCGTACGCGCTCTTTCCGCACCTGAGCGTCGCCGAGAACATCGCGTTCGGCCTGGAGGTGCGTGACACGCCCCGCGCGGCGGCCCGCGAGCGGGCCCGCGCGGCGGCCGAGACGGTCGGCTGCGCCGGGCTGCTGGACCGGCGGCCCGCGCAGCTCTCCGGCGGCGAACGGCAGCGGGTGGCACTGGCCCGGGCGCTGGTGCGCGAGCCGGACGTGTTCCTGCTCGACGAGCCGCTGTCCAACCTCGACCAGGCGCTGCGGGTGCAGATGCGCGCCGAACTGCGGGCCCTGCACGACCGGCTGGGCGCGACGATGGTGCACGTCACCCACGACCAGACCGAGGCGCTGGTGCTGGCCGACCGGATCGCCGTGCTGCGCGACGGGCGCATCGAGCAGGTCGGCACCCCCGACGAGATCTGGCGCACCCCGGCCACCACCTTCGTGGCCCGCTTCGTCGGATCCCCGGCGATGAACCTGCTCCCGGCCGACGGTCCGCTGCGCCCCGACGGCGCCGCGGCCCCGGGTGCCGACCACGACGGTATGGAGATCGGCTTTCGTCCCGAGGCGGTCGTCCTCGACGCCGCCGTGGGCACGGACGCCACCGTCGAGCGGGTCGAGGTGGTCGGCGAGGACGCGTACGCGTACCTGACCCTCGCCGGCGGGCACCCCGTGGTCGCCCGGGTGCCCGCCGCCCGCCGCCCCGAGCGCGGCGTGCCGGTACGCGTCGGGGTGCGCTGGGCCGACGCGCACGTCTTCCACGCCGGCTCCGGGCGCCGGTACGCCCCGTGACGAGCCCCGACCGTCGCTCGCGCCGGCAGCTGGCGCTGATGCTCACGCCGTACCTGGTGGGGCTGGTGGGCCTGGTGCTGCTGCCCGCCGCCGTCACCCTGGGGCTGGCGTTCACCGAGTACGACCTGCTGCGCCCGCCCCGCTGGGTGGGGCTGGACAATCTCGCGGCGCTGGCCGACGACCCGGTGTTCCGGGTGTCGCTGACCAACTCGCTGGTCTTCGCGCTGGTGGCCGTACCGCTGCGGATGCTGCTCGCCCTCGGCCTGGCGCTGCTGCTGCACCGCCGGGCGCTCGGCGTCGGCAGCGCCCGCACCGCGGCCGTGCTGCCGACCGCGGTGCCGGAGATCGCCTACGGGCTGCTCTGGCTCTGGCTGCTCAACCCCCTCTACGGCCCGATCAACCAGCTGCTGCGCACGGGCGGGGAGAACGGCCTGACGGCGCTGGGGCGCACCCCGCCGCAGTGGCTCACCGACCCCACCGACGCCCGGACGGCGATCATCGGAATGAGCCTGTTCACCATCGGCGAGACCTTCGTAGTGCTGCTGGCCGCCCGCCGCGCGCTGCCCCGCGACGTCTACGAGATGGCGGCGATCGAGGACGCCACCGGCTGGGACGTGTTCCGCCGCGTGACGCTGCCGCTGATGGCGCCCGCGCTGGCGCTGCTGGCGGTGCGCGACGCCATCCAGAGCCTGCACTTCTCCTTCGTGCCGGCGTTCGTGGTGACCGACGGCGGCCCGCCCCCGTACGCCACCACCTACCTGTCGCTGTTCGTCTACCGCACCGGCTTCGAGTACCTGCGCTACGGCTACGCGGCCGCCGCGACCCTGGTGATGATCCTGCTGACCGTGGCGGCGGTGCTGGTGCAGTGGCGGCTGATCCGCCGCTACCGGGCGTTCTACCGGCTCTGAGCACCCCCGATAACCGCGGGCGCCGGCCCCGGGTGTCGTGGCATGATCGCGCACTGCGCCGACGCGGGTGGCGGCGCGCGAGGAGGACGACATGGAGTTCGAGGTACGCCGGATCGGGCCGGAGTCGACCGCCGAGGCGGCCGACGTGCTGGCCGACGCCTTCGACGGGTACCCCTGGATGGCCTGGACGGTGGCGGCCGACCGGCACCGGGAGCGGCTGGCGGCGATGTTCGCCGGCACCGTCGCCGCCGTCGGGCTGCCCTACGGTGACGTCTGGGCGGCGGTGGACCCCGCCGGCCGGCTGGCGGCGGTGGCGGTCTGGCTGCCCCCGGACCGGCCGGTGCCGGACGAGGTCTGGGCCGCCGTCGCGGCCCGCAACGCCGAGCTGGCCGGCGACCGGCAGCCGGCGCTGCACGCCGCCGACGAGGCCTGCGCCGCGCTGCGGTCGGCCGAGCCGGCGTCGCTGCTCGCCACCGTCGGCGTGCGCCGTGCCGACCAGGGCCGGGGGTTGGGCGCCCGGGTGCTGGCGCCCGGCCTGGCCGAGGCCGACCGGGCCGGCCTGCCGGCGGTGCTGGAGACCTCGTCGGAGCCGAACGTGCGCTTCTACCGGCGGCTCGGTTTCGCCGTCACCGGCCAGGCGCGGGTGCCCGACGGCGGGCCCGACGTCTGGGCGATGCGGCGGCCGGCGGCCGGCGAGCGGGTGTAGGGACCGCCGGCCCGGGTAGCCGCCGGGGATGGAGCTGGTGGAGGAGTCGCCGTACCGCTTCCGGATCGACCGGCACGACCCGATGCGGGTGCCGGGGGTGGTGTTCGCGTCCCGGTCGCTGCTGCCCGACGCCGGGGAGGACAGGTCGTTGGAGCAGGTCGCGAACGTCGCCACGCTGCCCGGCATCGTCGACGCCTCGTACGCCATGCCCGACGTGCACTGGGGCTACGGGTTCCCGATCGGCGGCGTGGCCGCCACCGACGTCGCGCGCGGCGGAGTGGTCTCGCCCGGCGGGGTGGGCTTCGACATCTCCTGCGGCGTGCGGCTGCTCGCCGCCGACACCGACCGCGACGGGTTGCGGCCCCGCCTCGACGCGCTGATGGACGGGCTGGGCGAGGCGACCCCGCGCGGCATGGGCAGGGGCGCGGTGTGGCACCTGTCCAACCGCGCGGAACTCGACGCGGTGCTGCGCGGCGGCTCCCGCTACGCCGTCGAGCGCGGCTTCGGCGTGCAGCGGGACCTGGAGCGCTGCGAGGACGCCGGGGCCGTCGGCGACGCCGATCCGGCGCGGGTGAGCGAGCGGGCGATCGAGCGCGGCGCGGGCCAGGTCGGCAGCCTCGGTTCCGGCAACCACTTCCTCGAGGTGCAGGCCGTCGACGAGGTGTACGACGACGCCGTGGCGACCGCCTTCGGGCTGCGCCCCGGCCAGGTCTGCGTGATGATCCACTGCGGGTCCCGGGGGCTGGGCCACCAGATCTGCACCGACTACGTGCGGAAGATGGAGAAGGTGATGGCCCGCCACGGCATCCACGTGCCGGACCGCCAGCTCGCCTGCGCCCCGGTCTCCTCCGCGGAGGGCCGCGCCTACCTGGGCGCGATGGCCGCCGCCGCCAACTACGCCCGGGCCAACCGGCAACTGCTGGCCGACGCCGCCCGCAGGGTCTTCGCCCGGGTCACCGGCAGCCGTCTCGACCTGGTCTACGACATCTCGCACAACCTCGCGAAGATCGAGACGCACGACGTCGACGGCGCGCCGCGCGCGCTGTGCGTGCACCGCAAGGGCGCCACGCGGGCGCTGCCGCCCGGGCACGACGAGCTGCCCGACGACCTGCGGGGCGTGGGCCAGCCGGTGCTGATCCCCGGCTCCATGGGCACCGGCTCGTACGTGCTCACCGGCGTGCCGGGGTCGCCTGCCTTCGCGTCCACCTGCCACGGGGCCGGCCGGGTGCAGAGCCGCAGGCAGGCCGTGCGCTCGGAGCGTGGGCTGGACCCGCGTGTCCAGTTGGAGGCGCAGGACATCGCGGTGCGCGGTGCGTCGCGGCGCGGCCTGGCCGAGGAGATGCCGACGGCGTACAAGGACGTCTCGGCGGTGGTGGCCGCCGCCGAGGGCGCCGGGCTGTGCCGCAAGGTGGCCCGGCTGGTCCCGCTCGGCGTGGTGAAGGGCTGAGCGGGCGACGCGGGGTGGGGCCGGGCGTGGGGCTCACACGTCCAGCGTCACCGCGCAGGACCAGCCCGCGCCGTCGGGGCCGAAGCGCAGCCCGTGCAGGGAGACGGCCTTCGGTACCGCGCCGACCAGCTCGACGGCGTCGGTGTCCGCCGTGCGCCAGCGCACCCGCAGGCCGCCGGCGCCGTCGTCGGCCACGTCGGTGTGCAGCGGCAGCTCACCCGCCGTCTCCATCCGGAAGATCACCTCGTCGAGTACGCCCACCAGCAGGTCCGCGTCGTCGTCGCCGGCCGGCGCGTGGAACTCCCGCCGCGCGCCCGGTCGTGCCCCGCCGGGATCGACGAACGTGTCGACCAGCGCGGCGACCGCCTCGGCGACGCACTCCTGTCGGGTCGGCGCCCACGCCTCGATGCGGACGTCGGCGGTGTGCGGCAGGCGGCGGTGTCCCCGCCCGGATGCTCGCGGCATGCCCCGATCCTCCGGCACGCCGTACGACGGGGGGTCAGTTCAGGCCGAGCCGGGCGATCGGCTCGACGAGTTCGCGTTCCTCGTAGGCGAGGTGGGACAGCAGGGTGTCGCTGAGCAGGTCGACCGCCGCGCGCAGCTCCGCCATCCCGTCGGCGACGGAGACGAACGCGACCAGCGCCCGGTCGACGCGTTCCAGCACGTCGTGGATGGCGTGGTGCTCCTGCTCCAGCCGGTCCAGCACGGGGGCGAGGCGGTCGTCGCCGTGGCGCAGGTGCGGGAAGATGCCCCGGTCCTCCAGCGTGTGGTGGGTGGTGACCACCCGGCAGTACGACTCGCAGTAGGTGCCCAGCGTCCACTTGTTCTGCCGGATGGTCATGGTGTTGATGTGCGAACGGGCCGTGCCCGCGTCGACCAGCCCGGCGCCCACCTGCTCGACGAGGTCGTACAGCCGGGTCAGCTCGGCGCGCAGCCCGTCGTGCACGTCGATGAGGTGCTGGGCGCCGGCCTGGTCGTGCGGGCTGTAGGTGCGCGCCGGGTCGGGCGCGGGGCCGGTGGGGCGCGTGGCCTCGTCCCAGACCCGGATCGCGCTGCGGCGCACGCCGTCGTCGGGCGTGGGGACGACGGCGAGGGGTGCCGCGCCGGCGGGCGGGCGCGCGGCGTCCGGCGGCTGCGCCCCGGCGCCCCCGGGTGCCGCCCGCGCCTCGACGGTCCCGGGCGTCGCCGGGGTCACGGCGGCAGCGGTGCCGCCCGCGCGCTCGCCGGCCACGAGTTCGCGTACGGCCGGGGCGACCTCGGCGGCGAAGCGCCGCAGGTCCTCGGGGTCGTCGCTGCCCAGGATGAAGGTGCTGACCCCGTCGCTGAGCGCGAGGTCGGCCAGCTCCTCCGCCCACTGCTCGGTGGGCCCGTGCAGCGGTCCCCGGCCGACGGGAGCGAAGCGGCCGGTGACGTTGAGCAGGCGGCGCACGTCGGCCGGTTCCCGGCCGGCCTCCCGGGCGTCGTCGATGATCGTGTTGCCCCTGCCGAGGTCGCCGGGTTGCAGGTAGGCCAGCGACGGCAGCCACCCGTCGGCCCGTCGCCCGGTCAACGCCAGCATCCGCGGCTTGTACGCGCCCAGCCAGATGCCCACGTCGTGGGCGGGCGCGGGGCCCCGCTTCGCACCGACCACGCGGTGGAACTCGCCGTCGACGCGTACGCCGCCGCGCGCCTCGACGTCCCAGACCTGGCGGATGACGTCGATCGCCTCGGCCAGGGCCCGTACGCCCTGCCCGGGCGAGAGCCGGCGCCCGCCCATCGCCTCGATGGCCTCCCAGAACGCGCCGGCGCCCAGACCGAGCTCCACCCGGCCGCCGCTGAGCAGGTCGAGGCTCGCCACGGCGCGGGCGAGGACGGCCGGTGGGCGCAGCGGCAGGTTGGTGACGTTGGCGGCCAGCCGCACCGTGCCGGTCCGGGCCGCCACGAAGCTCATCAGCGTCCACGTGTCGAGGAACGCGGGCTGGTAGGGGTGGTCCTGGAAGGTGACCAGGTCGAACCCGACCTGCTCGGCCAGCATGGCGAGGCCCACCACCCGCCCCGGCTCGGCGTTGCCGGGCGTCAGGAACGCCCCGAAGGCCAGCGGGTGACCGTAGTCGCTCATGTCGGCACTCCCTTCCGCTCCGCAGCCTCTCACGCGGCCACCGGCGCCTGCCCGGCGACGCCGCGGGCGGGGGTGGTCCCGAGCCGTCCGGCGGAGTCGCGGGGCCACCGCCGCGGGCCTCCGGGCGTACGGTCGGCGGATGCGGATCACGAAGTTCACCCACTCCTGTGTCCGGCTGGAGCACGACGGCGGCGTGCTGGTCATCGACCCCGGCACCTGGAGCGAGCCGCGCGCCCTGGCCGGCGCGGACGCCGTGCTGGTCACCCACGAGCACACCGACCACGTCGACGTGCTCCGGTTGGCGGGCCTCGGCGTGCCGGTCTTCGTGCCGGCGGACGCCGTGCTGCCCGACCTGGCGCCGCTGCCCGTGACCAGGGTCGCCGCCGGCCAGCGGTTCACCGCCGCCGGCCTCGCCGTGACCGCGCTCGGCGGTCGGCACGCCGCCATCCACGGCGGGCAGCCCGACTGCGTCAACCTGGGCTACCTGGTCGGCGACGCCGTCTACCACCCGGGCGACTCCCTGCACCGGCCGGACCGGCCGGTCGAGACGCTGCTGGTCCCGGCCCAGGCGTCCTGGCTGAAGCTCACCGAGGCGATCGACTTCGCCACCGCCGTGGGGGCCGATCGGGTGTTCCCGATCCACGACGCGCAGCTCAACGAGCGCGGCCTGAGCAGCGTGAACGGCTGGTTCGCCGAGACCGTGCCCGGCTACCGCCACCTGGCGGCGGGGGAGTCCGCCTGACCGGTGACCCACCCAGGGGTGATCTTCACCGACACCGGCCGTGTCGTCCACGGGCGAACTGCTATACGGTCGCGGGGTGAGGGTCGAAGAACACTGGTGGAACGGCGACACGTCGCAGCGTGGGCGTCGGGACGTGTACATCCGTACCGACGGGCAGCGATGGGACGTACAGGTACGGATCGGCGGCGAATCCGGCCGCTCCCGGGTGCAGGAATGCCCCGGTCGGACGTCGGCGGTCATTCTGGCCGGCGCGTGGCGCGGCAACCATCCCGCCTGGCGCGAGGTGTCCGACTGACGGCGACCGCCGGCACCGGGCGGTGACGGCCGGTCACGGTCGGCGTTGGCCGGCTGCTCCCCCCGACGTTGGTTAGGGTGACCACGGCGGGGGGAGCAGCATGAGCGGCGGGACCGTTCCGGTGGTGATGCCGGCCGCGTTCATCGGTCACGGCAGTCCGATGAACGCGCTGGAGCTCAACCGCTACACGCAGGCGTGGCGCGCCTTCGGGCGGGCGGTTTCGCGACCCCGGGCGATCCTGGTGGTGTCGGCGCACTGGTACATCGGCGCCACCGCCGTCACCGCGATGCCCCGGCCGAGGACGATCCACGACTTCTACGGCTTCCCGCAGGAGTTGTTCGACGTCGCCTACCCCGCGCCCGGCCTGCCGGAGCTGGCCGAGGAGGTCGCCGACGTCGTCCATCCCACCTGGGTCGGGGCGGACGTCGACTCGTGGGGGATCGACCACGGCACCTGGTCGGTGCTCACCCACGCGTTTCCCGACGCCGACGTCCCGGTCGTGCAGCTCAGCATCAACGCGTTCAAGGGCCTGGACCACCATCTGGACCTGGGCGCGAGGCTCGCCCCGCTGCGCGAGCGCGGGGTGCTCGTCGTGGCCAGCGGCAACGTGGTGCACAACCTGCGGGGGGTGGATCCGCGCATGCTCGACGAGGGCTTCGACTGGGCGCGGCGGTTCGACGAGGCGGCCAAGGACGTGATGCTCGGCGGGCCGACCGAGGTGGCCGCGCTGGACGCCCACCGCGACTTCGGCCGCGCCGTGCCGACGCCGGACCACTTCATCCCGCTGCTCTACCTGGCCGGCCTCGCCGGCGCGGCCGGCAACGGCGCGCAGGTGCTGGTGGACGGGTACGCGTACGGGTCGCTGTCGATGACCGCCTACACGCTGGGGTTGTCCTGCCGCACCGACGCCCCGCTGGCCGGCGCGCCGGCCCTGCCGACCGACGTGCCGCCCGAGTCGGCCAACATCTGAGGGCAGCCCGGGGGCGTCGCCGCGGTCAGCGGGCCTTGACGACCTCGACCAGCTGGTCCAGCGCGGCGCTCCAGCCCTCGATGAAGCCCATCTCCTCGTGCGACTTCCTCGCCGAGGCGTCGGCGTGGATCGCCGTGGCGGTGTACGTCGTGCCGCCGCCGGTGCCCTCGATCCGGATGATCGCGGTGAACGGGAAGCCGTCGCCGCCGACCTGGGGACGGAAGCCGGGGCCCAGCCCCGAGGTGAAGGCCAGCGTCGAGCCCTCCTCGACGACGAGGATGCAACCGGTGCTCGGGTACTCCTCGCCCTCGGGCGAGCGCATCACGGTGTGGAACCTGCCGCCGGGCCGAAGGTCGATCTCGCAGGCGGAGGTCGACCAGGGCCGGGGGGCGAACCACTTCACGAGCAGCTCGGGCGTCGTCCAGGCCTTCCAGACCAGCTCGGGCGCGACGTCGACGGTGCGCGTCAGGACGAGGTCGAGATCCGGGTCCACGTGCGGGTAGGCGGTCATGTCTGCTGCTCCTTCAGGTCGTACAGAATCGAGTCGAGTTGGTCGAGGCGTCGGGACCACATCGCGCGCTGGCCCGCGAGCCAGCTGTCGACGTGGGCGAGCGACTCGGGGGCGAGCCGGTAGGTGCGCACCCGCCCCTTCTTCTCCGACGTCACCAGGCCGGAGCGCTCCAGGACGCCCAGGTGCTGGGTGAACGAGGGCAGTGCCATGTCGAACGGACGGGCGAGCTCGCTGGTCGTGGCGGGACCCCGACCGAGCCGCTCGACGACCCGGCGGCGGGTGGGGTCCGACAACGCGTGGAACACGCCATCCAGGGCCACGTCGTCGCTGCCGTCCCCGCCGCCCAATTGCTTAGGCATGAGCCTAAGTATGCCCACGCCGTTCACTTAGGTCAAGGCCTAAGTGAAGTCGCCGGCGGCGGCCTCCGACCGGCCGGCGGCGTTCCTCAACGGCCGCGCGTGGGCCATGCTGATGCCATGACCGACGCCGGCACCCCGGAACCGCTCACCCTCAACGTGTACTGCCGGCTCACCGTGGCCGTGACCGACCCGCAGGTGCTCACCGAGTACGCGGTGGCCGACCTGCGGGCCGCCGTCATCGACTGGCCCGCCGAGGAGGAAGACCTCGAGACGGCGGTGGCGGACCTGCGCAACGACATCGTGGTGTCGCTGGCGTCCGTGGTGGACATCAGCCGGATGGTCGAGGGGCTGCCCGGCGTGGCGGCCCGCGGCGGGCTGTGCTGGGCCGAGCCCGGCCCGCCCCGCGAGGCCGTCTGGCGCGCCGAGTAGGGCCGACCGGGCCGGTCGCGGGGCGTCGCTGTGTCGGTCCCGGACACACCGGCGACGCCCGAGGTGTCGGCGGCACTCATGTCCACTGTGCCCGGCGTCACGTTAGCGTCTGCGCACGCCGGCACCACCGCCCCGCTCCCGGACAGGAGAGCGCCATGACCACACCGCTGAGGGCCACCGCCGCCCTCGTCACCGCCCTGCTGCTCGTCCTCACCGCCACCGCCCCCGCCCAGGCCGCCGCCCCCGCCACCAAGGCCCCGGTCGCCGGCACGCTGCGCCCCTACAACGTCTCCGGCGTCTACGTCGCCGGCGTCTCCTCCGGTGGCTACATGGCCACCCAGCTCCACGTCGCCTACTCGTCGCGGATCCGGGGCGCGGCGGTCTTCGCCGCGGGACCGTACTACTGCGCGCAGAACAACGTCGCCCAGGCGCTCGACGGCTGCGGCGACAACGTGTACCCCACGAACGTGTCGGCCCTACAGGCGTACACCCGGACGTGGGCCTCCTACGGCTGGGTCGACCCCGTGGGCAACCTGTCCGGCGATCCCGTGTACGTCTTGCACGGCACCAACGACACCGTGGTCCAGAAGTCCGTCACCGACGACCTGGTCCGGTACTACCAGCACTTCGGTGCCAGCGTGCAGTACGACAGCGGCACCCCGGCCGGCCACGCCTGGGTCACCCCGTACGGGACCCTGGGGTGCGCCACCACGGCGTCGCCGTTCCTCGCCGACTGCGGCACCGACCCGCAGAGCGCCCTGCTGCGCAAACTGCTCGGCAGCGTACGGGCGCCGAACACCGGCCCGCTGGGCGGCAGCCTGATCCGGTTCAGCCAGCACACGTACGCGGTCAACGGCTGGGCCGACGGCCTGAGCATGGCCGCCGACGGGTTCGCCTACGTGCCGGCGTCCTGCGCCGCCGGGCAGTCCTGCCGGCTGCTCGTCGCACTCCACGGCTGCCTCCAGGGCCACGGCGCGGTCGGCACCGCCTTCGTGGACCGGGCGAACCTCAACCAGTACGCCGACACCAACCAGCTGATCGTGCTCTACCCCCAGGCGCGCGCCGTCGCCACGAACCCGAACGGCTGCTGGGACTGGTGGGGCTACCTGGGCGCGACGAACTACCCGATCAAGGGCGGCGCCCAGGTTGAGACGATCATGAACATGGTGCGCCGGCTGGACGGCTGAGCCGCCGCCCGGGCGGGGCCCCGGCGCGGGCCCCGCTCAGGCCGGTGCGTCGCTGCCCACCAGGCGGGCGTCGGCCGCGGCCTGACCCTCGACGTCCCCCGCCTCCTCGCACACGCCCGCCGCGTCCGCCCAGTGCCGCCGGGCCTCCTCGGCGTCGCCGAGGGCCGCCGCCGCGTCGCCCAGGTGCAGCAGCGTCCGCCCCAGCCCGGCCGTCGGCCGCCCCTCGCGCAGCCGCAGGCTCTCGGCCAGCATCCCGTACGCCTGCCGGGCCTGCGCCGGCGTGGCGGCCAGCAGCGCGGCACCCGCGTTGAGCAGCGCGGCGGCCCGGTTCGTGGGGTCGACCACCGTGTCGTACTCGCGCAGCGCCGCGCGCCACGACTGGGTCGCGTCGAGGTGCTCGCCGAGCCCGGCGTGCACCAGCACCAGGTCGGTCAGCGCCGCCGCGTAGCCCCGGGCGTCACCGAGCGCGCGGAAGGCGTTCGCCGCGCGGACCAGGTGGTGGTGCGCGACCTCCAGCTCCCCGCGGGCCAGCCGGGCGGCGCCCAGGCCCAGGTCGGTCAGGGCGTGCCCGGACCGGTCCGCCGCCGAGCGGTGCCGTCGCGACAGCTCCAGGTGCTCCACCGCGTCGTCGAGCTGCCCCAGGTCCAGCAGCACCAGGCCCAGGTTCATCCGCGCCTGCGCGGTGCCCCGCCGGCCCCGCTCCGCCACCGCGAGGCTGAGCGCCGTCGCCGCCCCCTGCGGGTCGTGCCGGCGGCGGCGCAGCACCCCCAGCTCGTTGTGCGCCCACCCGGCGATCTCCGGCCGGTCGTCGGCCGTGGGCGTGGCGAGCACCGTGCGGCACACCTGCGCCCACTCGTCGAGCCGACCGGCGTGGGCGAGCCACCCGCACAGCGCCACCGCCAACCGGAACCACCACCGGCGCACCCGCCGCGGCAGGGTCTCCGCGGCGCCCGCCGGCACCCGCACCACGGCCAGCAGCAGCTCCTGGTGCAGGTCGAACCAGCCGTACGGGTCGTCGTCCAGCGCCAGCGTCGGCTCCCGGTCCGGCGGGCCGACCACCGCGAGGCTCGCCGCGTGCCGCTCGGCCCGCCGCGCCAGGTGCCGGGTGAGTCGCGCCTGCGCGGCGACCCGCCGCCGCGCCGGCTCCGCGTGCCGCAGGTGCATCCGGGCGTACGGGGCCAGCAGCGGGCGCACCTCGTAGCGGTCACCGGGCGCGCCGGTGACGAACCCGCCGGTGGCCAGCTCGTGCAGCAGGGCGGCCACCCGGTCCGGGCGGCGACCGGCGAGCGCCGCGAGCGTCGGCCGGTCCAGCGGCACCGGGCTGAGCGACATCAGTCGCCACAACCGCCGGGCCTCGCCGCCCAGCGCGTGGTACGCGGTGTCCCGCGCGGTCACCAGCAGGGTCGCCGGGGAGGCGGCGACGTGCTGGTGCGGGGGAGTGTCGACGGCGCGGCGCAGCGCGTCGAGCACGTCGCCGTGCCGCCACCCGTGCTGGGCCGTACGCCGACCCAGCTCCGCGACCGTGCGGGGCTGGCGTCCGCAGAGTTCGACGAGGGCGCGTACCGCCGGGTCGGTGCGCGGGTCCGGGCGGTGCGGCCGGGCGACGGGCGCGGTGGCGCCGGCGGCCGCGAACAGCTCGACGGCGTCGTCGGCGTCCGGTTCGGCGAGCCCGTGCGCCACCACCCCGTCCAGCGCGTCCAGCGCCCCCGTGCCGGCCAGCAGCAGGCGGCACGTGCGTGCGGTCGGCGGCAGCAGCGGCCGCACCTGGGCCGGGTCGTCCACGTTGTCCAGCACCACGAGGATCGCCCGGCCGTCGAGCTGGCCGCTCAGCTCGTCGGCGGCGTCGGCGAGGTCGTCGGTGCGCCCCGACGCCGGCGGCCGGGTGCCGAGGATCCGGGCCAGCGCGGTCAGCACCTGCCGGGCGTCGAGCCCACGGCCGCCCCGGCGCAGGTCCAGGTAGTACTGACCGTCGGGGAAGTCGTCCCGGCACAGGTTGGCGGCCTGGACCGCGCAGGCCGACGTGCCGACGGCCCGACGGCCCACCACCGCGACCGCGTGTTCCTTGCGCAACAGCTCGATGATCGCGTCGACGTGCCCGGCGCGCCCGGTGAACCCGGCCGGCCACGGCAGGGTGGGCGCGCCGGCGGCGGGCGTCGCCTCGGTGTCGTCCGGCGCCGCGGCCTGCTGCCGCTGGCGGCGCCACTCCACGATCATCGCGGCGGCGAGGCCGAGCACGATCACCCCGGCGCTGGCGGAGCCGAGCTGGGCGACGGAGAGCTCGGAGAGCAGGTTGCCGGTGACGTTGCCGAGCACCGCGCTGACCGTCCCGCCGACCACGCCGCCGATCGCCAGCAGCAGGCTCAGCCGCCGGGGGCGGCGCCCCGTCACCGCACGCCCCCGGCGACCAGGCCGGCGACCAGCTGGCGGCGGGCCAGCACCACCAGCAGCACCGGCAGGATCGAGGCGATCACCGAGCCCGCGGCGAGCGCCCCGCTGTTGGCCGCGAAGCCCCGGGTCTGCCCGGCGAGGAACAGCCCCAGCGGCAGCGCGCCCGGCCCGCTGAACAGCAGACCCACCACCAGGTCGTTCCACACCTGCACGAACTCCAGCACCGCGACCGCCACCACCGCCGGGCGGTTGTGCCGGGCGAGCAGCCGCAGGGTGCCCCACCAGTGCCGCCCGCCCACCCGGGCCGCCCGCACCTGCTCGGCGGGCAGGTCCGCGAACGCGTTACGCAGCACCAGCACGGCGAACGGCACGCCCAGCGCGACGTGCACCAGCGCCAGGCCGCGCGCCGTGCCCGAGGAGAGCACCACGCCGAGCACCTCGTTGACCGGCCCGGCGATCACCTGCACCGGCACGATGCTGGCGGCCATCAGCAGCAGCCCGGTGGCCTGGGCGGGCGGCCCGGTCAGCCACGCCAGCGGGTACGCGGCGAGCAGCGCGACGCCCAGCACCACGGCGGTGACCACGGTCGCCAGCACCAGCGTGAAGCCCAGCGTGCGCCACAGCTCGGCGCCGGTGAGCAGCTCCTGATAGGAGTCGAGGCTGGGTGGGCTCCACCACCAGCCCCGGGCCGCCGCGTCCACCGTGCCGTGCAGCGAGGTGGCGAGCAGCACCCCGAGGGGCACCAGCCAGGCGACCGCCGCGCCGGCCACCAGCAGCCGGGTGGTCCGGCGCGGTGCCGGCGCCGCCGGCTCGGGCGCGACGGGCACCGGGTCCCGGGGCGGCGGCCACGCCTGCCGCACGAACAGCGCCGCGACCAGCAGGCCGGCGGCCACCGCCGCCAGCCACACCACCCCGAGCGCGGCGCCCTCGCCGGTGGTGGCGCCGTTGGAGGTCTGCCAGACCCGCAGCGCGAGCACCGACGCCTCGTCGCGCACCGAGCCGGGCGTCATCACCAGGATCAGGTCGAACGTCCTGGCGGTGCCGAGCGCCGCCAGGGTGAACACCACCGCCACGGTGCGCAGCAGCAGCGGCCGCCACTGCGCGTCCCAGAGCACGTCGCGGCGGTTGCCGCCGTAGGCGCGTACCGCGTCGGCGAGGCTGGGCGGCACCGCGTCGAGGGCGGCCCGGAACACCAGCACGGCCAGCCCGACCCACGCCCACACGAACGCCGACATCAGCGCCACCGTCACCAGGCGGGGGCCGAGCAGTTGCGGGGCGTCGGCCGCGGACCGGCCGGTCAGCGTCGCGGCGACCAGCGTGGCCAGCCCGCGCTCCGGGTCCGGGTCGTACATCAGCCGGAAGGTGACCCCGGTGACCACCAGCGGCAGCGCGGTCGGCACCACCAGGATGAGGCGGACCAGCCCGCCCTCCTGTGAGCGGCGCGAGGCGGCGGCGAGCAGGTAGCCCAGCACGGTGACCACCGCCGGCACCAGCAGCGCCCAGAGCAGCGTGCGTCCCACCACGGCGCCGGTGCCGGGTGCGGCCAGCGCGGTGCGGAAGTGCTCCGCGCCCACCCACCGGCCGTCGGTGGTGACGCTGGCGTGCAGCGTACGCAGCACCGGCCACGCCACCAGCCCGCCGAGCAGCAGCAGGGCGGGCAGCAGCAGCGCCGAGGTGGCGCCGGCCGCCGGATAGGCCCGCCCGCGCCGGGGCGGCCCGACGTCGTCGAGGACCGCCAGCTCGCCCAGTACGCGGCTCACCGGCCGCCCCCGCTCAAGCGGGCCGCCGCCGCCAGTTGCCCGACGGCCCGGCGGGCGGCCCGGCCCGCGGGGACCTTGTCGGTGACGTCGGCGAAGTAGTCCTGCATGATCCGCCAGATGCCCACCCCGTCGGAGCCGGTGAACGGGCCCGGCAGCCGGTCGGAGAGGTCGAAGCGCACGGCCCCGGCCGTACGCAGCTCGGCGGCGAAGCGGCGGCGGACGGGATCGCGGTAGTCCGCCAGCGGCACGGTGACGTTGGGGGAGAGGTAGCCGCCGGCGCGCAACCACGGCCCGAACGCCGACCCGCCGCTGAGCCAACGCACCAGCTCCGCCCCACGGGCCGAGCCGGCGAACGCCACGGCGGCGTCGCCGCCGACGATCAGCGGGCTGTCGGCCAGCCGGGAACCGGGGAAACGGAAGGTCTCCGGCTGCTCCGGGCCCCGGCGGAACCGGCGGCTGACGTCGTCGACGAAGTCGGCCTCGAAGAGCATCGTCGCCCGCCGGTGGTGCACCACCTGGATGACCGACTCCTCGTACTGGGTGAGCAGGGCCCGGCGGCCGCCACCGGGGAACGCGCCGTCGACGCTCCACAGCTCCGCCAGCCGGTCCAGCGCCGTGTGCACCGACGGGCTGCGCCAGTCGGCCTCGCCGCGGGCCAGCGCCTCGTAGTAGCCGGGCGGCGCCACGTCGGCGAGCACGTTCTCGAACCAGTCGGTGAGCACCCAGCCGTCGGCCGCACCGATGGCCAGCGGGGCCGGGCCGTCGCCCGCGCGGGCCCGCGCGCCGAGCCGCTTGGTGAGCGTCACGAGCTGGTCCCAGGTGCGCGGCGGCGCGGGGAGCATCGACGGGAAGTACCAGAACAGCGACTTGTGGGCCGCCTTCACCCAGACGCCGTAGCGGCGCCCGTCGGCGGAGAGCAGGTCGGCCATGCCGGGCGGGAGGGCGTAGCTGGGGGCCGGGCTCAGCTCGCGCAGCCAGCCGCGCCGGGCGTACTCGACGACCAGCCCCGACCTGGGCAGGATCGCCACGTCGGGGCTGGTGCCGGCCAGTTGGCGGGCGCGCAGGAACGCGTCGATGTCGTTGCCGGCGCTGATCACCTGCACGGCGGTGTCGTAGCCGGCCACGACCTCGCGGAAGCGGGCCAGCTCGCCGCCGCTCCACACGACGGCGACCTGGACCGCCGGCGGCGTGCCCGAGCAGCCCGCGACGGCCGTCGCGGTGGCCCCGGCGGCGGCCCGCAGCAGCGTACGGCGGCCCAGCCGCGCCGCCGGCACGATCCGACCCACCGGCGTCATCCGCCCACCTCGGCGGCGACCGGCACGTCGGGCAGCGCGCCCGGCTCGGCCGTGCAGACCAGCACCGCCACCCCCGGCGTGTCCGGTGGGGTCAGCCGGCCGAGCAGTTCGGTCAGCCGTCCACCCCCGGCCGGCCCGGTCGGCAGGTCGATCACCAGCGCCTCGGGCAGGCAGACCACGGCCCGGGCGAGCGCCACCCGGAACCGCTGCGCCTCCGACAGCAGGTGCGGACGTAGCCCCAGCGTCGGGGCCAGCTCCAGGCGGTCGACCACCGTCGCCGTCCACGCGTCGGCCACCTCGCGTACCCGTTCCCGGCGGCGCTGGCCGTAGGCGATGTTGCGCCGCACGGTCAGGTGCGGCAGCAGCGCGCCGCCGGCCGGCACGTAGGCGATGCGGCGCTGCGGCGGCGGCAGGGCGGTCACCTCGCGGTCGCCGACCAGGACCCGCCCGGCGACCGGCGCGGCCAGCCCGCTCACCACCCGGGCGACGGCGGTGCCGGCGGGTGGGGCCGCGACCAGGGCGGCCGTGGCGCCGGCGGGGACGTCGAGGTCCACGGTGGCGGCGCCCGGCACGGCGACGAGTGCGCACAGTCGTAACGTGGCCATCACCTCCGGTGACCGGGCAGTCGCCCCCAGGGTCGCACAACCGGGCGACAGGTGGTGGCCCCGGAGGACTCTCCGCTGTGGAGTCGTGGCCGGCTCAGGCCGGCGCCTGCCCGCCGCCGCCGTGCCCCGAAGGGCGCGGGGCGTAGAGGGCGGCGAGGTCGGCGGCCGTGGTGGCCATCCGTTCGCGCAGCGCGGTCGGGGTCAGCACCTCCACGTCGGCGCCGAGCCGCAGCAGGTCGCCGTGGGCGTGGGTGAGCGATTCGATCGGAATGACGGCGGTCACCCAGCCAGCGCCGTCGGGCAGCCCGGCGGTCCGGTCCACGGAGGTCGCCACCAGCTCGCTGGCGACCTCCCGGAGCCGCTCCCGGCCCCGCGGGGAGAGCCGGATCGTCGCGTCGTCGCGGTGCAGGTGGGCCCGGAAGCGCACCACGTGCTCCCGCCACCAGGAGGGCAGGTCGAACCCGGCCGGCCGGGTGAACTCCTCGTCCAGGGTGGTCAGGGACAGGATCTGGTTGACCCGGTAGGTGGCAGGACGGTCGCGCCCGGGCCGGCCGGCGACCGTGTACCACCGGCCTCCCTTGAGGACCAGCCCGTAGGGGTCCAGCACCGGGTCGACCTCCCCGGCCCAGCTGCGGTAGCGCACGGCGATCCGGCGTTGCCGCCAGACCGCCTCGGCCACCTCGGCGAGGTGCGGTGAGGCGTCGCCGTCCGCGTACCAGTTGGGGGTGTCCAGGTGGAAGCGTTCCTGGACGCGGGCGGCCCGGTCGGCCAGCTCGGGCGGCAGCGCGGCGTGCAGCTTGAGCTGGAGCGTGGCGACCGCCGCCCCGTAGCCCAGCTCGGCGGCGGGACCGGGCAGCCCGGCGAGGAAGAGCCGCTCCGCCTCCTGCGCGGTCAGCCCGGTCAGCCTCGTCCGCCAGCCGTCGACGAGCTGGTAGCCGCCGGCGTGCCCGGCCTCGCCGTAGAGCGGGATGCCGGCCGCGTGCAGCGACTCGACGTCGCGGTAGACGGTGCGGGTGGAGACCTCCAGCCGCTCGGCGAGCTGCGCGGCGGTCATCCGCCCGTGGGCCTGGAGCAGCATCAGGAGGGAGAGCAGTCGACTGGCCCGCACTCCACTGACAGTAGTTGTCAGGGGAGTGTCCGTACCGTCCCGGCATGGCTTTTCGCGACAAGGAACTTCGGGTGCCGGGACCTCTGACGGTCGCCGGCCGCCAGCTCAAGCGCTACCACGTCGACCAGCCGGGGTGCCGGATCTCCCCGGAGGTGCAACGGGCCGCGTACGCGGTGCTGCCCCGCCTGCTGCCCGCGCGCGACGGCGACGACACGCCGTCGGCCGGCTGGGTGGTGCTGCACCGGGGCGCCGACACGGGGGCGTACCTGCTGGCGTACAGCTGGGTCTGGGACAACGTGGTGGAGGTGCGGATCGCGGCGGCCGGCCAGCCCGCCGTGGGCTGCCCGGACGACGACCCGACGCGCTTCGTGGACCTTGAGCGCCCCTGGGCGGGCTGCGTCTGGGAACTGGGGGTGCTGGAACACGAGCGGGCCGCCTGGGTCCGGCACGTGTTGGCGCCGCAGCGTCCGGACCTGACCGGCTGGCTCGCCGACAGCCACGCCGAAGGGCCGGTGGGGCGCTGATGGGCGACTTCGACTTCCTCGCCGGCACCTGGAACGTGGCAAACCGGCACCTGCGCGAGCGGCATGTCGGCGGCGACGACTGGGACGAGTTCCCCGGGGTCTCCGTGGCCCGCGGCTTCTTCGGCGGCGCCGGCAGCTTCGACGAGATCACCTTCCCCACGCGAGGCTTCTCCGGCGCGACCGTGCGGATCTTCGACCCGGCGGCGGGCAACTGGTCCATCTACTGGATGAGCAGCCGGCGCGGGATGCTGGAGCTGCCGCCGGTGGTGGGTCGGTTCGTCGACGGCGTGGGCACCTTCTTCGCCGACGACGTGGACGAGCAACGCCCGGTGCGGTGCCGGTTCGTGTGGTCCGCGATCACCGCGACCTCCTGCCGATGGGAGCAGGCGTTCTCCACCGACGGCGAGCGCACCTGGGAGACCAACTGGGTGATGGAGTTCACCCGGGCGTCGACGGGCTGACCGGTGCCACCGGCGGGGTGCGAAGTTCAGCCGGCCGGGCGCGGCGGCAGCCCGAGTCGCCGGCACGCCTCGCGGTACATCCGTACCACCTCCTGCCGGACCTGGGCGCGTTCGGTCAGCCGGTGGGCGAACGGCACCCGCACCGGGACCTCGACGTCGTCGACGGCGACGGCGAACTCCATGCCCTCGGCGTCCAGCCCGGTGGCCCGGGCCCGGGTGGCCGCGGGGTGACCGCCGAGCGCGCGGCAGATGAGCAGCGAGTCCTCGGCGTGGTCGTCGTTCATGTGCCGGCAGACGGCGGCGACCACGTCGGCGCCGAACGGGGCGCTCACGCGGCCGCCTCGGCGTCGGTGGCCGGCGCGAGGTGCGACAGGGCGGCGAGGACCTCGGTGTTGTGCCGGTACGCCACGAGCACCTCGGCCCGCAGCGCGGCCCGTCCCGCCTCGCCGAGCGGGAGGTCGTCCAGCCTGGCCCGGTAGGCGTCCTTGTACGCCTTCGGACTCGGGATCCGGTCGAACCGGTAGAACGCCGCCCCGGCGTCCCCGGTCAGCCCGTAGTGCCGGGCGAGCGACCGTCCGATGTGCAGGCCGCCGGAGAGGTCGCCGAGGTAGCGGGTGTAGTGGTGGGCGATGAACCGCTCCGGTGAGCCGGCGCGGACCGCGCCGAGGCGCTCGGCGTAGCAGGCCGTCGCCGGGGTCGGCTCGATCCGCCGGCGCCAGTCGGGACCGAGCAGGAACTCCAGGTCCGCGGCGAGGGCGGGCAGCCGGGTCAGCGCGTCGTCGACGAACGGGCCGGCGAGCGGGTCGTGGCGCATCGTCTCGGCGGCGCCCTCCAGCGCCTCGTAGATCACGTGGTGCTGCATCACGAGCGCGGCGTAGGCGTCGCGGTCCAGGTCACCCGCGACGAGTGCGGAGACGTACCGCTGGGACTCCGCGCCCTGGTGGGCCTCCTTGCTGGCGGCCCGCAGTTCGGCCGAGAACGGGGTGCTGGTCGCGCTCATGTCTCCTCCAGGGTGACGGGAGGCCGGGCCGGTCGCCGCCGTCGGGGAACGATCAACGGTAGCCGGGTGCGGGGTCCGGCACGACCTCGCGTCCCGGCGGGCTCAGGCCGGTGGGGGAGGGGTGCCGCGGTAGATCGCCGCCAGCCAGACGTCGCGCAGCACGTCGACCACGTCGCCCTCGGCCACCGCCGGCCCGTCGCCGGCGAAGGTGGCGTACCAGACGCGCTCGTTCATGGAGTTGAGCGCGATGGCGAGGTCGCGGGCGGGTACGCCGTCGGGGGCCGCCCCGCGCCGCCGCTCGGCCTCGATCGCGGTCTCGATGGCGTGCGCCCAGCGCTCCAGCACCGCGGCCCAGAGCCGGCGCACCTCGGCGTTGGTGCCGCGTACCTGCGCGCAGGCCAGCACCACCGCCCGGTGCGCGCCGAACGTCTCGTGGAAGCGGTGGATCAGCTCCCGCCAGCGTGCCCGGGGATCCTCGGCCAGCCGCTCCAGCACGTCGCCGGCGGCGGCGTCGGCCTCCTCGGTTACCCGGTCCAGCAGCGTGAGCAGCACCGCGTCCTTGGACGGGAAGTAGAAGTAGAAGGTGGGCCGGGAGATGCCCGCGCCGCGCGCCAGGTCGTCGATGGAGATGTCGGCGAAGGCCCGCTCCCGCAGCAGCCGCTCGGCGGTGGACAGGATGGCCGACTCCCGTTCGTCACCGGCGGAGCGCGCCGCGCGCCGTCCGCGCCCGGTGGCGCTCCCGGCGGCCGTACGGGCGGGTGTCATGCCCGGTGACTCTACACCGGATCAACACGGTGTCGATCGAACTCGACAGGGTGTTGACGCGCCTCGACGGCCGTGGCTAGTGTCCGGTGTCACACGGCGGACGGGAGACGAGATGGCCACCGACCACGTCGACGTGCTCATCGTCGGGGCCGGCCTGTCCGGCGTCGGCGCCGCCTGTCACCTGCGCCGCCGCTGCCCCGACAAGACGTACGCGGTGCTGGAGTCCCGCGACGCGATCGGCGGCACCTGGGACCTGTTCCGCTATCCCGGCGTCCGGTCGGACTCCGACATGTTCACCCTCGGCTACTCCTTCAAGCCGTGGACCGACCCGAAGGCCATCGCCGACGGCGACGCCATCCGCGACTACGTCCGCCGCACCGCCGACGAGTACGGCGTCACCGACCACATCCGCTTCCGCCACCGCGTGCTGCGGGCCGACTGGGACAGCGCCAGCGCCCGCTGGACGGTGCACGCCCACCGCGACGACACCGGCGAGACGGTCGTGCTGACCTGCTCCTTCCTGTTCACCTGCGCGGGCTACTACCGCTACGACGCCGGCTACACCCCCGCGCTGCCGGGCGCCGAGCGCTTCGCCGGGCGGCTCGTGCACCCGCAGCACTGGCCCGACGACCTCGACCACACCGGCAAGCGGGTGGTGGTGATCGGCAGCGGCGCCACCGCCGTGACCCTGGTGCCGGCGATGGCCGAACGGGCCGCCCACGTCACGATGCTCCAGCGCTCACCCACGTACGTCCTGGCGCTGTCCTCGCGCGACGTGCTCGCCGACGCGCTGCGGCGCTGGCTGCCGGCGAAGGCCGCGTATCCGGTGGTGCGGTGGAAGAACGTCCTGCTCTCCACCGCCAATTTCCAGCTCAGCCGGCGCGCGCCCGCCCTGGTCCGGCGGCTGCTGCTGCGCGCCGCCCGGGGCCGGCTGCCGGCCGGCTACGACGTCGACCGGCACTTCTCGCCCCGCTACGACCCGTGGGACCAGCGGCTGTGCGTGGTGCCCGACGGCGACCTGTTCACGGCACTGGCGCGGGGGCGCGCGTCGGTCGTCACGGACACCATCGAGACGTTCACCGAGCGGGGCGTCCGCCTCGCCTCCGGCGAGGAACTGGCCGCGGACGTCGTGGTCACCGCCACCGGGCTCAACCTGCTGGCCCTCGGTGGCATGACGCTGAGCGTGGACGGCGCGCGGGTGGACCTGCCCGGCACCGTCGCCTACAAGGGCATGATGCTCTCCGGGGTCCCGAACTTCGCGATGACCATCGGCTACACCAACGCCTCGTGGACGCTCAAGGCCGACCTGGTCGCCACCTACGTCTGCCGGCTGCTGCGGCACCTGGACCGCGCCGGTCAGCAGGTCGTCACCCCGCTGCCGCCCCCCGACGGGGAGCGCGAGCCGATCATCGACCTGACGGCCGGCTACGTGCTGCGCAGCGTCGACGTCCTGCCCAAGCAGGGCACCCGGGCGCCCTGGCGGCTGCACCAGAACTATCCCCGGGACGTCCTGCTGATGCGGCACGGCCGGCTCACCGACCCCGGCGTGCGCTTCTCCCGCGCCGGCACACCGCAAAGGAGGACCGTCCGTGCGTAGGTTCGTCTTCACCGGCGGCACGGCCGTGGTGACCGGCGCCGCCAGCGGGATCGGGGAGGCCCTCGCCCACTCGCTCGCCCGCCGGGGCAGCGACCTGGTGCTGATCGACCGCGACGCCGGCCGGCTCGACGCCGTCGTCGCGGCGGTCCGCGCCGCGTACCCCGACCGGCAGCTCACCGCCCACGTGGTCGACCTGGCCGACGCCGCCGCCACCGCCCGGGTGGCGGAGGAGATCCGGCAGCGGCACCCGGCGGTACGGCTGCTGGTCAACAACGCCGGGGTGGCGCTGGGTGGGCGCTTCGACCAGGTGAGCCTGGACGAGTTCAGCTGGGTCGTCGACGTCAACTTCCGGGCCGTCGTGCAGCTGACCCACGCGCTGCTGCCCACCCTGCGGGCCGAGCCGGGCGCGCACCTGGTCAACATCTCCAGCCTCTTCGGGATCATCGCCCCGGCGGGGCAGACCGCCTACTCGGCCAGCAAGTTCGCCGTCCGGGGCTTCACCGAGGCGCTGCGCCAGGAACTGGCCGGCGAGGGGATCGGGGTGACCTGCGTGCACCCGGGCGGCATCCGCACCCGCATCGCGCAGAACGCCCGGGTGGGCGCCGGCGTGCCCGCCGGGGAGTTCGAGACCGGCCGCCGGCAGTTCGAGCGGCTGCTGACCATCGACCCCGCCACGGCCGCCGAGGTGATCCTGCGCGGCGTGTACCGCCGCCGGGGCCGGGTGCTGATCGGCTGGTCGGCGAAACTGCCCGACCTGCTGGCCCGGGCGGCGCCGGTGTCGTACCAGCGGGTCCTCGCCTTCGGCCTGAACCGGATCGCGGGCGAGTCCACCCGCCGGCTCACCACCGGGCGACCCGCCCCGGCGCAGCGGCAGCCCGAGGCGACCCCGGGGGCCGACCCGGCCGGGGAGCCGGCGTGAGCGCCCCGGCGGGACGCCGGCACGTCACCGTGGACGGCCGGCGGGTGTGCCACCGCGTCGACGGCGACGGGCCACCGGTGCTGCTGCTGCACGGCATCGGCCGCACCCTGCGCGACTTCACCGAGCTGCACGAGCTGCTCGCCGAGCGGTTCCGGGTGCACAGCGTCGACCTGCCCGGCTACGGCGGTTCGTTGCCGATGGCCCGCCCCTGCACCCTGTCGGCGCTGGGCGAGTTCGCCGCGCGCTACCTCGACGCCGTCGGCGTCGAGAAGCCGGTGCACGTGGTCGGCAACTCCCTCGGTGGCGCGGTCGCCATGCGCCTCGCGGCGTCTGAGCCGGCCCGGGTCGGCAGCCTGACGCTGGTCAACAGCGCCGGCTTCGGCCGAGAGGTCACCATCGCGCTGCGGCTGCTGGCGCTGCGCCCGCTGGGCCGACTGCTGCTGCGCCCCACCCGCTGGGCGGCCCGCCGCGCCGAGCGGTCCCTCTTCCACGACCCGGCGCACGCCACCGCCGAACGCGTCGCCCACGCCCTGGCGGTCGCCCGCCAGCCGTACGCCGCCCGGGTCATGCTGGAGACGGCGCGCGACCTCGGCACCCTCCGGGGCGTGAGCCCGCGGTGGCGCGAGGAGCTGCTGGCCGAGGTGCAGCGACTCGACGTGCCCACCCTGGTCGTCTGGGGCGACCGGGACCTGATCCTGCCGGCGACGCACCTCGACGCCGCCCGGTCCCGGCTGCCGAAGGCCCGCACCCACCTGTTCGCCGACTGCGGGCACATGCCGCAGATCGAGTGCGCGGCCGAGTTCCACCGCCTGCTCGTCGACTTCTGGGCCGAGGCCGGCGCGGATCCCGCCGGCAGGTGAGCCGGCGTTGGGACGGGGAAAGCGGGCCGGGTGCCCGAGCTGACCCTGTTCCTCGGCGGCGACGTGATGACCGGCCGGGGCGTGGACGCGATCCTGCCCGCGCCCGGCCCGCCCGAGCTGCGCGAACCGGCGGTACGCGACGCCCGCGCCTACGTCGACCTGGCCCGCGCCGCCAACGGGCCGGTGCCGCGTCCGGCGCCCCCGGCCTGGCCGTGGGGCGAGGCGCTCGACCTGCTCGACGAGGTGCGGCCCGACGCGCGCGTGGTCAACCTGGAGACCGCGGTGACCGGTCGGGGTGAGCACGCACCGGCCAAGGCGATCCACTACCGGATGCACCCGGGAAACCTCGACTGCCTCGCGGCCGCCCGGCTCGACGTCTGCGCCCTGGCCAACAACCACAGCCTCGACTTCGGCCCGGTGGGGCTCACCGACACCCTCGACGCGCTCGCCGCCGCCGGCATCGCCACGGCGGGCGCCGGCCGGGACGCGGCCTCGGCCTGGCGACCCGCCCGGGTACCCCTCGGCGCGGGCGGACGGCTGCTCGTCTGGTCGGTGGCCGCGCCGTCGAGCGGGGTGCCCCCGCCCTGGGCGGCCACCGCCGGGGCGCCCGGGGTGGCGTACCTGCCGGAGGTCTCGGTCGCCTCGGCGGACGCGCTGGCGGCACGGATCGCCGCCGTGGCCGGGCCCGGGGACCGGGTGCTGGTCTCCGTGCACTGGGGCACCAACTGGGGGTACGAGGTGCCGCCCGCGCACGTCGACTTCGCCCACCGGCTCGTCGACGCCGGCGTGGACGTGGTGCACGGCCACTCGTCGCACCATCCGCGCCCCGTCGAGGTGTACCGCGAGCGGCTGATCCTCTACGGCTGCGGCGACCTTCTCGACGACTACGAGGGCATCGGCGGACGGGAGGCGTACCGGCCGTGGCTGCGGCTGCTGTGGCTGCCGACCCTCGACGCGGCCACCGGTGCGCTGCGGCGACTGCGGGCGGCCCCGGTGCGGATGCGCCGGCTGCGGCTGGCGCGGGCCGCGCCCGACGAGGCGCGCTGGCTCGCGGGGCTGCTCGGCGGCTTCGGCCCACCGTTCGTGTCCGGGTGCGCCGTCGACGACGACGGCCTGCTGGCACTGCGAGCGCGCTGACGGGTGGCGCGCGCCACCTCAGGCGGGGGCGCGGGGGTGCGCCGGCGCGACGGGATCCACGATAGATACATGACGCATCCCTCCTCGCCGGGCCGGACGGCCGCGCCCTCCGCCGCCGAGCGGGCCTACCGGCACCTCAAGCGCGAGATCCTGGAGCAGATCCACCCGGGCGGCTCGCTGGTCAGCGAGGGGGAGATCGCCGAGGCCACCGGGGTCTCCCGCACCCCCGTCCGGGAGGCGCTGCTGCGCCTGGAGGCGGAGGGACTGGTCCGGCTCTATCCGAAGCGGGGCGCGCTGATCCGCCCGGTCTCCGCCCGCGAGATCAACGACGTGATCGAGGCGCGGCGGCTGGTCGAACTGCACGCCGCCGAGCGCGTCTGGCCCCGGCGCGCGGCGCTGCGCGGCGACCTCGCCGCCCGGCTGGCCGAGATGCGCGCCGCGCACGCCGCCGGCGACCTCGCCGCGCTCATGCAGGCCGACCGGGCCTTCCACGCGACCGTGGTGGAGGCGGCCGGCAACGAGATCCTCGCCGAGCTGTACCAGCGGCTGCGCGACCGGCAGCTGCGGATGGGCGAGGCCAGCTTCCGGCTCTCGCCCGGCTGGGCCGAGACGGCGCTCACCGAGCACGCCGAGCAGGTCGCGGCGCTCGACTCCGACGACCCCCGGCGGTGGCTCGCCGCCGTCGCCGCGCACATCGACAACGCCGCGGACGTGCTGCGGACCCTGCGGTGAGGGTGCTGACCGCACCGGTCTCCTCGCGCCGGTCGGCGGGCGGCCTCGTCTGGGGCGTCGCCGTGGCCGCGTACGTGGCAGCCGTGTTCCACCGCAGTTCGCTCGGCGTCACCGGCGTCGACGCGACGCACCGCTTCGACGTCAACGCCTCGGCGCTGGCCACCTTCTCCGTCGCCCAGCTCGCCGTGTACGCGGCGATGCAGGTCCCGGTCGGCGTGCTGCTCGACCGGTTCGGGTCCCGCCGGCTGCTCATCGCCGGCGGCGCCCTGATGGTGGCCGGCCAGCTCTGCTTCGCCTTCGCCACCGACGTGCCCCTGGCGATCGCCGCCCGCGTGCTGATCGGGCTCGGCGACGCGATGACCTTCATCAGCGTGCTGCGCATCGTGGCGCTGTGGTTCCCGGGGCGGCGCTACGCGATGATGACCCAGCTCACCGGCACCCTCGGCCAGCTCGGGGCGATCCTCGGCGCCGTACCGCTGGTGGCGCTGCTGCACTCGGCGGGCTGGACCCCCGCCTTCGTGACCGCCGCGGCGGTCGGGGCGAGCGTGCTGCTGATGATCGTCGTCGCCATCCGGGACACCCCGGGCGGGTCGGTCCCGGCCGGTGCGGCACCCACCCTCGCCGGCGTCCGCCGGGAGCTGGCCGCCGCGTGGGCTGCGCCGGGCACCCGCCTGGGGCTCTGGACGCACTTCGTCACCCAGTTCTCCGGCGCCGTGTTCGCCCTGCTCTGGGGGTACCCGTTCCTCGTGCAGGGGCAGGGGCTCAGCCCGACCACGGCGGCGTCGCTGCTCACCCTGATGACGGCCGCCATGCTGCTGACCGGGCCGGTGGTCGCCCACCTGTGCGCCCGGCACCCGTTCCACCGCTCGGTGCTCGTCTTCGCGATCACCGGCGCCACCGCCGCGGTCTGGGCCGTCGTGCTCGCCTGGCCGGGGCGCGCGCCGGGCTGGCTGCTGGTCGTGCTGGTGCTGGTGCTCGCCGTCAACGGCCCGGCCTCGCTCATCGGGTTCGACTACGCGCGCAGCTTCAACCCGGTCAACCGGATCGGCAGCGCCACCGGGGTCGTCAACGTCGGCGGCTTCGTCGCCTCGATCGTGCTGGTGCTGGCCGTGGGCGTCGTGCTCGACCTGGCCACCCCGGCCGAGCGGGCCACCCCGGACCTGGCCGCCTTCCGGTGGGCCTTCGCCGTGCAGTACCTCCTCTGGGCGCTCGGCGCGGTCCAGGTGCTGCGCTACCGCAACGCGGCCCGCCGCGACCTCGCCGCACGGACACCCGCCGCGACGCCGAGCTGACCCGTCGCACCGGCCGCGTGACGCCCACCGCCCTCCCGGGGCGGGGCACGCGACCCGGCGCGGGCGTGTTCGCCCGCCGCCGGCGCGGGACGTCAGCGCCGACGGCGGCCGTGGGTGAGGTCGTCCAGCACCAGGGTCAGGCCGGCCCCGAGCAGCCAGACGTCCTTGGCCAGGCCGATGCCCTGCTGGGTGGGCCGGAGGCTGCCCGCCTCGCGCATCCCCGGCGTGCGCAGGTAGAGCTGCACCAGGCCCGCGCCGAACGCGGCCAGCCCCAGCCCGGCCAGCGCCGACGGGACGAACGGCGCGAGCAGCGCGGCGCCCAGGGCGATCTCGGCCCGCGAGAGCAGCCGGGCGAACCGGTCCGGGTCGAGCCTGCCGAGCTGCGGCACGGCCCCGACAGCCATCGCGTGCACGCCCTGCGCGGCCTCGCCCTCCAGCGACCGCTTGCCCAGCCCCGAGTTGAGGACGAACGCGCCGATGCTGACCCGCAGCGGCAGATGGCTGACCTTCATGGCGCACTCCCGTCCGAGCGTCGAACCGTGCCCCCGCCTACCCGCCGCCACCCGGGATAACCGCCCGGCGGCCCCGGGTCGTCCGCGACGATCGGGGGTAGTTTCGCCCGAGGAACGTGATCGAGGTGCCGCGTCAGCGCACCGACGGACGGCGGCGCGACGCGTCGGCGTGGAGCAGGAGGAACCGTGAGCCAGGAGGTCAGGGGAGTCATCTCCCGCAGCAAGGGCGCGCCGGTCGAGGTGACCACGATCGTGCTGCCCGACCCGGGGCCGGGCGAGGCGATCGTGCGGATCCAGTCCTGCGGGGTCTGCCACACCGACCTGCACTACCGGGAGGGCGGCATCAACGACGACTACCCGTTCCTGCTCGGGCACGAGGCCGCCGGCATCGTCGAGCAGGTCGGGCCGGGCGTCGACGGCGTCGCGCCGGGCGACTTCGTGGTGCTCAACTGGCGGGCCGTCTGCGGGGAGTGCCGGGCCTGCCGCCGGGGCCGCCCGTGGTACTGCTTCGCCACCCACAACGCGGCGCAGAAGATGACCCTCACCGACGGCACCGAGCTCACGCCGGCGCTGGGCATCGGCGCCTTCGCCGAGAAGACCCTGGTCCACGCCGGGCAGTGCACCAAGGTCGACCCGGCGGCCCGGCCCGCCGCCGTCGGTCTGCTCGGCTGCGGCGTGATGGCCGGTCTCGGGGCCGCCATGAACACCGGCGGGGTCACCCGGGGCGACTCGGTGGCCGTGATCGGCTGCGGCGGTGTCGGGGACGCGGCGGTCGCCGGCGCGGCGCTGGCCGGCGCGACGACGATCGTCGCCGTGGACACCGACCCCCGCAAGCTCGACTGGGCCCGGAAGTTCGGCGCCACCCACACCGTCAACGCCCGCGAGGACGACCCGGTCGAGGCGATCCGCGCCGCCACCGGCGGCTTCGGCGCCGACGTCGTGATCGACGCCGTCGGTCGCCCCGAGACCTGGAAGCAGGCCTTCTACGCCCGCGACCTCGCCGGCACCGTCGTGCTGGTGGGCGTACCGACGCCGGAGATGACCGTCGAGGTGCCGCTGCTCGACGTCTTCGGCCGGGGCGGCGCGTTGAAGTCCAGCTGGTACGGCGACTGCCTGCCCAGCCGCGACTTCCCCATGCTCACCGAGCTCTACCTTCAGGGCCGGCTCGACCTGGACGCCTTCGTCACCGAGGAGATCGCCCTGGAGCAGGTCGAGGAGGCGTTCGCCCGCATGCACCGGGGCGACGTGCTGCGCTCGGTGGTGGTGCTCTGATGGCCGCCCGCGTCGACCACGCCGTCACCTCCGGCACGTTCTCCCTCGACGGCCAGACCTTCGACGTGGACAACAACGTGTGGGTCGTCGGCGACGACACCGAGTGCGTCGTCGTCGACGCCCCGCACGATGTCGACGCGATCCTGGCCGCCGTCGGCGACCGGCGGGTGCGGGCGATCCTCGCCACCCACGCGCACGACGACCACGTCCGGGTGGCCCCGGCGCTGGCCCGGGCCACCGGCGCGCCCGTGCTGCTGCACCCGGCCGACCGGGTGCTGTGGGACATGGTGCACCCCGACGAGGCACCTGGCGGGGAGCTGCGCGACGGGCAGACCGTCGAGGTGGCGGGCACCGCGCTGACCGTGCTGCACACGCCCGGGCACAGCCCCGGCGCGTGCAGCTTCCACGCGCCGCAGCTCGGCGTCGTCTTCACCGGCGACACGCTCTTCGCCGGCGGGCCGGGGGCGACGGGACGCTCGTACAGCGACTTCGGCACCATCGTCGCCTCGATCCGGGACCGGCTGCTCACGCTCCCACCGGAGACGGTCGTGCACACCGGGCACGGGGAGAGCACCACCGTCGCGGCGGAGGCTCCCCACCTCGACGAGTGGCTGGCCCGCGGCCACTGAGCGGCCGGCGGGCGTCCCGGGCAGTCGCCGTACGGGCTGCCCGGGACCGCTCGGCGGCCTACCTCCCGGGCCGGGTCACGCCGGGCGGCGCACGTGCATCCGGATGGTCGTGCCGGCGGCGGTCGTGTGTACGCGCACCAGGTCGCACAGCGCCTGCACGATCACCAGCCCCCGGCCGCCGATGCCGTCCGCCGCCGGGGTCAGCCGCCCGGCCAGCGGGTCGGTCAGCGAACCGTCGTCGTGGATCTCGCAGACCAGGTGCTCGACCGTCCGCCACACGCGCAGCACACCGGCGCCGCCGGCGTGCGCGACGCTGTTGGTCGCCAGCTCGGTCACCGCGATCTGAAGGTCGGCCAGCCGGTCCGCGTCCAGCCCCGCGGCCTCCCCGTGCCCGGCCACGAACCGGCGCACGGCGGAGAGCGTGTCCAGCTCGTACGCCAGCGCCGAGACCGGTTCCGTCGGGCTCGACAGGGGCTCGTTGTAGCGGGCCACCACCTCCGCCGGGGCGTAGCGCGGGCTCGGCCGTCGCCCGGCGCCGTCGACGAGCACGGGGTGCGTGGCGCACGCGTCGGCCAGCACGTCGGCGTCGAGCCCGGCGGTGTCGTACGGGCAGAGGATGGTCGCGTCGCGGCCGGCGAAGGCCATGTTGATCAGCGCCTCGTGCTGGGCGCACGCCGGGTACTCCGTGTCGCTGCGCCCGGCCCAGATCGGCTCGCCGATGATGCGCACCCGCCGGCCGGCGTGCTGGTCGATGAACGCCTGCAACACCCACGGGATGATCCGGCCCGGGTTGCGGCCGGCCTGCGTCATGTCCGCCCAGCGCACGGTGTCGGCGGGGCCGACCTCGGCGCGGACCCGCCGCAGGTTGGCGCCCGGCATCGCGACCAGCACCGGCTCCCCGGCGGCGATACCGTCGGTGATGAACGGGACCGTGCCGGCGAGCAGCGCCCGCGGACCGTCGTAGAAGAACCCCTCGTGCACGAAGGCGCCCTGCTCGACCACGGCACCACCAGTCATTCGTCGCCTTCCGGTTGGCGCCCCCCACTGTAATCGTCGGTCCAGATGCCGGCCCACCGGGTGAAACGTCGGCGTGCACCGGGCTCCGCCGAAGACCGCGATCGGGCCGACGCGGGCGTGCCGGCCAGGATGCCACCGAAGCAAAAAGGGGGTGCGTCCCCGCCCACGCATGGGAGACATTCGTCGCCGTGCGACCCACCGCTGAACCGGCCGCCGCGCAGGCGGCACCGGTACTCACCGCCGCCCAGAGCGCCGCCCTCGCGTACGTCCGCGCGGTGGCGCTGCGTGACCGTCCTGCCGCCCTGGCCGCCATCGCCCGGGCGCTCGCCGGCTCCGGCGTCACCCACGGTCCGGAGCTGTTGATCGCGGCGGTCGGCCGGCACGGGCGGCTCACCCTCAACTTCCACCCCGACCGGCTGCTCGCCGACGGGCGTACGGTCGCCGAGGCCCTCGCCGCCGAGGGCGTCTACCGCAGCCAGTTCGAGACGGGCATCTCCAACGGCGGCCTGACCGCCTTCCCCGGCGGTGACCGGGACCGTTGGGAGGAGTCCCTCTTCGGCGGCGCCTACCAGGCACCCGGCGTACCCCTCGCGGACCGGCCGAAGTACGGCGGCCTGAACCTGCTCGACCATCCCGACGGCGCGTGTCCCCGGTTCGGCTCCTGTCACCTGCGGCTGCGTCCGCAGGTGCTCGTGCGGGCCACGTTCTGCTTCGGCGACAGCCACCTCGGCCCCCGGGACCTGGGCACCGTCGACGTCTTCGAGCCGGTGCTGGCGGCCCTGCTGGCCGCCACCGACGACACCGGGATCAGCCTCGGCGTGCCGGGCGACGTGGTGAGCCTGGCCCAGGCCCTGCTGCGCCGCCGGGAGGACGCCGCGTGGACCCCCGGCGCGGCGGGGCGCGCGCTCGACGACTACATCGAGGCCCAGATCCACGGCGAGCTGAGCCTCGCCCGCGACGTGGAGGCGATGGTCGTCGACCCGTCCTTCCGGGGCACCGAGGCCGGGGAGATCCTCGCCGCGCTCGCCCGACGGCACGGCTTCGCCCTGCTCTGGCACGCCGGGTTCGCGCTTCCCGTCGACCGGATAGACGCCGACTTCCGGGGCCCGGCCATCCCGCCGCTGGCCGCCCGGGTGCACGCCGAGTTCGCCCGGCCGGGGGAGCTGGTCGACGCCGCCCTGATCGGCCGGGCGGCGGCCTCGGTGGTCAGGGAGCCGTCCCGCTGGGCCGACCGTGGGCCGACGCACGTGACCCTCCAGCACCTCAAGCAGCTCTGGCACGTCCTGGTCCGCTTCGGCGCCCCGCGCGACGCCTAGGAACGACCCCCCGCGCTGCCGCGCGGTCTGCGGCTCATCGGGATGGGGCGTTGCTGCCCCTGCGTCCGATCCGCGTAGTGACCCCGGTCACAGCCGATTGCGGCCGGCGCATATCCGGAATGACCGACAGGCCCGGCTGGTTGTGTCCCCCGTACCGCCGGAGCCGAAACCCGTCCGGCACGGAAGTTTCCCCTCCAGGAGTGCTCATCCAGGGAGCGCTTCGCCTGACCGAAAGGGCAACCATCGTGAAGTACGACTTCACTCGATGGCTCCCGGCCATCGCGAAGGACCCGACGGACTCGAACCGCAAGATCGCTCTGTCCGTGGTGGGTGTCGCCGCCCTCGGTGGTCTCGCCTTCGGCCCGACGGCCGTGGCCGCGCCGGTCACGTCCGCGCCCCACGAGGGTGCCGTGGCGGCGATCGAGCAGGCCACCGGCAAGAGCCGGCCGGGCGCGGCCGAGGAGTCGGCACTGACCACGGGCGGTACGACCACCAAGCCCTCCGCCGACAAGCCCAGCCGCGAGAAGCTCATCCCGCACGGCGTGCAGGGCGCCCAGTCGCGCATCCCGATCGACGACGCGCAGCTCGCCAACGCCAAGGCCATCATCGAGGAGGCCAAGGAGAGCGGTGTGGGTGAGCGGGGCGCCGTCATCGGCATCGCCACGTCGCTTCAGGAGTCGAAGCTCTACAACCTCGGCCACCTGGGCGTGTACAACGACCACGACTCGCAGGGCCTGTTCCAGCAGCGCCCGTCGTCGGGTTGGGGCTCGCCCGAGCAGATCACCGACCCCGAGTACGCCTCGGAGGCGTTCTACCGGGCGCTCAAGAACGTGGGCGGCTGGCAGGACCTGCCGCTGACCTCCGCCGCGCAGACCGTGCAGGTCTCGGCCTACCCCTTCGCGTACGCGCAGTGGGAGGAGCAGGCGGCGGACATCGTGTCCCAGCTCTGGTGACGATCGCGTGACACCGGCCGGTCCCCGCCCCGGGGGCCGGCCGGTCGCGTCCATGCCGACGACGCCCCGCATCCGGACCACCGCCCATGTGCACCACCCGCCAGGCGACCGCCGCCCCGGCCGCAGCCGGCGCAGCGTCTCGTCGTGGTGGCCAGCGCGAGCCCTGTCGAGCTGCCCCGTCCACGAGACCGCCTTCCAGGTCCGGGCCCGCCACGCCGGCGGGGGACCACCGGTGGAACACCAGGGGTGTCACCGGGGCCGGGAGACACCCCTGGTGTTCCACCGGTGGCCGTCGCCAGCGTCCCTGCTCTCGAATCCGTCCGCTGCGGCTCCGTTTCGGGGCCGGTCTGCGTCCGGGTCCGGGTCTGGGTCCCGTGAGATCTTGGTGGGAGAGTGCCCCTCCAGGGGCGTGAAGCTACCAAGATCTCGGTCGGTCGCGATCATGCCTGGCTGCGTTGTGTGTCCGGTTGTGGCGTAGGCGTGCGGTGGGCTTGGCTGGTCTGGTCCGGGGTGTTCGGTTTGGGGTGTGGTCGGGGGCATCGTGGGGGCGGAATCGTGGCGGGGGTGGGGTGGTTACATGATGCGTACGACCGAGTAG
>NZ_JBQHDF010000013.1:0-165793 GCF_052068495.1 Micromonospora sp. SD12 | reverse complement strand
GGCCTCAAGCAGGTCGACGGGTGGCAGGACATGCCCCTGACCAAGGCCGCGCAGACCGTGCAGGTGTCGGCCTACCCGGACCACTACGCCCAGTGGGAGCAGCAGGCCGCCGACCTGGTCGCCGAGTACTGGAACAGCTGACCACCACCACACCACAATTCGTGAGCAAGTGCGTCTGGCCGGCACCCGACTCGGGTGCCGGCCAGACGCATGTCCGGGACCGGGGCGGGCGTTCGGCGGGCCGTGGCCAGTTCGCCAACGTGCCGGGTGAAGAGCAGCACCGCGCCACCGGCGGGCAGGAGGCGGTCGGGGCGTACGCCGGTCAGACGCGGAAGCCGGCGGCCCGCGCCGCCTGACGTTCCCGGCGGCGTTCGGAGCGGCGGCGCAGGAACCAGAAGAGGAAGACGACCAGCCCGAGCAGGAACGCCAGCACCAGCACCGGCAGGATGATCGCCACCACCGACATGACGACGCTGGTGGCGTCCTCGGCGGTGCTGGCCACCGGCGCTCCGACGCCGGCCGTGGTCGCGTTGATGACCGGTCGCGCGGCGGACTTCAGCAGGTGCACGCCGAGGGCGATCAGCACACCGGTCACCACGGGGACCCACTCGCTGGACGAGAAGAAGCTGCCCGGGTCGCTCACCGTCACCGTCTCCGACGACGAGCCCGCGCCGAACGCCAGGCCGCCCGCCGTCGGCCGGACCACGGTCTGCACGACGTCGTTGACGTGGTCGACCACCGGGACCTTGTCGGCGACGACCTCGACGACCAGCAGCACCGCCAGGATCGCGATCACCCAGCCGTTGCCCAGCCACTGCCACCCGCCGGGCAGGTCGATCAGGCTGGTGTAGCGGGCCAGCAGGCCCATGGTGAGCAGGGGGATGTATGCGTTCAGCCCCGCCGAGGCGGCGAGACCCGTACCGGTGAGAACTTCGAGCACCGTCTCAGCATGGCACCGGCACGCCAGTGCCGCTCGCTGGCGTGGGTCGGGGTCTCGGCTACCCTCGTCGGGTGCGGTTGGTCATTGCGAAGTGCTCGGTGGACTACGTCGGACGGCTCTCGGCCCACCTGCCGCCGGCCACCCGGTTGCTCATGGTGAAGGCGGACGGGTCGGTGTCGATCCACGCCGACGACCGGGCGTACAAGCCGTTGAACTGGATGAGCCCGCCCTGCCGGCTGGAGGAGGCCCCCGGCGTCTGGCGGGTCGTCAACAAGGCGGGCGAGGAGCTGCGGATCACCCTGGAGGAGATCTTCCAGGACACCTCGTACGAGCTGGGCGTCGATCCGGGCCTGCGCAAGGACGGTGTGGAGGCGCACCTCCAGGAGTTGCTGGCGGCCAACCCGGAGACCCTCGGCGAGGGGTTCACGCTGATCCGCCGGGAGTACATGACGGCCATCGGCCCGGTCGACCTGCTCTGCCGGGACGCCGCGTCCGGCACCGTCGCCGTCGAGGTGAAGCGCCGGGGCGAGATCGACGGTGTGGAGCAGCTCACCCGCTACCTGGAACTGCTCAACCGCGACCCGCTGCTCGCGCCGGTCGCCGGGGTCTTCGCCGCGCAGGAGATCAAGCCGCAGGCCCGGGTGCTCGCGATGGACCGGGGCATCCGCTGCGTGGTCGTGAACTACGACAAGCTGCGCGGCATCGAACGCGACGAGCTGACCCTCTTCTGAAGGTCGCCCGCGGCGGGTGCCGCGGAGGCCGGAGACACGACCTGTCAGTGCGGCGGGGCCGAGGGGCCGTCCGCGCGGACCGCGATCAGCGACTTGGGCAGCCCGGCCACCCGCTCGACGAGGATCCGCGAGTCGGGGAAGTAGTGCCGCATCTGTGAGCGGTCGAGCAGCTCCGTCCAGAGCACCTGGTGGATGGCGGCCTCGTGGGTGCGGGTCGGCTTGTGCCCGAGCGGCCAGCGGCGGGCGAACGCCGTCCGCAGCCGTACGGGGAGGAACTGCATCCCCGGCGCGATCCAGTGCGGCTCGATGGGGAAGTAGCGGTAGGGCGTCTGCACCCAGTGCCGGTCGCCGAGCCCGCGCACGGCGTCGGCGAAGCGCAGCCGCCGCTCGTGGCCACCGACGTGCTCCAGCACGGAGTTGGAGAAGACCAGGTCGTAGCGGCGCGAGGTGATCCGGGCCGGCAGGTCGCAGGCGTCGGCCCGGTCGACCTGCGCCCAATCCGGGACGTCCGCGGGCG
Source organism: Micromonospora sp. SD12 (assembly GCF_052068495.1). Lineage (NCBI taxonomy): Bacteria > Bacillati > Actinomycetota > Actinomycetes > Micromonosporales > Micromonosporaceae > Micromonospora > Micromonospora sp. SD12. The sequence continues at coordinate 163,605 of NZ_JBQHDF010000013.1, read as the reverse complement.
GCCGCTCCAGGTTGACCACGTGGACGCGTGCCGGCCGCACGTCGGCGCGGGTCCAGGTGCCGAGCCGGCCCCCGAGGTCGATGACGTGCATCTTCTCCAGGTCGGGAAAGGTGCGGGCCAGCCAGTCGGCGCGTCGACGTCGCTGCCGGGCACTCCACGACCGGTCACTGTCGACGAGGTGGAAGCGCAATCGATGGGGGCGCATTTAACGCAATGTACCGCTCCCACCACGTTGGACACACGTGGGGACCTTCATGATCGGTTATCCGACACTCACCTGCCGTACATGACCTTGATGGCCTTCACGAGCCGCGCGACGTCGGCCGGCGTCCGCTCGAAGGTCGTCGAGGGCAGCAGCGACCGGGCCCGCCGCCGCGTGACGGCCTTGGCGCGGCTGAACTCCCGAAGCCCGTCCTCGCCGTGGATGCGCCCGAAGCCGGAGTCGCCGACGCCGCCGAACGGCAGCGTGGACATCCCGGCGAAGGTCAGCGCCGAGTTCACCGACGCCATGCCCGAGCGCAGCCGCCGGGCGATCGCCACCGCGCGCCGCCGACCGAAGACCGAACCCCCCAGGCCGTACGACAGGGCATTGGCCCGGTCGACGGCCTCGTCGGCGTCGCGGACCCGGTTGATGGTCAGGGTCGGGCCGAACGTCTCCTCGCGTACGGCGGCGGAGTCCTCCGGGACGTCCACCAGCACGGTCGGCCGCACGTACGGCGGCTGCACGGCGTCCGCGCCGCCGAGCACGGCCCGACCGCCCCGCGACAGCGCGTCGTCGATGTGCCGGCGGATCACGTCGAGCTGGCTGGGCATGGTGATCGGGCCGATGTCCGCGTCGTCCGGGCCGACGGTCAGCCGGCCGGCCCGCTCGACGACCTTGCCGACGAAGGCGTCGAAGACCGGCTCGACCGCGTAGACCCGTTCGATGCCGATGCAGGTCTGCCCGGCGTTGGTCAGCGCGCCCCAGACGCACGCCTCGGCGGCGGCGTCCAGGTCGGCGTCGGAGTCGACGATCATCGCGTCCTTGCCGCCGGCCTCCAGCAGCACCGGCGTCAGCGACTCGGCGCAGGCCGCCATCACCTTGCGCGCCGTGGCCGACGAGCCGGTGAAGGCCACCTTGTCGGCCCCGGAGCGGCACAGCGCCGCCCCGACGTCGCCGAGCCCGTGCACCGCCGTGAACACCGGCTGCTCGGGCACGACCTCGGCGAAGGTGTCGACGAGCCACTGGCCGACGACGGGGGTGTATTCGCTGGGCTTCAGCACCACCGCGTTCCCCGCCGCCAGCGCGTACGCGGCGGAGCCGATCGGGGTGAAGACGGGGTAGTTCCACGGGCCGATCACGCCGACGACCCCGTACGGCTGGTATTCGAGGTGGGCGGAGAACTCGGCCAGGACGAGCCGCGAGCGGACGCGGCGGGGGCCCAGCACCCGGCGCGCGTTGCGGGCCGCCCAGTCGACGTGCTCGACGGCGGTGACGACCTCGACGACGGCGTCGGCGACCGGCTTGCCGCCCTCGGCGTGCACCAGCTCGGCGATCTCCTCGATCCGCCGGGCGAGCAGGCCGCGCCAGCGCAGCAGCCGTTCCCTGCGCCCGTCGAAGCCGAGCGCGGCCCACCACTCGCCGGCCCCGCGGGCCCGGTCCACGGCCCGCCCGACGTCCTCGGCGGTGGCGACCGGCAGGCGCCCGGCCTCCGCTCCGGTCGCGGGGCTCGTCGAGACCAGCCGACCGTCCTCGATGACCGGGGTGCCCGGGACATGCACAGCCGTCATGGCGGAAGTCTAGACCCGAGGATTACTCGCCGGTAGGGGCGCGGGCGGCGGTCCCGTCCGCCGGACCGGCCGCACAGGGCACGGAACGGGGTGGACGGCCCTCGGTCGGACTTGTGATGATTCTTGGGCCGATACGCGCCGAACCGCTGAACGCGGGGTGTCCGGCCGGGGGCGCGTAGGTGACCAGGCGGCGGTGGAGGGCGACTACCGTGTGCTGGCAGGCTGACGCACGGGGTGACCGTGCGGGGTGGAGGCTGACTGTCCATGGAGGAACATCCGGAACTGAGACCGTTGTTGACGGTGGCCGGCGGGGCGATGCGGGGACTGAGCTTCCGGGTGGGTCCTGAGCGGCAGGTCATCGGTCGGGCGCCGACCGTCGACGTCGTGGTGCACGACGCCCACCTGAGCCGCCGGCACGCCGAGGTGTGGCTGACGGGGGAGGGGGCGGCCCTGGCCGACCTGGGCTCCACCAACGGCACCTGGCTGAACGACCGGCGGATCACCGGCGTGGAGCGGCTGGCCGACGGGGACGTGATCCGGCTCGGCCGCACCGAACTGCGCGTCTACGACCCGGGTGTGGCGCGCACCGACCCCGTGGGCTTCAGCTTCAGCTTCAACCCGCCGCGCCGCGACCGTCGCCCGACCCTGCCGTTGCCGCTCGCGACCCCGGCCGTCGGCCCGGCGCCGCCGCCGGTGGTCCCGGCCGTCGACCCGGTGGCGGTGGCGGTCCCGGCCGTCGACCCGGCGCCGGGGGCGGTTCCGGCGGTGTCGTCCGCTCCGTCCTGACCGGGGCCGCCGGCACACACCGTACGGTGCCCGAAGGTGGCGGGCCGGCCCATGGACGCGTCCGGCGTCGCCGTGGCAGCATCCGGCGGATGGAGACCGGACAGCGGCTGGTGTCGGCGAACGGGGTCACCCAGGCGGTACGGGTGGCCGGGCCGCCGGACGGCGCTCCCGTACTGCTGATCCACGGCAACTGCTCGTCGGCGGCCTTCTGGGAGCCGCTGGTGCGGCGGCTGCCGGCGACCCTCCGGGTGGTCGCGCCCGACCTGCGCGGCTACGGGCTGAGCGACACCGTCGGGGTGGACGCGACCCGGGGGCTCAGCGACTTCGCCGACGACGTCGCGGCGCTGCTCGACGACCCGTCCCTCTTCCCGTCCGGCGCCAGGCCGGTGGTCGTGGGCCACTCGCTCGGCGGCGGGGTGGCCATGCGGCTGCTCGTCGACCACCCCGACCGGGTGGGCGCGCTGCTGCTCGCCGCTCCGGTCTCGCCGTACGGCTACGGCGGTACCCGGGACCTGACGGGCACGCCGACCACCCCCGACTTCGCCGGCACCGGCGGCGGCACCGGCAACCGTGACTTCGTCAAGCGGCTGGCGGCCGGCGACCGGGGCGTGGACGCCCCGACCAGCCCGCGCGCCGTGCTGCGGGCGACCTACGTGGCGGACCCTGCCTCGCTCGGCGACGACGAAGAACTGCTGCTGGACAGCCTCCTCTCCACCGCCACCGGCGACGACAACTACCCCGGTACGGCGGTGGCCTCGGCGAACTGGCCCGGCACCGCCCCCGGCCGGCGCGGCGTGCTCAACGCCCTCTCGCCGGCGTACTTCCGCGTCGCCGACGAGCTGGTCGCGGTGGCCGGCAAGCCGCCGATCACCTGGATCCACGGGGACGCCGACGTGATCGTCTCGGACACGGCGATGATGGACCTGGCCCACCTGGGCTCGCTGGGCGTGCTGCCCGGCTGGCCGGGGGAGGCGGCCTGCCCGGCGCAGCCGATGGTGGGGCAGACCCGGGCGGTGCTGGAGCGGTACGCGGCGGCCGGCGGGTCGTACCGTGAGGTGCTGCTGCCCGGCTGCGGGCACAGCCCGCACCTGGAACGGCCGGCCGAGTTCGTCGCCGAGCTGCTGAGGCTGACCAACCCGGCGGGCTGACCGACGCGGCGCGGGCTGACCGACGGCGCCGCCCGACCGGTGCGCAGGCCCGCTGGGCTCGTGAAATTTCCCACGGCGCCTCGACAACTCAGCGTCAGGTGGCAGACTCGCGCGCATAACCTTAATGGTCGTTCATGCGGCCGTGCGGAGCATCGAGGAGGCTGGCCGTGGCGCGCGATTTCACCAGCGTGGGCGTAGTGGGTCTGGGCACCATGGGTGCCGGCATCGTCGAGGTGTTCGCGCGCAACGGGGTGGACGTCGTCGCCGTGGAGGTCTCCGAGGACGCGCTCGAACGCGGGCGGGCCATCCTCACCGGGTCGACGGACCGGGCAGTGGCCAAGGGCAAGCTCGCCGAGGCCGACCGGGACGCGCTGCTGAGCCGCGTACGGTTCGCCGTCGGGCTGGACGCGCTGCACTCCGTGGACCTGGTCATCGAGGCGGTGCCCGAGCACCTGGACCTGAAGCAGCGGATCTTCGCCGAGCTGGACCGGGTCTGCAAGCCCGAGGCGATCCTCGCCACCAACACCTCGTCGCTCAGCGTCACCGAGATCTCCGTCGCCACCAGCCGGCCCAACCAGGTCATCGGCATCCACTTCTTCAACCCCGCCCCGGTGATGAAGCTGGTCGAGGTGGTGCGGACGGTGGTCACCTCCGCCGACGTGGTCGCCGACGTGGAGGGGCTGTGCAAGCGGCTCGGCAAGGTCGACGTCACCATCAGCGACCGGGCCGGCTTCATCGCCAACGCGCTGCTCTTCGGCTACCTCAACCACGCCGTCGGCATGTTCGAGTCGCACTACGCCACCCGCGAGGACATCGACGCCGCCATGAAGCTCGGCTGCGGCCTGCCGATGGGCCCGCTGGCGCTGATGGACCTGATCGGCGTGGACACCGCGTACGAGATCCTCGACACCATGTACCGGCGCGGCGGGCGGGACCGCCGGCACGCCCCGGTGCCGCTGATCAAGCAGATGGTCACCGCCGGGCTCCTCGGTCGCAAGTCCGGCCGGGGTTTCTACACCTACGAGCGGCCGGGCTCCCCGGTCGTCGTACCCGACGAGCAGACGCCGGTGACGGCGGACGCCGCGCTCGGCGACGGCACCCGCGCGGGGGGAGAGTCTGCCGGCCCCGCCGCCGTGAGCAAGATCGGTATCGTCGGCTCCGGGACGATGGCCACCGGCATCATCGAGGTCTTCGCGAAGGCCGGCTACGAGGTCGTCTCGGTGACCCGGGGTGCCGAGAAGTCCGCCAAGGTCTTCGAGGCCGTCAAGACCTCGCTCAACAAGGGCGTGGTGCGCGGCAAGCTCAGCGAGGCCGACCGCGACGCCGCGCTGGGCCGGATCAACTGGTCGGCCACCCTGGAGCACCTCGCCGACGTCGACCTCGTCGTCGAGGCCGTGGTCGAGGAGCTGAGCGTCAAGAAGGCCCTCTTCGCCAGCCTCGACGAGATCTGCAAGCCGGGCGTCGTGCTCGCCACCACCACCTCGTCGCTGCCGGTGATCGACGTCGCGATGGCCACCCAGCGGCCCGCCGACGTGGTCGGGCTGCACTTCTTCAACCCGGCGCCGCTCATGCCGCTGGTCGAGGTCGTGGAGACCATCCGCACCTCGGCGGAGACCACCGCCACCGCCCGCGCCGTCTGCGCCGCGCTGGGCAAGACGGGCGTGGTCTGCGGCGACCGGTCCGGCTTCATCGTCAACGCGCTGCTCTTCCCGTACCTCAACGACGCGGTGAAAATGCTGGAGGCGAGCTACTCGACGGCCGACGACATCGACCACGCCATGAAGCTGGGCTGCGGGTACCCGATGGGCCCGTTCGAGCTGCTCGACGTGGTCGGTCTGGACGTGGCGCTGGCCATCCAGCGGGAGCTCTACCTGGAGCTGCGCGAGCCGGGCTTCGCCCCCGCCCCGCTGCTGGAGCACCTGGTCACGGCCGGCTACCTGGGCCGCAAGAGCGGCCGGGGCTTCCGCGACCACACCCGCCGCTGACCGGGTCAGCGCCGCGCGCCGGTGACGGCGTCTGCATGGTGTGACCTTCGAGGAGTACGTCAGCAGCCGAGGCCCGCCCTGATGCGGTTGGCCCGGCTGCTGACGGGCGACGAGCACCGGGCCGAGGACCTCACCCAGGACGTGCCGGCCCGCGCGTACGTGCACTGGCGGAAGATCGCCCGGGTGGACCGGCCGGACGTGTACGTGCGCCGGTCCGCCCGCCCCGGGCCGCCCCCGCCGTCGGCCCGTACGCTTGGCAAGCGTGAGCCCCCGTCGCAACCGACCCCGCCGCGATGACGCCGCGCACCTCGACTCCGACCGGGTCCGCCAGGGCGTCGCCTCGGTGCAGCAGTGGCGCGACGGCGACTGGCAGGTACGCGGGATCAGCGGCGGCGCCTCCACCAAGACGTACCGCTGTCCGGGCTGCGACCAGGAGATCCGGCCCGGCGTGGCGCACCTGGTGGCGTGGCCGGCGGACGGGCGGGGCGACCTGACCGACCGGCGGCACTGGCACAGCGGGTGCTGGCGGGCCCGGGACCGGCGCGGGCCCGCCGTGCAGCGCGGTCGCGGCGCTCCCCGCTACGGCTGAGCGATCTGGATCACGCTGTTTCCGCCCCGCCCGGCGGTTCCCGGCCGTACCGGCGAGACTGGTGGGGTGAGCACACCGATCCGCGCGTCCTCCATCCTGCCCGGCCACCGCGAGGACATCGAGCTGCACACCGCCGACGGTCTGCGGCTGGTCGGCGAGCTGGCCCGGCCCCTGGACCGTGAGCCGGTGGGCACCCTCGTCTGCCTGCACCCGCTGCCGACGCACGGCGGGATGATGGACAGCCACGTGTTCCGCAAGGCGGCGTGGCGGCTGCCGGCCCTGGCCGACCTGGCGGTGCTCCGCTTCAACACCCGGGGCACCAGCAGCCTCCGCGGCACCAGCGAGGGGGCCTTCGACAACGCGGTCGGCGAGCGCTTCGACGTCGCCGCCGCCATCGAGTACGCCGAGTTCCACGAGCTGCCGAACATCTGGCTGCTGGGCTGGTCGTTCGGCACCGACCTGACCCTCAAGTACGGCTGCGACCCGGCCGTCGCCGGGGCGATCCTGCTCTCCCCGCCGCTGCGCTTCTCCGCGCCGGCGGACCTGGAGCACTGGGCGGGGTCCGGCAAGCCGCTGACCGCGCTGGTGCCCGAGTTCGACGACTACCTGCGCCCCGACGAGGCGCGGGAGCGTTTCGCGGCGGTGCCGCAGGCCGAGGTGGTCGGGGTGCCCGGCGCGAAGCACCTCTGGGTCGGCGACGCCGAGACCGTGCTGGACGAGGTGGTCCGCCGGGTCAACCCGGCCGCCGCCGTGCCGCTGCCGACGACCTGGGACGGCCCGATGGAGACCGGCGACGTCAGCGCGTACGCCGACCGCACGGTGGCCTCCTTCGCGGACCGCCCGGTGCCCGGCCCGCCCGCCGGCCAGGCCGGCTGACCGACCCTCCGCCCCGCGCTCCCGTCGCGGACCCGGCCGACCGGTGCACCGGAGCCCGACCTGTCCAGCGCTGGCCGGCCGGGCCGGGCGGGGTCAGCGGGACTCCTGCCGGGGCAGGACCACCTCCCGCAGGATGAGCTGGAGCGCGGCCACCGCCGGGATCGCGATGAGCGCGCCCACCACACCCAGCAGGGAGACGCCGAGCAGGGCGGCCACCAGGGCGGCCACCTCGTTGACCGACACCGACCGGCGCATGATCTTCGGGTAGATCAGGTAGTTCTCGACCTGCTGGTAGATCAGGAAGAACACCGCGCAGGCGATGCCGACCGGCAGGTCCGTGGCGAACCCGACCAGGCTGACGATCACCGCCCCCAGGGTCGCGCCGATCTGCGGGATCAGGTCCGTGACCGCGACCACCACGGCCAGCGCGAACGGGTACGGCAGCCCGACGATCAGCGCGAAGACGTACGTGGAGATCCCCGCCAGCACCGCGATGCTGAGCGCGCCCACCATGTAGGCCCCCACCTTGGTCAGGATCTCGTCCCCGATGAGCTGCACGCGCTCCCGGCGCGATCGGGGCACCAGCGAGTAGCCCAGGTCGCGCAGCCGGTCGAAGTAGGCCAGGAAGTAGATGGTCAGCACCAGCACGGTCAGCCCCCGGAAGACCGTGCCGAAGAGCAGTTGGGCGCCGCCGAGCACCCCGCCGAGGGCCTGCCCGACGGTGTCGGCGTTGGCCGCGTTCTGCAACCGTTCCATGAGGTCGTACCGGACCACCAGGTCGTTGACCGTCTCGTTGCGGCGCAACGCCTCCAGGTAGCTCGGTAGCTGCTCGATGAACTGCCCGCTCTGGGTGACGATCGGCGGCACCAGGGCGAACACGCCGCCGCAGAGCAGCAGCACGACCGTCAGCGCGACCACCGCCACGGCGATGCCGTGCGGCAACCCCCAGGAGCGCAACCGGACCACTGCGGGGTGCAGGCCGACCGCGAGGAAGAGCGCGATGACCACCAGGACCAGGATGCCGGCCGCGTTGCGCAGGCCCAGATAGAGGGCGTACGCCAGCAGCACCCCCGCCGCGCCGGTGAAGCCGACCAGGAAGCTGCTGCGCTTCAGCGGCCGCCCCGGCGTACCGAACCGGCTCGACCCGTTCGCCCCCGGCCTGCTCCGGTCCGTGGCGCCCGCCGCCGTCCCGCCGCCGTCCGTGGCACCGGTGGCCCGCTGGCCGTGGTCCGTGGCGCCCGCCGCCGTCCCGCCGCCGTCCGTGGTGCCCGACGGGCGGGTGCTGTGCTCGGGCGCGGTGGCGTGCTCCGGCTTCCGGCTCCCGTCGCCCGGTCCCGGGCTGCTGCCGGGCTCCGGGTTCCCGCTCGACGCCGTCGGTCCGTCGTCCGCCATCGGACCTCCCCTGATCGACTTCCGCCGGCGGCCCCACCACGGGTTCGCGTCGACGGATCCCACCCGGGAGCGTACGCCGCAGGCCCGACCCGCCCCCGCAGCCCGCCCGACCCACTTGGCCGGCCGACCCACTCTGGCCCGCCCACACACCCCGCTGGGGTGTGGGGCAGGCCCGGATCTTGAGATCTTGGTAGGAACGGGCCCCTCCGGGGGCCGCTTCGTACCAAGATCCGCCCGACGACCCAGGCCGTCGGGCGGTGCCGTGCGCAGGGGTCAGTCCTTGTCGACGACCACCTTGCTCGGCTTGGCGCTGCGTTCGTCGGTGGTCGGCTTGGCCGGGCGCTTGCCGTTCTCGCCCGTGCTGGTGATCTTCGTCGGGGTCGCGCCCCGGCCGCCCTCGCCGGGTACCGCCGCCACGGTCGGCTCTCCGTCCACGCCGGCACTGGCCGTGCCCCCGTCGACGGTGGTCACGGTGGCGACCTTGCCGTTGGTCGGCTGCCCGGTGTCCGCCGGCTCGATCCGGCCCTTGGCCGGCTGCCCGGCGTCCTCGGGCTCCACCTTGCCGGCAGCGGGCTTCTCACCCGAGGAGGCCGCGCCCTCCGCGGCGCCTGTCGTCCCGACGCCCGCGCCGCCCGGGGCCTTGTCCGCCGCGCCCACGCCCGCCGGAGCCTTGTCCGCGCCGACCGGGGCCTTGTCCGCGCCCGCCGGAGCCTTGTCCGCGCCGACCGGGGCCTTGTCCGTGCCGACCGGGGCCTTGTCCGCCGTGCCCGCCTTGGCCTTGTCCGCGCCGACCGGGACAGCGCCCGCGTCGACCGTGGCCTTGTCGGCGGCGTTCCCGCCGGCCGGGGCCGCGTCCGCCGGGGTCTTGGCCGCGTCGGGACGGGGCTTGCTGCCGTTCGCCGTGGCCGGCGCGGGCTTGCCGCCCGCCACGACCGGGGCGACGACGCCGTCCGCTCCGCCCGGCCGGTCGGCCGCGCCGAGTACGCCCAACCGCAGCTCCGCCACCTGGCGCTGGAGCTCGTCGGACTCCTGCCGGGACTTCCAGGTCTCCTGCCGCAGGTCGGCCAGCTCCTGCTGGGCCTGGGCGATCTCCAGCATCACCTGGGCGAGCTGCTGGCGGCTCGCGGCGGCCTCCTGCTGGGTGGCGGCGAGATGCTGCTGGGTGGTGGCCAGGTGCTGCTGAGTCGTGGCCGCGTACTCCTCGAACTGCCGGCGCGACGTCGCCACGTGCTCGTCGGCCCTGCGGCGCTTCTCGGCCGCCTCCGACTCGGCCCGGCCGAGCAGCGCCGCGGCCTCCTCCTCGGCCCGCTGGCGCATCGTCAGGGCGTCCTGCTCGGCGGCCTTGCGGACGGCGGTGGCACTCTGCTCGATCTCGTTCCGGCGGGCGGTGTACTCCGTCTCCAGGGCGGTGCGGCGCGCCTCGAACTCCGACTCCAGCTCGTCGTGCCGGCTCGTGTGCTGCTCGTCCAGCTCGGCGAGGCGGGTCTTGTACTGCTTCTCCAACTCGTCGCGGCGCGCGGTGAACTCCTGCTCGGCCTTCGCGCGGCGCTGGGTCAGCTCGCGGTCCGCGGCCTCGCGCCGGTTGTTGACCTCCTGCTCCACCCCGGCCCGCCAGGCGCCCAGCTCCTGCTGCGTCTGGGCCCGGGCGTGCTGCACGTACGCCTCGGTCTCGGTGCGCATCCGCTGCACGTACGCCTCGGTCTCGGCGCGGTTGCGCTTGGCGGTCTCGGCCGCCTGAGTGGTGAGCCGCTCCGCCTCCTGGCGGGCCTTCTCCCGGGTGGCCCGCCCGGCGCCGGCGGCGTCGTCGATGATCTGCTTGGCGTCGCGCTGCGCCTTGGCGTGGGTGGCCCGGCCGGCCTCGGTGGCCTGGTCGACCAGGCGCTTGGCCTCCTGCTGGGCCTTGGTGTGCACCTCCTTGGCGGCCTCACGCAGCTGGGTGGCCTCCTGCTGGGCCTTGGCGTGCACCTCCTTGGCCGCCTCGCGCAGCTTGGTCGCCTCCTGCTGGGCCCGCTGGTGGATCTCCTTCGCCGCGTCCCGCAGCTGGGTGGCCTCCTGCTGGGCCTTGGCCAGCGCGTCCTGGGCGGCCTTGCGCAGCCGGGTGGACTCCTCCTTGGCCGCCCTGACCGCGGCGTCCGCCTCGGCCCTGCGGGCGGCGCTGTGCCGCTCCTCCTCCGTCCGGCGGGCGGCCAGCGCGATCTCGAAGTCCTTGAGGGCGGTGGCGGCCTGCTCGCGGGCCTCGTCCACGATGTGCTCGGCGGCGGCCCGGCGAGCTTCGATCTCCTCGTTGGCGGCGGCCAGGATCGCGTCGGCCTGCTCCTCGGCGATGGTGAGGATCTGCTCGACCCGCGGGCCCAGGTGCCGGTAGGAGACGTTCTCCAACGCCCCGGACGACCTGCGGGCCTGGGCGAGGTCGCGTTGGAGCACCTCGACCTGGCCGGCCAGCTTGTGGATCTGTGTGTAGGCCTGTTCCCGCTCGGCCGCCAGGGCCGCGATCTCGTGCTCCGCGCGAGCGACGTACCGGTCGACCTGTCGTTTCTCGTACCCCCGCAGAGCGGACTCGAAGCTGGGCTCCGTGGTCACGTCCCCGCCGAGAGCGAACAGTTCCTCGCCGTGCGACATGCCCCCATCCTCACACGCCTCCAGTCCGGCTGGGGCGATACGGACGCCCCGGATAGGACCTACTTCACTGCCGACACGCCCGGGCAATTCGTCCGGCGCGAAAAAGCGTACGGCGCGGGGCGCACCGGTCACCCGGTGTCACCCCGCGCCGTCGATCATGCCCCGGTCGGGTGGGTCGGTCTGGGTCAGTTGGACGTCTCGGCGGTCACCCGCTCGTCGGTGCTGTCGGCCTTCTTCGCCTCCGGCTTGGGTTGCGCGGCGGGCGGCGTGGCGGGCACGCCCGGCACGATGCCGGCGAGACCGGAGAGCATCTGGCCGAGCTGCGAGGTGACGGCGTCCTTCTGCCGGGTGAGGTCCTCGACCTCGCGGCGGGCCGCCTGGGTGGTCAGCTCGGCCTCGGTGCGCGCCTCGGTGAGCAGGCGCTTCGCCTCGGCCTTCGCCTCGGTGAGCGTCTTGTCGGCCAGCGCCTTGGCCTTGTCGACCGTCTCGTTGGCGGTGCGCTCGGACTCGACCCGGCGGGCCTCGGCGCGCTGCTCGATCTCCTTGGCCCGCTCCTGCGCGGCGTGGGCGCGCTGCTCGGCCTCGCTGACCAGCTTCTGGGTCTGGGCGACCTGCGCGGCGTGCCGCTCGGACTCCTCGCGCTCGGCCTTCTCCCGGCGCTCGGCGAGCTGGAGCTCGAGGGCCTGGAGGTCCTTGTCGCGCTTGTCGCGGGCGTCGGTGAGCAGCTTGGTCGCCTCGGCGCGCTTCTCCTCGGCCTCGCGGGCGGCCTTCGCCCGCTGCTGGGTGATCTCCCGCTCGGCGGTGGCCCGCAGGGTGGCGACCTCACGCTCGACGGTGGACTTCAGCTCGGCGACCTCGTGCGCGGTCACCGTACGCAGCTGCTTGGTCTCCCGGTCGGCGTCGGCGCGCAGCGTGTCGGCCTCGCGACGGGCCTGGACGCGGACCTCGGCGGCCTCGCGCTCGGCGGCGGTGCGGACGCTGCCGGCCTCCCGCTCGGCGTTGGCCTTCATGGCCGCCGCCTCGGCGCGCGCCTTGTCGGTGATCTCGCGCGCCTCGAGGCGCGCGGCGGAGAGGATGCCCTCCGACTCCCGCTTGGCCTCGTTGCGGTGGTCGTTGGCCTGCTCCTCGGCCAGCCGGAGGATCTGCTCGACGCGGGTGCCGAGGCCCGAGAGGGTGGGTCGGCTGTTCTCCTCGAGCTGCTTGTTGGTGTCGGCGAGCTTCTGCTCCAGCGCGCTCATGCGCTGCTCGGCCTGGCGCAGGCGGCGCTGGGCGTCGTTCATCCGCTGCTCGGCCTCGGCGCGGGCCTGCTCGGACTGGGTAAGCGCGGCCGTCATCCGGCCGATGAAGTCATCGACCTGGTGGGTGTTGTAGCCGCGCAGGCCAACGGTGAAATCGGGCTGCGAGTTCGCGTTATCGAAGAACGCAAGAGGGGAGGACTGCTGGGGCATTGGGACATACTCGCAGACCCCCCAGGGTGCTTCGCAAGAGCGGTCCCGAGCTTTCGTGTCCTCTTTACATGGTCAACTACAGCTCCGTCCACGGCGGGACGGATCGCCGATCTTGGCAGGTCCCGGGCGGGTCGGACGGCACGGAGAGTGACAGGGGAGAGGGCACGGAGCGTGACATGGAAAAGGGCCGCGGGAGTACCCCGCGGCCCTTTGTCGCGCCATGGTCGGCATCACTCGAATGAGTGTCCGACACCCGGCGGAAAGGCAATCGCCGTTCACCGCAATGGTCGGCCCCGCCTCATCCGCCGGGTCAGTGGCCCCGGAACCGGTTGATCGCGTCCTCGTGCCGGGAGCGGAGCTCGCGGTCGCGTACGCCGAGGCCGTCCGACGGGGCGAGGCAGCGCACGCCGACCTTGCCCTGGTGCGCGTTGCGGTGCACCTCGTACGCGGCCTGGCCGGTCTGCTCCAGCGCGTAGGTCCTCGACACGGTGGGGTGGACCTTGCCCAACGCCACCAGGCGGTTGGCCTCCCACGCCTCCCGGTAGTTGGCGAAGTGGCTGCCGATGATCCGCTTCAGGTGCATCCAGAGGTAGCGGTTGTCGTACTGGTGCAGGAAGCCGCTGGTGGAGGCGCAGGTGACGATGGTGCCGCCCTTCTTGGCCACGTAGACGCTGGCGCCGAAGGTCTCCCGGCCGGGGTGCTCGAAGACGATGTCCGGGTCCTCGCCGCCGGTCAGCTCGCGGATGCGCTCGCCGAAGCGGCGCCACTCGTCCTGGTCCTGGGTCTGCTCGTCCTTCCAGAAGCGGAAGCCCTCGGCGGTGCGGTCGATCACCAGCTCGGCGCCCATCTTCCGGCACAGCTCCGCCTTCTCGGGCGAGGAGACCACGCAGACCGGGATCGCGCCGCCGTTGAGCGCCATCTGGGTGGCGTAGCCGCCCAGGCCGCCGGAGGCGCCCCAGATCAGCACCACGTCGCCCTGCTTCATGTTCGCCCCGTGGTGCGACACCAGCTGCCGGTACGCCGTCGAGTTGACCAGCCCCGGGCTGGCCGCCTCCTCCCAGCTCAGGTGGCGCGGCTTGGGCATCAGCTGGTTGGCCTTGACCACGCACAGCTCGGCCAGGCCGCCGAAGTTGGTCTCGAAGCCCCAGATCCGCTGCTGCGGATCCAGCATGGTGTCGTCGTGCCCGGCCGCGTCCTCCAGCTCCACGGAGAGGCAGTGCGCGACGACCTCGTCGCCGGCCTTCCACTTCGTCACCCCGGGCCCGGTGCGCAGCACCACGCCGGCGGCGTCGGAGCCCACCACGTGGTACGGCAGGTCGTGCCGGCGGGTCAGCTCGGAGAGCCGGCCGTAGCGCTGGAGGAACTTGAAGGTCGGCAGCGGCTCGAAGATGCTGGTCCAGACCGTGTTGTAGTTGATCGCGCTGGCCATCACCGCCACCAGCGCCTCGCCCGGCCCCAGCTCCGGCGTCGGCACCTCCTGCACGTGCAGCGCCTTGCGCGGGTCCTTGTCCCGGGTGGCCAGGCCGTCGAACATCCGGGTCTCGTCGGCGCGCACCACCACGCCGCGGTACGTCTCGGGTACCGGCAGGCCGGCGATCCCGGCGAGTTCCCGTGCGGGTTGGTCGGATCCCTCCGCCGCCATGATCGCTTCGAGGATGTCCTGCACGTCGACCTCCCGTTCGTCCGCACCCCGCCCACGCGGGCCTGGGTGCTGCCATCGTCGGCGCCGGTGCGGCCGACCGCCATGTCGGTGTCCGACACAACCGGCACCGGCCGCGCTCCTGTGGGCCGGGACGTTACTGAACAGTAGGTAGGGCCGGAAGTCCTCTGTGAAAAACTGCATTGGCCGATGAGTGGAGGTGTCCGGGCGGTGGTGGAACCGCGCAGCGGCGCGCTCGGCGGGGCGGTGGGCGCCGGCCCCCGCGCAGGTGACGGGGGCCGGCGGTGGGGTCAGTGCCCGGCGGCGGGCTCGACGAGTTCGACCAGCACCCCGCCGGCGTCCTTCGGGTGGACGAAGTTGACGCGCGAGTTGGCGGTGCCGCGCTTCGGGGTGTCGTAGAGCAGCTTCACGCCCCGCTCGCGCAGCTTCGCGCAGGCGACGTCGATGTCCGCCACGGTGTACGCCACCTGCTGCACGCCCGGGCCCTTCTTGTCGAGGAACTTGGCGATGGTCGATTCCGGGCTCAGCGGGGCGAGCAGTTGCACGCAGCCGCCCTCGGCGTCCGGGCCCACGGCCAGCATCGCCTCGCGTACGCCCTGCTCGTCGTTCACCTCGGTGTGCACGCAGCGCATCCCGAAGGTGCGCTGGTAGAAGTCGATCGCGGCGTCCAGGTCGGCGACGGCGACCCCGACGTGGTCGATGCGGCGCAGGCCGATGTCTGTGACATAGTCGGCAGCGGTCTCGACGGGGGAGTTCTCAGCCATGGCGCTAGTCTGACCGAACAATCGTTAAGGCGTACAGGTCGGCACCCCTCGGAGGCAGGCATGGCTTCGGTGATCGTCAGCGGCGCGCGGACCCCGATGGGGCGCCTGCTGGGCAACCTCAAGGACCTCCCGGCGACCAGGCTCGGTGGCGTCGCGATCAAGGCGGCGCTCGAGCGGGCCGGCGTCGCCCCCGAGCAGGTCCAGTACGTGATCATGGGGCAGGTGCTCCAGGCCGGCGCCGGGCAGATCCCGGCCCGCCAGGCGGCGGTCGAGGCCGGCATCCCGATGTCCGTACCGGCGCTGACCGTCAACAAGGTCTGCCTCTCCGGCCTGGACGCGATCGCCCTGGCCGACCAGCTGATCCGCGCCGGCGAGTTCGACATCGTCGTCGCCGGCGGCATGGAGTCCATGACCAACGCCCCGCACCTGCTGCTGGGCCAGCGCGGCGGCTACAAGTACGGCGACGTGGTGGTCAAGGACCACATGGCGCTCGACGGGCTCACCGACGCCTGGGACAGCTGCGCCATGGGGGAGTCCACCGAGCGGCACAACGGCCGGCACGGCATCACCCGCGAGGAGCAGGACGCGTTCGCCGCGACCAGCCACCAGCGGGCCGCCGCCGCGCAGAAGAACGGCCACTTCTCCGAGGAGATCACCCCGGTCGTCATCCCGCAGCGCAAGGGTGACCCCCTGGTGATCAGCGAGGACGAGGGGATCCGGCCGGACACCACCGCCGAGTCGCTGGCGAAGCTGCGCCCGGCGTTCGCCAA
This sequence comes from Micromonospora sp. SD12, assembly GCF_052068495.1. Taxonomy (NCBI): domain Bacteria; kingdom Bacillati; phylum Actinomycetota; class Actinomycetes; order Micromonosporales; family Micromonosporaceae; genus Micromonospora; species Micromonospora sp. SD12. The sequence goes on along the minus strand of NZ_JBQHDF010000013.1, from coordinate 147,798 downwards.
GGACGGCACGATCACCGCCGGCAGCTCCTCGCCGATCTCCGACGGCGCCGCCGCCGTGGTCGTCATGAGCAAGGCCAAGGCCAAGGAGCTGGGGCTGACCTGGCTGGCCGAGATCGGCGCGCACGGCAACGTCGCGGGCCCGGACAACTCCCTGCACTCGCAGCCGTCCAACGCGATCCAGCACGCGCTCAAGAAGGGCGGGCTCGGCATCGAGGACCTGGACCTGATCGAGATCAACGAGGCGTTCGCCCAGGTCGGCATCCAGTCCACCCGTGACCTCGGGGTCAGCCCGGACAAGGTCAACGTCAACGGCGGGGCGATCGCGCTGGGCCACCCGATCGGCATGTCCGGCGCCCGGCTGGTGCTCACCCTCGCCCTGGAGCTCAAGCGCCGGGGCGGCGGCACGGGCGCGGCGGCGCTCTGCGGCGGCGGCGGCCAGGGCGACGCCCTGATCATCCACGTCCCGGCCCCCGGCGAGAGCGGTCACTGACCGCGGTCCGGCCGACCCCGTAGAGGCAGCACAGTGAGCGAGATCGTCGACGACGTCCCGGCGGCGGGCGCACCCCCGGTGCGCCGCAGCCGGGACGTGCCGATGCTGGTCGAGCGGGCCCGGGCGGGCGATCCGCGCGCGGTGGCCCGGCTGATCACCCTGGTCGAGTCGGGCGACGAGACGCTGCCGCGCATCGCGGCGGCGCTCGCCCCGTACGCCGGTCAGGCCCAGGTGGTCGGGCTGACCGGCTCGCCCGGGGTGGGCAAGTCGACCACCACCAACGAGCTGGTCCGGGCGCTGCGTGCCCGCGGCCACCGGGTGGGCGTGCTGGCCATCGACCCGTCCAGCCCGTTCACGGGCGGGGCGATCCTCGGCGACCGGGTCCGCATGCAGGACCACGCCACCGACCCGGGCGTCTACATCCGGTCGATGTCCAGCCGGGGCCACCTCGGCGGGCTGTCGGCGGCGACGCCGCAGGCCGTGCGGGTGCTGGAGGGCGCCGGCTGCGACGTCGTGCTGGTGGAGACCGTGGGCGTCGGGCAGGCCGAGGTGGAGGTGGCCTCGCTGGCCGACACCACGCTGGTGCTGCTCGCCCCGGGCATGGGCGACGCGATCCAGGCGGTCAAGGCCGGCATCCTGGAGATCGCCGACGTCTTCGTGGTCAACAAGGCCGACCGGGACGGTGCCGACGCCACCTACCGCGACATCCAGGGCATGATCGCCCTGGGCGAGCGGGGTCCGGGCGACTGGCGGCCGCAGGTGGTGCGCGCGATCGCCTCCCGGGGCGAGGGCATCGACGACATCGCCGCCGCCATCGACAAGCACCGTGCCTGGCTGGTCGAGCACGGCGAACTGCGCCGCCGCCAGGAGGCGCGGGCCGCCGCCGAGGTCGAGGCCATCGCGCTGGGCGCCCTCCGCGCCCGGATCGGTTCCCTGCGCGACGGTACGGAGCTGCCGGCGCTCGCCGCGAAGGTGGCCGAGGGCTCTCTCGACCCGTACGCGGCGGCCGACGAACTGCTCGCCCAGATCGCCTCCTGAGCCGATCGCGCGTCCACTGCGGACGGCGTCCGCCTAGTACGCTCGCACCGCCTCGCCCCGACGGCGCGGGGCGGTGCGACGTATGGGGAGATCATGGCTGACGAGGCGACGCAGGAGCTGTCGGTGGCACCGGGCGCGGTGGCGGGCGGCAGCACGCACGTGTCCGACGAGGTGGTCGAGAAGATTGCCGTGGCCGCCGCGCGGTCCGTGCCCGGGGTGGTCGAGCTGGGCGGGGACGTGGCCCGGTTCTTCAACGCGGTGCTCGACAAGGTCGGGCTCGACCAGGTCGGCGACGCCCGCCGCGGCTGCTCGGCCCACGTCACCAACGGCGCGGCGGTGGTCAACCTGGTCATCGTGATCGAGGCCGGCCGCGCGGTGCCGCAGGTGACCGGCGAGGTCCGCGCGCAGGTGACGGAGGCGGTCGAGGCGTACGGGTTGCGGGTCGACGAGATCAACATCAGGGTCGACGACGTGGCCCTGGGCGGTCCGGCGGCACCTGTCGCGTGAGGCGTCGGGCGGTCCAGGTTACCTGCCGGTACGAACTTACTTAGCGATCGTTCAGGTCGGGGCTCTACACTCGCAGTGCAGTCGAGGACTCGAGGAGGAGCCCCGCGGATGAACGCCGACGAGATCGCCGCCGGACGGGCACGCTGGCAGGCCCGCTACGACGCCGCGCGCAAGCGGGACGCCGACTTCACCACGCTCTCCGGGATGCCCGTCGACCCGGTCTACGGGCCGCCGGAGGGTGTCGCCTACCCGGGCTTCGAGCGGATCGGCTGGCCGGGCGAGTACCCGTACACCCGGGGCCTGCACCCGACCGGCTACCGCGGGCGGACCTGGACGATCCGGCAGTTCGCCGGGTTCGGCAACGCCCAGCAGACCAACGAGCGTTACAAGATGATCCTGGGCGCCGGCGGCGGCGGCCTCTCCGTCGCCTTCGACATGCCCACGCTGATGGGCCGGGACTCCGACGACCCGCAGGCGCTCGGCGAGGTGGGCCACTGCGGCGTCGCCATCGACACCGCCGCCGACATGGAGGCGCTCTTCGACGGCATCGACCTGGCCGGGGTCACCACGTCGATGACCATCTCCGGGCCGGCGGTGCCGGTGTTCTGCATGTACCTGGTGGCCGCCGAGCGGCAGGGCGCCGACCTGTCCAAGCTGGACGGCACCCTGCAGACGGACATCTTCAAGGAGTACATCGCGCAGAAGGAGTGGCTCTTCGACCCCGAGCCGCACCTGCGCCTGATCGGCGACCTGATGGAGTACTGCGCCCGGGAGATCCCGCGCTACAAGCCGCTCTCGGTCTCCGGCTACCACATCCGCGAGGCCGGCTCGACCGCCGCGCAGGAACTGGCGTACACCCTCGCCGACGGCTTCGGCTACGTCGAGCTGGGCCTCTCCCGGGGACTGGACGTCAACGTCTTCGCGCCCGGCCTGAGCTTCTTCTTCGACTCCCACGTCGACTTCTTCGAGGAGATCGCGAAGTTCCGGGCCGCCCGCCGGATCTGGGCCCGCTGGCTGCGCGACGTCTACGGCGCGACCAGCGAGAAGGCCCTCTGGCTGCGGTTCCACACGCAGACCGCCGGGGTGTCGCTGACCGCCCAGCAGCCGGTCAACAACGTGGTGCGGACGGCCGTCGAGGCACTCGCGGCGGTGCTCGGCGGCACCAACTCGCTGCACACCAACGCCCTGGACGAGACCCTGGCGCTGCCCACCGACGAGTCCGCCGAGATCGCCCTGCGTACCCAGCAGGTGCTGATGGAGGAGACCGGGGTGACCAACGTGGCGGACCCGCTGGGCGGATCCTGGTACGTCGAGGCGCTCACCGACAAGATCGAGGCCGAGGCGGAGGAGATCTTCGCCCGGATCCGGCAGCTCGGCGGGGAGGGGCCGCACCAGATCGGGCCGATGACCTCCGGCATCCTGCGCGGCATCGAGGACGGCTGGTTCACCGGCCACATCGCCGAGTCCGCCTTCGTCTACCAGCAGGCGCTGGAGAAGGGCGACAAGCGGATCGTCGGCGTCAACTGCCACACCGGCACGGTCGCCAAGGACCTGGAGATCCTGCGCATCTCGCACGAGGTGGAGCTGGAGCAGCGCCGGGTGCTGGCCGAGCGGAAGGCCGGCCGCGACGAGGCCACCGTCAAGGCCGCGATCGAGCGGATGGTCGCCGTCGGCCGGACCGACGGCAACATGATCCCGGCCATGCTGGACGCCGTGCGCGCCGAGGCCACCCTCGGCGAGATCTGCGACGCCCTGCGCGCCGAGTGGGGCGTCTACCGCGAACCGGCCCGCTTCTGACCCATCCCGTTCCCGGCCCCGTCCCTCCGTCAGCCGCACACTGCGACCCCTGTCTCCCGCGCCCCCGCCAGTACCGCGCAGTCCGCGTGCCGGGGGCGCGGGCGCACGGTCGCGGCAGTGCCGGCCGGGAGGGCGGGGCAGGGGGCGGGAGCAGCCGTGACAGTCGCAACTGTCGCCGTCGCGGTTGATCTGAGTTCGGCGGGTCGCGTGCGAGACTAGGTAACCATGAGCGACCCACGGATCACCTCGTCGATCTTCACCCGCGGCGCGGTCGACCTCAGCGCGCTGCGCACCCCCGCACCGGCCCCCGCCCGCCCCGCCACCCCGGCCCAGTCCGCCCCCTCCGCCGACTTCCCCGGCGCCGCCGGTGGCGGCGTCGCCGTCATCGACGTGAGCGAGGCGACATTCCAGTCCGAGGTTCTCGAGCGCTCGCTCACCACACCGGTGATCGTGGACTTCTGGGCCGAGTGGTGCGAGCCGTGCAAGCAGCTGAGCCCCGTGCTGGAGCGGCTGGCCGCGGAGGGCGGCGGCGCCTGGGTGCTCGCCAAGGTCGACGTGGACGCCAACCCCCGGATCGCCCAGATGTTCCGGGTGCAGGGCATCCCGATGGTCTACGCGGTCGTCGGCGGCCAGCCGATCGACGCCTTCTCCGGGGTGGTGCCCGAGGCGCAGCTGCGGCAGTGGATCCAGGCGGTGCTCAAGGCCGGTGGCGTGAGCGTCGAGGAGCCGGAGGACCCGCGCCTCGACGAGGCGGACGACGCCCTGATGAGCGGCGACCTCGACGCGGCCGAGCGGGCGTACCGCAAGATCCTCGCCGAGTCGCCGGCGGACGCCGCGGCGGAGGCGGGCCTCGCCCAGGTCGGGCTCGCCCGCCGGGTGGCCGGGGCCGACCCGGGCGCGGCCATCGCCGCCGCCCAGGCCAACCCCGACGACGTCGAGGCCCAGCTCCTGGCCGCCGACATCGAGGTGCTCAGCGGTCAGGCCGAGGCGGCGTACGCCCGCCTGGTGGGCCTGGTCCGCCGCACCGCCGGCGACGAGCGGGAGAGGGTACGCCAGCACCTGGTCGGCCTCTTCACGGTCGCCGGGCCGGAGGATCCCGCGGTCGCCTCGGCGCGCCGGGCCCTGGCCAGCGCCCTGTTCTGAGCACCCTTGTTCCGGGCCCGCCCTGTTCCTGAGCGCGCCCGGAACCTGTAGCACGCCAGCGCGGGCCGGCGTTCCGGCCGGCCCGCCCGACACATCGAGGACGGGAGCCCATGATGCGCCGGATCGCCGTCCTCGACGCGCCCAGCAACCTCGGCCTGCGCCCACCCACGTCCACCTCGGTCCCCGGCTGTGGGAAGGCCCCGGGCGCGCTGCGCGACCAGGGGCTGCTCGCCCGGCTGCGCGCCCGCGACGCCGGCTGCCTCACCGCGCCCCGCTACGACCCCGGCGACTGGCGACCGGGTGACGGCGTGTGCCACGCCCGGGAGATCGCCGACTACTCGGTGGCGCTCGCGGAGCGGATCGGCGCCATCATCGACCGCAGCGAGTTCCCGCTGGTGCTCGGCGGCGACTGCTCCATCCTGCTCGGCTCGGCGCTGGCCATGCACCGGCTCGGCGAGGCGGTCGGCGGGCGCATCGGGCTGGTCTTCGTCGACGGGCACTCCGACTTCCGGCACCCCGGCAACGCGTCCTACGTGGGCGCGGCAGCCGGCGAGGACCTCGCCCTGGTCACCGGGCGGGGGCAGGCCGACCTGGCCGCCATCGAGGGCCGTCGGCCGTACTTCCGGGACATCGACGTGGTGGTGCTCGGCATCCGGGCGCAGGACGAGTACCGCCTGGACCTCCAGGCCGCCGGGATCACCACCCGGCCGGTGCCGGCGCTGCGCGCCGAGGGCGCCGCGCGTACGGCGCAGTGGGCGCACGAGCAGCTCGCCGACTGCGCCGGCTACTGGGTGCACATCGACGTGGACGTGCTGGACCCCGCCGTGATGCCGGCCGTCGACGCCCCCGACCCGGGCGGGATCGCCTTCGCCGAGCTGGAGATCCTGCTCGCCGGCCTGGTCGACACTCCGCACTGCCTCGGCGTCGAGCTGACCGTCTTCGACCCCGACTACGACCCCGACGGCTCGTACGCGGCCGAGATCGTCAACACCGTGGTCGCCGGGCTGCGTCCGGTCTCCGCGCCGGCGGCGGCGCCACCCCGACTGCTGCCGGGCCCGTCGACATCCGCCCGCTCGGCCGGCCCGTCGTCTGTCGCCCCGGCCGGCCGTTCGTCCGTTGCCCCGGCTGGCCCCTCGTCGGATCCGTCGGTGGGCCGATCGTCTGCCGCCTCGGCCGGGCCTTCCTATCCCGCCCTCGCCGGCCCTTCCTCTGCCGCCTCGTCCGGCGGCCCTTCGTCGGTCCCCTCGGCTGGCCCCTCGTCTGCCGTCTCGGCCGGTTTGTCGTCGGTCCCCTCGGCGCGGCGGGGCAATGGCCGTCCAGAGGTCCCCATGCCCCCGTCCGTCGCCGGCCCGTCCGTCGCTGGCGCGTCCGCCGCCGACCCGGTCGTCGTCCCCGGTCCGGAGCGCGACGGCGACCGTGGCGCGGGCGGGGCCGAGGAGGTCCCGTCAGCTCCGCCGGGGGCGGTCGGATCGCTCGGGGCGGTGGTGCCGCTCGGGCCGATCGGTGCGGACGGGTCGGGCACTCCGGTGCCCGCGGCTGCCGCTTCCGACGACCCGGCCGCGCCGGAACCCGTCGGCCCGCCCGCCTCCGCCGGACCGGGCCTGCTGCGTCGGACGCCGCTCGCGGACCTCGACCCGGACGACCCGCTGCCCGCGCCCGAGGACGGCACCTCGCCGTCCGCCGCCGGCATCGCCTGACCGCCGGACCTCCCTCCGGACCGGACCAGTCGGCCGCAGTCGTCCTCCGTCGGGCGGGATCTGCCGGAAGCCGCCCATGCGGCGGGGCGTCGGGGACCGTGCGTCGAGGCCGTGATCGGTCCCGACCGGCTGGTGCCCATGCGGCGGGGTGTCGGGGACCGTTCGTCGAGGCCGGGTCCCGGGCGCTGGTGGCGTGCAGCCGTCCCGGCCGTCTCCTGCCGTGGCGCCGCTGGTGCCTGCCCGCGCCCAGTCGGGATGACGTCCGGCGTACGTGGGTCATGGGTGGAACGCCAGGGGTGTCACCGACGGGCTTTGACACCCCTGAGGTTCCACCCATGGCTGCCGGACGAGGGGCACCGTGCGGCTCAGCCACAGCGACCTGCGCCAGCAGACGCGTCGCGGCCCGGTCGGTGTGTGTGCCCCGTCCGTAGGGGCAGCTCGACAGCGTCACACGGGCAGGGCAGTCACGGCCCTCGCCCTCGATGACGAGGCCAACGAGGACCCGGCTCGGCTACCGTCCAGGCAGACGCCGCCGACGGCCCCGGGCGGGCACGGCGTCGGGTGAGGCCAGTGCCGGGCGAACACGGTGCCGGGCGAACACGGTGCCGGGTGCCGACGGCGTCAGGTGAAGACGGTGCCGGGTGCGGCTGCGTGCGGTGGGTGGCGGAGGGCGGGGGCCGTCCGGCCAAGGACCGGTGGGCGTCCGGCCAGGGACCGGTGGGCTGTCAGCGGCCGAGGGCGCGGAGGAAGCGTTCGGCGGCGGGGACGGCGGTGGCGGTGCTGGCGCCGCCCTTCTCCACGAAGACCGCGAACGCGACGTCGCCCTGCCAGCCGACGAACCAGGCGTGGGTATGGGCCGGGTTGTCGTCGTACTCGGCGGTGCCCGTCTTGCCGTGCACCGGCGCGCCCGGCACGTCCCGCAGCGCGCTGCCGGTGCCGGCCGTGACCACCTCCCGCATCATCGCCCGTACGGCCTGCACCGACTCCGGCTTGAGCTGCGGGCCGGGGGCGGCGGGCTGGGCCGGAGCCGGGTCGAGCACCAGCTTGGGCTGCTCGAAGCCGCCCCGGGCGACCGCCGCGGTGGCCGACGCCATGGCGAGCGGGCTGACCAGCGTCGTGCCCTGGCCGATGGCGGCGGCGGCCTGCTCGGTCGCGCCGCCGTTCGCCGAGACCTTGCCGGTGAAGGCGTCCAGGCCGACGTCCCACTGCCCCTCCAGCCCGAGGGAGCGGCCGGTCACGGCCAGCCCGTCGGCGCCGAGCTTCGGTGCCAGCGCGGCGAACGCGGTGTTGCAGGACTTGGCGAAGTCGGTGCGGAACGGCACCGCGCCCAGCACGAAGTTGTCGGAGTTCTTGAACGGCCGGCCGTCGACGGTGAACGTCTTCGGGCACCCCACCGTCGCGTCGGGCGTGACCGCGCCCCGGTCGAGCAGGCCGAGCGCGCTGACCATCTTGAAGGTGGAGCCCGGCGGAACCTGGGCGGTGAAGGCCAGGTTCTCCCCGGCCGCCCCGGGGCCGTTGGCCGCGGCGAGCACCGCGCCGTCGCTGATCCGTACCGCCACCAATGCCGCCCGGCGCTTCTCGGCCCGCAGGGCGGCGTCGGCCGCGTTCTGGGTGGGCACGTCGAGAGTGGTCTTCACCGGCTGCCCCGGCTTCGGCTCGCTGCGGAACACCTCGGTGCCGGTGGGCACCAACGTGCCGTCCGGGCCGGGACGCTGCGTGATCACGGTCAGCCCCGCCGCGCCGCGGAGCCGCTCGTCGTGGCGGCCCTGGAGGCCCCCGTGGCCGACGAGGTCGCCGGCCTCGTAGCGGTCGGGGTGCCGGGCGAGGTCGTCGGCCTGCGCCGGGTCGACGGAGCCGAGCACCGCCCGGGCGAACTCGCGGGTGGGGGCCAGGTCGAGCTTGTCGCTGCGGAACTTCGTGCCCGGCAGGTCGTAGATGCGCGCCTTGATCTGCCGGTACGCCTCCTCCCGCAGGGTCACCACCTCGACGAACGCGCCGGGATCCGCGTCGGCGAGCCGCTCAGGCAGGTCGGTGAGGTCCACCGGCGGGGTGATCGCGGGCCGGATCGCCCGGAACGCCGCGTCCAGCCTGCGCGTCAGGCTCGCCGCGTCGGTGACCTCGCTCGGTTGGAGCCCGACGCGCACCACGGGCCGGGGCGCCACGATCGGCTGACCGGCGGCGTCGAGCACCGCGGCCCGGGTGGCGGTGTCGCGGCGCAGCCCCAGCCGGTCGCCCCGGGTGAGCTGCTCCTGCACCAGCTGCGGCTCCCAGATCACCCGCCACTCGTCGCCGCCGCGGGTGAGCCGCACCGGGCGCTCGTACGCCCAACGGGTCCCGCCCGGGAGGGCCCAGTCGACCTTGACCACCGCGGTCGCGACGTCCTTGGTCACCTTCGCCTCGCCCCGGCGCGTCAGCGTGGGCGGCGTGGCCGCCAGCTCGCCGGAGAGCTCCTTGAGCTCGCGGACGACGTCGGCCGCCGGCACCTTGGCGCCGGTCGGGTCGACGAAGCCGACGGCCTGGAGGTCGCCCGAGCGCCAGCCGGCGAGGAACGCGTCGACCTCGCGCTCCGGGCCGTCACCGCCCGAGCACGCGGTGAGGGCGCCGCCCGCGAGCGCGGTCGCGGCGAGCAGGGCCAGCGCCGGGCGGAGCCGGTTGCGGCGGGGGCGGCGAGGGTACGACAGGCGCATGGAACGGATCTCCGATCTCGGAACTGCCCTGCACGCTAGTACGGCGGCGCCGTCCGCACCGTCCCCCCGCACCGGGACGTGCGGAAAGAGAGGTCGGTGACGGGTGATGAACGACTGGAGGCGGGGTACTCCCGAACCGGCCAACCTCGTACCCGCAACGGGTGAAAGGACGAAGTCCGGAACCGGACGTCCGCACTGAGGTCCGCCGAGCAAGGGGCGGAACGGCAGGGCCTAGGCTGGGCGGCAGAGTGACCCACAACGCGGTGGGTCGAGGGGAGTGGCACCGATGGACCGGCGTCCGGCGATCAAACCGGGACCCGACCTCCGGCAGGATGACACCAGCCGGGACGACAGCTTCGATTCGGCGACCGACGGGGACGGCTTCGGCCGGCTCGACACAGGAGTGACCGGGATGACCGGTTCGAGTATCGACACCCTCTACGACCTGGGTCTGCCCGCCAACGCGCTGGCCGACGACGTGGAGGACAACGAGCTCGACGAGCCCGTTCCCAACGTGGAGCGCCTGGTCGCCCAGGCGGTCGCGCTGGCCGGCGACGACCACGACGCGGCGACCCTGGTCAGCCGCTTCTGGCGGTTCGCGCCGGACGAGGAGCTGATCGGCTTCACCGCCGAGGAGATGCTGGAGGCGGCCCGCGCGCACCGCGACCTCGCCCAGCAGCGGGTACCGGGCGAGCTGAAGCTGCGCATCCACGAGCCCGACGCCGACCAGCACCACACCGTCATCGAGATCGTCACCGACGACATGCCGTTCCTGGTCGACTCGGTGACCGCCCTGCTCAACTCGCACCACCTGGACGTGCACCTGCTGGTCCACCCGCTGGTGGTGGTCCGGCGCGAGCCGCTGGGCCGGCTGGTCGAGGTCTCCGCCGACGTCGAGCCCGACGACGCCATCGCCGGCGACATCGTCGAGAGCTGGATGCACATCGAGGTCGACCCGGTACGCGACGCCGCCGAGCGGGACCGGCTGCGCCGAGAACTCCAGCGGGTGCTCACCGACGTGCGGGAGGCGGTGGAGGACTGGCCGAAGATGCGCCAGCGGGCCCTCGCCCTCGCCGACGAGCTGGCCGCCGCGCGTACGTCGGACAACCGCCCACCGGTGCCGGAGAAGGACATCACGGACTCGGTGGAGCTGCTCCGCTGGCTCGCTCACGACCACTTCACGTTCCTCGGCTACCGGGAGTACCGGCTGGTCGACACCGCCGGGGACGGGGAGCGGGGCAGCGGTCAGGCGCTGGAGGCGGTGCTCGGCACCGGGCTGGGCATCCTGCGTCAGGACTCGCCGGAGGCCCGGCCGCTGTCGTCGATGACGCCCGAGGCGCACGACAAGGTCACCGAGAAGCGCCTGCTGATCATCACGAAGGCGAACTCGCGGGCCACCGTGCACCGCTCCGCCTACCTCGACTACATCGGCTTCAAGGTCTTCAACGAGGCCGGCGAGGTGGTCGGCGAGCGCCGCTTCCTCGGCCTGTTCTCCACGGCCGCGTACCGGACCAGCGTGCAGGAGCTGCCGGTGGTGCGCCGCAAGGTGGCCGAGGTGCTGGACCGCTCCGGCCTCAGCCAGCGCAGCCACTCCGGCAAGGACCTGCTCCAGATCCTGGAGACCTATCCGCGCGACGAGCTGTTCCAGATCAAGACGGAGGACCTCTACCACGCGGTGATCGGCGTGCTGCGGATGGCCGGCCGCCGGCAGCTGCGGGTGTTCCTGCGCCGCGACGCGTACGGGCGGTTCATCTCCTGCCTGATCTACCTGCCCCGGGACCGGTTCACCACGCAGAACCGGCTGCGGATGCAGGACATCCTGCTGCGCGAGCTGAACGGCGTCGGGGTCGACTACACGACCCGGGTCACCGAGTCGATGCTCGCCCGGGTGCACTTCATCGTCCGGACCGACCCGACGAAGGTCCCCGGCGACATCGATGCCGACCTGCTGGCCGAGGAGTTGGCCGACGCCACCCGGCTCTGGGACGACGACTACCGGCTGGTGCTGGAGCGCAAGCTCGGCGACGAGCAGGCCAAGCACCTGTTCACCCGCTACGCCGACGCCTTCCCCGAGGGCTACAAGGACGGCCACACGCCGTACGAGGCGATGAAGGACCTGGCGAAGCTGGAGCTGCTGGAGGAGCCCGGCCAGCTGGAGATGCACCTGTTCCGCAAGCAGCTCGCGCCGCGGGCCGGCGGGCGGGGGCCGGACGTCGACGAGGCGATGGACGTCCGCTTCAAGGTCTACCGCTACGGCGAGCCGATGATGCTCTCCGCCGTGCTGCCGGTGCTGCACTCGCTCGGCGTCAAGGTCGTCGACGAGCACCCGCACGAGGTGGACCGGATCGACGGTCGGGTCTACCTCTACGACTTCGGGTTGCGGCTGCCCGAGGGGCACCAGGAGCTGGCCGAGGTGCGCCCGCACGTGGAGAACGCCTTCGCGGCGGCGTGGCGGGGCGAGGCCGAGGTGGACGGCTTCAACGAGCTGGTGCTGCGCGCCGGTCTCACCTGGCGGCAGGTGGTGGTGCTGCGGGCGTACGCGAAGTACCTGCGCCAGGCCGGCACGGTCTTCTCCCAGGAGTACATGGAGCAGACCTTCATCGCGTACCCGAGGATCGCCGCCCTGCTGGTGGAGCTGTTCGAGGTGCGGTTCGCGCCCGGCGAGGACGGCCACGAGCGGCGCCAGCAGCGCAGCGCCGAGCTGGTGGGCGACATCCGGGCCGCGCTGGACGACGTCGCCAGCCTCGACCAGGACCGGATCCTGCGCGCCTACCTGACGATGATCCAGGCCACCCTGCGCACCAGCTTCTACCAGAAGCGCTCCGACGGGCGGCCGAAGTCGTACGTGGCGCTCAAGCTGGACCCGCAGGCGATCCCGGACCTGCCGGCGCCGCGGCCGAAGTTCGAGATCTTCGTCTACTCGCCGCGTTTCGAGGGCGTGCACCTGCGGTTCGGGCCGGTGGCCCGGGGCGGGCTGCGCTGGTCCGACCGCCGCGAGGACTTCCGCACCGAGGTGCTCGGCCTGGTCAAGGCGCAGATGGTGAAGAACGCCGTGATCGTGCCGGTGGGCGCGAAGGGCGGCTTCGTGCTCAAGCAGAAGCCGGGGGACCGCGACGAGGCGGTGATCTGCTACAAGGAGTTCATCTCCGCCCTGCTCGACGTCACGGACAACATCGTCAGCGGCGAGATCGTGCCGCCGGAGGACGTGGTCCGCCACGACGGCGACGACCCGTACATGGTGGTCGCGGCGGACAAGGGCACGGCGACGTTCTCGGACATCGCCAACGAGATCTCCACGGCGCACAACTTCTGGCTCGGCGACGCGTTCGCCTCCGGCGGCTCCGCCGGCTACGACCACAAGAAGATGGGCATCACCGCCCGGGGCGCCTGGGAGTCGGTGAAGCGGCACTTCCGCGAGATGGGCCACGACACCCAGACCCAGGACTTCACCGTGGTCGGCGTCGGTGACATGTCCGGTGACGTGTTCGGCAACGGGATGCTGCTGTCGGAGCACATCCGGCTGGTGGCCGCGTTCGACCACCGGCACATCTTCCTGGACCCGGACCCGGACGCCGCGTCCTCGTACGCCGAGCGGAAGCGGCTGTTCGACCTGCCCCGCTCGTCGTGGGAGGACTACGACCGGGAGCTGATCTCGGCCGGCGGCGGGGTGTACCCGCGTACGGCCAAGTCGGTGCCGATCTCGGCGCAGGTCCGGGAGCGGCTCGGCCTGGACGCCGACACCGAGCAGCTCTCCCCGCAGGAGCTGATGAAGGCGATCCTGACCGCGCCGGTCGACCTGTTCTGGAACGGCGGCATCGGCACGTACGTGAAGGCGTCCAGCCAGACCAACGCGGAGGTGGGCGACAAGTCCAACGACGCCATCCGGGTGGACGGCCGGAACGTGCGCTGCCGGGTGGTGGGCGAGGGCGGCAACCTGGGCTGGACCCAGCTCGGGCGCATCGAGTACGCCCAGACCGGCGGGCGGATCTACACGGACTTCATCGACAACGCGGCCGGGGTGGACTGCTCCGACCACGAGGTGAACATCAAGATCCTGCTGAACACGGCGGTCGCGGACGGAGCGCTGGACCTGCCCGAGCGCGACGAGCTGCTCGCGGGGATGACCGACGAGGTCGCCGAGCTGGTGCTGCGGGACAACTACGACCAGGCCCGGGCGATCAACAACGCGCAGGCGCAGGCCGCCTCGCTGCTGCCGGTGCATCGGCGGATGATCACGGATCTGGAGCGTTCCGGCGCGCTGGACCGGTCCCTGGAGGCGCTGCCGCCGGACGACGAGCTGGCGGTGCGGACCGAGTCCGGGCTGACCGCGCCGGAGTTCGCGGTGCTGCTCGCGTACGTCAAGATCGTCCTTGAGACGGAGATCCTGGCCGAGGGGCTCGCGGACGAGGAGTGGACGACCGACGTCCTGGTCAACTACTTCCCGACGCCGATGCGGGAGCGGTTCGCCGACCGGATGGGCCAGCACCGCCTGCGCCGGGACATCGTGACGACGGTGCTCGTCAACGAGGCGATCAACCGGGGCGGCATCTCGTTCGTCTTCCGGGTGGTCGAGGAGACGGCGGCCTCGGCGGCGGACGTCATCCGGGCGTACGTGGTGGTCCGCGAGGTGTTCGGGCTGCGCGCGCTCTGGGACGCGGTGGAGGACCTGGACAACAAGGTCGACCCCGAGTTGCAGACCAGCGTCTACCTGGACACCCGGCGCCTGCTCGACCGCGCGGTGCGGTGGCTGGTGACCAACCGCCGTTCGCCGATCGACGTGCCGGCGGAGATCGCCCGGCTGCGCGACGGGGTGGCCCGACTTCTGCCCGACCTGGAGGAGCGCTTCCACGGCAGCGAGCGGGAGTCCCTCGCGGCGCACATCGACTCGCTCACCGAGCGGGGGCTGCCGCGCGACCTGGCCGAGCTGGCGACCCGGCTGATGTACAGCTTCGGCCTGCTCGACGTGGTGGAGACGGCGGCGAGCAGCGGGCGGGACGTCGGCGAGGTGGCCTCGGTCTACTTCGTGCTCTCCGACCGCTTCCGGGTCGACTCGCTGCTGTCGAAGATCTCGCTGCTGCCGCGTGAGGACCGCTGGCAGACGCTGGCCCGGATGGCGTTGCGCTACGACCTGTACGCCGCGCTGGCCGCGCTGACCGTGGAGGTTCTCGACTCCACCCCGGGCGCCCTGTCGCCGCAGGAGCGGGTGTCGCAGTGGGAGCAGTCGAACGCCACCTCGATCCACCGCGCCGAGCGGGCGATGGGGGAGTTCGACGAGTCCCGGGCGGACCTCGCCGCGCTGTCGGTGCTGCTGCGCCAGATCCGCACCCTGGTGCGGACCTCCGCCGCCGCCTGACGCGTACGGCGGACGGCCCGGCCGGTCGGTGTCCCGACCGGCCGGGCCGCGCCGTGCCGGGCGGTGGCCTCCGCACGGCCGCCGGCTCACACCGGCATGGAGGCGAAGACGACCACGTTGTCCGGGTAGCTGCCGGCGGCCTTGTCGAAGGTGCCGCCGCAGGTGACCACGCGCAGGCCGGGTCGGTCGCTGGGACCGTAGACCTGCTCGGTCGGGAACTGCGTCTTCGGGTACGCCTTGACCGACTCGACGGTGAAGGTGGCCTGTTGGCCGTCCTCGCGGGTGACGGTGATGGTGTCGCCCGGTTGCAGGGCGCCGAGGGAGAAGAAGACCGCCGGCCCGATCTCCGCCGAGTCGACGTGCCCGACGATGACCGCGTTGCCGATCTCACCCGGGCTGGGCCCCGGCTCGTACCAGCCGGCCAGCTGCGCCCGTTCGAGCGGGGGCACCTGGACGGTGCCGTCCGGGTTGGTGCCGAGCGGCATGATCGAGGCGTCGACCCCGATCCGGGGGATGGTGATCGTGGTGGGGGCGGAGCGGGCCAGGCCGGTGCCGTTGCCGTTGCCGGTGTCGAGGTCCGGGTCCGCGTCGGGGGCGGGCACGTCGGCGACCGCCGGCCCGGTGCTGACGGGCGCGGCCAGCGGCTGCGGGGGCAGGGGAGCGGGCGCGGTCTTGAGCGAGGCGCCGATCAGGCCCGCGCCGACCATGGCGACCACGACGACGACGGCCGCGCCGGCGGCGCGCCACGGTCTCCCGTGACGGCCGCCGGCCGGTGTCGCCGTCGTGTCAGACGAAGGACTCATCGGTCCGACGCCGGCGCATCAGCACGAGGCCGCCCAGGGCGGCAGCGCCGATCAGGCTCGCCCCACCGGCGGCCAGGCCCCGGTCGGTGCCGGCGGCGGCGCCACCGTCACCACCGTCGACCCCGCCGCGCGGCAGCACGACCAGTTCGCCCTCGCCGCACGAGCCCTTGAGCTCGTAGCGGCCCGGCTTGGCGTGCTCGGACACCTCGGCCTCGCCGTAGTAGACGAAGTCCCGCTTGTGCTTCCAGCGGTCCTCGCCCTTGCCGTTGCCCTCGGACTCCTCGTCCGACCAGCCCTTGTGGTGGCCCTTGCGGTCGTACTCGTCCGACCAGCCCTTGCGGTCCTCGCGGTCGTACTCGTCCGAGCCGTAGCTGTTCGAGCCGTACTCGTGCTCGCGACCCTCGCGGTCGCCCCTGTCGTGGCCCTTGTCGCCGCGGTCGCCCCCGGCGTCCTGGCCGTGCTCGTGGCCCTTGTCGCCGCGGTCGCCCTCGGCGTCCTGGCCGTGCTCGTAGCCCTTCCAGTCGCGCTCGCCCTCGTCGCCGGCGGCGTCGGCGGCGCCACCACCCTGGCCGTTGGCGGGCGGCTGTCCACCGTTGGCGGGCGGCTGGCCACCGTTGGCCGGGGGCTGACCGCCGTTGGCCGGCGGCTGCGGCCTCGGGGTCTCGTCCTTGCCGTCCCCACCCTTGTCGTGGTCGCGGCCCTTGTCGTGGTCGCGGCCCTTGTCGTGGTCCTTGCCCTTGTCGTGGTCGCGGCCCTTGTCCTCGTGGTCGCGGCCCTTGTCGCGGTCGCGGGAGTCCTCGTCGCCGCCACGCCAGTGACCCCGGCCCTCAGCCGGCTTGAGCTTCACCTTGCCGGTGACCTTCGACCAGACGTAGGCGTGCTCCTGCGGCTCGGGGCAGACCTCGAGCAGCTTGACCGTGTCGCCCGCCTTGACGACGTGCGGCTTGGCGTAGACCTTGCCCTCGTCCTCGTGGTGGCCGTCCGCCAACGCGATCCCCGGCGTGAACACGAGCAGGGAAGCGCCACCGAGGGCAGCGCCCGCAACGACCTTCCCGAGCATCTTGTTTGCCATGACCTGCGTCACTCCATCCCTGTTGTCCTGGGCTCGGTGACAACCGAGCTACCGATGACGTTAGACCGTTTCATGAGCTATGAAGGGAAAGATTCGTGTTTTTGCAGCTTCGTGGGGCTAAGCCCCCTAGGGCCGCTACGCCGCTTTAGTCGGCCGCCGCGCGGGCCGGGCGGTTCGCCACCGCGGGCGTGCCCCGGTGCTCCTCGGGCGGCGTGACGCCAGCCCGGCCGGATCGTCCCGTCCCGCCCGCCCCGCCGGATGTCGGCGGCCCCGGGGGCCTCGGCCGTTTCATCGAGCCATTGCCATGGAAGCGCTCCCATGCAAGAATCGCTGCACGCGGTTCGGGGAGCCACACCGCGCAGGCAGGAGTCGAGGGCACCGGTTCGCCGGACGACGTCCCGCCTCCCGGCCGGCACGTCGTTGCCGGTCGGACCACCACCAACACGCCCGTCCGGGTCGGGCACCCCCCGAAGAAACCCGTGGCACCGGCGGTCGTCCACGCAGGACGCCCATCGGGCCGTAACGCCGGGCCGTTCGCGGATCCGGTCTCGCCCAAGGAGATCAGTGGCATGAATGTGTGGAGAAGGCTGTCCGGCCCCCGCCGGGCCCTCGCGCTCGGCGGCGCGGGCGCCCTGGTCGCGGGCGGGCTGGTGACCCTGCCGGTCACCGTGGCGCACGCCGCCACCCAGTGCGACGTGTCGTACACGACCAGCGACTGGCAGGGCGGTTTCACCGCCACCGTCAACATCAAGAACATCGGCGACGCCCTCAACGGCTGGACGCTGGGCTTCACCTTCCCCGACGGCAACCAGCGGGTGCAGCAGGGCTGGTCGGCCCGCTGGTCCCAGAGCGGCCAGAACGTCACCGCGCAGAACGAGTCCTACAACGGCGCGGTGGCCAGCGGCGCCACGGTGAGCATCGGCTTCAACGGCGCCTGGAGCGGCAGCAACCCGAAGCCCACCTCGTTCACCCTCAACGGCGTGACCTGCAACGGCGGCACCCCGCCCACCACCACCCCGCCCACCACGGCCCCGCCGACGACGCCGCCCCCCACGACGCCGCCGCCGACCACCCCGCCGCCCACCACCCCGCCGCCCGGGCAGCGGGTGGACAACCCGTACCTGAACGCCAAGGGGTACGTGAACCCGGAGTGGAAGGCCAAGGCCGAGTCGGTGCCCGGCGGCAACCGAGTGTCGAACAACCCGACCGCCGTCTGGATCGACCGGATCGCCGCCATCAACGGCACCCCGGACAGCAGCTCCAACGGCGCGATGGGTGTCCGTGACCACCTGAACAAGGCGCTCGAGCAGGGGGCGAACTACATCCAGTTCGTCATCTACAACCTGCCCGGCCGCGACTGCGCCGCGCTGGCGTCCAACGGTGAGCTGCGGGCCGACGAGCTGCCGCGCTACAAGGCCGAGTACATCGACCCGATCGCCGCGATCCAGGGCGACCCGAAGTACGCCAGCCTGCGGATCGTCAACATCATCGAGATCGACTCGCTGCCGAACCTGGTGACCAACACCTCCGGCAACCCCGGCGGCACCGCGATGTGCGACACGGTGAAGGCCAACGGCGCCTACGTCAACGGGGTCGGCTACGCCCTGTCGAAGCTGGGCGCGATCGGCAACGTCTACAACTACATCGACGCCGCCCACCACGGCTGGATCGGCTGGGACAGCAACTTCGGCCCGACCGCGCAGATCCTGAAGGACGCCGCCGTCGCCTCCGGTAGCACGGTGAGCAACGTGCACGGCTTCATCGTCAACACCGCCAACTACTCGGCGCTGCGTGAGCCGTACATCAAGATCACCGACAACGTCAACGGCACCAGCGTGCGGCAGTCCAAGTGGATCGACTGGAACTTCTACGTGGACGAGCTCTCGTTCGCCCAGGCGTTCCGCAACGAGCTGGTGGCCAAGGGCTTCGACTCGAAGATCGGCATGCTGATCGACACCTCCCGCAACGGCTGGGGCGGCACCGCCCGGCCCACCGGCCCGGGCGCGACGACCAGTGTCGACACCTACGTCAACGGCGGCCGGGTGGACCGTCGGATCCACGCCGGCAACTGGTGCAACCAGGCCGGGGCCGGCCTGGGCGAGCGGCCGAAGGCCGCGCCGGAGCCGGGCATCGACGCCTACGTCTGGGTGAAGCCCCCGGGCGAGTCGGACGGCTCGAGCAAGGAGATCCCGAACAACGAGGGCAAGGGCTTCGACCGGATGTGCGACCCGACCTACACCGGTAACGCCCGCAACGGCAACAGCATGAGCGGCGCCCTGCCGGACGCCCCGATCTCGGGCGCCTGGTTCCCCGCGCAGTTCACGCAGCTCATGCAGAACGCGTACCCGGCGCTCTGAGACCGGAGCCCACCCGCCGCTGGCAGTAGGTGAGGCGCTCCAGCGGCAGGTTCCCCGGGCCCCCGGCCCGACCGTCCGACGGTCGGGTCGGGGGCCCCCTCGCGTACGCCGGTCAGGGCACCGTCTTCTCGATCGCGGCGCGACCCAGTTCGGCCAGGTCCCGGCGGGCCCGTTCGACGTTCTCCGGCGTGATGTCCTGCCCCCGGGCCGCCACCAGGTCCTCCGGCTCCCAGGGCTGCTCCGCCCCGGTGCGGATGTCGTCCGGGGCCGCGCCCGTGCCGGTGCCCGTCGCGCCGGTGCCGGCGGCGTACGGGTCGCCGATCAACTCGTCGCCACCCGCCTCGTCCCCGGGCCCGGTGAACGACGGAGTGTCGCGATCGGCGCCGCCCCCGGTCATCAGCTGCGCGATGCCGGTGTCGTCCTCGGCCGCCGCGGCCATCTCCGGGCTCTCCTCCAGCGGCCGGTCACGGTCACGATCCGTCATGTCGCTGCCCTCCCGTCACCAGGTGGTGTCTCCTGATCCCGCTCGCGTACCCGGCGTGGCGGTGCCCATGCCGGATACCGGCGGCGGGACGGCTCAGCGCTCCTCCCCGGAGGTCTCCGGCGGCTCGACCGGGTTGCGCCACTGCCAGAGCAGCATCAGCACGCCGAAGACGAGCATGCCGAGGCCCGCCCAGAGGTTGATCCGGACGCCCTGGGCCTTCTGCAGGGCGGAATCGCCGTCGAAGATCCCGATCAGGGTGACGATCGCCCCGTACGCGGTGAAAAGGCCACCGATCACCCGGCGGATGTCGAACAGCCGGGCGGCGGCCGAGCGGCGGCGGGCCTCCTCGGTGGCCCTGACCGACCGGTCGTGCCCGTGCGGGTTGAGGTTGTCCATGCTCATGGCGAGGACCCCTTCCTAGAAGAACGGCACGTAGAGCAGGAGGGAGAGCGCGACCGCGATCAGGCCGAGCAGCACCGGCGAGCGCCACCAGACCGCGTCCCCGGTCAGCACGTCGCCCTTCACGTCGACGGCGCCCATGCCGTAGACCAGCCCGCGCAGGTCCTCGTCGCGCTTCTTCGTGGTGAACGGCGTGACCACCGCCGCGACGACGGCCGCCGTGACGAACGCGATGCCGGCGCCCCAGAAGCTCTCCTCCAGGTCCGAGTTGAAGTGCACCACCCCGGCCTTGTAGAGCAGGTAGGTCGCCAGCGCCGCCAGGGTGCCCAGGAGCAGGGAGAGGAAGCCGGCCGCCGCGCTCATCCGGCGCCAGAACATGCCGATGATGAAGGTGGCGAACAGCGGCGCGTTGAACAGCGAGAAGAGTGCCTGGATGTAGTTCATGATGTTGCTGAACCCGGCGGCGATGAACGCGGTGCCGATGCCGACCAGCACGCCGCCGACCGTCGCCCACCGGCCGATGCGGATGTAGTAGTCGTCGGGGCGGTCCCGGCGCACGTACTGCTGCCAGATGTCGTAGGTGAACACGGTGTTGAAGCCGCTCACGTTCGCCGCCATGCCGGCCATGAACGACGCGACCAGGCCGGTCACCGCGATGCCGAGCACGCCGTTGGGGAGCAGGTCGCGCATCAGCAGGGGGATGGCGTTGTTGTAGACCAGGTCGCCGCTCTCCGCGCCGAGGCCCTGCACCGTCACCAGGGCGACCAGGCCGGGGATGACCGTGACCACCGGGATGAGCAGCTTCGGGTACGCGGCGATGATCGGCGTACGCCGCGCGGCACTCATGTTCTTGGCCGACAGCGCGCGCTGCACCTCGGCGAAGTTGGTGGTCCAGTAGCCGAAGGAGAGCACGAAGCCGAGGCCGAAGACGATGCCGATCCAGTGCGCGCCGAGCGGGTTGTCGGTGCCGCCGGTGTCCTGCCAGGTGTGCAGCCCCGCCTCGCCCAGCCTCGACTCGCGCACCGCGTCCATCAGGCCGGCGACGCCGCCCACCTTGACCAGTCCCAGGATCGTGATCGGCAGCAGGCCCGCGATGATCACGAAGAACTGGAGCACCTCGTTGTAGATCGCCCCGGAGAGCCCGCCCACGGTGATGTACGCCAGCACGATCAGCGCGCCGATCACGATGGCGACCCAGAGCGGCCAGCCGAGCAGCGCCTGCATGATCAGTGCCAGGGCGTAGAGGTTCACCCCGGCGATGAGCACCTGGGCGACGGCGAAGCTGAGCGCGTTCAGCAGGTGGGTGGGGCGGTTGAAGCGCAGCCGCAGGTACTCGGGCACGCTGCGGACCTTGGAGCCGTAGTAGAACGGCATCATCACGATGCCGAGGAAGGCCATCGCCGGCACGGCGCCGATCCAGTAGTAGTGCAAGGTCATCGCGCCGTACTGGGCGCCGTTGGCGGCCATACCGATGATCTCCAACGCGCCGAGGTTGGCGGAGACGAAGGCCAGTCCGGTCACCCAGGCGGGCAGGGAGCGCCCGGAGAGGAAGAAGTCGACGCTGGTCTTGATGGCCCGCCGGGCGGCGAAGCCGACACCGAGCACCGTGACGAAGTAGAGCGCCAGGATGCCGTAGTCCAGGACGTTCATGTTCAGCCGCAGGCCATCGCCGTCCATCCCGGTAACCCTTCGTCAACCGTCCGTGCCCGTTAGTGCGCGCGCCCAATTACCCCGAATGCGCACTTTCACGCCTGCGGCGGTCAAAAGTCCGCCGCGGGCCTCCCCGGCCCGGCCGGCCACGGCACCCTCCGGACCGTCACCGGGACCCGTCGACGCGGCGGCGCCCCACCGGGCCGGATCACCGGGCGCTGCGCGCCGTGCACACGAGGCACCCCGGCGGCGGCGTCCCGGGCCGTGGACGCGACGACGCCCCCGGCCGGTCGGCCGGGGGCGCCTTGTGGGAACCGGGGTCAGCGCCCGAGGACCCGGTCCAGGAAGTCGCGGTAGTGGCGGACGGCCATCCGGAGCTGCTCGGTGTCGGACGAACCGGCGTCCTGCCAGCCGCCCAGCTTGTTCTTCTGCGCGGACAGCGCCGAGGAGAGCGCCTGGATGGCCTCGTCGACCAGCGACTGGGCCTCCCCGGCCGCCGCGCGGGGGTCGTCCACGAAGCGGAGCTGGACGTCCCGCCAGCGGTCCCGGAAGCCCTGCGCCATCGCGGGGTCGAAGAGGCTGGCCGGTTCGGCGGCCACCGTGGCGCCCGCCGGCCGGTCCAGACCGGCGGCCTCCAGCTTTCCGGCGCCCGCACGTCCGGCCGGCGCGTGCTCGGCGTCCGGGTCGACCATCGCCGGCGTGGCGCTGCCGTACCCGGCCGCACCCGCCTTCGCATCGTCGGTCAGGTCGGCCCGGCGCTCGGGGCGGCCGTCGACGGCGTCCGGGGGCAGCACCTCCGCGTCGCCCCGGCGGGGCTGCCGCTCGTCGGGACGGGCGTCGCCGAGCCCGACGGAGCGGTGGAACTCCGCGGTCGGGTCCGCCCGGCGGCCCTCCCGGGGGCCGCCCGCGGCGCCGTCGCCCGGCCGCGCGGTCGACTCCGTACGCGGGTCGGGTTCGTCCTCGGGAAGCGGGCTGGCCAGGGCGGACGCGGCGACCGCGCCGCCGACGCTGGTGGCGCCGAAGGCGGTCGGCACCGGCCCCGGCTCGTGGAACTCGGCGCGGTCGCCGTCGGCGTCCCGCCCGTCCGTGCGGGTCCTGCCGGTGCCCCGGCCGTGCGACGACTCGTCGCCGGCGACCGCCGGGTCGTCGAAGGTGCCCCGGTCGTCGAGGGCGTCCTCGGGTACGTCGGCGCGGCCGGCCCGGTCGCCCGGAGGCGGCACCGGCACCGGCTCGGACCGGACGGCCTCGGGGTGCTCGTTGCCCACCCGCTGCTCTTCCTGGCGCATGGTGATCCTCCTAGCGGCTCGTGGCGTCGTGCTGGCTGTCCGGGTTGCGCTGCTCTGCCGGTCGGGCCGCGACCGGCTCCTCGCCGAGCAGGTCGGCGAAGAGGGCGCGGTAGTGGACGACGGCCTGGCGCAGTTCCTCGGTGCTCGCCTCGCCCCGGGAGTTGCGCAGGTGGATCTCGTGGGCGTCGCGGTAGTGGCCCAGCGTGCGGGCGTGCTCCACGGAGAGGTGGGCGATCTGGTCGGCGAACTCACCGGTGGGGTAGCCCCGTTCCGCGATGAGCCGGGTGACCAGTTCGTCCGCGTCACCCACGGTCTCGGCGGGGGAGTCGACGAAGCGGACCTGGAGCTCCTCCCACGCGGCGGCGTAGCGGGCCCGGGACTCGGGGGCGAGCGGGGTGAGCGTGAGATCCGCGTGGCGACGCTCCCGCTCCCGCAGTTCCCGCTCGGCGGCGGTCCGGCTGTCCTGCTCGGCGACGGCGCGGTCGTACTCGGGCCCGAAACGCGACCGCAGCGCGCGGCGGCGGGCGTACGACCGGGCGGCCACGGCCACGGCCGCGATCACCAGCACGACGAGAACTATGACGATTACCTGCGTGGGCGACATGGCTCCTCCTTCGTGGGTGGTATTCCCTCCGCTCGGTGATCGCCAATCCCGTTCCGGCGCACTTTCCTGACGAACCCGGCGGTGGCCCCTTCCCCGGCCGGGCATGACGAGTCACACAGCGTGATCGGGAGCCTAAAACTTGACTCGTTCCAGAAAACGAGCTTGGGTGGGGTGATGCCGGTCGGATCCGATGTCGAACGCCTGCGAGCTGCGGGGCTGCGTGTCACGCGGCCCCGGCTCGCGGTGCTCGCGGCGGTGCGCGACCGGCCGCACCTGGATGCTGACACGATCACCCGAATCGCCCGGATCCGCCTCGGGCGGATCTCCCACCAGGCGGTCTACGACGTTCTGCACGCGCTCACCAACGCGGGACTGCTGCGCCGGTTCGCCCCGGCCGGCGGGCCGGCCCGGTACGAGCTGGGCGGCGACGACCACGACCACCTGGTCTGCCGGGACTGCGGCGCGATCGTCGACACCCGGCGCAAGCGGGCCCCCGGGCCCTGCCTCGACCCCGGGGCCTCCGCCTTCGCGGTGGAGTCCACCGAGGTCACGTACTGGGGCCGGTGCCCCGCATGCCAGCCGCGACACGGCTGACGCCAGCCGCCACACCGATCTGGAGGAGAGCCATGAGCGACCCGCAGGCCAGCAGGCCGATCCTCACCACCCGTCAGGGTCACCCCGTGCACAACAACCAGCAGCAGCGGACGGTCGGCTCGCGCGGCCCGGCGACGCTGGAGAACTACCACTTCCTGGAGAAGATCAGCCACTTCGACCGGGAGCGGATCCCGGAGCGGGTGGTGCACGCCCGCGGCTTCGTCGCGCACGGCGAGTTCGAGGCGTACGGGACGATCGGCGACCAGCCGGCGTCGACGTACACCCGGGCCAAGCTGTTCCAGACCAAGGGCAGGAAGACCCCGGTCACCATCCGCTTCTCCACCGTCATCGGCGGGCGGGACTCCTCCGAGGCGGCCCGCGACCCGCGTGGCTTCGCCGTGAAGTTCCGCACCGAGGACGGCAACTGGGACATGGTGGGCAACAACCTCCAGGTCTTCTTCATCCGCGACGCCATCAAGTTCCCCGACGTGATCCACTCGCTGAAGCCGGACCCGGTCACCTTCCGCCAGGAGCCGAACCGGATCTTCGACTTCATGTCGAACACGCCCGAGTCGATGCACATGCTGACCTGGCTCTTCTCCCCGTACGGCATCCCGAGGAACTACCGGACGATGCGCGGTTCCGGGGTGAACACCTACCGCCTTGTCAACGCCGAGGGCGAGGGCGTGCTGGTCAAGTTCCACTGGCTGTCCCAGCAGGGCGAGCACAACCTCACCCAGGCCGAGGCGGACGCCATCCAGGCCACCGACCTGGGTCACGCCTCGAAGGACATCTACGAGGCGATCGAGCGCGGCGACCACCCGAAGTGGGAGCTCAACGTCCAGGTCATGAGCGACGACGAGCACCCGGAGCTGGACTTCGACCCGCTCGACGACACCAAGATCTGGCCGGAGGAGGACTTCCCCTACCTGCCGGTCGGCATGATGACGCTCAACCGCAACATCACCGACCACCACGACGAGAACGAGCAGATCGCCTTCGGCACCGGCGTGCTGGTCGACGGCATCGACTTCTCCGACGACAAGATGCTGGTCGGCCGGACGTTCTCCTACTCGGACACCCAGCGCTACCGGGTCGGCCCGAACTACCTCCAGTTGCCGATCAACCGGCCGCGCGAGGACGTCCGGGTCAGCACCAACCAGGGCGGCGGCCAGATGTCGTACGGGGTGGACAACCGTGGTGCCAACCCGCACATCAACTTCGAGCCGTCCTCGGTCGCGGGCCTCCAGGAGGCCGACGAGTCCTACCGGGAGTACCGTCCGTTCGTCTCGGGCCAGATCATGAAGGCCCCGATCGAGCGGCAGAACAACTACTCCCAGGCCGGTCGGCGCTACCGCGAGATGGACGACTGGGAGCGCGACGACCTGATCCTCAACCTCACCACCCTGCTGTCGCAGTGCGACAAGCACATCCAGGAGAAGATGGTCTGGCACTTCAGTCAGTGCGACTCCGACTACGGTCGCCGGGTCGCCGAGGGCCTCGGCATCGCCGTCGACGCCTGACCCGTACCGCCCACGAACGCCCCGCCGGCCCCCGGCGGGGCGTTCGTCGACTGTGGACGATCGGGCCGGTGGGCCCGACGCGACGGACGGTAGTGCATCGGGCGAGGATTACGTATCCTGCCCAAGGCGTCCGCCGGACCTGCCCGGCAACCGCGGGCCGGAACGGTCCGACCGCGACGCTGCCCGGCCGGCGCCGGCGCCCCCGCAGCCACACCTTCCGGGCGAGGTCTGATTGAACACCCGCGACTGGCCGATCCGCTCGAAGCTGACCGCACTGGTCGTCGTGCCGGTGACCGCGCTGCTGGCGCTCTGGATCTTCGCCACGACGCTGACCTTCGGGCCCGCCCTCGACCTGCTCGCCGCCCGCACCCTCCTCTACGACCTCGGCCGTCCCGGCGAGACCGTGGTGGCCGAGCT
Source organism: Micromonospora sp. SD12 (assembly GCF_052068495.1). Lineage (NCBI taxonomy): Bacteria > Bacillati > Actinomycetota > Actinomycetes > Micromonosporales > Micromonosporaceae > Micromonospora > Micromonospora sp. SD12. The sequence continues at coordinate 121,897 of NZ_JBQHDF010000013.1, read as the reverse complement.
GCAACGGGAGCGCCGGCTGTCGGTGGTGCAGTTGGCGGGCGACGGGGACGCACCGGGGCTCGCCGAGCAGCGGCAGCGGACCGACCGGGCGATCGCCGAGCTGCGCCGCCGGGTCGGCGGGGAGGACCTGCGCGACGCCGCCGACGACATCCTCGACGCCCGGCTCGACCAGCTGGCCACCGCCCTGGAGGCGCTGCCGGCCGGGCGGGGCTTCATCGACCGGCGCGCGGTGGACCGGGCCGGCGCGGTCGGGCTCTACAGCGGCATGATCAATTCGGCCTTCCAGGCGTTCTCCGCGATGGCCAACCTGCCGGACCGCGACCTCAACCGGCAGGCCCTCGCCGTCACCGCGCTCGGCCGGTCGCGGGAGCTGCTCGGGCAGACCGACGCCCTGCTCGCCGGGGCGTTCACCGCCGGCCGGTTCGCCGACGGCGAGCACCTCCAGCTCGTGCAGACCATCGGCAACCAGCGGTTCCTCGCCGAGACGGCGGTCGCCGACCTGCCGGACGCCGAGCGCGCCGCGTTCCAGCGGTTGACCGAGGGGGAGGCCTTCGGTCGGCTGCGGTCGATGCAGGACACGCTGGTCGACGCCGGGTCCACCACGCGGCCGGCGGTGGACCCGGTGGCCTGGCAGGAGAGCTACCAGGCGGTGCACGAGGCGCTGCGGGAGTTCGAGCTGGCGCAGGCCGACGGGCTCGCCGAGCGGTCGGTGCCGTCGGCCGTACGCATCCTGGTCCGGCTCGGCGCCGCCGGCGTGCTGGGGCTGGCCGCCGTCGTGGTCTCGGTCCTCGTGGCGCTGCGGGTCGGTCGTAACCTCGCGCACCGGCTCACCGGCGTACGCACGGCGGCGCTGGAGACGGCCGAGCGCCGGCTGCCCGACGTGGTGGCCCGGCTGCGCCGGGGCGAGCAGGTCGACGTCGCGCGGGAGGCGCCCCCGCTGGAGTACGGCGGCGACGAGATCGGCCAGGTGGCGCGGGCGTTCACCGAGGTGCAGCGCACCGCGGTCCAGTCGGCCGTCGACGAGGTGACCCTGCGGCGCGGCCTCAACGAGGTGTTCCTGAACATCGCGCGGCGCAGCCAGGGGCTGGTGCACCGGCAGCTCGCGCTGCTGGACCGGATGGAGCGGCACACCGAGGACCCGGACGAGCTGGCGGAGCTGTTCCGCGTCGACCACCTCGCCACCCGGCTGCGGCGGCACGCCGAGGACCTGGTCATCCTGGCCGGGGCGGCCCCGGGTCGGGGCTGGCGCAACCCGGTGGCGACGGTCGACCTCGTCCGGGGTGCGATCTCCGAGGTCGAGTCGTACGACCGGGTCGACATCACCGCCGTGGCGCCCGCCGGCGTGCTGGGTCGGGCCGTCGGCGACGTGATCCACCTGCTCGCCGAGCTGATCGAGAACGCCACCGCGTTCTCGCGGCCGCAGACCCGGGTCGAGGTCGCCGGGCAGCACGTGGCGAACGGCTACGCGATCGAGATCACCGACCGGGGCCTGGGCATGTCCGCCGCCGCGCTGGAGGACACCAACCGGCGGCTGGCCCGCTCGCCCGACTTCGAGCCGACCGAGACCGCCCGCCTCGGGCACTTCGTGGTGGCCCGGCTGGCGGCCCGGCACGGCGTCCGGGTGCGGCTGCGCCCGTCCGACGGTGGCGGGCTGACCGCCGTGGTGCTCATCCCCGCCGACCTGGTCACCGACGAGCCCGCCCTGGCCCCGACCGGCGGCCCGCCGGTGACGCGCCCGGCCACGGGGACCCCGGAGGAGCGGCGGCTCGCCCGGGCGAGCCGGCTGAGCACGCTGCCGCGCCCGGCCCGCTCCGCCGAGCCCGCCACGGCGGCTCCGGCCCCCGCGCGGCCGGCCGAGTCGTCCAAAGGTGCCGCAGCGCGCGGCGCGGCTCCCGGCGGTCCGGTCCCGGGCGACGCGGCTGTCGGCGGTCCGGTCCTGAACGGCGCGGCTTCCGGCGGCCCGGCCCCCGTCGAGGCGGTCGGGGAGATCGACGGGCTGCCGCGGCGGGTGCGCCGGCGGCCGGCGGCGGTCCGGCCCCGGGCGGCGGCCCCGGGCGGAGGGCAACCGACCGCAGGGGACGGCCCGGGACGCGGGTCCGCGCTGGACGGCCCGACGCTGCGGCAACCGGTGATCGAGAGTCCCGCCCCGCGCAGCCCGGAGGAGGCACGGCGAGCCATGTCCGCCCTCCAGGCCGGCACCGCCCGAGGCCGCGCGGCGGCCACCGGCGCGGCTCCGGAGGGGGCCTCCGCCGCGGCGGCCACCGCACCCGCGTCGGAGCGGGCCGCCTCCGCCGTGGCGGCCACCGGCCCGGCTTCCGGGCAGGCCGCCCCGCACGCCACCGTGGCGGCCGTCGGCGCGGCTCCCGGGCAGGCCACCGCCGACGGGCCGGGCCGGCCACGCGAGGACCCGAGCGCGACGCCGGCCGAGCGGCCGGTGGACCCCGAACCGATGACCGCGACTGAGAGGGACGCCTGATGCATCCGACGAGGCAGAGCGCCGATCTCGACTGGTTGCTCGACGAACTGGTGGAACGGGTGCCGCCCGCCCGGCAGGCGGTGGTGCTCTCGGCGGACGGGCTGCTGATCGGCTCCTCCGCCGGCATGGACCGCGCCGACGCCGAGCACCTCTCCGCGCTGGCCTCCGGCTTCTCCAGCCTGGCGCGGGGCGCGAGCCGGCAGGTGGCCGGCGGCGCGGTCCGGCAGACCGTGGTGGAGATGGAGTCCGCGTACCTCTTCGTCACCGCCGCCGGGCAGGGCGCCTGCCTGGCCGTCGTCAGCGACGCGGACGCGGACATCGGCCTGGTGGCGTACGAGATGGCGATGCTCGTCACCCGGGTCGGGGAGAACCTGAGCGCGCCCGCCCGGTCGACGGCGGGGGTCGCCGATGCGGGCTGAGTCGCCCGGGCCGCAGCACGAGTGGCTGGACGACGACGCCGGCCCGGTCGTGCGGCCCTACACCCTCACCGGCGGCCGGGTGCGCTCCGCCGCCGACGGGTTCGACCTGGTCGCGTACGTGCTGGCCGAGGCGGCCGCCGACCCGACCGTCCACCCCGAGCTGCACCCCGAGCACCGGCGCCTGGTGGAGTTGGCCGCCCGGCCGGTCCCCGTCGCGGAACTCGCGGCCGACCTCGACCTCGCGGTGGGCGTGGTCCGCGTACTCCTCGGCGACCTGCTGGCGCGGGGCCTGGTCGCGGTACACCAGCCGACAGCCGCCACGTACCTGCCCGACGACGACATCCTCAAGGCGGTGGTCAGTGGACTCCGTGCGCTATGACCGAACCGGATCCGGCTCCCGGATCCCGCTCGCGCTCAAGATCCTGATCGCCGGGGGGTTCGGCGCCGGCAAGACGACGCTGGTGAGCGCGCTCAGCGAGGTCCGGCCGTTGCAGACCGAGGAGGTGCTGACCGGCGCCAGCATCGGCACCGACGACCTCTCCGGCGTCGAGGCGAAGTCGACCACGACGGTGGCGATGGACTTCGGCCGGATCACGATCAACGAGGATCTCCAGGTCTACCTCTTCGGCACCCCGGGACAGGACCGGTTCTGGTTCCTCTGGGACGAGCTGGCGTTCGGGGCGCTCGGCGCGGTGGTGCTCGCCGACACCCGTCGGCTGGCCGACTGCTTCCCGTCGATCGACTACTTCGAGCAGCGGGGCGTCCCCTTCGTGGTGGGGGTGAACTGCTTCGACGGCGCCCGGAAGTTCAGCCTGGAGTCCGTACGCCAGGCGCTGGACCTCGACCCCGACGTGCCGCTGGTGCTCTGCGACGCGCGGGACCGGCAGTCCGGCAAGGAGGTGCTGATCGAGCTGGTTGAGCACGTGGCCCGGCAGCGCGGCGAGCCCGTGCCGACGGCCTGACCGCCCGCGGCGGCGGTCCCGGCGGGCGTCAGCCCGGCCGGCCGCCGCGATTCGGCGGGGTTTTCGGGGCTAAGCGGGCGGCCCAGCGGGAAGGCTGGTGGGATCGGTACGGGAATTGACGGAGGGCGGATCCGGTGACAGGTCAGGGCGAGATCGTCCACATCGGCGGCTACACGGCGCACAGCGGGGGGCGGGGCACCGGCATCGTCGCGGCGCGGCGGGACCCCGCCTCGGGTGAGCTGACCCTGCTCGGCACCGTCGCGACGACCCCCTCGCCGTCGTTCCTCGCCCGGCACCCGCGGCTGCCCGTGCTGTACGCCGTGAACGAGCTGCCCGACGGGCAGGTGAGCGCCTTCCGGGTCGGCGCCGACGGCGACCTCACCCCGCTCGGCACCCGGCCCACCGGGGGCGCGGAGCCCTGCCACCTGGCGGTCGTGCCGGGCGGCGACCACCTCGTCGTGGCCAACTACGGCGGCGGCAGCGTGACGGTGTTCCCGCTCGATCCCGACGGGGTACCCGGCGAGCGCAGCGACCTGGTGGAGCACGAGGGGCACGGGCCGGACCCGGAACGCCAGGACCGGGCGCACGCCCACATGGTGAACCCGGCTCCGGGCCGGGGCCCGCTGCTCGCCGTCGACCTCGGCACCGACTCGATCTACCGCTACGACCTGGATCCCGCCACCGGCCGGCTGGTGCCCCGGGCGCCCCGGGTGCGTACGGCCGCCGGCCTCGGTCCCCGGCACCTGGCCCGGCACCCCGACGGGCGGCGCTGCTGGGTGGCTGGGGAGCTGGACGGCTCGGTCACCGCCTACGAGCTGACCGACGACGGGGCGCTGCACCAGCGGGGCCGGGTCGAGGCCAGCGACCGGCCCGGGCACGTCCAGCCGTCGGAGATCGCGGTCGGCCCGGACGGGCGGCACCTCTACGTCGCCAACCGGGGGGTCGGCACCGTCGCGGTCTTCGCCGTCTCCGGTGAGCTGCCGGAGCTCGTCGCCGAGGTGGACACGGGCGGCGAGTGGCCGCGGCACTTCGCCCGGGCCGGGGAGCACCTCTACGTCGCCGACGAGCGGGCCGACATGGTCCGGGTCTTCCGGGTGGACGCGGCCACCGGCGTACCGGCTCCGGTCGGGGAGCCCGTGGCGGTGCCGAGCCCGACCTGCGTGCTGCCCTGACCAGCCACGACGCCCACGACGTCACTCCGGCGGGGCGGCGCCGTCACGTAAAGTGACGATTTGGCGATCAACTATTTCTCCTGCGTAACTTTCGTCCGAACGGCCGTGGCAGTTGTCCCGACAGGTCCGCAAGATGGTCAGCGTGTCAGCAGGCCGCCATCGCATGCGTACGAACCTCCACGCAGCCACCGCAGCCGCCGCCGTGGGCGTCCTCGCCGTCACGGCCGGCGGCTGGTTCGGCTACCAGCAGCTGGCGCAACCCGACTGCTCGGGGCGGCTCGAACTCTCCGTCGCGGTGGCGGCCGAACTCGCGCCGGCGGTCGATGACGCCGCCGCGCAGTGGGTGAAGGACGGTGCCGCGGTGGGCGACACCTGCATCGCGGTGAACGTCACGGCGTCCGATCCCGTCGACGTGGCCGCGACGGTCGCCGCCAAGCACGGCGTCACCCTGGCCGGCGTGGGGCAGGCCAGCGGTACGTCGGTCAGCCCGGATGTCTGGGTGCCCGACTCCTCCACGTGGCTGCTCCGGCTCAAGACCGGCGGCGCCACCGCCTTCGAGCCCGGCAACGGGGCGTCCATCGCGCGCAGCCCGGTGGTCGTGGCGATGCCGGAGCCGGTCGCGACCCGGCTGGGCTGGCCGCAGAAGAAGTTCAGCTGGACCCAGCTCCTGCAACAGGTGCAGAGCGACAAGCCGTTGCGCACCGGGATCGTCGAGCCGACCCGCGACGCCGCCGGCCTGTCCGGCCTGCTCTCGCTGACGGCCGCCGCCAGCGCCTCCGGCGGCCCCGACGCCGAGAAGGAGAAGGTCGCCGCGCTGCGGGCGCTGGCCACCGACCGCTCGGCGCTGCGGCCGGACCTGCTCGCCCGGTTCCCCACCGCCTCGGACCCGACGACGATCGCGAGCAGCCTGGGTGCGGCGGCGCTCTCGGAAGAGGACGTGATCCAGTACAACAGCAAGAAGCCGCCGGTGCGGCTGGCCGCGCTCTACCTGGAGCCGGCGCCCGCGGCGCTGGACTACCCGTACGCGGTGCTGCCCGGCATCGAGCCGGCCAAGGCGTCGGCGGCGCGGGTGCTCTACGAGGTGCTCAGCAGCGACAGCTTCCGTGACCGGCTGGCGAGCCGGTCGTTGCGCGCGCCGGACGGCAACTGGGGTGCGGGCTTCGACGCGCCGCAGGGCGCGCCCAGCCCGGCCGGTGGCGCGCCGGCCCCGCCGACCAACGGTGGCGGCTCGGCTGCCGGCGGGCTCGACCCGCAGGCCATGGACCGGGCGGTCTCCAGCTGGTCGATCGCCACCCAGTCCGGCCGGATGCTCGCCGTCATCGACGTCTCCGGCTCGATGAAGGAGAAGGTGGCCAACGCCGGCAACGCGACCCGGCAGCAGGTCACCGTCGAGGCGGCCCGTCGAGGGCTGAACCTCTTCGACGACTCCTGGTCGATCGGTCTCTGGACGTTCTCCACGCAGCTGGTGGGCGCCCGCGACCACCGGGAGCTGCTGCCCATCGGGCCGTTGTCCCGCCAGCGCGGGAAGCTGGAGCAAGCCCTCGGCTCGATCCGCTCCTCGACCGGCAACACCGGCCTCTACGACACGGTGCTGGCGGCCTACCAGAAGGTGCAGGACAACTGGGAGCCCGGCCGGGTGAACTCGATCGTGCTCTTCACCGACGGCAAGAACGAGGACTCCGCCGGCATCACGCAGCAGAAGCTGCTGGGCGAACTCAACAAGATCAAGGATCCGGAGCGGCCCGTGCAGGTCGTGATCATCGGTATCGGCAGCGACGTGAGCAAGGCCGAGCTGAAGTCGATCACCGACGTCACCGGCGGCGGGGCGTTCGTCACCGAGGACCCGACCAAGATCGGCGACATCTTCCTCAAGGCGATCGCCTTGCGCAAGGCTCCGGCCTGAGCCGCCACGCAGCGCGGAGCGGGTCCGGCGTGCGGGACCGGGTGCCGTGGGCCCTTTCCCCGAAAGGGGTTCCTCGGGGAAAGTAGTGACGGTAATGCGTCCGAAGCAATCGGCGACCATGGTTGCCGGGGCAGGATGTCCTGGTGCCCCCGTGACGGGCCCGCGACCCGGGCCCGGCCGGCGGGCCGTCGGCGACCGAAGTGGGGAGGGCCGGTGACCTCAGCGACGCTGTTGACCCCCGCCAGCACGTCGTCGAGACCGGACGAACCACGACCAGGGCCGGCCCGCACCCGCGAGCGCGCCTACGTCCGCTCCCTGGTGGTGCTGGACACCACCGTCCTGACCGTCGCCGTGCTCGTCGGCTACGTCGCCCGGTTCGGCGACGACGCCCCCGGCGGCTCGAAGATCCCCTACGTCCTGGTAGCCCCGGGGCTGGTGCTCGCCTGGCTGGTCTCGCTGCGGGTGCTGCGCTGCTACGACGACCGCGTCCTCGGCTACGGCGCCGACGAGTACCGGCGGGTCGGCACCGCCAGCCTGCGCCTCGCCGGCGGCATCGCGATCGCCGGCTACATCGCCGACGTGGGCGTCTCCCGGGGATTCCTCGGCATCTCGTTCGCCGTCGGGATGCTCGGCCTGGAGGTGGCCCGGTTCGCCGCCCGCAAGCGGTTGCACCGGGCGCGGTCCGAGGGCGCCGGCTGGTCGCGCAAGGTGCTGGTGGTCGGCGACACCGCGCACGTGCTGGAGCTGGTGCACACGCTGCGCCGCGAGCCGTACGCGGGCTACCAGGTGGTCGGCGCGTGCATCCCGGACGCGCTGCTCGCCCCGGTGGCCCAGCGGCTGGGCGACGTGCCGGTGGTCGGTTCGTTCCGGGGCATCCCCGAGGCGGCCACCGCCATCGGCGCGGACACCGTCGCGGTGACCGCCTCCGGCGAGCTGACCGCCACCCGGCTGCGGCGCCTGGGTTGGCAGCTGGAGGGCACCGGCATCGACCTGGTGGTGGCCCCGGCGCTGACCGACGTCGCCGGCCCGCGCATCCACACCCGGCCGGTCGCCGGGCTGCCGCTGATCCACGTCGAGGCGCCGGAGTTCCGGGGGGCCCGCAAGCTGGTCAAGGGCTTCGTTGACCGGGCCGTCTCCTCAGTGGCCCTGACGCTGCTGCTGCCGTTGCTGGCCGCCGTCGCGCTGGCCATCAAGATCGACAGCCGGGGCCCGGTACTGTTCCGGCAGACCCGCGTCGGGCAGGGCGGGCGGGAGTTCGGCGTCTACAAGTTCCGCACCATGGTGGTCAACGCCGACGCCCTGCTGGCCGCGCTGGCCGCCCGCAACGAGACCGACGGCCTGATGTTCAAGATGCGCGACGACCCGCGGGTGACCCGGATCGGGCGGCTGCTGCGCAAGTGGTCGCTGGACGAGCTGCCACAGCTGGTCAACGTCCTGCTCGGGCACATGAGCCTGGTCGGTCCCCGTCCGCCGCTGCCCTCGGAGGTGGCCCGCTACGACGGCGACGTGGCCCGCCGCCTGCTGGTCAAGCCGGGCATGACGGGGCTCTGGCAGGTCAGCGGCCGGTCCGACCTGAGCTGGGAGGACGGCATCCGGCTCGACCTCTACTACGTGGAGAACTGGTCGCTCGCGGCCGACCTGACGATCCTGTGGAAGACCTTCGGCGCGGTGGTCAACAGTCGCGGGGCGTACTGAGCCCGCTCAGTCCTGCGGGCCCGTCCAGTCGAGGCAGACCACCACCGCGTCGTCGATCAGGTCGCCGGCGACGAACGCACGCAGGTCGCCGATCAGCGAGCGGACGGCGTCCAGCGGCTCCATCGGCCCGGTCCGGCGCAGGAACCGGTCCAGCGCGCTCTCGCCGTACCGGACGCTCTGCCCGGTGGCGTCGATGACGCCGTCGCTGACCACGAAGAGCCGGTCGTCGCGGCACAACTCGAAGCACTGCTCCTGGTAGTCGGTGGCCTCGAACATGCCGAGCGGGAACTGCGCCTCCAACGGCAGCTCCCGCACGTCCCCGTCGCGCAGCAGCACCAGGCGGGGCGACCCGGCGTCGACGACGGTGAGCCGCCCCGAGCGCAGGTCGAGCTCCATCAGCAGCGCCGCGATGTGCCGGTCGCCCCGGTGCAGGTCGTAGACGGCCTGGTCGGCGAGGGCGGCCTGGTCGGCGAGGCCGAGCCCGGACCGGCGGGCGTTGCGCAGCGCGTGGGTGGCGAGCGAGGTGAGCATCGCGGCGGCCACCCCCTCGCCCGTGCCGTTGATGGTCGACAACCAGACCCGGGTGCCGTCGTCGGACCAGTCGAAGCTGTCGCCGCGTACCGCGTACGCCGGTTCCAGCTGCCCGGCGAGGCGGAACGACGGGCGGGTCCGGCTGCGGCCGGGGAGCAGCTCCCACTGCATCTCGGCGGCGAGGGTGAGCCGCCTGCTGCGGCTTGCCATCCGGTACACGTCCGTGCCCTCGGTGACGGCGGCGATCTCGTGGGCGAGCGCGGTCGCGATCTCCGTCAGCTCGTCGAGCGCGCCCGGTCGCGTCGGCACGGGGGCCACCACCAGTACGCCCCGGCGTTCACCGCGCATCGACACGGGGAGGTAGCCGGTGTCGTCGGCGACGATCGGGGTCTGGTGGTCGAAGCAGCGCCAGGCGGGATGCCCTGGTGCGGTGACGGGCTCGTCCCCGAGCAGCGGCAGCAGGGCGGCCAGCCGGTAGTCGACCTGGAGCAGCTCCACCCGGGTCGTCCCGTAGCCCGCGGCCAGGACGTCGGCGATCCGGTCCAGCAGGAGATCGGCGGGCGCCTCGTTGAGGACGTGCCGTGCCCGGTTGACCGGTTCGCTCATCATCGCTCCTTCATCACGAGCCCAGACCAGTGGATTCGGAGTAGTCTCGGGCCCACCATGGCGGAAGTACACGGTCCCTACGGACCCGAGACGAGTATGGCCGTCGAGCTCGACGCGGTGGCCGGTGCCCTGCTGACGGTCTGGGAGGCCGCGCGCGAGCGCACGACCAGCCGGGTCTCGGGCGCGCAGTTGCGCGCGATCATGCTCGTCGAGCAGCACGAGGGAATCAACCTGCGCCGCCTGGCCACCGGGCTCGACATGCTGCTCTCCTCCGCCAGCCGACTCTGCGACCGCCTCGTGGCGGCGGGCATGCTGGAACGCGAGCCCGGCCGGTTCGACCGGCGGGAGATCGCGCTGCACCTCACCCCGGAGGCGCGCCGGCTCCTCGCGGAGCTGCGGGACGACCGGCGCCAGCAGCTCGCGGCGATCCTCGCCGACATGACCCCCGAGGGGCGGCAGGCCCTGCTGCGGGGCATGCGGGAGTTCGACGAGGCGGCGCGCCACCGCGACGCGTCCGTGGAGTCCGTCGAGGAGACCGGCCCCTGGCCGGGCGTGCCGAGGGAGCGCCCGGCAAGCCTGCCGACGCAGGAGCGGTCCGAAAACGGGCCGCGGGTGGCCAGGACGGCCTGACCCGGGCGCCCACGACCAGGCCGTCACGTTTCCGGCAGCACGGCGGCCGACGTGGTCCTGCCCAGCACCGTCGGGCGCTGCAGCTCGGCACGAGGGCGGGTCAGGCCGGCGCCGCCGCGACGACCAGCATCGCGATGTCGTCCTGGCTCTGCCCGTCGAGCCACTCGTCGAGGGCTTCCAGCAGCCGGTCGACCAGCTCCGCCGGCGTCGACCCGGCGGCCGCGGCCAGCGCCGCGTGCAGCCGTTCCTCACCGAACATCTCCTGACCGTCGGGGCCGCCCCGCGCCTCGATCACCCCGTCGGTGTAGGCGAAGAGCAGCTCACCGGGGGCGAGGCGGAACTCGGCCTCGGCGAAGCGGGCGGCGGCGAGCGCGCCCACCGGCATCCCGCCGACCGCGACGGGGCTGACCCCGCCGTCGGCGCGTACGCGCAGCGGGGACGGGTGGCCGCCGCCGGCGATCCGGACGGTGAACCCGCCGTCGGCCGCGCCGTCGAGGGTGCCGAGCAGCAGGGTGGTGAACTGGCTGCGGCGGGCGGCGTCCGGGGCGTCGAGGAGCGCCTGGTTGAGCAGCCGCATCAGCTCCAGGGGCCGCTGCTCGACCAGGCGCAGGGTCCGCAGGGACTGGCGGACCCGACCGGTGAGCACGGCCGCGCCGACGCCCTTGCCGGCCACGTCGCCGAGCGCGAAGATCGCGCCCCCGGGGACGGGGAACACGTCGTAGAAGTCGCCCCCGATGCGCAGCCGGTCGCCGGCCGCCCGGTAACCGCCGGCGAGGGCGGCGCCCGGTACGACCGGCAGGTCGGGCGGGAGCAGGCTGTGCTGGAGCACCCGGGCCAGGTGGACCTGCTCGCCGTAGAGGTCCGCGGCGCCGAGGGCCGTGCCCGCGCGGGTGGCGAACTGCCGGGCCAGCTCGACGTCGCGGCCGTCGAAGCCGGCACGCCCGGCGCGGCGGACCAGCACCAGGGCGCCGATGGTGCGCCCGGCGCCCCGCATCGGGCTGACCAGCACGGTGCCGGGGCGGCCGAAGTCGGCCGGCAGCACGGTGGCCGGGTCGGCCGCCTCCGCGTCCGGCCAGGGGGCCGGGCCCACCGCGTGGCCGGCCAGCGCCTCGGCCAGACCGGGCAGCGAGCCGGTCAACGACCACGTCGCCAGGCCTGTCGCCGGGGCGGCTTCGGTCCCGTCGTACCGGATCCAGTGCGGCTGATCCGCCGCCGGCGGGGGCGGCAGGTGCACCACCAGAGCCAGGTCGGCGAGGTAGGGCACGGGCAGGGTCGTGGCGGTGCGCAGCGTCTGCTCGCGTTGGAGGGAGAGCCCGAGCCGGTTGCCGGCCTGGGCGAGGAACACCGTGCGGGACCGCTCGACGTGCAGCGCCTCGGTGCGCGCGTGTTCCTCGGTGACGTCCCGCACGTACCAGGCGTGCCGCCCGTCGGCCAGGTCGCGCCGTACGCCACGCAGGCGGCGACCGCCGTGCTCGGTGTCGAAACCGTCCGCCCCGGCGCTGACCGCCCGCGCCACGGCCGGCACCGGGCAGGCGCGCAGGTCCGTGCCGGGCGTGAGCTCGGGGAGCAGTGCGGTGGCCGTCGCGTTGACCAGCGTCACCAGCCCCGCCCGGTCGACCGTCACGACCGCCTCGGTGAGCCCGTCGAGCACCTCGCGGGTGAGCCGGGGATCGGCCGGCGGCGCGGTGCCGGGGGAGCGGCCGGGGTGGGGGTGGGCGGGTCGCCCGCCGTCGGCCGGGCCCGTGACACCGCCTCGGGAAGCGGTGGTCACCGCCGCTCGCCGGGCACCCCGGTCTGTCGACCTGTGCGCATGCTGGTCGTGCACTCCTCGGATGTGGTTCGTTGCCTCGGGGCAAGCGTACCGAGGCGAAGCCGCGCCGCCATCGGAGGAACGGGACTCAGGTCGGGCGGGCCAGCCAGCCGGCCGGTCGGGCCAGGATCCGGCGGACCACCGAACCGGCCCCGCCGACGGCCGCGGCGGCGGCGCCGAGGGCCGCCGGGCGGACGGTGACGGGGGACCAGGCCGCGGTGAGCACCCGCCGGGAGATCTCGGCGAGCACCGGCGGGCGCAGCCACGGCGCCAGCGGGGCGTATCCGCCGCCGAGCACCACGGTGTCCAGGTCCAGCAGGTTCACCACGCCGGCGACGGCGACGCCCAGGGCGGTCCCGGCCCCGGCCAGGGCCCGCAGCGCCGCGGGGTCGCCGGCCCCGGCCAGCTCGGCCAGCCGGGTCGTCGCGGTGTCCGCCGGCAGGTCCGCGCCGGCGAGGCCGGCCGCCGCGAGGATGGCCTCCTGACCGGTGTACGTCTCCAGGCAGCCCCGGCTGCCGCACCGGCAGGGCGGGCCGTCGGGCCGGATCGGGAGGTGACCGATCTCGCCGCTCCAGCCGCGCGCACCCCGGTAGAGGGCACCGTCGAGCACGATCCCGGCGCCGATGCCGACCTCGCCGGAGACGTGCAGGAAGCTGGGCCGGCCGGCCGGACCGGCGTGCAGTTCACCCAGCGCGGCGAGGTTGGCCTCGTTGTCGACCACCAGCGGCGGCACGCCGTCGACGTGCGCGGTCAGCGGCGGCCCCTTCCCGAGCAGTGCCGGTACGGGCACGTCGCGCCAGCCGAGGTTCGGCGCGAGGCGGACCAGGCCGGCGTCGTCGACCAGGCCCGGCACCGCGAGGGCCGCGCCGGCCAGGGTCAGCCCCTCGCGGGTGGCGTCGGCGCGGGCGTGCGCGGCCAGGTCCGTGAGCCGGGCGAGCGCGTCGGCGGGGGAGAGGGGCCGCAGGTCGGCGCGGCGCACGGTGTGGTGGCGGACCCGGCCGGCGAGGTCCACCACGCAGGCGGCCAGGTAGTCGACGTTGATCTCCAGGCCGAGCCCGGCCGGCCCGTCGGTGGCGAGCACCAGGCCCCTCGACGGCCGGCCCGCGCCGGTGCGCGGTGTCGGCTCCGCCTCGGCGACCAGCCGGCCGGCGAGCAGGTCCTCCACGACGGCCGAGACCGTGGCCCGGGTGAGGCCGGTGCCGGCGGCCAGCTCGGCCCGGGAGGGCGGGCGGTCGGCGGCGGCGATCCGGCCGAGCACCACGGCGAGGTTCCACTCGCGCAGGCTGCCCTGGCGTACGGGCCCGGGCGGGGCGTCGGGTCGGGTCACCCCTTGACACTGCCACAGGCCGGCCAAATAATTCAACCACTGAACAAATAGCGGACGACACCCCGGAGGTCTGCCATGGCACCCCGTCCCACTCCCGCCGACAAGTTCTCCTTCGGCCTCTGGACGGTGGGCTGGCAGGGCCGCGACCCGTTCGGCGACGCCAGCCGGCCCGAGCTGGACGCGGTCGAGGCGGTGCACCGGCTCGCCGAGCTGGGCGCGTACGGGATCACGCTCCACGACGACGACCTGATCCCCTTCGGCGCGGACGCCGCCACCCGCGACCAGCACGTGGCCCGCTTCCGCAAGGCGCTCGACGAGACCGGCCTGGTGGTCCCGATGGTGACCACCAACCTCTTCACCCACCCCGTCTTCAAGGACGGCGGCTTCACCAGCAACGACCGCGACGTGCGGCGCTACGCGCTGCGCAAGGTGCTGCGCAACGTCGACCTCGCCGCGGAGCTGGGCGCCCGCACCTTCGTGATGTGGGGCGGCCGGGAGGGCGCCGAGTACGACCTCGCCAAGGACGTGCGCGCCGCCCTGGACCGCTACCGCGAGGCCGTCGACGTGCTCTGCCAGTACGTCGTCGACTCCGGCTACGACCTGCGCTTCGCCCTCGAACCCAAGCCCAACGAGCCGCGCGGCGACATCCTCCTGCCCACCGTCGGGCACGCCCTGGCCTTCATCTCCACCCTGGCCCGCCCCGAGCTGGTCGGGCTCAACCCGGAGGTGGGGCACGAGCAGATGGCCGGCCTGAACTTCGCCCACGGCATCGCCCAGGCGCTCTGGCAGGGCAAGCTGTTCCACATCGACCTCAACGGCCAGCGCGGCGTCAAGTACGACCAGGACCTCGTCTTCGGCCACGGCGACCTGCTGAACGCGTTCGCCCTCGTCGACCTGCTGGAGCACGGCGGCCCCGGCGGCGGGCCCGCGTACGACGGTCCCCGGCACTTCGACTACAAGCCCTCGCGCACCGAGGACCTGACCGGCGTCTGGGCGTCGGCGGAGGCGAACATGCGCACCTACCTGCTGCTCAAGGAGCGGGCGGCGGCGTTCCGGGCCGACCCGGAGGTCGCCGAGGCGCTGGCCGCCAGCCGGGTCGCCGACCTGGGCACGCCGACGCTGGCGCCGGGGGAGGGCTACGCCGACCTGCTCGCCGACCGGTCCGCGTTCGAGGAGTTCGACGTCGACGCGGCCGCCGCGAAGGGCTTCGGCTTCGTCCGGCTCAACCAGCTCGCCGTCGAGCACCTGCTCGGCGCCCGCTGAGGGCCGCCGGCGATGCCGATCGTCGCGGGGGTCGACTCCTCGACCCAGTCCTGCAAGGTCGTCGTCCGGGACGCGGAGACCGGCGCGCTGCTGCGGCAGGGCCGGGCGCCGCACCCGGACGGCACCGAGGTCGACCCGGCGGCGTGGTGGTCCGCGCTGGGCGCGGCGGTCGACGCCGCCGGCGGGCTGGCCGACGTGGCGGCGGTCTCCGTCGCCGGCCAGCAGCACGGCATGGTCTGCCTCGACGAGGCGGGCGACGTGGTCCGGCCGGCGCTGCTGTGGAACGACACGCGTTCCGCCGGGGCCGCCGCCGAACTGGTCGAGGAGGCCGGCGGCGGGGAGGTGGGCCGCCGGTTCTGGGCGGACGCGGTGGGCAGCGTGCCGGTGGCGAGCTTCACCGCCACGAAGCTGCGCTGGCTGGCACGGCACGAGCCGGAGCGCGCCGCCCGGGTGGCGGCGGTCTGCCTGCCGCACGACTGGCTGACCTGGCGGCTGTCCGGCGCGCCCGACCTGGCGGCGCTGCGCACCGACCGGGGCGACGCCAGCGGCACCGGCTACTGGTCCCCGGGCACCGGCGACTACCGGCTCGACCTGCTGGAGCGGGCGTTCGGCCGGCGGCCGCACGTGCCGGCGGTGCTCGGCCCGGCGGAGCCGGCCGGCCACGTACGCCCCGACGTCCTGCCGGGGCTGCCCGCCGGTGGGGCGGTGCTCGGCCCCGGCACCGGGGACAACGCCGCCGCAGCGCTCGGCGTCGGCGCGGGCCCGGGCGACGTGGTCCTCTCGATCGGCACCTCCGGCACCGTGTTCAGCGTCGCCGACGCCCCGGCCGCCGACCCGAGCGGCACGGTCGCCGGCTTCGCCGACGCCACCGGCCGCTTCCTGCCCCTGGTCTGCACGCTCAACGCGGCCCGGGTGCTCGACGCCGCTGCCGCCATGCTCCGGGTCGACCTGGACGAGCTGGCCGGGCTGGCGCTCGCCGCCCCCGCTGGCGCGGACGGGCTGGTCATGGTGCCCTACCTGGAGGGCGAGCGGACGCCCGACCGGCCGCTGGCGTCCGGTGCCCTGCACGGGCTGACCCTGCGCACCTCGACGGCGGCCCACCTGGCGCGCGCCGCCGTCGAGGGGCTGCTCTGCGCCCTCGCCGACGGGCTCGACGCGCTCACCGCCCAGGGCGCCACGGTCCGCCGGGTGATCCTCGTGGGCGGCGGAGCCCGGTCGGTGGCCGTGCGCCGGATCGCCCCGCAGGTCCTCGGGGTGCCGGTGGTCGTCCCGCCGCCCGGCGAGTACGTCGCCGACGGCGCCGCCCGCCAGGCCGCCTGGGTCGCCCTGGGCGGCGCGGCGCCCCCCGCGTGGTCCGTCGCGGGCACCGAGGAGTACGCGGACGCCCCCGTCCCCGCCGTCCGGGAGCGGTACGCCGCCGCCCGCGAACACTTCCTCGACCGGGTCGACGCCGTGGCGGGGTAAACGACTGTACGGGCGCGCGCCGGCTCGCGATCATCGACGGATGCGGACCACCCCCGAAACGGACGCGGCACCCGGCACCGGCATCCCCTCGATGCTCCAGTACGACGACGCGGACACCCCCTGCGACGTCATCGACGCACTGGTCCTGGCGGACTTCGTCACCGGCCGGCACCCGTGGTCGCACACCGTCCGGCTCTCCCGGGTGCGCCCCGACGCGCCGCTGACGGCCCCCGACGGGCGGCTGCTGCGCACGGCGGTCGAGAACCGGCAGCGGTCCCGGCTGCTGGCCGGCGACGGCTGGACGGCCCGGGTGGTCACCTGGAAGGGGCGCGGCGCCGAGGTGACGGTCACGGCGGTGTCCGAGGAGGTGGGCCGGTCGGCCCTCGACCGGATCGTCGACGGCGCCGCCGAGCCGGAGGACCCGGGCGCCGGCCGGATCGGCTTCTGGCACCAGAACCCCCGCCGGGGCAGCCAGCGCGACGTCCGGTCCATCGCCGCGCCGGACTGGGCGGCGATCCGGCCGAACTACACCGCGGCGGCCCGCGAGGCGCTCGACGCGCTGATGGCGACCACCCCGGAGCGCCTCTCCGGCCGGCTGGTGCTGCTGCACGGGGCACCGGGGACGGGAAAGACCACCGCGCTGCGCGCCCTCGCCCGGCAGTGGCGCGACTGGTGCCAGGTCGACGCCGTACTCGACCCGGACGTGCTCTTCGCGGACACGGCGTACCTGTCCGAGGTGGCGGTCGGGGACGAGGACGGCGAGCAGGGCACGGGCCGCCGGTGGCGGCTGCTCATCCTGGAGGACTGCGACGAGCTGATCCGGGGCGAGGCGAAGCAGGCCGCCGGGCAGGCCCTGTCCCGGCTGCTGAACCTCACCGACGGGCTGCTCGGGCAGGGGCGCGACGTGCTCGTCGCGATCACCACGAACGAGGACCTGTCCCGGCTGCATCCGGCGGTGGTCCGCCCGGGGCGCTGCCTGGCCCGTATCGAGGTGGGCCCGCTGTCGTACGAGGAGGCGGCCGGTTGGCTGGGCACCTCGGCGCAGGTGCCGTCGCGGGGCGCCACCCTCGCCGAGTTGTACGCGCTGCGCGCGGGCACGCCGGTCGCGCCCGCCGCCCCGCCCGCGATCGGCGGCTATCTCTGAGCGCTGCGGCGCGCCCGCGCGTCGTCACCCGCTCGTGACCTGATCCTGGTTGGCTGCCGAACATGACCTTGACCAGGGGTGGGCCGGCGCGGGCCCGGGGCGGCACGTCGGCGCACCGGTTCTACAGCGTCGTGGTCTTCGTGCTGCTCGCCTCGCTGGACAACGTGGCGATCGGCCTGGTCCCCCCGCTGTACGGGCCCATCTCCGCCGCCTTCGACGTACCGCAGCGGCTGCTCGGCCTGGTCACCGCCGTGAGCTTCCTGGCCAGCGCCGTGGCCGCCGTCGGCTGGGCGTACGTCGGCGATCGCGCGAACCGCAAGCCGCTGCTGATGGTCGGCACCCTCATCTGGGCGCTCGGCACGGGCGGCAGCGCGCTCGCGGCGAACTATCCGGCCTTCCTGGCGGCGCAGATCCTGGCGGCGGTCGGCCTGGGCGCGGTCGGGTCGGTCGGGTTCTCGGTCGTCACCGACCTGATCTCGCCCCGCCGCCGGGGGCTGGTGATGAGCTTCTGGGGGCTGTCCCAGGGCGTCGGCACGCTCGCCGGCACGCTGGTCGGCGGGCTGCTCGGGGCCGCCGACTGGCGGCGGCCGTTCCTGCTGCTGACGGTGGTCGGCGTCGCGGCGACCGTCGCCTACCTGTTCACCTACGACATCCGGCGCGGGCAGAGCGAGCCGGAACTGGCCGACGCGCTGGCCACCGGCGCCGAGTACGACTACCGGATCAGCCGGGCGGACCTGCCGAGGATCCTGAGCCGGCGGACGAACCGCTGGCTGGTCCTCCAGGGCCTCACCGCGCAGGCGGCGTTCGGGTCGCTGGTCTGGCTGCCGGTGCTCTTCGCCGAGCGGGCCGAGGACCAGGGCTACTCCGCCGCCACCGCCGTGGTCGTGGGCAGCGTCTTCGCCACCCTGTTCCAGCTCGGCGGGGTGCTCTCCATCGTGGGCGGGCTGGTGGGCGACGCGCTGCAACGGCGTACGCCCCGGGGTCGGGCGCTGGTCGCCGCGGTGGGCATCCTCGCGGCGCTGCCGTTCTACCTGGCGCTCTTCTTCGTGCCGATCCGCATCGACGTGCCCGACGGCGCCGGCACCGGAGCGGTGGTCCGGGCGGTGCTGGGCAGCGTGGTCACCGAGCCGACGGTCGGGCTGAGCCTGCTGACCGCCGTGGTGGCCCTGGCCCTCACCTCGGCCAACTCGCCGAACTGGTTCGCCCTGATCGCCGACGTCAACCCGCCCGAGCACCGGGGCACCGTCTACAGCCTGGGCAACCTGGTCAACGGCGTCGGCCGGGCGGCCGGCAACGGGCTGGTCGGGGTGGCCTTCCACGGGCTGCGGGCGGCCTTCCCGCCGCCGCTGAACTACGCCGTCGGGCTGGCGGCCTTCCAGCTCTTCTTCATCCCGACGGGCGTCATGTACTGGCTGGCCTCGCGGACCTCGCCGGACGACATCGCCGCCGTCCGCGACCTGCTGCACGAGCGCGCCGAGCGCCTGTAGGCGTACGGGCCGGCCCGACCGGGGCACGGGGAGGGTCCCCCGGGCAGCGTGCGGCGCTGCCCGGGGGGCCCCTGTCGCGTCAGGCCGGGCGGACCCAGACCGTCACGTCGGTCCCGACGGCGCCGTCGTCGTCCAGCGGGGCGCTGGCGTGCACCAGCTCGGACCCGGCGGGCAGCGGCACGGGGGCGTCACCGAAGTTGGTCAGCACGGTCAGCCCACCGTTGCGGAACGAGAGCACCTCGTCGCCGGAGGCGAGCCACTCCAGCGGGCCCTCGCCGAGCCGGTGCTCGCGGCGCAACCGCAGCGCCGTGCGGTACAGCTCGTACGTCGAGCCGGGCGTGTCCCGCTGCCGGTCCAGGGCGTACTCCGCCCAGCTCGACGGCTGCGGCAGCCAGCTCGCGTCGGTCGGCCCGAAGCCGTACGACGGTGCGTCGGCCTCCCACGGGATCGGCACCCGGCAGCCGTCCCGGCCCCGCTCGGTGTGGCCGCTGCGCGCCCAGGTCGGGTCCTGCCGGGCCTCGTCGGGCATCGTGGTGTGCTCCGGCAGGCCCAGCTCCTCGCCCTGGTAGAGGTAGGCCGAGCCGGGCAGGGCGAGCATCAGCAGGGTGGCTGCCCGGGCCCGGCGCAAACCGAGCGCGGCGTCGGGCTGCGGGTCGCCGGCGCCGATGCCGTTGGGCCGCTTGACGCCGATCGGCAGCCCCAGTCGCGAGGCGTGCCGCACCACGTCGTGGTTGGAGAGCACCCAGGTGGTCGGGGCGCCGACGGCGTCGGTGGCCTCCAGCGAGCGGGTGATGACCGCGTACTGGGCCGGCGCGGTCCAGGAGGCGAGCAGGTACTCGAAGTTGAACGCCTGGTGCATCTCGTCGGGGCGGACGTAGCGGGCCAGCCGCTCGGCCGGCTCCACCCACGCCTCGGCGACGAGGATCCGCTCGTCCGGGTAGCCGTCCAGCAGGCGCCGCCACTCCCGGTAGATCTCGTGCACGCCGTCCTGGTCCCACATCGGTGGGCGCGGCTTGTCGACCTCCTGGCCGGAGAGGATCTCCTGCGGCTCCTGCCAGTCGGCGAGGTCGGCCTGCTTGATCAGGCCGTGCGCCACGTCGACGCGGAAGCCGTCGACACCCCGGTCCAGCCAGAACCGCAGCACGTCCAGGAACTCCTCCCGCACCTGCGGGTTGTCCCAGTTGAGGTCGGGCTGGCCGGCGTCGAACAGGTGCAGGTACCACTGGCCGGGGCTGCCGTCGGCCTCGGTGACGCGGGTCCAGGCCGGCCCGCCGAAGACGCTCTGCCAGTCGTTGGGCGGCTGTGCGCCGTCCGGGCCGCGGCCGTCGCGGAAGACGTAGCGGTCGCGCTCCGGGCTGCCGGGGGCGGCGGCGAGCGCGGCGGCGAACCACCGGTGTGCCGACGAGGTGTGGTTGGGCACCAGGTCGACGATGACCCGCAGGCCCCGCGAGTGCGCCCCGCCGATCAGCCGGTCGGCGTCGGCGAGGGTGCCGAAGAGCGGGTCCACGTCCCGGTAGTCGGCCACGTCGTACCCGGCGTCGGCCTGCGGCGACGGGTAGAACGGCGACAGCCAGAGCGCGTCCACGCCCAGCTCCACGAAGTGGTCCAGGCGGGCGGTGATGCCGGGCAGGTCACCGATGCCGTCGCCGTCGGAGTCGGCGAAGGAGCGCGGGTAGACCTGGTAGATGGTGGCCCTGGTCCACCAACCGGTGGCGGGGCCGGCGGGCGTGTCCTGGTGCGTCGGGTTGCTGTTCAGGGCCTTCTCCCGTGTGTCGAGCCGGACGGTCGGGCGCTGCCGGGCGGCGGCGGTTTCCCGTTAGTGTGCCCGGGGTGCCGCCGTCGATTCACGCACGATCAGGCGAGTGGGCAGGATCACCGGCTCCCCGGGCGTGTCGAGGTAGGGGCCGCCCCACGAAGACCGGGCGCCGCCGTGCAGCGGGTCGAGCAGGATCCGCGCCGCGAGGCGACCCTGTTCCGCTGCGGGCTGGGCGATCGTGCTGAGCCCGAGGACGCTGGCCAGGTCGTGGTCGTCGACGCCGATCACGCTGACGTCCTGCGGCACCCGCAGGCCGGCGTCGCGTAGCGCGGTCATCGCCCCCATCGCCATCTCGTCGCACGCCGCGAAGATCGCCGTGGGCGGGTCGCCGCGCCGCAGCAGTTCCTCGGTGGCCCGCGTACCGCCGTTGATGGTGAACTGCGACTCGACGTCGAGGCAGGGGTCCGGGTCGATGCCGGCGTCGGCGAGCGCCTCCCGGTAGCCGCGCCGCCGGTCGAGGTGGGTGGTGTAGGCCAGCTCGTCGTCGGGATCGCCGGAGATGTGCGCGATCCTGCGGTGGCCGAGGTCGAGCAGGTGCCGGGTGGCGGTGCGCGCGACGCCCACGTCGTCGATGCGTACGCAGGGCCAGCCGGGCACCACCGTGCCGGAGCTGATGGTCACCCCGGGCAGCTTCAGCTTCGTCAGGGCGGTCAGGTCGGCGGGTCGCAGCGGCGTGGCGACCAGCATGATCGCGTCGACGCGCTTGTGCAGGTTGGCGGTGCGCAGCACCCGCTGGCGCACCTGCTCGCGCCCGCCGAGGTTGTAGAGCAGCAGGTCGTAGCCCGCCTGCTGGAGGAGGTCCTCGACCGCCTCCACGACGGTGCCGAAGAACCACCGGGTGATGCGGGGGACCACGACGGCGACGGTGCCGGTGCGTCCGCCGGCCAGCCGCGAGGCGCTCGGCGAGACGGCGTACTCCAGTTGCTCGGCCGCCGCGAGCACCCGGCGCCGGGTCGCGGCCGAGACCGTCGGCAACCCCCGCAGCGCCCGGGACACGGTGGCGGTGGAGACCCCGGCCAGGCGTGCGACATCGTCGATCTTCGTCACGTACCCCCCGCTCCGCCAAGCTCCGCCGCCGCCGGGTCACCGGCGGCGGCGGAGACGCCTCAGCCCTTGACGCTGCCGGCGAGCAGGCCGCGCACGAAGTAGCGCTGGAGGGACAGGAAGACGATCAGCGGTACGACGATCGAGACGAACGCGCCGGCGGTGAGCCGCTGCCACTCGTTGCCCCTGGTGCCGGCCATCTCGGCCAGCCGGACGGTGAGCGGGGCGGTCTCGTTGCCGCCACCGGCGAAGATCAGCGCGACCAGCAGGTCGTTCCAGACCCAGAGGAACTGGAAGATGCCGAACGCGGCCAGCGCCGGGGTGATCAGCGGCAGCACGATGCTGCGGAAGATCTTCGGGTGGGTGGCCCCGTCGACCCGG
Organism: Micromonospora sp. SD12; assembly: GCF_052068495.1. Classification (NCBI taxonomy): domain Bacteria; kingdom Bacillati; phylum Actinomycetota; class Actinomycetes; order Micromonosporales; family Micromonosporaceae; genus Micromonospora; species Micromonospora sp. SD12. The sequence goes on along the minus strand of NZ_JBQHDF010000013.1, from coordinate 99,767 downwards.
GCGGCCTCCATCAGGTCACCCGGGAGCTGCGAGATGAAGTTGTGCAGCAGGAAGACGGCGAACGGCAGCGCGAAGCAGGTGTGCGCGAACCACACCTGCGCGAACTTCTGTTCGTCGACCAGGTCCCAGGCCGGCATGACGGTGACGCCGGCGATGGTGACGCCGGTGGAGAAGAACTTCAGCAGCGGCACCAGGGCCATCTGAAGCGGCACGATCTGCAACGCGAAGATCGCGATGTACATCCAGTCCCGCCCCCGGAAGTTGATCCAGGCGAGCGCGTACGCGGCCAGGGCCGCGAAGGCGAGCGGGAAGAGCACCGACGGGATGGTGATCGCCAGCGAGTTGATGAAGTAGCTGGCGAGCTGCCCGGACGACGAGGAGCGGCCGAACAGCACCTCCTGGTAGTTCTCCAGGGTGAACGACGGGCTGGTGAAGAAGGTCCACCACCCGCTGGACTTGATCTCGTCCTCCGGCCGCACCGAGGAGATGAAGAGGCCGAAGGTGGGGATGGTCCAGAGCACCGCGATGACGATCGAGACGATGGTCGCGGTACGGCTGTTCAGCCGCTTGCGGACCCGTCCGGCGGCGCTGGTGCCCCGGCCGTCGGTCTTCTGGGTGCCGGCGGCGACGGTGGGCGTTGCGGTGGTCATCTCAGCCCTCCCGCTGCTGACGGAGGTTGCGGATCTGGTAGATCACGATCGGGATCACCAGGACGAACAGGAAGACCGCCAGGGCCGAGCCCTGCCCGTTCTGGCCGTACCGGAACGCCTGGTTGTACATCTCGTTGGCGATCACGCTGGTGTCGTAGTTGCCGTTCGTGCCGGTCCGGACGATGTCGAAGACCTTGAGGGTGGCGATCGACAGCGTCACCACGACCACGATCAGCGCCGGCCGGATGCTCGGCATGGTGATCTGCCAGAACATCTGCCAGGGGGTGACCCCGTCGAGGCGGGCCGCCTCCACGATGTCGGCCGGGATCGCCTTGATCGCGGCGGAGAGCACCACCATCGCGAAACCGGCCTGGATCCAGACCATGATCACGATCAGCAGCAGGGTGTTCAGCGGTGAGTCCAGCAGCCACTGCTTCGGCTCGCCGCCGAGGCTGACCACGATCTGGTTCAGCAGGCCGATCTGCTCCTGCCCGTCGCCCCGGTAGGCGTAGACGAACTTCCAGATGATGCTCGCGCCGACGAAGGAGATCGCCATCGGCAGGAAGATCAGTGACTTGGCCACCGCCTCGAAGCGGGCCTTGTCCACCATCACGGCGTAGAGCAGACCGAACGAGGTGGCCACCAGCGGCACGAGGAGCACCCAGATCAGGGTGTTGATCAACACCCTGACGATGGAGTCCTCGGAGAACATCCAGCCGTAGTTGCGCAGCCCGACCCAGTCGTTGCTGTTCGCGTCCATGAACGACAGCATCACGGTGCGGATGGCCGGGACCACCAGCCCGATGGTGAGCAGCAGCAGCGTCGGCAGCAGGAAGAAGAGCGCGAACATGCCCTCGCGCGGCTTGCGCCGGCGGGGGAGCGGGGCGCCGCTCGCGGAGGCGGCAAGGATCTGCTCCTCCCGGCGGCGGGCGAACCAGGCCGGCACCACGTCGAGGAGCAGGAGCAGACCGCCCACCACCGCGACGAAAGCGATCAGCCCGTACATCAGCATGAGGAACTTCGGCTGTTCCTCAGCGAAGTCGAACTCCATCGACCCTCCCAGGTCTCTGATCAGCCGGTGGGCCGGCCCGCGTACGCGGACCGGCCCACCGGTTCAGATCACTTCCAGCTGCCCTCGATGCCGTCGAGGACCGTCTTGGTGTCCTTGCCGTTGACCCACTCGACCATGCCCTTCCAGAACGTCCCGGAGCCGACGGCCGCCGGCATCAGGTCCGAGCCGTCGAAGCGGAAGACGGTGGACTTGTCCTGGAGGATCTGGACGGAGAGCTTGTCGATCGGGTTGGCGACGTTGGCCAGGTCGAGCTTGTTGTTGGCCGACACCCAGTCGCCGATCTTGGCGCGGCTGTTGGCGTACTCACCGGACGCGAGGTAGGTCTGCACGGCCTGGACCTCGGGGCGGTCGTTGAAGGCCGCGACGAACTCGCCGCCACCCAGCACCGGCTTGCCCTTGCTGGCGTCGATCGCCGGGAAGTAGAAGGCGAAGACGTCGCCGTCCTCGGCCACCTTGGTGCCCTTCGGCCACTGGTTGGCGTAGAAGGACGCCTGGCGGTGCAGCGCGCACTTGCCCGTGGTGATCGGCACGCCGGCCTCCTGGAAGGAGGTGGTGGCGATGCTCTTCACGCCGCCGAAGCCGCCGTTGACGTACTTCTCGTTCTTGAGGATGGTGCCGGCCTTGTCGAGGGCCTCGGCGACCTTCGGGTCGTTGAACGGGATGCCGTGGCTCGTCCACTGGTCGTAGACCTCGGGGGTCTGCGTCCGCAGCATCAGGTCCTCGATCCAGTCGGTGGCCGGCCAGCCGGTGGCCTCACCCGACTCGATGCCGACGCACCACGGCTTGGTGCCGGTGCCCGCGATCTGGTCGCTGAGCTTGATCAGCTCGTCCCAGCTGGTCGGGACCGTCCAGCCCTTCTCCTTGAAGGTCTTCGGCGAGTACCACACGAAGGACTTCACGTTGGAGCCGAGCGGGGCGCCGTAGAACTGGCCGTTGACGGTGCTGTACTTCAGCCAGTCGGCCGGGTAGTTCTCCTCGGCCATCTTCTTGGTGTCGGCGCCGACCGGCTTGAGCTTGCCCGAGTCGACGAAGCGCTTGAGCAGGCCCGGCTGCGGGATGAACGCCAGGTCGGGGGCGTTGCCGCCGTCGACCCGGACGTTGAGCTGGGCCTCGAACTCGCCACTGCCCTCGTGGTCGATCTCGATGCCGGTGCAGTCCTCGAACTGCTTCCAGGACTCCGCGAGGCGGTCGGCCTCGATGTCCCGGATCGACGAGTAGATCGTGACCTTCTTACCGTCGTTGTCGCCGTACTTCTCGTATGCGGCGCACTCCGCGGAGCCCGCGGTGTCGCTCTTCTTGTCGTCGCCGGTGCCGCAGGCCGTGGCGCTCAGCGCCAGCCCCAGTACGCCGGCGATCGCGAAAGCCTGGCGTGATCTGGCAAACGCCATGCCGTTCTCCTTCCTTGCCGGCGCGTCAGGGATCGAACCCGCGCCGGTCCGATGGGCGTCACCACATGTAAGCGCTTGCATCTGGCCTGGTCCACCCCTAACCGGACACGAGGAAGTAACAATCCGGAAACCCGTAGTCCCCCTGGTGGGCGCGCTCCCACACGGGAATTCGACCCCTTTCCATCGATGTCATTTTCTGACACGCTTGAGCCATCCGATCGAAGGATTTCGACATAGGAGGTGTTGGATGGGCAAGCGGTGGTTGGGCCTGCTGGCGGCCGGTCTGCTGGCGGTGGGCGCGCTGATTCCGGCGGCCCCGGCGATGGCCGCCCCCACGTTCAAGGTGCCGTTCCCGTGCGGGCAGTCCTGGTCCGGCCAGACCCGGACCAACCACAGCCCGGCGTATTCGCTGGACTTCAATCGCACGGACGACCTCGGCGACCCGGTGGTGGCGAGCGCCCCGGGCACCGTCGACCGGGTCACCGATCTGGGCGGCACCAGCTACGGAAAGTACGTCCGGATCAACCACGGCGGCGGCTACAGCACCTACTACGCCCACCTCAACGGCTTCAACGTCTCCGTGGGGCAGACCGTCGGCTACGGCAAGGTGATCGGCTGGGTCGGCAGCACCGGCGGCTCCACCGGCCCGCACCTGCACTACGAGCAGCGGCTCAACGGCGCCGACATCCAGGTGCGGTTCAACGGCGCGCTCGCCCTCTACTGGGGCACGAAGACCTACACCAGCGACAACGGCTGCGGCAGTAGCTCCGGCTCCGGCACGGTCAACACCAGCGGCACGCCGCTGACCGTCCGCTCCGGCCCGGGCACCGGCTACGCCGCGGTGGGCACCGTCGCGGACGGCGCCAAGGTGACCATCCACTGCCAGACCAGCGGCACCAGCGTCACCGGCACCTACGGCACCAGCACGATCTGGGACCGGATCGGCTCCGGCCGCTTCATCGCCGACGCGTACGTATACACGGGCCACGACGGGTACATCCCCGGCGTGCCCCGCTGCTGAGCGGGCGACGGGGCCCCGGCTGCGCGCCGGGGCCCCGTGCCGTCGTCGGGTCGGCTCAGCTGTTCAGGCGCCAGATGGCGAAGTTCAGCGCGGCGGCGAAGGTGACCCAGGCCCAGTAGGGGAGCATCAGCAGCGTCGCCGGCCGGGACACCCGGCGGAAGAGCGCCACCGTCACGCCGATGGCCACCCACATCAGCAGGATCTCGACGAACGCCAGCCCGTAGCGGCCGGCGCCGAAGAAGAGCGGGGTCCAGATCGCGTTCAGCACCAACTGGGTGATCCACGCCCAGAGGGCCGGGCCGAAGCCGACCCGTCGCCAGACCAGCCAGCCGGCCACCGCGATCATCGCGTAGAGCAGGCTCCAGACCGGCCCGAAGAGCCAGGACGGGGGAGCCCAGGCGGGCTGTTCGAGGCCCGCGTACTCGGTCGAGGTGCCCTGCACGCCGAGCCCGCCGATCGCCGCGGCGACGAACACCGCCGCCCCGAAGCCGAGCAGTGCCCACCACTGCCGGGCGCCGCCCGTCCGTTCAGCGCTCCGAGACGTCTCCATGGCCGAGATATCTCCGCAAAGTGAGGGCGGTAAACCCGCCGTCACCCTCCGGACGGCACGACACCGGGGTCGTCATGGCCGGAGGCTCCTGTCGGGAGGACGGAGTTCCGGGCACGACGACCCCGGTGGGTCCTGAACGGCGGCCTGTAGCCGCCTCGTCAATTGAAGATGCTCACACCACCCGGCCCGACGAGCAGGCCGACCACGATGAGGACGACGCCCCACAGGATCTGCCGCCGGAACAGCGCGAGGATGCCGGCGACCACGAGTACGACTGCGAGAATCCAGAGAATCAGCTCCATGTTTGCTGAATACCCGAGCCGCCGACGCCGGAAACCTGTGTCTGATCGAGGTGGTCACCCAGGTGGAAGACGCTGTACGCCTGCTTGATCACGGGGTGCGCGACGTTGCGGACGCGTACCCCGCCGGGCGTGGTGCCCCGCTCGGTGCCGGCGTGCGCGTGCCCGTGCAGGGCCAGCGCGGTCGGCGCCGAGTCGATCGCCTGCCCGAGCTGGTACGAGCCCAGGAACGGATAGATCTCCAGCGGCTCACCGGCCAGCGTGTCCGGCACCGGCGAATAGTGGGTCAGCGCCACCAGCACGTCGCAGTCCAGCCCCCGCAGCGCGGCGGACAGGGCGTCCGCGCTCTGGGTGGTGGTCCGGACGAAGGCCTTCATCTCCGGTTCGCCGAAGTCGCTGGCGCAGCGGCCGGCGAACCCGCCGCCGAATCCCTTCACCCCGGCCACGCCCAGCCGGCCGCCGGCGCAGTCGAGCACGACGCCGTCGCCCTCCAGCACGGTGATCCCGGCGTCCTCGAGCACCTTGACCACCTGCGGTACCTGGTCGCACTGGTGGTCGTGGTTGCCGAGCACCGTCACCACCGGCACGCCGAGCCCGCCGAACTCGGTGGCGACGCAGCGGGCCTCCGCCTCGGTGCCGTGCCGCGTCAGGTCGCCGGCGAGCAACAGCACGTCTGCGTGCTCATGCAGCTCGTCCAGTGCCGGCCGGAACCGGCCGACGACGTCCTCGTCCAGATGCACGTCGCCCACGGCGGCGATCCGGATCACCATGGAACCTCCTCAGGGCAGTTGCTCGATCTCCGTGGGCGCCTGCGCGCGGATCACCCCGATGTCACTGGTGATCGGCACGTCCGGGAAGCGTTCGGCGACCCGGCGCAGGATCTCCTCCCGACGGTGCGGGCTCTCGACCTCGCCGTAGAGCATCAGGCCGCGCTCCCGGCGGACCACGGTGATCCCCTGTTCGGCCACGTCCGGGTCCTCGGTGAGCAGGCGGTGGACCTCGGCCTCGACGTACTCGTCGGGCGGTCCGGTGGCGACGTCGCGGTGCTCGGTCACGGTGTCCCCTCTCCCTCGCCGGTGCCGGAGTGCGGCACCACCTCCAGCCGGTCCAACAGCACCAGGAACGCCTCCGCGTACGGCGAGTGCTGCGTCTCCTTGCGTACCCGTTCCCAGTCGATCTGCTCCCGCAGCGAACGGGCCAGCGGCAGACCCCGGGCGAAGTCGCAGTAGTGCTGCGAGAAGCTCAGCAGTTTGTGCACCATGAGCTGGGTGGCCGAGAGCACCGGCATGTGGATCGCGTCGACGGGTCGTACGACCGTGTCGGCGAACGTCTCCTCGGTGACCGGGGTCTCGATCGGCCGGTGGATCAGGTCCACCATGCGGCCGTCGTCGAAGACCTTGACCAGCCAGTCCTCGGGCGGCCGCTCGGCGGTGAAGCCCGCCGCGACCAGCGCCTCCAGGGAGCGCTCCACGTCGACCTCGCGGATCAGGAAGTCGACGTCGTGCTCGCTGGAGTGACCGCCGTGGGCGTACACCGCGAAGCTGCCCCCGAGCGCGAAGGGAATCTCTTCCTGCTTGAGCACGGCGGCGACCTTCTTCAGCGTGTGCACCAGGCTCTCGTCCCCGCGCTCTGCCATTGGCGTCTCCCGTCGATGGTGGTGGGCGGCTGATCCAACTCCGGTACCCGGCATCCCGGCGGGCCACACCTGGCAGGCGGCGCGGTCGGGGTCAACCGGGAGGACACAGCACAAAACTCCCGGGTACGCGAGCGCGGGTCGGATAGCCTGTGGAGAGTGTCCAGATCACCGGAGGCGCGGCGCGGCAGGGCCCGATTGCGCGCCGTCGCCCTGATCGGCATCGACGGCTCGGGCAAGACCACCCAGGCGCACCGGCTCGCCGACGCGCTGACCGCGGCGGGCCGCCCCGCCACCTACCACCGCAACGCCGGCGGGCGACGCTGGCTGGGGCGCCTCGCGCACCGCCTCGGCCGCCCCGACGCCCAGCGGCTCGTGGGGCGCAACGGCATGTTGGCGGTGGAGTCCGTGCTCCGCTGGCTGGCGATCGCCGTCGCCCTGCTCAGTTGCCTGGCCACCGGCCGGGTCGCGGTCATGGACCGCTACTCCGCCTGCCAGTACGCGAGCATCAGGGCGCACGGGGGGCAGCGCTGGGAGCGGCTGGCCCGGGCCGGCTACCGGATGTTCCCGCGACCGCAGGTGACCTTCCTGCTGACCGTCGATCCCGCCGAGGCGTACCGGCGGATCGAGCAGCGTGGCACCGACCACGAGAGCATGCGCTACCTGACCGCCGCGGACACCGCCTACCGGACGCTGCCGGAGTACCCCACCTTCGTGGTGGTCGACGCCGGGCGCCCGCCGGAGGAGGTCTCCCGGCAGATCCAGGCATACATGGCGGGTTGGCTGGCGTCCGCCGACGACCGCGACGACCGGCCGGCCGAGGGGCGCGACGGCTGGCCGGCCGGCAGTGGGAGTCGACCTGCCGTCGTGCCCGTCCCGCCGGGGGCGGAACCGGTCGCGATCGCCCGGCTGACCGTCTGAACCGGCGCGGGCGCGGCGGGAGGGTCTGAACGGGCGCGGGCGGCGGGACGGCTCTGAACCGGCCCGCAGGCGCGGCGGGACGCCTGAACGCGCCGCAGGCGCGGTGGGAGACGGCTCTGAGCCGGCCGCGCGGCGGGACGGGCCTGAGCCGGCCGCGATCGGCGGTGGCGTGGCCCGAGTCGGTCGCGACCGACCGGTCGACCGTCCGGGCCGGCCGCGGACGGTGTGTGGGCGGCGGCTGCCCGACGGGTCCCGTCGGGTGCCCGGGGCATCGCGCACGGCCGGGAGGTGGCATGGTCTGCACCAGGAGAGGGAGGATCGGTGGGCCGGCAGCCCTCGCGTGGGTCGCGCCGGGAGGGGCCACCGTTCGTGGGAATGGCACCGACGGGCAAAACGGCACGTCCGGGCGGGCGGTACTTTTCCCAATACGCCCAGTCATGGTTGACGCTCACGCCTCGTGAAAGTAAGTTTCATCCGTGGCGAAGAGTCCGAAGATTTCTGCGAGTCACGAGCCGGGTGGGCTGATCGTCCACATCAGCGGCCTGCTCCCCTCGTTGTCGCCGGCCGAGCAGCGGGTCGCCCGGCTGGTGGTCTCCGACCCGGCCGACGCCGCGCGTCGGACGATCACCGACCTCGCCACCGCCGCGGAGACATCCGAGGCGACCGTCATCCGCTTCTGCCGGTCGGTCGGCATGGACGGCTACCCGCAGCTGCGGATCCGGCTCGCCGCCGAGGCCGCCCGCCGGGTCGAGCCGCCGGACGCCCGGGTCGTCGGCGGCGACATTCCGCCCGGTGCCGACCTCGCCCAGATCATCGCGACCATCGCCTTCAACGACGCGCGGGCCGTCGAGGAGACGGCCGAGCAGCTCGACCCGGCGATCTGCGAGCAGGTCGTCGACGCCATCGCGGGGGCCAGCCGGATCGACGTCTACGGGGCGGGCGCCAGCGGGTTCGTCGCCTCGGACTTCCAGCAGAAGCTGCACCGCATCGGCCGCACCGCCTTCTACTTCCCCGACGTGCACACCGCGCTGACGTCGGCCGCGTTGCTCGGGCGCGGCGACGTCGCCGTCGGCATCTCGCACACCGGCACCACCTCGGACGTGATCGAGGTGCTGGAGCAGGCGCGGGCCCGGGGAGCCTCCACGGTGGCGCTCACCAACTTCCCCCGGTCGCCGATCACCGAGGTGGCCGACTTCGTGCTCACCACGGCCGCCCGCGAGACGACCTACCGCTCCGGTGCGATGGCGAGCCGGCTGGCCCAGCTCACCGTCGTCGACTGCCTCTTCGTCGGGGTGGCCGCGCGCAACCGGTCCCGGGCCAGGAAGGCCCTCGAAGCGACAGCCGAGGCGGTCCGGTCACACCGGATCGGCCCGGGACGGAGGCGGGCATGACGGCGGGCGCGGTGGAACCCCACGAGGTGACGGCTCCGATGGCGGCCCGGCCGGTGATCCGGGTCGGCGCGCCGACCGAGCGGCGCAACCCGCTCAGCGCGGACCTCGACCTCATGTCGACCCGCGACGTGCTCACGGTGATCAACGAGGCGGACCGGCGGGTGCCAGGCGCCGTCGCGGCCGTCCTCGACGAGATCGCCGCGACCGTCGACCTGGCGGTGACCGCCCTGCGCGGCGGGCACCGGGTGCACTACTTCGGCGCCGGCACCTCCGGGCGGCTCGGCGTGCTCGACGCCGCCGAACTCGCGCCCACCTTCAACTCGCCCCGGCACTGGTTCTGCGCGCACATCGCCGGCGGGCCGGAGGCCATGTGGCGGGCGGTGGAGGACGCCGAGGACGACGACCGGGGCGGCGCGGCCGAGGCCGCCGACTGCGTACGGTCGGGGGACCTCGTGGTCGGACTCGCCGCCAGCGGACGCACACCGTACGTCCTGGGGGCGCTCGCCGCGGCGAGCGCCAAGGGGGCCTCGACCGTGCTGCTCTGCGCCAACCCGGAGGCGGAGGCCGCCCGGTCGGTGGACGTCTTCATCGGGGTGGACACCGGGCCGGAGGTCGTCACCGGGTCGACCCGGATGAAGGCGGGCACCGCGCAGAAGCTGGTGCTGAACACGTTCTCCACAGCCGTGATGGTCCGACTGGGCCGGGTCTACTCGAACCTCATGATCGACATGGTCGCCACCAACGCCAAGCTGCGGGGCCGGATGATCTCGATCCTGATCGAGGCCACCGGCTGCTCGGAGGAGATCTGCCGGCGGGCCCTCGTCGAGGCCGACGGCGACATGAAGGTGGCGCTGGTCTCGCTCGTCTCCGGGGTGGAGGTGTCCGCCGCGCGGGCCGCCCTGGCCCGCTCCGCCGACCAGGTCCGCAGCGCCCTGGCCCTGCTCGCCTCCTGATCCGCCCCCGTCCCGCCGCCCGTCCTGCCCCGCCCCGCCGCCCGCCCGGCCCTTCCTGCGATCCCCGTCACGCGGGGGCATGCGATGGCGCGGCGGATTGTTCACCGGGGGGTGGGGTATTACCACGGGCGTGGATGAACCGAGCCGTCCACCGCTGCGTGTCTGGCAGTGACCAGGATCGCAGCGCGACGGTGACCCGGGTCGCTGTGCCTCCGACCGGGCGGTGCTGCCATGGATCGGGAGACGGCGACACGTCGATCCGCCGCCCCTGGTGTGGTGCCCGCCGGAGAGCCGCCACATGGGGTGCTGACAGCAAACATGGACCGCGCTCTCAGCGGATTATCAGGCATTCGTGACAGTTTCGACTCACGACATGGAATCCCCGACACGTCTCAACTGTTGTGTAGGTGTCAGCACCGGTGGGCACAGCGGAAGTTACGGGGGAGGGCTGATGGACGTGGGGATGGCAAGGAACCGGGCAACCGGCGCGAGCGAGGGGACCGTGGGCAACGTGGACAAGAACATCGGCATGCGAACCGACGAGGTTGCCGAGGAGCGCGACCTGGTCGGCGTCTACCTTCACGAGATCTCCCGGACGCCACTGCTGGACGCCGCCAAGGAGGTCGACCTCTCCAAGGCGATCGAGGCCGGCCTCTACGCCGAGCACCTGCTCGGTGAGGACCGCGTCCCCGCCGGTGTCGACCGGGACGACCTGGAACGCCTGGTCGCCGAGGGCGAGCGGGCCAAGGACCTGTTCATCCGGGCCAACCTGCGGCTGGTCGTGTCGATCGCCCGCCGCTACGTCCGCTCGGGCATGCCCATGCTGGACCTGATCCAGGAGGGCAACACCGGCCTCGTGCGGGCGGTCGAGAAGTTCGACTACGTGCGCGGCTACAAGTTCTCCACCTACGCGACCTGGTGGATCCGCCAGGCGATCAGCCGGGCGATCGCCCAGCAGGAGCGCACCGTGCGCCTGCCGGTGCACCTGGTCGAGGACGTCAACCGGATGCGCAACGTTGCCCGCCAGCTCACCCGTGAGCTGGGCAGCGACCCGGAGCCGGAGCAGATCGCGACGGCCCTCGGGGTCACCGTCGAGCGGGTCAACGAGCTGGTCCGCTGGTCGCAGGACACCGTCTCGCTGGACACCCCGGTGGGCGACGACGGCGACACCAACCTCGGTGACCTGGTCGCCGACAGCGACGCGCCGTCGCCGGAGGAGATCGTCCTCACCGGGCTGGAGCGGCAGCGGATCGAGGGCCTGCTCAACCACCTCGACGACCGTTCGGCCGGCATCATGCGGGCCCGCTACGGGCTCGAGGACGGCCGGGAGCACTCCCTTACCGAGGTGGCCTCGCGGTTCTCGCTCTCCCGGGAGCGGATCCGTCAGCTGGAGATCCAGGCGCTCGGCCGGCTCCGCGAGCTGGCCAGGGCCGAGGGGCTCCAGGCGGCCTGAGCAGGGTAGGAACAACGGCGAACGGCCGGCGTCCGATAGGGGGACGCCGGCCGTTCGCCGTACTCGGGCCAGGTCAGCGGACCCGGCCGTAGCCCTGGATGGGCATCAGGTTCATGCCCCGTTTGAGCACGTTGCGACCGGCGCTCGGCGCGTCGATGACCTGGCCGCCGCCGACGTACAGGCCCACGTGCCCGAGCCCGCTGTAGAAGACGAGGTCGCCGGGGCGCAGCTCGCTGCGGCTGATGTGGGTCACCGCGCCCCACTGCATCCGGGTGTTGTGCGGCAGCGACTTGCCGGCCGCCCGCCAGGCCGCCGAGGTCAACCCCGAGCAGTCGTAGCCGTTCGGCCCGTCGGCGCCCCAGACGTACGGCTTGCCGAGCGCGCCGTACGCGTACCGCACCGCGGTGCCGGCCCGGCCGGAGACCGCCGGGGCCTGCTTCGCGCTGTCGGGCCGGGCGGCCGGCTTCTCGGTGGCCCGCCCGTACGCCTGCCGGCGCAGCTCGTAGAGCTCGGCCAGGTCGCGTTCGATCCGCTTCTTCGCGGCGGTCATCTCGCGGGCCTGCGCCGCCTGCCGGCCCAGTGTGACCTCCAGCCGGGTCTTCTCGTCGAGCAGCCGGCGCTGGTTGCCGGTGAAGTTCGTGATCTTCGCCTGCCGCTGCCGGGTGAGCTGGTCCAGCATGTCGAGCCGGTCCAGCAGGGTGTCGGCGCCGCCGGGCCGCAGCAGCGCGTCGGCGGTGGTCAGGTTGCTGCCGGTCTTGTACGCGGTCACCGCCATCTCGCCGACGTCGGCCCGGCTCCGCTCGGTCTCCTGCTCCAGCGGACCGATGCGGCTCTGCACCCGCGCCACGGCGGCCTGGTTGGCCTTGATCTCCTCGCGGAGCTTGTTGTACGCCTCGACGACGTGTTCGAGCTTCGTGGAGGAGTTCTCGATCCGCCGGGTCAGCTCGGCGGGGGACGGTTCGGCCCGGGCGGGTACCGCCGGTGCGAGCAGCGTGGCCGACACCACGGCGACCGCCAGGGCGCGCAGCGTGTTCCTGAGGGACGACAAGAGCGGAAGGCTCCTCTCCCACCGGCCGCCGCGGGCTGCTGAGGTCCCCGACGACACCGGGCCGGTGCTGTCCGGGTGGACGGCGATCGACCGGGCCGGCCCGGACAACCTATCCCGGGGCGGGAGTGATGCGCAGTTGAAGCTGGGTCGAATGTTCGCGGAGTGACGGAAATTGTTGATCACCGAGGACACGTAGAGTGATCAACTTTTCCCGGCTCGGCGCGGGGCGCCGCGGCTATTGCCGGCGTTGGGACGATATGCGCCATTCGTCGTTCTCGACGCATGCCGCCGGGCGCTGGTCCGTTATGGCCGACAAGACCGACACGGTGGCCGGAAGCGACGGGACGCGGGGCCGCCCGCCCCGGACGCGAGCCGAAATCGCCGTCGGGGCTGGCACGTGCGCCACACAATGAAGCGCGCAGCCGGGAATCCCGCCGACCGGCACCGACGCGAGACCCGTCGACGGGAGCCGACCCGGCACCAGCCGTGGGAGGTAGAACCGTGAACCCTCAAGGCGCCACCCGACAGCCGCAGTCACCGCCGGTGACCGCAGCGAAGAACACCCTCCTCTACGCCCGACCCGGGATCATCGTCACGGTCGACCGGTTCACCGTCGGCCGCAACAGCTGGCAGGTCACCGAGCTGACCCACCTGCACACCGGCCGCGGCCCGCACGACCGCGTCGCGGTGCGGGCCGTCGTCGTCACCGGCGCCATGATCGGCGGCGTCGGCCTGCTGCTCGGCTTCACCGGCGGGCTGCAACGGCTCACCGCGGGGGCGTACCTCGTGCTGGGCCTGGTGTTCCTGCTGCCGGTGCTGGTCGCGCTGGTGGGGGACCGGTGGCGACCGCCCGCGTACGAGCTGTGGGGGCGGCGCCGGGGCGAGCGGGTGCTGCTGTTCAGCAGCGACGACGAGCGGCAGTTCGGCCAGGTCTCCCGGGCCCTGCGCCGGGCCCGGGAGATCAACCGCTACGGCGGCTGGGAGGACCCGCTCGCCTCGGTCGACCCGTGGCGGCCCAACCGGTGACCGGCGTCAGCCGGCGACCGGCTCCGGCGTGCGCCCGGTCTCTTCCGCGGTCACCCAGGAGCTGACCCGGCGCTCGGCGAAGAAGGAGACGAACGGCACCGTGCCGGCCAGCATGACCAGGACCATCCGCTTCAGCGGCCAGCCGGCCCGGCGGGACAGGTCGAAGGCGGCCACCAGGTAGAGCATGTAGAGGAAGCCGTGGGCCTGGCCCACGGTCTCCACCAGGATCGGTTCGTCGAAGGCGTACTTCATCGGCATGCCGATCACGACCAGCAGGATCAGCGCCACGCCGACGATCCAGGCGATGACTCGGTACCGGGTCAGGGCTGCGCCCACCGTCGTCCGTCCTTTCGCGTCCGGCCTCAGCCGGGGTAGTCACCGGGCTTGGCGCCCGGGTTGTCGTTCAGCCATTGCAGGTAGTGGTTGTAGGCGGCCAGGTCGCCGTCCTCGCCGCCGTCGGCAGCCGCGGACACGCGGGCGACCCGGACGGGCCGGCGTACGACCGGGCGCGTCGCGGCGGCCTGCGGGGCGTCGGCGGGCACCTCCCCGGGGCCGTCGGCCGGCGCCGTGGGCCCACGCAGCGTGTGCCGGACCTCACGCCACCAGACGAAGACCACGAAGCCCGCGAAGATCGGCCACTCGACCGCGTAGCCCCAGCTGATCGCGTTGCCGGCGGCGGCCCGGCTGACCTGCCACCAGCCCAGCGCCAGGAAGCCGGTGACCAGCACGACCATGGCCACGTGGCGCGCGATCCACGCCGGGGTCCAGAGCCGTCTCATGGCATCGAGGGTACCGGGGGCGGCAGCGGTCTCCGACGCGGCGTCGTAGGGCGCTCTGGTTTGGTGTCACCAGGTGTGGGCATCCGTCTAGACGCGAGCCCAAACCAGAGCAGGGGGTCGATCATGACGGGATCGGTACGGCAGGACGACTTCGGCAGCCCGGAGCAGCGGATGCCCGAGTGGGACGGCGACCACGTCCACGACAGGGCCTCCGGCGAGGCGGACGAGCCCGACGGCGAGCTGCTCGGCGTCGACCCGGCCGAGCTGGCCGACGAGGACCTGGTCCGGGAGATGCACAGCCTGCACCGTACGCGCCTGGACACGCTGCGCCACGCGTCGGACTCCGCCCTCGCCAACCACCTGCGCCGCACCGCGGAGCTGGAGACCGAGTACCTCGCCCGGCACCCCGGCCGCGAGGTCGACCCGAGCCGGCTGCGGGACGCCTGATGGCGTCCGCCGAGCGCGGGATGTCCGCGCCGCCGGAGGTGGTCTTCAACACCGCCACCGACCCCGCCCGGGCGTCGGCGTGGCTGCCCGAGCCGCTACGCGCCGACGGCAGCCCGGCGGACGAGGTCAGCGCCGAGGAGCTGCGCGCGCGGTGGAGCGCCGCCGAGGAGTGGTCGGCGGAGATCCGGGTGGAGCCCGCCCAGGCGGGTGGTGCCCGGATGCGGCTCGACCTCACGGGTGGGCCGGACGCCGAGCGACTGGCCGACGAGGCGCTGGACAGCCTGGCCCGCGTGGTGGCCGACAACCTGCAGGCCGGCTGAGCCGGCCCGCACCAGCGAGAAGACCGAGGAGACCGGGTGACCGCCCTGAAGGAGAAGGTGGCGCGGCTGCGCCAGGCGTACGCGCCGCACGAGCACCGGCCGCTGGGCGGTTACCTGGCGGCGATGGGCACCTACGCCGGGGTGACCGCCGGCATCGCCGGCCTGGTCCGGGCGACCGGCCGACCGGTGCCCGACCGGCCCGCCCCGGCCGACGTGGTGCTGCTCAGCATCGCCACCCACAAGCTGAGCCGGCTGCTGTCGAAGGACGCGGTGACGAGTCCGCTGCGGGCGCCGTTCACCCGCTACGACAAGCCGATCGGCAGCGGCGAGGTGATGGAGCAGGTCCGTGACCAGGGCAGCTCCACCCGGCACGCGATCGGGGAGCTGCTGAGCTGCCCGTTCTGCCTCGCCGTCTGGATCGCCACGGGGCTCACCGGCGGGCTGGTGCTCGCCCCCCGGTTGACCCGCCTGGTGGCGACCGCGCTGACCGCCGTGGCCGCCTCGGACTTCCTCCAGATGGCGTACGCGGTGGCCCAGCAGGCCGCCGAGGGCGGCGACCACGACGAGGACTGACGACGTACGACGAAGGGGGCCGGCTGCGCGCCGGCCCCCTTCGCACGTCGATCCGTCCACCCCGGCCCCGCCGGGTCGCGCGGATCAGGTCGGGGTCGTGCCGTGATCCTCGCCGGCCCAGCCGCGGGATGCCTCCGGCTCGCGCTCGTCGGCGTCCGCCCCGGTGATGATGTCCCGGTCGACCGCCGTGCGGTCGTGCTCGTTGGCGAAGTCGGGCTCCGGCAGGGTGTCCCGGCCCCCGGGGGGCTGACCGAGCGCCGGCAGCTTCTCGTGCTCTTCCTCGTGGTGGGACATCTCGTTCTCCTCACTGCTCGTCGGCCTCGGGTGCGCCGAGGCCGTCCGCCCCGGGGGACGGGTGGGCGGCGCGAGCCGCCCCACGGACGACGGCCGCCACGGCCCGGGTCGCGCGGGCCCGGGTCGCCGGGCGTCAGGTGACCGAACCGCCGAGCAGGTCGGCGACCTCGTCCACGGCGTACTCGCCCTCGGGCAGGGCGGCGATGCGGGTGAGGAGCTGCGCGGGCAGCTCCGCGGAGACGGCCCGGCGGTAGATGTCCGCCTGACTGATCCGCTCCTGGCCGTGGTAGAGATCCTCCAGCAGCTCGTCGAGGCGCCGGGTGTCCGGCTCCTCGACCACGGGCGCGTCCGTCACGGGTGCGTCGTCGGTCACGAGAGGTCAGCTACCCGCGACCGAATCGGTCAAACGTCACCGCACCCCGGCGCCGTGCGTGAGCGTCCCTCGCGGCGCGGCCTCGTCGGAGCGAACCGGGGAGCGCGGCCCCGGCTGTGACGGCGCTCATGGCGGAGGCCGGAACACCGGCGGCGGGTCGCCCGTTGAGTCAGGTGTCGGTGTGACCAGTGTCCCCGGGCCTCACCTAAATTGCCTTCGCGGAATACCGTCCGGCTGGAGCCGCGTCGCGCCACTCGCCGAGAGGCGACCTGCACACCGGCACCAGTGCCGCCCCCGAGCCTCAGGGCCCGGGGGCGGCACTGTTCTCCCACCCCGACGCCGACCGGGCGAGGCGGGTCAGGCGGAGGTGGGTACGGCGGTGCGGCGGCGGGTGCGGACGGCGGCGGCCAGGTGGTTGAGGACCTCCTCGGTGGTGTCCCAGCCGATGCAGGCGTCCGTGACCGACTGGCCGTACGTCAGCTCGCGGGTCGGGTCCAGGTCCTGGCGGCCGGGGAGCAGGAAGCTCTCCAGCATGATCCCGACGATGCCGCGCTGCCCGGCGTCGAGCTGGGCCGCCACGTCGGCGGCCACCCTCGGCTGGTTGCGGTGGTCCTTGCCGCTGTTGGCGTGGCTCGCGTCGATCACCACGCGCTCGGGCAGGCCGGCCGCGCGCAGCAGTTCCAGGGCGCCGGCCACCGACTCCGCGTCGTAGTTCGGCCGGCCGCCCCCGCCGCGCAGCACCAGGTGCCCGTCGGCGTTGCCCCTGGTGTGCAGGATCGCGGGCGTGCCGGAGACGTCGATGCCGGGGAAGACGTGCGGTACGCCGGCGGCCCGGATGGCGTCGACGGCGGTGCCGATGCTGCCGTCCGGGCGGTTCTTCATGCCGATCGGCATCGACAGGCCGGAGGCGAGCTGCCGGTGCACCTGGCTCTCCACCGTCCGCGCGCCGATCGCTCCCCACGCCACCGTGTCGGCGATGTACTGCGGCGTGATCGGGTCGAGGAACTCGCAGCCGACGGGGAGGCCCAGGCGCAGCACGTCGAGCAGGAGCGCGCGGGCCGTACGAAGGCCGGTGTTGACGTCGCCGGAGCCGTCCAGCCCGGGGTCGTTGATCAGGCCCTTCCAGCCCACCGTCGAGCGCGGCTTCTCGAAGTAGACCCGCATCACGACCAGCAGGTCGTCGGCCACCCGCGCGGCGGCTTCGCGCAGCAGGTGGGCGTACTCCAGCGCGGCGGCCGGATCGTGCACCGAGCACGGGCCGACCACCACCAGCAGCCGGTCGTCGGCGCCGTCCAGCACGCGGCCGACCGCCCGTCGCCCGGCCAGTACGGCCGAGGCGAGCGTGTCGTCGAGGGGCAGCTCGTGGTGCAGCAGGGCCGGGGTGGTCAACGGCACGACGCGGTCGATGCGTTGGTCGCTGACCCGATCGGTCTCCGGGGTCGTCACGGTGGGAGTCCTTCCGCCGACCGTGCCCCGGGGCCGGTGCCCGGGTCGAGCCGGCTGCTCGTACGCAAAAGGGCAGGAACGGAAGCTCCTGCCCGGCCGGCTCGAATGTGGTGACGTCAGATCATGGTGAAGTCACCGGCGTGCGAGCCGGCTGCCTAAACCATCGATACGAACGCGTCACGCGGCCCAGCGTACCCGACCGTGCGGGAAGGTCCACCCGGTCGTCGGGAAAGACTCGCTTCGTGTTCACCTCCATCGATGGGCGCGGCGGTAGTTTCATCGACACCGACCGCTGTTTCCCGGAGGTTCCCGATGGACCGTCGTACCGTCCTGCGCGCCACCGTCCTCGGCGGCGCCGCCGCCTTCTCCGGCAGTCTCTGGGCCGGCGCCGCCCTGGCCGCCCCTGCTCAGCCCGGTGCCAGCCCGTACGGGCCGCTCGGCGCGGCCGACGCCAACGGCATCCAGCTGCCCGCCGGTTTCACCAGCCGGGTGATCGCCCGCTCCCGGCAGACGGTGCCGGGGACGTCGTACACCTGGCACGACGCGCCCGACGGCGGCGCCTGTTTCGTCGCCGGAACCGGATGGATCTACGTCTCGAACTCCGAGATCCTGACCACCGGCGGGGCCTCCGCGGTGCGCTTCGACGCCGACGGCAGCGTCGCCTCGGCGTACCGCATCCTGTCGAACACCAACCGCAACTGCGCGGGCGGCGCGACCCCGTGGGGGACCTGGCTCTCCGGCGAGGAGGTCAGCCGGGGATACGTCTACGAGACGTACCCGCAGGGCGGCCGGGCCGGGGTGCGGCGGGCCGCGATGGGCCGGTTCAACCACGAGGCGGCCGCCTGCGACCCGGAGCGACAGGTCGTCTACCTCACGGAGGACGAGACCAGCGGCTGCTTCTACCGGTTCCGGCCGACCACCTGGGGCGACCTCTCGACCGGCACGCTGGAGGTGCTGGTCGCCGGCACGGGCACCAGCGGCCCGGTGAGCTGGGCGCGGGTGCCCGACCCGGACGGCTCGCCCACGCTCACCCGCAACCAGGTCTCCGGGGCGAAGAGGTTCAACGGCGGCGAGGGCTGCTGGTACGCCGACGGCACCTGCTGGTTCACCACCAAGGGCGACAACCGGGTCTGGGCCTACGACGCGGTCAACCAGCGCATCGACCTGGCGTACGACGACTCGCTGGTCTCCGGGACGGCGCCGCTGACCGGGGTGGACAACATCACCGGGGCCCGCTCGGGCGACCTCTACGTCGCCGAGGACGGCGGCAACATGGAGATCAACGTGATCACGCCGGCGGGGGTGGTCGCCCCGTTCCTGCGGATCACCGGCCAGTCCTCGTCGGAGATCTGCGGGCCGGCGTTCTCGCCCGACGGCAGCCGGTTCTACTTCTCGTCGCAGCGCGGCACGTCCGGCTCCTCCTCCGGGGGCATCACCTACGAGGTGCGCGGCCCGTTCCGCTCCTGACCGCCCGCCGGGCGCGATCATGCGGCGTGCCGGAGGCGGCGGCGGGGTATGTGGGCGGTCATGAGTCACGAGCAGAGCGACCAGGAACGGGTGGAGTCCCGAGCCCACCTGCTGCCCGAGGAGGCGGCTGCCGGCAGCGACGACCCCCGTGCGCAGGCGGAAGCCATCCTCGCCGAGTCCGACCTCCGGGAGGAGGACCGCAACGCCGCCCCCGACACCGTGCTGGAGCGGCGTACCTCCGATCAGACGGTGACCCCCATCGAACCCCCCGACTGAGGCACGGCACCCCGGGTCCGTTGCGAGGCCCGGTAGGTGTGCTCCCGCAGCCAGGCGATCGGGCCGACCGCCCGCAGTCCCGGCGGCAGGTTGCCGATCGGGTCGAAGGCCAGCGCGGCGTCCTCCCGGGCGCTGAGCTGGTCGCCGAGGGCGACCTGCCCGAACGGCCGCCACGGCCCGACGGCGGACGCGACCGCGAGCACCAGGCGCGGCGCGTCCGCCCGGGCCGCGGCGGCGACCTCGGGCAGGCTGCGGCCCAGGTCGGGCGACTCCGGGTCGGCCAGCGCGGCCAGGAAGAGCCGCCGCCGGCCCGCGCGGAACGGCATGATCGTGCTGTACGTCCCGGCGAAGCGGCGCCGGGGCAGCGGCAGGTTCCGCAGCAGCGGCGCGGCCCCGCTGGAGCTGACCAGCAGGTCGAAGGGCCGGCCCGCGTCGGAGTGCAGGCGCACGGCCAGCCCCAGCACGTCCGGCCAGGCGCCCGGGGTGGGCACGCCCTTGGAGAGCCGGACGGTCGCCGGGAAGCGTCCCGGATCGTCCAGCAGCGGCACCCCGGTCGGCGGTCCCGGCGTACCCCAGACGACGACCTCGCCCGCGAACGAGCGGCCCGCGGGATGCAGCAGGCGGGCCCGGCGCAGCCGGGTGAGGGCGGCGGTCGCGCGGTCGACCGCGACGGCGGCCCGGTCGGTCACGGTGGCGGCAGGCGGCATGTCTCCCCGGTACCCGGCGGCCGGCGGTCGATGCCTCGCCCCGTGCGGCGCGTCCCGCTGCGCGACCCCCGATCGGATAGCGTCGTGCCATGCCCGACAGCGGTTACCCCTGGCCCATCGAGACCACCCGCCTGGACAACGGCCTGCGCGTGGTGGTGAGTGAGGACCGCACCGCCCCGGCGGTCGCGGTGAACCTCTGGTACGACGTCGGTTCCCGCCACGAGCCCGAGGGGCAGACCGGCTTCGCCCACCTCTTCGAGCACCTGATGTTCGAGGGCTCGGTCAACGTGGCGAAGACCGAGCACATGAAGCTGGTGCAGGGCGCGGGCGGCTCGCTCAACGCCACCACCAACCCGGACCGCACCAACTACTTCGAGACCGTCCCCGCCGAGCACCTCGAACTGGCGCTGTGGCTGGAGGCCGACCGGATGGGCGGGCTGGTCCCCGCGCTGACCCAGGAGACGCTGGACAATCAGCGGGACGTGGTCAAGAACGAGCGGCGCCAGCGCTACGACAACGTGCCCTACGGCGACGCCTGGCTGCGGCTGCTGCCGCTGCTCTATCCGCCCGGGCACCCCTACCACCACGCCACGATCGGGTCGATGGCCGACCTCAACGCCGCCGACCTGGCCACCTTCCAGGCGTTCCACCAGACCTACTACGCGCCGAACAACGCGGTGCTCACCGTGGTGGGCGACGCCTCGGCCGCCGAGGTGTTCGCGCTGGCCGACAAGTACTTTGGCGCGATCCCGCCGCGCGCGGAGATCCCGCCCGCGCCGGACGGCCGGACCGTCGCGGCCACCGGCCGACCCGCCGTGGAGACGGTCACCGCCGACGTGCCGGCGCCGCGCGTCTACGTGGCGCACCGCACCCACCCCTTCGGCAGCCCGGGCTACGACGTGCTGACGGTGCTCGCCACCGTGCTGGGCAGCGGCCGGGGCAGCCGCCTCTACCAGCGCCTCGCCGACGGGGAGCGGATCGCCCAGCCCGACCTCGTCGGGGCGTACGGGGTGGACCTGGCGCACGCCCCCGCGCCGCTCATCGCCACCGCCACGGCCCGCCCCGGGGTCAGCGCCGAACGGCTGGGCGCCGGGCTGGCCGAGGTGGTCGACGAGTTGGCCACCGTCCCGGTCACCGCCGCCGAGCTGGACCGGGCCAAGTCCCTGCTGAGCACCTCGTGGTGGCGACAGATGTCCACGGTGGACGGTCGGGCGGACACGCTCGGGCGCTACGCCACCCAGTTCGGCGACCCGGCGAAGGCCGCGCAGCGGCTGCCGGCCTGGCTCGCCGTGACCGCCGAGCAGATCGCCGAGGCCGCCGCCGAGGTGCTCGCCGCCGACGACCGGGTGACCCTGACCTACCTGCCCGAGGAGAAGCCCTGATGACGCTGATCGCTGACCGTCCCGGGCCGGGTGCCGCCCGCCCGTACCGGTTCCCGCAGGTGGTCCGCCGCACGGTCGCCGGTGGTCAGGTGGTCGCCGCGCACCTGCCCGGGCAGAACCTGGCCGTGGCGCTGCTGCTGCTCGACGCGGGCGCCGGGCGCGAACCGACCGGCAAGGAAGGGCTCGGCGCGGTGCTCGCCAAGGCCCTGGAGGAGGGCACCGCGCAGCGCGACGCGACGGCGTACGCGCTGGCGATCGAAGGGCTCGGCACCGAGCTGGTGATCGGCCTGGACTGGGACTCCTTCCAGGTCAGCGTGCAGGTGCCGGTGGAACGGCTGAGCGCCGCAGTGGAGCTGCTCGCCGAGGCGGTACGCACCCCGAAGCTGGACCCGGACGACGTCCGGCGGGTGCGTGACGACGAGGCGACCGCGCTGCGGATGGACTGGGCCAACCCCGGCCCGCGGGCCGACGCGGCACTGCGCGCCGACCTGTTCGGCGCCGGCAACCGCTGGGGCCGCCCCATGTACGGCGACCCGGAGTCGGTGGCGGCGCTGGACGTCGAGGACGTCACGGTCTTCCACTCCGAGTGGTTCATCCGCCCCGGCACGCTGATCGTCGCGGGTGACCTGGACCGGCTGGACCTGGACGCGCTCGGCGCGACGGCCTTCGCCGGCACCGGCGGCGGGCCGGTCGAGCAGGGCGGCCCGATCGAGGTGCCGACCCGCTCCGGCCGGCGGATCATCCTCGTGGACCGGCCCGGCTCGGTGCAGTCCACGCTGCGGCTGGGCCACCCGTCGCCGCACCGTGCCCACCCCGACCACGTGCCGATGACGCTCGCCGGCACGGTGCTCGGCGGGGCGTTCACCTCCCGGCTCAACCACCTGATCCGCGAGGTGCGCGGCTACACGTACGGCATCCGGGGCGACTTCGCCTCGTCCCGCCGGTTCGGCCGCTTCGGGGTCAGCTCCAGCGTGCAGACGGCCGTCACCGCGCCGGCCGTCGTCGAGGCCGTCGGGGAGATCACCCGTACCCGCGAGACCGGGGTGACCGAGGAGGAGTTGGCGGTCGCGCGTTCCTGGCGGGCCGGGCAGCTCTCGGTGGAGTTGCAGAGCCCCCGGGCCATCGCCGCCGCGCTGACCACCCTGGTCGTGCACGACCTGCCCGACGACTACCACGCCCGGCTGCGGGAGTCGCTGCTCGCCGCCGACGTGGCCCAGGTCTCCGCGGCGGCCGCCACGCATCTGCGCCCGGAGGAACTCACCCTCGTGGTGGAGGGCGACGCCGCCGTGATCCGCGACGAACTCGTCGCCACCGGCCTGGGCGAACTCGTCGAGGACGCCTCCTGACCGGCCGGGGGCGGTGTGACGTGCGTCGCGCCGCCCCCGGCCGGGGCCGCGTCCCGCCCGGGGGCGGCCGGCGTGGATGCTGCGGCGGTCCGCCCCGCCGGCTGACGATCCTCTCGTCCCACCGGCCCTCCCGGCGGTGTGGTTTTCGTCCCGTGGCGGTTGCGGGGTGACCACCGCGACGCCGTCACGGGCCCCGGTGGGTGGGAAAGCGTTCCCGGTCGGGCCGCCCGGCTGGGTAGCCTCGCGGGCATGAGGATCGGCATTGTGGGGGCCACCGGCCAGGTCGGTGGCGTGATGCGGCAGGTGCTGGCGGAGCGGGAGTTCCCGGCGGAGCAGGTGCGGTTGTTCGCCTCGGCGCGCTCGGCCGGGCGCACCCTGCCCTGGCGGGACGGCGAGGTGACCGTGGAGGACGCGGCCACCGCCGACTACTCCGGGCTCGACATCGCCCTCTTCTCCGCCGGCAAGGGCACCGCGAAGGAGCTCGCGCCGCGGGTGGCCGCCGCCGGCGCCGTCGTCATCGACAACTCGTCGGCGTTCCGCATGGACCCGCAGGTGCCGCTGGTCGTCGCCGAGGTCAACCCGCACGCCGCCGCCGTACGCCCCAAGGGGATCATCGCCAACCCGAACTGCACGACGATGGCCGCGATGCCCGTGCTGCGGCCGCTGCACGCTGAGGCGGAGCTGGTCAGCCTGGTCGTCTCGACGTACCAGGCGGTCTCCGGCGCCGGCCTGGCCGGCGTCGCCGAACTCGACGAGCAGGTCCGCAAGGTCGCCGAGCACGCCACCGGCCTCGCCTTCGACGGCGCGGCCGTGGAGTTCCCGGCCCCCCGCTCGTTCGCCCGGCCGATCGCGTTCAACGTGCTCCCGCTCGCCGGCTCGATCGTCGACGACGGCAGCTTCGAGACCGACGAGGAGCAGAAGCTGCGCAACGAGAGCCGCCGCATCCTGGAGATCCCCGGGCTGCGCGTCTCCGGCACCTGCGTCCGGGTGCCCGTGTTCACCGGCCACTCGCTCCAGATCAACGCCCGCTTCGCCCGCCCGATCACCCCGCAGCGGGCCCGCGAGCTGCTCGACGGCGCCCCCGGCGTGGCGCTCGCCGACGTACCGACCCCGTTGCAGGCGGCCGGCCAGGACCCGACCTACGTGGGACGGATCCGCGCGGACGAGACCGTCGAGCACGGCCTCGCCCTGTTCTGCTCCAACGACAACCTGCGCAAGGGCGCCGCGCTCAACGCGGTGCAGCTCGCCGAGCTGGTCGCCGCCGAGCGCCGCTGACCGGCACGCCTCTCCGGGCCCCCGCAGGCTTCGGCGGGGGCCGGTGGCGTCCCTCGGCTGGCCCGGTCGCGCCGGCGTACGGCGGGCGGGGCGTCCGCCGTGGTTCGATGGGACCGCCGTGACCGGTTTGAGCGGGAGGTTGCCGTGGCGGACGACGAGACCCAGCGGGCGTTGACGGAGCTGGTCGCCGGCCACCGGCTGGGGGTGCTGGCGACGCTCAAGCGGGACGGGCGCCCGCAGCTCTCCACCGTCATCTACTCCTTCGACGGCGCGTCGGCCCTGATCCGCGTCTCGGTGACCGACGGCCGGGCCAAGACCGCCAACCTGCGCCGGGACCCGCGCGCCTCCTTCCACGTCAGCAGTGCCGACGGCTGGGCGTACGCGGTCGCGGAGGCGCGCGCCGAGCTGACGCCGGTGGCCGCCGACCCGGACGACGCCACCGTCGCCGAGCTGGTCGACCTCTACCGGGCGATCCAGGGGGATCATCCGGACTGGGCCGACTACCGGCGGGCGATGGTCGCCGAGGGGCGCCTCGTGCTCCGGCTGCACGTCGAACGCCTCTACGGCGTCCCACCGCGCGCCTGACCCCTCCCCGCTCACGTGGCCTTCCCGCCCGGGGCGCCTCGCGTTACCCCGTGCGGTCGGCGGGTAGACGGCGGTGCCGACACCGAGAGGGGAGCACCATGACAACGGTCGGAGAGTTCATGACGACCCGGTTGGTGACGATGGACGGCAACGACACGCTGACCGCCGCTGCGCAGGAGATGCGCGACAGCGCCATCGGCGACGTGGTGGTGACCGACGGTGACGACGTGATCGGCATCGTGACGGACCGGGACATCACGGTACGGGGCGTCGCCGAGAACCTGGACCCGAACTCGACCCCGCTCAACCGGATCACCAGCAAGGACGTGATCACGGTCAGCCAGTACGACGACGCGGTGGCCGCCGCCGACCTGATGCGCACGTACGCCGTGCGCCGGCTGCCGGTCATCGACGACGGGCGGCTGGTCGGCCTGGTCTCGATGGGCGACCTCGCCGTGGAGCGGGAGCCGCAGTCGGTGCTCGCCGACATCAGCGCCGACGAACCGAACAACTGACCCGTCCGCCGCGGCGCGCCGGCTCCCCGAGACGGGAGCCGGCGTCGCGTCTCCAACTGTGGGCGGGGCGCCGTCGCCCGGGGCGACATGCGGTCAGCTTCACGCGCCCGCTCTATGATCTTGCCGTGTCCACGGAGCCCTCCACACCAGGTCGGAGCCAGCCGAACGGATGGTCTCCCCACCGATCCACGATGACGGCGTCGCCTACCGGTTCCGGGCCCATGGCGGGGGCATGGTCGGCCGGCAGGTCGATCACGACGACGTTGCTGGTGGTGCTGCTCGGTCTGGTCGTGATCGGGCTGAACACCGCCGTCGCGTACGTGGCGGTGGGCGCGACGGTCGTCCCGATCATCACCGGCCTGCTCCTCTGCCTGGTCTTCGTGGTCGCCGTACGTCTGCTGCACCGGGCCGCGTGGCTGGCCTTCCTCGCGGTGGTTCCGGCCCTGTTCGTCCTCGTGGGATCGGTACAGCTCGCCCCGGAGGCGGTGCTGGAGGCGCGCGGCGTCCGCCAGGAGGTGACCATCGTCGACGTGCAGGTCGTCGGCAAGCGGTACGAGTTCACGCTGCAGGGCGTCGACGGGCGCCTCGACGAGCCGCTGGTCCACCAGGGCAGCAACCCCGGGCACCAGGTCGGCGACAGGCTCGCCGTGCTCACCGATCCGGACGGGGTGGTCGACCTCGAGGTCGCCGACCGGGTCGACTCCGGCGGCATGCTGGCGGCACTGCTCCTCGGCGGTGTCGGCTGGACCGTCATCGCGCTGCTCGCCGGGTGGCGCGGCCACGTCCGCCGGTGGAAGGGCCGCTACGACACCCTGGTGATCTAGCCGACGCGCCCCGGAACGGGGAGCGAGCCGCACCGGCGCGACGCGCCGGACGGAGGCGACTCACCCCATCCGGGCGAGGTTGGCCCGGCACCGGACGGGGACCCCCTGCTCGGGACATTGACCGACGGGGGGAGGAGAGGACCCGATGGTGGACGCGACGACGAGGTTCTTCGAGGACCTCGACCGGCGGGGGTACGACCCCCTGCTGGCGAAGTCCTCCGGGACCCTGCGCCTGGACCTGCACGAGGGGGCGCACACGACGCACTGGCTGCTGCGGATCGACCACGGCCGGCTCCAGGTGAGCCGGGAGGACCAGGAGGCCGACACGGTGGTCGGGACCAGCCCTGAGCTCTTCGAGGACCTCGCCGCCGGCCGCGAGCACGGGGTGGCGGCGCTGCTGCGGGGGGACATGACGGTGAGCGGGGACCTCCGACTGGTGGTGCAGATGGAGCGGCTCTTCCCCGGCAATCCGGACGCCCGCGGACCACGCCGGCATTTCGAGGTCCATCGGGAGGTGCGGTGATGGCACAGAGCAACACGATCCGGATCCTGGACGGCAGCACCTTCGTGGTGTCGGAGGACACCGGTGACATCGAGGCGACACCGAGCGAGCCGACCGGGTTCTTCTCCCTGGACACCCGGTACCTGTCGACGTGGGTGCTGACCGTGAACGGCGACCGGCTCACCCCCCTGTCGTACGACGACCTCCAGTACTACGAGGCCCGGTTCTTCCTGGTGCCGGGGATGGCGACGCACTACGTGGACGCGAAATTGTCGATCATCCGGGAGCGGGCGGTGGGGGGCAGCTTCCGGGAGACGCTCACCATCCTCAACCACGACGAGAAGGCGGTCGACCTGGAGATCAGGATGGAGGCGGCATCCGACTTCGCCGACCTGTTCCAGGTCAAGGACGAGATCCTCAACAAGAAGGGCGAGATCTACACGGAGGTCGAGTCGGACCGGCTGCGCCTGGGCTACCGGCGGGGCAACTTCATCCGGGAGACGTTGATCTCCGCGTCCCCGGCCCCGCGGTACGACCGCAAGGGCTTCGCCTACTCCATCCACCTGCAGCCCAACGAGCGGTGGGAGTCCGAGATCGACGTCAAGACCATGGCGCTCTCCCCGGGCGGTCGGGACCTGCGGATGGGCCTGCGGGCGCACACCACCGAGCGGCTCGCGCTCCAGCACGACCTCGAGGAGTGGATCGCCAGGGCCCCCAAGGTCAACAGCCAGCACGACCGGGTCGCCTCGACGTACCGACGCAGCCTCATCGACCTGGCCGCGCTGCGCTTCTCGCCGCTCTCCCTCGGCGGGGCGTCGTTGCCGGCCGCCGGCCTGCCCTGGTTCATGACCATGTTCGGCCGCGACAGCATCCTGACCTGCCTCCAGACGCTGCCGTTCACGCCGGAGCTGTCGAAGACCACGCTTCGGATCCTGGCCTCCCTGCAGGGCACCCGGTTCGACGACTTCCGGGACGAGGACCCGGGCCGGATCCTGCACGAGATGCGCTACGGCGAGACCGCCGCCTTCGAGGAACAGCCGCACTCGCCGTACTACGGGTCGGTGGACGCGACCCCGCTGTTCCTGGTGCTGCTCGACGAGTACGAGAAGTGGAGCGGGGACGTCGAGCTGGTCATGGAGTTGGAGCGGGAGTGCCGGGCGGCGCTGAACTGGATCGACGACTACGCCGACCTGGTCGGCAACGGCTACATCTGGTACGAGCGCCGCAACACCGACACCGGCCTGGAGAACCAGTGCTGGAAGGACTCCTGGGACTCCATCTCCTACCGCGACGGCACGCTGCCGCCGTTTCCCCGGGCCACCTGCGAGGTGCAGGGGTACGCGTACGACGCCAAGGTGCGCGCCGCCCGGCTGGCCCGTGAGTTCTGGGGCGACCCGGAGTTGGCCGACCGGTTGGAGCGGGAGGCGGCGGCGCTGAAGGAACGGTTCAACCGGGACTTCTGGGTGGACGACGGCGAGTACTACGCCCTGGCCTTGGACCCGGACGGCCGCCAGTGCGACGTGCTGAGCTCCAACATCGGCCACCTGCTCTGGAGCGGCATCATCGACCACGACCGGGCCGAGAAGATCGCCCAGCACCTGGTCGGGCCCCGGCTCTTCACCGGCTGGGGCGTACGCACGCTGGCCGAGGGCGAGGTGCGCTACAACCCGATCGGCTACCACAACGGCACGATCTGGCCGTTCGACAACTCGTTCATCGCCTGGGGTCTGCGCCGGTACGGCTTCGCCGAGGAGGCGGCGGTCATCGCCAACGGCATCCTCGACGCGGCCACCTACTTCGAGGGCCGGCTGCCGGAGGCGTTCGGCGGCTACCCGCGCGAGCTGACCAAGTTCCCCGTCGAGTACCCGACGGCGTGCAGCCCGCAGGCCTGGTCGACCGGCACGCCACTGCTGCTGCTGCGCACGATGCTCGGCCTGGAGCCGCACGAGGGGCACCTCGCGGTGGAACCCCGGCTGCCGATCGGGATGGGCCGGATCGAGGTGCTGGACATCCCGGGCCGGTGGGGCCGCGTCGACGCGTTCGCCCGGGGCCGCCTCGACATGCACCGGCTGACCGACTAGCGCGACCGGGCCGGCGGCGCGACCCGACCGCGCGCCGCCGGCCCGCCGCCGCCCGAGGCCGCAGCCCGAAAGGCCCGGCCGGCCCGAGAGGCCCGGCCGGCTCGTTGGCAGGTCTGGCAGGCCCGACCGGCCCGAGAGGCCCGACGCGGCGGCGGGCAGTGGCTGCGGAGGCGTTCCGGCACGGCGGCGCGGCGGGCCGGCATGGCCTTCAGCCGGGCAGGGTAAGTTCGCGCCATGCCGGAACTCGTGTACCCGCCCGTGATCGCTGCCGCCAAGACGATGTTCCGGGTCCTCGACCTGAAGATCACCATCGAGGGCGCGCACCACGTGCCGCGTACGGGCGGGGCGGTGCTGGCGAGCAACCACATCAGCTACCTCGACTTCATCTTCTGCGGGCTGGGCGCGAACCCCGCGAAGCGGCTGGTGCGGTTCATGGCCAAGAAGTCCGTCTTCACGCACAAGATCTCGGGCCCGTTGATGCGGGGCATGCGGCACATCCCGGTCGACCGGCGGGCGGGTGCCGGGTCGTACGCGACGGCGGTCAGCGCCCTGAGGCGCGGCGAGGTGGTGGGCGTCTTTCCCGAGGCCACGATCAGCCGGTCGTTCACGGTCAAGGAACTCAAGAGCGGGACCACCCGGATGGCCGCCGAGGCCGGCGTGCCGGTGTTGCCGGTGGCGATCTGGGGCACGCAGCGGCTCTGGACCAAGGGCCGGCCGCGCACCCTCAACCGCCGGCACATCCCGATCACCATCCTGGTCGGCGAGCCGATGGACCCGGCCGACTACCCGGACGCCAACGCGATGACCGTCGACCTGAAGGCGCGGCTCACCGCGCTCGTCGACCGCGCCCAGCGGGACTACCCCGACAAGCCGGCCGGCCCCGACGACACCTGGTGGCTTCCGAAGCACCTGGGTGGCACCGCACCCACCCTGGAGGAGGCCGCCGAGCTGGAGGTGCGTCGCCGGGCCGCCGCGGTCGACCCCGACGCCTGACATCCCCACGGCCGTACGCCCGACGCGGTGACAGCCGCCCGGCATCGCCTACGCCCGGCGCCTGACGGCTCCCGGCACCGCTACGCCCGACGCGTGACAGCCTCCCGGCGGCGCTTCGCCCCGGCGCACGTGGTCGTCGGCGCCGGGGCGGCCGCCCGTACCGCCGGCTTCACCGGTGCCCGGAGGCCGCGCCGGCGGCGGGCCCCTGCCAGCCACGGTCGACGCGTCCCGGCCGGTAGTAGTCCTCCCGGGACTGGAACTCGACCGGCAGCGACCCGGGCAGGGTGATCCGGGTCTCGCCAGCGCCCGGCCCGGCCCCGGCGCGCACCGCCAGCACGTCCCGCTCGGGCGGCGACAGGTCGACCAGCTCGGGGTGGGTCAGCCGGAAACCGGCCACCGCCCGGCGCGCCAGGCGGGTCAGTTCGACGATCTCCCCGGCGGGCCCGGTGAATCCCAGGGCCGGCTGCTGGATGGTGCGCAGCGCGTCGCAGACCACCAGCAGGCGGGCGTGCTCCCCGGGCTCCGCCGCCAGCAGCTCCAGCCGGGACGGCCACTGCCAGCGGATCTGACCGCTGACCAGGCCCGGCAGCCGTACGCCCCGGCGGTGCCGCGCGCCCGCACCGGCCCCGCCGACCAGGGCGAGCTGCGGCCCGGCGCCGACGTACGCGATCCGCCGGTCGGTGACGGTGACCGCCACCGGCTCGGGCAACGTCCACCGCAGTCGCGCCTCCGTCGGGCCGAGCAGGTGCCCCGACGCGTGCAGCCGGCGCCGGGCGAGCACCCGCTCGCCGGCCTCGACGACCAGCTCGTGCCGCCGGTCCAGCGCCGGGGTCACGCCGTCGTCCGCGTCGAAGCGGTGCGGGGCGATGAAGAAGGGGGACGCGTCATCGTGCATCGTCATGACCTCCGCTGCCGACGGCATCTCACCACGAGCGTCGCCGACCCCCGGCCGGCTGTCATGACGCCCGTTAGGGGGTCGGCCGGTCGTAGGAAGCCTGTGACCGGTAGATGCCGATCTCCTCCGGCCGGACTAGGCCGTCCTCGATCGCCCGGGCGAGCAGCGCCGCCTTCGTGGCGGCCGGTCGCCCCGCTCGGGTGTACTTGATGCGCGCCCGGTCGACGTACTGCTTCACGGTGTGTTCACTGATCCGCATCCGACGGGCCACCGACGCCTTCGACATCGACTGGAACCACAGCAGCAGCGCCTCGCGTTCCTTGTCGGACAGGGCGGGCCGGTCCGGGCGGGGGTCGCCCACGATCGCCCCGGCGAGCGCCGGCGGCACGTACGGGCGGTCGCTGGCGGCGGCCAGCACGGTGGCCACGCAGTGCTCCCGCCCCTCGTGCTTGGCCAGGAACGCGACCGCCCCGGCGTCCAGGGCGGCGAGCATCGTCTGCGGGTCGGTGTGCTCCGAGTAGACCACCACCCGCCGGCCGGCCGCGCTCAGCTCGGCGAGCTTGTCCAGGGCCATCCGCCCGTGCAGCCGCAGGTCGAGCAGGATCACATCGGCGTCGGGCGCGGCCCGCAGCACGGCGTCGGGGTCGTCACCGGTCGCCAGGACCCGCAGCCGGGGCTCGGCGGCCAGCCAGACGCGTACGCCCTCGATGACGACCGGGTGGTCGTCCACGATCGCCACGCCCACCGACCGACCACCGGTCATCCCCGCCACCGGGTCTGCGCCCATCTGATCTCCCCGTCCCGCTCGTAGAGGTACTCCACCCGCCCGTCGACGCCCGGCGGTCCGGCGGTGTCGGGGCCGACCCGGTCGGGCGTGACCAGGCTGACCACCACCTCGTCGGGCCCGGCGACCACGGTCAGCCGGGCCCAGCCCCGGGCGTCGGCCAGGAGCGCGGTGAGCGGGTCGGCCAGCCGGCGACGCACCTGCACCGGCAGCGGCGGCGGGTCGCCGATGGTGACCAGGTCGATCGGCAGCCCGTTGCGCTCCGCCAGGTCGGCGGCGGCCCGCAGCTCGTGCAGCAGCGGGTCGGGCACGTCGTCGGACTCGGCGATGAGCCGGCGCAGCCGGGCGGCGGCCAGCACGGCCCGCCGCTGCACGTCCGGGTCGGCCGGGTCGGCCTGGCCGTCGGCCAGCTCCGCGAGCACCTCCTCGGCGGCGCCACCGGCCAGCGTCAGGCGGGCGCGCCGCTCCCGCCGGGCCCGTTCGGCGGCGTCCCGCTCGGCCTCCGCCGCGTGGGCGGCGGCCGCCGCGCCGGCCCGCTGCCGGGCCAGCCTCGCGATCGCCGTGCCGCCCACGAAGACCGCCACCTGAAGGGTCGACGTGGCATGGACGGACATGGCGTACCGGGCCAGGTCGGCGGGGCCGGTCGCGCCGTGGCCGAGCACCCCGGCCAGCGCGATCAGCGCGTGTACGCCCAGCGCCGCGATCAGCCCGTAGGCCCGCCGCCCCCACAGCACCACGACGAAGAACCAGCCGAGGGTGCCCCACACCCAGTTCGCGGCGGTGAAGAGCTGCCGCTCACCGGCCGCCGCGACGACCACCGCGTCGACCACCAGCAGCAGCGCGACCAACGGCCAGACCGGCAGGCGCGCGCCGCGCAGCAGCCGGAGGCCGGCCAGCACCCCGACCGCCGCCACGAGCAGCCAGCCGGCGAGGACCACCGCCGGCGCGGCCAGCTCCGCCCACGCGCCCAGCACCGCGGGCAGCGCGATCGCCGTGTGCCAGGCCAGCGCGATGACCACCGCCACCACCCGGGCGCCACCGTCGGAGGCGGCGGCCACCGCCGCCGCCGGGTCCGCCGGGGACCGGCCCTCGCCCGGCGTACGCGCCGCGGGCACCGCCGTCGCCGGAGCCGTCGTCGTCTCAGTCGACACCGGACCACTCCAACCGGATCCGGGTACCGGCGCCGGGGCGCGAGTCGATCTCGGCGCGCCCGCCGACGGAGGACATCCGGCCGCGTACCGACTCACGTAGTCCGTACCGGTGCGCGGGAACGGCCGCCGGGTCGAAACCCGGACCGTCGTCGGCGAGCTCGACCACGACGGCGTCGGCGACCCGGCTCAGCCGCAGCGCGGCGGACGCGCCCGGCGCGTGCCGCAGCACGTTGGACAGCGCGGCGTACGTGCTCTCCGCGAGCGCCTCGGCGACCGGGGCGGGCACGACGCACGGCGCGAGCTCGGTGGTGACCGGCAGTTCGGGCAGCCGGGCGCGCACCGCCCGCAGCCGCCCGTCCAGCGGCACCGGCCCCTCCTCGGGCGCGGACCGCGCGTCGGCCAGCGCGGTGAGGGTACGCAGGTCGGCGGCGCACCGTTCGCGCAGCGCGGCGGACGGGCCGGCGACCGCGCCCAGCCCGACCATCGTCAGGGTAGCCAGCACCGTGTCGTGCAGATCCCGGTTCTGCCGCCGCTCCGCGTCCCGCGAGGTCCGGGCGACCAGCGACTCCCGGGTGAGCCTCTGGTGCGCCACGAAGGCGTCGTCGGCCCGACCGATCCGCCGCCGCATGATGGCGGTGATCAGCGCGCCGCAGGCCGTCTGCACCAGCAGCGTCACCGCGTGCGCGGCGGCCTCGTCGGGCTGGCCGGCGGCGTGCGCGCCGGCCGCGTACGCCACCGTCACCAGCAGCCCCGCCGGAACCGACCACCCGATGGGGGCGTTGGCCTGCGCGTTGAGGACCGTGGTGCTGGCCAGCACCGCGATCCAGCTCACCTCGCCGGGCAGCACCTCCGGGGCGACCAGCACCGGCATCGCCAGGCAGGCGGCGGCGGTCAGCGCCACGTCGCCGAGCACCATCGGGCGGCCGATGCCGTGGCGCAGCGCGCGGAACGCGTACCAGACCGACCAGGCGGTCAGGGCCGCGACGGCCGGAACCAGCAGCGCCGGCTCGACCGGCGGGGTACGCACCGACAGGGCGACCACCGCGCCGACCAGGCCGCAGGCCAGGCGCAGCAGCGCCGGCAGGCGGGTGAAGATGAGAGTGAACGCGCCACCGGCCGGGGTGTCCAGCGTGGTCGGCGACGTGGTCGGTGCGGCGACGGCCGGCATCGGGAAAGAGGGTCCTTCTGCGACAACGACCCGATCCGGGCCAAAACGGGGGATCGACGCCGGAGAATAGCACGAGCATCCGCCCGCGATCACCCTCGGTGCGTGCCGTGTCGCCGGTCGGTCAGCCCTTCCCGGGGCCGGTGCGCACCACCGACGGAACGGTGACCTGCCCGCACCGCCCCTGCCGACGCCCGGTCAGTTGATCGGCAGGACCTTCGTGCCGCCGCCCGCGATCGAGCGGGTCAGCTTCTTTCCGCTGGACCAGTACCAGCAGCGCACCCCCCGGTCGCCGCGCGCCCACGCCTGCTCCGACGGGAACCGGTACGTGCTGCCCGTGCGGTAGCGGAGCATGCCGTCGACCGGCACCTTCGCGTAGCGGGCGATGACCGGCCGGCACTTCGCGTGGACGGCGTCCTCGTCCTTCGTCGCGTCGTCGTAGGACACGTCCGGCGCGGTCCACACGCCCACGTACTCGAAGCGGTGGACCTTCGTGCACGGGACCGCCAGCAGGTTGGACCAATCGTCCTCCTCGGCGCAGCCGTACCGCAGCGGGGTGGCCGCCTTCAGCACACCACGGAGGCTGCCCGCCCGGTTGACGGCCGAATCGTTGTCGCCGTTGGCGCCGCTCACCGGGTCGAGTTCGAACAGGTCGCACCGGTACCACCGACTGCCGCCCGTCCAGCCGGCCGGCGACGTGGGCGCCACCTGCACCGACAGCCGGGCGTCGCGCCACTCGCCGCCGACGTACTCCTTGGCCTTGGCGTCGCACTCGGCGAACGCGGACCGCATCGCCGCCGACCCGACGCGCGGCGGAACCGGGCGGGCGGCCAGGTCGCCGGTGAACGTGCCGATGTGGAACGTCTCGACGAGGTGCGCCTTCGCGCAGTCCACCGGCTGGTGGCTGGTGAGGTAGGCGGTCGGCTCGGCGACGACGTGACACTCGCCGGTCTGCGGCGTGAACTGGCGGGCCTCGGCCACCGGCCGCCAGTCGTCGGTCAGGTCCCCGTCCGTGCCGGCCGGCGTGCCGCACCCGCTGACCGCCGCAGCGACCAGCGCAGCCGAAGCCGTGACGCCCAGCCAGCGTCGCATGTGATCCTCCCCGTGCCCCGTGACGACCGGCGCAGCATATGGCACCCGGCGTCGGCCCCGGCGACACCTGTCCGTGCCGGCGGTGATCCCGTCGGGTCAGCCGAGCCGCAGGTGCAGGTCGCGCAGCAACGCGATCTCGGCGAGGTGGTGGATGGCCTCGCGGTTGATGTGCAGCACGAGCGTCGCCAGCGACCGGTCCGCGTAGGGTCCCTCCGCCGGGCCGCACGGCCGGGCCAGGCCATCGAGGCCCAGGCCGCGCACCCCGGCCATCCATCGGTCGTACGCCTCGTCGAGCTGCGCCAGCGCCGCGTCGGCGGTGCCTGCGTACGCGAAGGAGCCGTAGTCCACCGGGGGACCGCTGAAGTGGGCGGCGACGCGTGCGCCGAACACCCCCACGACGAGGTGCCCGATCCGCCAGGCGATCGTGGTGACGGGCGCGGGATCGGGCTGCGGCATCGCGAACTCGATCAGATGATCGCCCTGCCCGACCGCCATCGGGGCGGTGCTGCGCCCGCGCGGCCGTACGCCCCAGGCGTCGGGGACGGGCTCCCAGTGGTATTCGGCGTCGGTCAGCCCGTCGAGGCGCCGGCGGGCCTGCCGTTGCCAGTGCCAGTCGAGCTGTTCGAGCAGCTCACCGTTCCAGTCGACCTCCATGCCCCGACGCTACGCCCCACCACCGACGAGCCGCCGACTTTGGACGGTGGTGCTACCTTCGCGCCGTCGCCGTTCTCACCGCCGTCGGGAGCCCACCGTGACGAAAAGGTACGTCGGCCTGCTCGCCCTCGTCGCCGTGACGGCGTGCCTGGCCGTGGTCGGTACCCTCGGCGGCTGGTTCCTCGCCGACCGGGGCGACTCCGACCCGACACCGTCCGCGCGGGATACGGCCACCTCCGGCGCCGTCGGCGGCCCGTCGACGGGCTCCCCGGCTGCCGGTGCGTCGTCGGGCTCCCCGGCTGCCGGTGCGTCGCCGACGAAGGATCAGCCGGCGGGTCGGACGTACCAGCTCGACCAGTTGGTCTACAGCCAGTCGGGCCTGACGGTCACGCTGGTCAGCGCGCAGACCACCGGAGGCAAGCTGCGGCTGAACCTGACGTACCGCAACGGCTCGTCGGTGCCGTGGCCGGTGAGCTGCCCGACCGCCGAGGTCGACCGGACCTCCTCGGAGATCGTCCTGGCGGACGGCCGTACGGTGCGTCCCGACTCCACCTGGTGCACCACCACGCGGCCCGACGAGTCCTTCACCATCGCGCCAGGGGAGCGGGTGGAGAGCTGGGGCGTGTTCCCGGTGGTGCCGCAGAGCGGCTCGTCCTTTGAGCTGACCTGGTACGACTTCCCGACCCTCGACGTCCGGCTCCGCTGACGACCTCCTACAGCACCACCGGGAGAGGTTCGACCCAGCAGCTCGCGACGTGGGGCTCGACCAGTCGCCTCGCCTCCTCGGCGTCCGCCTCGGTGAGGAAGACGCCCAGGTTGTCCCGGCGTCGACGGCTGTCCTGCTCGGTCACCGCCGTGAGCAGGTACACGCTGCTGTACCGCTCTCGTCGTACACCCTCCGGCAGGCCCGTGAGGAACGCCTCCGCCACCTCCTGCGGCGAGGCCATGTCGAGCTCACCGCCGACGCCCAGGAGCGGCTTGACCGGCCACATCGGCATGTACGGGCTGAACGTGTTGAAGAGCGAGGGTTGCAGGTCCGACAGCTCGCCCTCGCACCACCCCACGTTGACCGTGACCACGTAGCCCGTCGCCCCCTCGCTCTCCAGCACGAGCACCCGGGAGTTCCCGGAGCGGTGTCCGTCGTCCGAGAGGCCGTCGCGGATCCGCGTGGCCTCCTCCTCGGTCGCGCACCGGATCACCAGACCGCGGTACGCCGCCTCGATCCGCACCGCGTCGACCGGGTGGAACAGCACCTCGATCGTCGTCGGCAGGCGGGCGCCACCGCCGGGCACCAGGTCCGCCCGCAGCAGCAACTGCCCGTGGGTAGCCGAGTACGTCCACAGCGCGAACAGTCGGTCGCTGCGGAAGAGTTCGGCGCCTGGGCGGAAGTCCTCATCACGGGTGAGCCAGACCTTTGACGTCATCTGGTCACCCTCGGGCGCGGCGACGGCCGCCGTCAACCGGCCGATGGTGCGGGGCCGTCGGTCCGCGCCGTCGCCGACGCGGCAGCGGCGCGGACCGACAGCCCCGCTCGTCCACGGTGGCGGTCAGCCCGGCAGGGTCACCTGTGCCGGGGCCGACCGGTGGGTGGTGGTGCCGTCGCCGAGCTGCCCGAACGAGTTGTCGCCCCAGCACCACAGGCTGCCATCGGCGCGCATCGCGCAGGCGTGATAGGACGCGGCGAGGCTGTCCGTCCAGGTGGTGGCGCTACCGACCCGGGTCGGGGTCGACCGGTGGGTGGTGGTGCCGTCGCCGAGCTGCCCGGACGCGTTGTTGCCCCAGCACCACAGGCTGCCGTCGGTGCGCGTCGCGCACGAGGAGTCGATGCCCGTCTCGACCCTCGCCCAGGTGGTGGCGGTGCCGACCTGGAGTGGGGTGGTCTGGAAGCCGACGCCCCCGCCCACCTGGCCGTACCCGTTCTCGCCCCAGCACCACAGCGTCCCGTCGGCACGGACCGCGCAGGTGTGCACGTACCCGGCCGTCACGCCGGTCCACGTGGTCGCGGTGCCCACCTGCGTCGGTGTCGCCCGGTAGTCCCGGATGCCGAGACCGAGCTGCCCGTCCGAACTGCTGCCCCAGCACCACAGGGTCCGGTCCGCGCGGGTGGCGCAGGTGTGCGCGTACCCGGTCGTGACGCTCGCCCAGGTGGTCGCCGTGCCGACCTGCACCGGGGCGGTCGCCAGATAGGGGGTCACGCCGGTGCCGAGCTGCCCGTGGCGGTTCGACCCCCAGCACCACAGGGTGCCGGTGGTCTGGACGGCACAGGTGTGGTTGGCGGCGGTGCTGACGCTGGCCCAGGAGGTGCCGTCGCCGATCCGTACGGGGCTGGTCCGTTTCGTGGTCGTGCCGTCGCCGAGCTGCCCGTTGTGGTTGCTGCCCCAGCACCACAGCGTTCCGTCCGTGCGTACCCCGCAGGTGGTGCTCATGCTGGCGTCGATACGCGCCCAGGTGGTGGCGTCGCCGATGCGGACCGGAGTGGTCCGTTGCGTGGTGGTGCCGTCGCCGAGCTGGCCGTAGAAGTTGTTGCCCCAGCACCAGAGTGCGTCATCGGTGCGGATCACACAGGTGTGCAGATCGCCTGCGGCGACCCGGGACACCGGCCCGGCGGCGAGCGAGGCGTTCGACGTGCCCCGGTCGGCAGAGCTGCCGCTCGCCGTGGCCGCACCCGCCGTGAACCCGAGGGCCAGCACGGTGATCCCCACAGAGGCCGCTGCCGCGACGGCAGTTCGGGCTGCCCGCCGCCATCGCGTCCGTAGCCGCCCCTCCCGATGTTCGTTCATGCTCTGCTCTCCTTGACATCGACGTTTCATGCGGTGGAGGCGGCGCTGCCCCGACAGGTCGCCCAGCAACCCATCACTTCACATCGATGAAACGTTACATTGATGTACGTCAGTTCCGCTCAGGTCTCTGCCGATTGACCACTCTCTGGACGCCCGACGCCCGGTGGGGGAGTGGCCGAGGACGTCGAGTGGGTGCCGGAGCCGGTCGAGCGGATCATGGGTCCCCTGGCTGTCTGACCCTGGGGATCGGCGGTATCGAGTCCTCACGCCGACTCGGGCGGCACCGGTGGGTGATCGAGCGGCCCTTCGCCTGGTTCACCGGCGACCGCCGGATTCCTGGACCACTCCGGCGGGCGCAACCAGTCGGAACCGCTCAACGCGCAGAGTGGCGGCACCACGACCTTCGCAGGCCGCCTGCCTAACTTCTTGCCCTTCTCGGCCCGGATGACGTGATCGCCGCGCCCGCGTCCGGCATGACCGGTGAGGAGCCGAGGTGCGGCCTTGGCTGTACAGCTATTCGTGCAGCAAGGGCCGCCCACTGAGACCGACGTCGCCCGACAATCACGGACGGGCTGACCAGGGACATAGCCGCCCGACCAGCCATCCCGGTCTTTGTCTAATCCCGATGGCAGAGGTTCGACCCCCGGCCACCCCGGCGCCTGTAGGGCTACTGCCTACTGCCTTGTCGTTCGATCGCCGCCTGCCCGTCTTCGCCAGCGAAGCCAACTTGGGTCATGACGCTCAGAGTCGCGGCATTCTCATTGGCGATCGTCGCCTCCACGCGCTCGACCAGGGTTGTGAAGGCTGCGACGTCGTCCAGATCGGTGTACACGCCGGTTCGTGTGAGGAAGTAGATCCTCTCGTGCCCCAGCGTCTGCTCCGTCGACCGGTAATTCTTCCACTGCTCCCGATAGCGGAACACACTCTCCAACGACACCGCCCCGGCCACGATCAGACTCACGACGGTGGTCACCGCCTGGGCGTAGGGAAAGTCGAGGTTGACGAGGACCGGAACCAGGGAACCCCCGACTACGGCAGCGGTGCGGGTTCGAAGGTGGGTAGCCTTCGCCTTCACCGCCTTCTTGTCGTACCAGGACTGGTACTGGGCAAGTCGCTCGGTGAGGTATTCCTTCGCCGAGAGCCCGGGACTTGACCCCTGCCCGGGGATGTCCTCGGGCAGAGGGACCTGGGCTCTATCCACCACGGCGATTAGTAGAGCCGGTGCGCCGATGGTCGTCAAGGCGATGCGCCACCGCGGCCGGCGTGAGTCCGCATGTAGTTCGCAAGAGGCCGCGGGACGGCGGGGAGTGGTGTGAGACGTTGAGAGGTGTAGGAGCCCATTCGGCCTGCTCGCTGGAGTGATCCGCTGGGGAGCTTCATGATCTCGCCACGTTGCCGCTTGATGCCTGCCACCGGGCCGGTGCTAGCTCGATGGCTCCACGAATAGCTCCACGGGAGCCGTCCGGCCGAGAGAAGTACCTGTGCGCCCGGCAGGATTCGAACCTGCGGCCTTGGGATTAGAAGTCCCCTGCTCTATCCGCTGAGCTACGGGCGCGCGCGTGCGTGTCGCGCGAGAAGGGTACCGCCGCCCACCGGGTGACCGGTGGAACGGGTGGTCGCGTTCCACGTCGCGGACCAGGGTCGCACGCGTCCCCGGCGTCGGTCACGCGGGTTCCGCCGTCCGCGCGGCCCGGGGTGCGTCGGCCCGTACCCTCGGCTGGTGCTGCTTGACCCGGACACCGAGAACGACGTCGCCTACGAGTTGTGCCAGCTCCTCGGCCGCGCGATCCTGCCCATCCGCCGGACCGACGCCGGGGCGGCGGACGACCGGGGCGAGGGCACCGCGTTCCTCTTCACCGGGCAGGGGCGGGAACACCTGCTGACCGCCGACGCGCTCACCGACGCCGGGGCGGGGGAGATCGGGCTGCGGGCGAGCGTGATCGGCGGGCAGGCGGCGCTCAGCCGCCCCGCACGGGGGCGTCCGCCGGGTCGGTGTCGTCCGCCGGCTGCCGGCTCGCCGGTGGGCGCTCCCCGGTGCGGGCCGTCGGCCCGGCGTCGAAGAACGCGTCGGCCCAGCGTCCGACCTCCTGGAAGACCTTTTCCCGTACGGCGGTGCCGGAGAGCGTGAGGTCGTGCATCCCGCCGTCGAAGCGCGCCACGGTGACGTGCCGGCCGAGGCGGGGAGCCCAGCGGACCATGTGCTCGACGTCCAGGACGGCGTCGGCGAGGGCCGCCGACTCGTGCCACTTCTTTCCCCTGAACGAGCGGGTCGAGCAGGCGAGTAGCACCGGCACCTGGATGTCCAGGCCGGCGCGGAGCTGCCGCTGGGCGCTGCGGATGGCGTTCAGCCAGCCGGCCCGCACGGGGAACCCGGCGAGGGGCTTCCAGGTCAGGTCGTAGTTCCACTCGCCGTGGTGCTCGGCGTGGATGCTCTCGCTGTAGACCGTGCCCAGCCCGAACGGCAGCACCCGGCGGGGCGCCCGGCGGCCCAGCCGGCCGACGGCGGCGGCGAGCGGGCGGCGTACCAGCCAGGGGGCGTTGATGTCGAAGAAGGGGCTGTTCAGGAAGAGCCCGTCGATGATCCCGGCGTCGCGGCGGGCGTGCGCCCACAGCGGCAGGATCAGCCCGCCGGTGGAGTGGCCCATCGCGAGCAGCGTGTCGTGACCGTCGTCCTCGCGGATGATCCGCGCGGCGGCGTCCAGTTCCGGGAAGTAGTCGCTGAGGTCGCGGCAGAAGTTCGGCGTCTGGTGGGGCCGCAGGCTGCGTCCGTACTTGCGCAGGTCGAGGGCGTAGAAGTCCCATCCCCGCTCGGCGAAGAAGTCACCGAGGTGGCCCTGGAAGAAGTAGTCGGTGAAGCCGTGCACGTAGAGCACGGCCCGCCCCGTAGGGCGGTCGGCCCGGCGACGGACCAGGGTGGCGACCACCGGGCCCTCGTCGTCGGTGCCCAGGTCGATCGTCTGCCGCTCGTACGGCGGGCCCAGCACGTCCGGTTCCACGACCGCGACGGTACGCCGGGAAGCTACCGGGCGGTAGCCCCGGGCGCCGTCCGGCCCCGCCCGCCCGCACCCGGCGGACGGGGCCCCAGGCGTACGTCTCAGACGGTCTCGGCCTCGGCGCGGGCCGGGTCGGTGTCGGGCTCGACCTCGACGACCGGCGGGGGTACGTCGCGCAGGTGCTTGTTGTGCCGCGGCTCCTGCTTGGTCTTCGCGTCGTTGAGTCGCCGCCGCAGGTCGTCCCGGACGTCGTTCAGCGCGGCGTGCAGGTCCTCCTCGCCGGAGGTGGTGACGATCTTCTGGCGGCCGGCGATCCAGCACTCCAGGGTGACCTTCTGACCCTTGGCCTCCCGGTCCTTGACCGACACCTCCAGCTCGGTGGCGTCGGCGTGGAACCCGGCCAGCCGCGAGTCGAGCGTGGCGAACTGCTCCGCGATCCAGTTCCGGTCGCCCTGGGAGAACCCCGCGCCGACCCGCAGGCATTCCGCCACGGTGGCCGGGTTGGCGACGGCGCTCATCGCCGCACCTCGCCCGAGACGGTGGCGGCTGCGGTGCTGGTCATCTTCATGATCGCTGACCTCTCGTTCGTCGTGCTGTCGGCGGTGCGGTTGATCGGCTCCATACCCCGTCACGCTCCGTCCGGAACGTGACGCCTCACCCCGGGCGCGGACGCCCGGCCGCCGCCGGTTCTGGCTGCGCTCCCGCCGCACGGCGGGGCCTGGTGCTGCGGCCGTCGCCGGCAGGGCGGCCCGCCTCCAGATCATCGGACCGATCGCGCGGGCTCCCCAGGGCCGACCGGCCCTAGCACACCGGGATCTTGATCAGGTTCTTGTCCACAGGCGGTCCGGTTGTCCACAGGTCGACGCGCGGTGCTGGCGCGCCCCCGCGCCGAGGGCCCAGGCTCGGCACCGAGTCGACTCGCCGTGGCAAGCCCGATCTCCCCCTGGAGGGACGATGTTCGACACCTACGTCACGATCGTGGGCAACGTGTTGACCGCGCCGGAATGGCGTCGCACCACCCAGAGCAACACCCTGGTGGCCAACTTCAAGGTCGCCTCGACCGCCCGCCGCCTCGACCGCGACAGCGGGCGCTGGGTCGACGGCAACAGCCTGCGCGTCCGGGTCAACTGCTGGCGCAAGCTCGCCGAGGGGGTGGCCGCCTCCGTGATGGTCGGCGACCCGGTGGTGGTCTGTGGCCGGCTCTACACCCGCGACTGGACCGACGACGCCGGCAACCACCGTTCGCTCTACGAGCTGGAGGCCGTCGCCGTCGGCCACGACCTGTCCCGGGGCCGCAGCCGGTTCCAGCGCAACCGGCCGACGATGACGACCAGCACCGTCGAGGACGCCGAGGCCGAGCACCGGGTGCACGGCGAGGCGACCGAGCCGGTGCCGGACGAGGAGGCCCCCGTCCTGCCCGACCGCCGGCCGCTCGACGACGACTTCGACCCCGACTTCGGCGCGTTCCCGGCCGGACGCGTCCTGCCGACCGTCGACAACTCCCTCGACCCCTTCGACGAGCCGGCGGACGACTCCCACGGCGAGGAGCCTCACGACCCGCGGCCGGAGGGCGACGACCCGACGCCCGGGTCCGGGTCGGTGCCCGAGCCCGGCTCGACGTCGGAGCCCGGCTCGGCGGGGGACGTACCGGGTGCCCGGGGTGGTGGGCGCGACGCGGCGGCGGGGGAGGCGGGCCCCTCGGGCCTGCCGGGCCCCTCGGACCTGTCGGCCGAGGAGGCTGACGCGGCCGAGGCGGGCGGCTCTCCGGCCGGTCGTGGCCGGCGGGGCCGGGGGCGGGTGCCGCAGCCCGCGTGACCGTCCGCACCCGGGTGGCACGACGGGGGCGGGGTGGCGCGGCGGTGCCGTCGTCACCCCGCGTGTCGCCCGCGGTGCTTCGGCGGACGACCGGGCCGTCGGGGAGGGGCGGGCGGGTGACCGGTGCGGCGCTACCCGGCGCGGTCGGACGCCGCCGGGCGCCGACGGACGGGACGCGGATGGTCGGGTGTTCGGCCGGGGACGGGTGGGCGCTCGGCTAGGCTGGCCGGCCGGAGGTGGTGGCGGGTGCGACAGGCGACGCCGGTGGCGACCGCGGCGGGACTGGTCGCGGGGTACGCCCTCGACGCGCTCCTCGGCGACCCCCGTCGGTACCACCCCGTGGCCGGCTTCGGCCGCACCGCCGGGGCCCTTGAACGGCGGATGTACCGCCCGGACCGGCTGGCCGGAACGGCGTTCACCGCGCTGGCCGTCGGCGCGCCGGTGCTGCTCGGGGTGGCCGCGACGGTCGCCACCCGCCGCCGGCCGGTGGCCCGGGCCGCGCTGGTCGCCGCCGGCACCTGGACCGTGCTCGGCGGGCGTACGCTGCGGCACGAGGCCACCGTCATGGGGCGTGCGCTGCGCGCGGGCGACCTCCCGGCCGCCCGGCAACGGCTCGGCCACCTCTGTGGCCGGGACCCGTCCGCGCTCGACGAGCCCGAGCTGGCCCGCGCCACCGTCGAGTCGCTCGCCGAGAACACCTCGGACGCGGTCGTCGCCCCGCTGCTGTGGGGCGCCGTCGCGGGGCTGCCCGGCCTGCTCGGCTACCGCGCGGCGAACACGCTCGACGCGATGGTGGGCCACCGCTCGCCTCGGTACGCCCGGTTCGGCACCCCCGCCGCCCGCCTCGACGACCTGCTCAACCTGGTGCCCGCGCGGCTGACGGGCCTGCTCACCATCGCGGTCGCGCCCACCGCGCACGGCGACCGGGAACGTGCGCTGCACGTGTGGCGCCGGGACCGCAACGACCATCCCAGCCCGAACGCCGGGCAGTGCGAGGCGGCGATGGCCGGCGCCCTCGGCGTACGGCTGGGCGGGCGCAACGTCTACTTCGGCCGCTCCGAGGTGCGCCCGTTCCTCGGCGACGGGCCCCGGCCCGAGGCGCGGCACCTCAAGCGGGCCGCCCGGATCTCCGGCGCGGTCGGGCTGGCCGCGCTCGGGTTGGCCGCCGCCTACCCACTCACGCTCGGGCGGCTGGCGGGCGCCCTCGGCCGCACCATCCTCGGGCGGGGCGGCGTCGGCGGCGGCGCGGGTACGGCCGGGCTCGGGAGCCACCGGTGAGCGGCGGCCTGCTGGTCGCCGGCACCACCTCCGACGCCGGCAAGAGCGTGCTCACCGCCGGCATCTGCCGCTGGCTGCACCGCCGGGGCGTGAAGGTGGCGCCGTTCAAGGCGCAGAACATGTCCAACAACTCGGCCGTCGTCGTCGGCCCGGACGGCCGGGGCGGCGAGATCGGGCGAGCCCAGGCGATGCAGGCCGCCGCCTGTGGCCTCGCCCCCGACCTGCGGTTCAACCCGGTGCTGCTCAAGCCCGGCAGCGATCTGGCCAGCCAGGTGGTGCTGCTCGGCGAGGCGGTCGACACGGTCACCGCCGGCAACTTCCGCGAGTTGCGGCCCCGGCTCGCCGAGACGGCGTACGCGGCGCTCGCCGAGTTGCGGGCCGCGTACGACGTGGTGGTCTGCGAGGGGGCCGGCAGCCCGGCGGAGATCAACCTGCGGGCCGGCGACTACGTCAACATGGGCCTG
Organism: Micromonospora sp. SD12; assembly: GCF_052068495.1. Lineage (NCBI taxonomy): Bacteria > Bacillati > Actinomycetota > Actinomycetes > Micromonosporales > Micromonosporaceae > Micromonospora > Micromonospora sp. SD12. The sequence continues at coordinate 55,106 of NZ_JBQHDF010000013.1, read as the reverse complement.
GCCCGGCACGCCAACCTGCCCACGATCGTGGTCGGCGACATCGACCGGGGCGGGGTCTTCGCCTCGATGTTCGGCACCCTCGCCCTGCTGGACCCGGCCGACCAGGCGCTGATCGCCGGCTTCGTGATCAACAAGTTCCGGGGCGACCTCGGGCTCCTCCGGCCGGGGCTGGACATGCTGCGTCAGGTCACCGGTCGCCCCACGTACGGGGTGCTGCCCTGGGCGCTCGACCTCTGGCTCGACGCGGAGGACTCGCTCGCGTACGGCCGGGTGCTCGGCCGACCGGCCGCCCCGCGCGGCACCGACTGGCTGGACGTGGCCGTGGTCCGGCTGCCCCGGATCAGCAACGCCACCGACGTCGAGGCGCTCGCCACCGAGCCGGGCGTACGGGTCCGGTTGACCGTCGAGCCCGCCGAACTGGCCGCCGCCGACCTGGTCGTACTGCCCGGCTCGAAGTCGACCGTGGCCGACCTGGCCTGGCTGCGGCAGACCGGCCTGGCCGACGCCGTACTGGCGCACGCGGCGGCGGGCAGGCCGTTGCTCGGCATCTGCGGCGGCTTCCAGATGCTGGCCCGCGCGATCCACGACCCCGTGGAGAGCCGGCAGGGGAGCGTACCGGGGCTGGGCCTGCTGCCGATCGAGGTCACCTTCGACCCGCACAAGACCGTCCGCCAGTCGACCGGCACCGTCGGCGGCGACGTCCCCGTCCGCGGCTACGAGATCCACCACGGGTACGTCTCCCACGCCGACCCGGCGCTGACCCCGTTGCTGACCTGTGCGGACGGCGGCGGCGAGGGGGCGGTGCTGGGTGCCGTGCACGGCACCCACTGGCACGGGGCCTTCGAGTCCGACGGGTTCCGCCGCCGCTTCCTGACCGAGGTGGCCCGGCTCGCCGGCCGGACCGGCTTCACGGTGGCCCCCGACACGACCTTCGCCGCCGTCCGCGAGCGTTCCCTGGACCTGCTCGGCGACCTGGTCGAGGAGCACCTCGACACCGAAGCCCTCTGGCGTCTCGTCGAGTCCGGCCCGCCCGCCACCCTCCCCTTCATCCCACCCGGAGCCCCAGGAACCCCCTGACCCACCCCACCCCGCCGCCCCACCCGCGCCCGCGTGCCCCGCGCGCGCCCGCGTGCCCCGCGCGCACCCGCGTGCCCCGCGCGCACCCGCGTGGCGCGTGCCGCGTCCCGCCGGAGTGATCAAGAGGTTTGCGTCCTGTGGAACCCCGGATCAGGGCGCAAACCTCTTGATCATTGGCTGCGGGCTGCGGGCTGCGGGGCGCGCCGGGCGCGCGGCGCGGGGGCGCACGGTGTGGGGTGAGGGGGCAGGGCGGTGGGCTCAGGGGCGGATGTCGGCGGGGCGGTCGGACATGGGCAGTCCCGCCTCGCGCCACGCCTGTACGCCGCCGATCATGTCGGTCGCGTGGTGCAGCCCGAGCGCCCGCAGGCTCGCCACGGCGAGGCTGGAGCTGTAGCCCTGGCGGCACACCACCACGATGCGCTGGTCGTACCCGGTGGCCTCGGGTATCCGCCAGGCGCTGGCCGGATCGAGCCGCCATTCCAGCACCGTCCGGTCGATCACGATGGCGCCGGGGAGGTCGCCCTGCTCCCGCCGCTGTGCGTCGGTGCGGGTGTCGACCAGCAACGCGCCGGTACGGACCGCCTCGACGGTCTGGTGCGGGGTCAGCCGGCGTACCCCGGCGCGGGCCTGTTCCAGGAGGGCGTCGACGCCCGGACTCATCACGCTGTGGGACACCAGCAGATCATCCCGCCCCGTTCCGGGCTCCGCCCGACGAATGGCCCCGGCCCAGCCGACGACCGCTCGTTCGGGCGACCCCCGATCGGAGCGCCCGGACGGGCACGCCGGGCCGCCCACGTCAGCGGACCGACGGCTGCGCCGACGCGCTTCCGACCCGCGCGGTGGTCGGGCATCCGGGGCTGGTTACCGTCGGCCACGTGGCGGTGGCGGTGATCGAGGCGTACGACCGGCTGGCCCGGCGGGTGCTCGCCGGGCCGGCGCGGTTGGGACGGACCCGGCTGGTGGCGGTGGACGGGCCGAGCGGCGCGGGCAAGAGCGCGTTCGCGGCGCGGCTCGCGGACGCCCTCGCCGCCCTGCCCGGCGGTGGTCCGGTGCCGGTGGTGCACACCGACGACCTGCTGGACGGCTGGGACGACCAGCTCACCTTCTGGCCCCGGCTGGAGGAGTGGGTGCTCGGGCCGCTGCGCGCCGGGCGGCCGGGGGCGTACCGCCGGTACAGCTGGGTGCGGCGAAGTTTCCTGCCGCGTCCGGTGCCGGTCCCGGTCGCGCCGGTGCTCCTCGTCGAGGGCGTGAGCGCGGCGCGGGCAGCGGTCGCCGCGGACCTCACCCTGGCCGTCTTCGTCACCGCCCCGGCGCCGCTGCGGCTGGCCCGGGCGCTGGAGCGCGACGGCCGGGCGATCCTGCCGGAGTTGCGCCGCTGGCACCTCGGGGAGCGGGCGCACTTCGCCGCCGACGGCACCGAGGCGCGCGCGGACCTGGTGGTCGACGGCGCCCCGGGCCTGCCGCACGATGCCGCCCGCTACTACGTCCGCCGCCGCTGAGGCCGTCGGCGGCGGGTGACCACGGGCGCCGTCGGCCGTCCGGGAGCGAGGTCGCCGTGCGCCGTCGGCCGTCCGGAGCCAGGTCGCCGCGTCGGCGGGCGGCCGGGAGCCAGGTCGCCGCGTCGGCGGGCGGCCCGGGGACGAGCCGTCGCGGCGGGCTCGGGCGGTGCGGTCGGTAAGGCCGGCATACGATGCCGGTCATGACCACACCGATCATGTCCGAGTCCGAGGTCCGGGCCGCCGTCGAGCGGGAGATGCCCGGCGTCCGCGCCGACCTGGAACGTCTCGTCCGCATCCCCGGCATCGCGTTCGAGGGCTTCGACCACTCGCACGTGGAGCGCTCCGCCGAGGCGGTTGCCGAACTGCTGCGCGGCTGCGGGCTCGACGTCGAGATCGTGCGCTCCGGCGGCCAGCCGGCGGTCATGGGCAGGAAGGCGGCCCCGCCCGGGGCGCCGACGGTGCTGCTCTACGCCCACCACGACGTGCAGCCGGTCGGCGACCTGACGCTGTGGGAGTCGGACCCGTTCGAGCCGGTGGAGCGGGACGGCCGGCTCTACGGCCGGGGCGCCGCCGACGACAAGGCCGGCATCATGGCGCACGTGGCGGCGCTGCGCGCGTACGGTGACGCGCTGCCGGTCGGCGTGGTGCTCTTCATCGAGGGCGAGGAGGAGTACGGCTCCGACTCGCTGGAGCGGCTGCTCGCCGAGCACCGCGACGAGATCGCCTCGGACGTCATCGTCATCGCCGACTCCGCCAACTGGGACATCGGCGTACCGGCGCTGACCACCTCCCTGCGCGGCATCGTCAACTGCTTCGTGGAGGTGCGCACCCTCGACCACGCCGTGCACAGCGGCATGTACGGCGGCGCCGTGCCGGACGCGCTGACCGCCCTGGCGCGGCTGCTGGCGACCCTGCACACCGACGCCGGCGACGTGGCGGTCGACGGGCTGGCCGCCCGGGAGGGCGCGAGCGTCGACTACCCCGAGGACCGGTTCCGCGCCGAGGCCGGGCTGGCCGAGGGCGTGAGCCTCATCGGCACCGGGCGGATCACCGACCGGCTCTGGACCAAGCCCGCGCTGGCGGTGCTCGGCATCGACGCCCCGGCCACCGGGGAGGCGCCGAACGCGCTGGTGCCGACCGCCAAGGCCAAGCTGAGCGTACGGCTGGCGCCGGGCGACGACCCGAAGCGGGCGTACGCGGCCCTGCGCGCCCACCTGGAGAAGCACGCCCCCTGGGGTGCCCAGGTGACGCTCACCTTCGAGCACGACGGCGACCCGTGCGTCATCGACGCGTCCGGCCCGATGTTCGACGCGGCCCGCTCGGCGTTCCGGACCGCCTGGGACGGCACCGACCCGGTGGACCTCGGCATCGGCGGCTCGATCCCGTTCATCGCCACCTTCCAGGAGATGTTCCCGCGCGCGGCGATCCTGGTGACCGGCGTGGAGGACCCGCACGCCCGGGCGCACGGCCCGAACGAGAGCCTGCACCTCGGGGAGTTCGGCCGGGTCTGCCTGGCCGAGGCCCTGCTGCTCAGGAACGTGGCCGAGGCGGTCGTCGACGGACGGTAGGTGTCGGAACCGTAACTTCCGGGTCGATGTGGGAGTTTGCGGTGTGTCGCCCGTGGGGTTGTTATAGCCTCTCGAACATGCGTACGAACGAGGTGATGGGCCGGCTCGAGGCCGCCGTCAGCGCACTGGGGGACGTCGACGTCTCCGCGTGGCCCGAGGACACGCTCAAGGAACAGCTCGGTGACCTGTCGGCGGCGCTGGTCGCGCTCGACACGGTGCTCTCCCGGGTCGCCGAGGAGATCCGCGCCCGCGGCCTGCGCATCGAGGAGCCCGTCTCGGCCTGACCCGCCCGCTGCCCGACGGGCCGACGTTCTCGGCGCGTCGCAGGCGGCGGGGCAGGCCGGTGGGAACCCGGGCACGGCAATGCCGGGGTCGTGTCGGGGGTGGCTGGCAGGATGGAGCCGTGCGGTTCCTCGACCTGGCAGCCACCTCCGCCGCAGTCGGCGCCACCCGGGCCCGGCGGGCCAAGGTGGAGCTGCTCGCCGCCGCGCTGCGGGCGCTCGACCCGCCCGAGGTGCCGGCGGGTGCCGGCTGGCTGGCCGGTGAGCTGCGTCAGCGGCAGACCGGGGTGGGCTGGGCGAGCCTGCGTGACCTGCCGCCGCCGGCCGCCGAGCCGACCCTGACCGTGGCCGCCGTCGACGCGGCCATCGACGAGATCGCGTCCGTGCACGGGCCGGGCTCCCAGGCCCGCCGCCGGGAGCTGCTCGGCGCGCTCTTCGCCGCCGCCACCGCCGACGAACAGCGGCTGCTCACCGGGCTGTTCAGCGGCGAGCTGCGCCAGGGCGCGCAGGCGGGCCTGCTCGCCGACGCGGTGGCCTGGGCCGCCGAGGTGCCGGTCGCCGCCGTACGCCGGGCGCTGCTGCTCGCCGGCGACCTGCGCGCGGTCGCGGTCGCCGCGCTCGACGGGGGCGCGGCGGCGCTGGCCGCCTTCGGCCTCCAGGTCGGCCGCCCGCTCGCGCCGATGCTGGCGCAGAGCGCGCCGTCGGTCGACGAGGCGCTCACGGCCACCGGCACCCCCGCCGTGGTCGACGTCAAGCTCGACGGCATCCGGATCCAGGTCCACCGTTCGGGCGACGACATCGCCGTGTTCACCCGCAGCCTGGACGACATCACCGCCCGCGTGCCGGAGGTGGTCGCCGCCGTGCGGGCGTTGCCCGCCCGCGAGCTGGTGCTCGACGGGGAGGCGATCGGGCTCGACCAGACGGGCCGGCCGCTGCCCTTCCAACAGACGTCGAGCCGGGCGGCGCGGCGCACCACGGCGGGCGGCACCGGCCGCGCCCCGGTCGCCCCGGCCGTGCGCGCGGCTGCCGAGACCACCGGCGAGACGGTGCTGACGCCGTACTTCTTCGACCTGCTGCACCTCGACGGCGACGACCTCGTCGACCGGCCCGGCCGGGATCGCTGGGCCGCGCTCGACGCCGCCGTCGACGCCTCGCTGCTGGTCGGCCGGGTGGAGGTCGACGGCCCCGGGCCGGCCGGCGAGGCGTTCGCCGCCGCCGTCGACGCCGGCCAGGAGGGAGTCGTCGTGAAGGCGCCCGACGCCCCCTACGACGCCGGCCGGCGCGGCGCGGCCTGGGTGAAGGTGAAGCCCCGGCACACCCTCGACCTGGTGGTGCTGGCGGTGGAGTGGGGCAGCGGGCGGCGTCAGGGCTGGCTGTCCAACCTGCATCTGGGCGCCCGCGACCCGCGCACCGGCGACTTCGTCATGCTCGGCAAGACGTTCAAGGGCCTCACCGACGAGCTGCTGCGCTGGCAGACCGAGCGCTTCCTCGGCCTCGCCGTCGAGCGCGGCGACTGGGTGGTGCGGGTCCGGCCCGAGCAGGTGGTCGAGATCGCCTTCGACGGGGTGCAGACCAGCACCCGCTACCCGGGCGGGATGGCGCTGCGCTTCGCCCGGGTGCTGCGCTACCGCGACGACAAGACGGCGGCGGAGGCCGACACCATCGACGCCGTACGCGCCATCCACGCCGGCCGCGTCACCGGCTGAGCCGGCGGGCCGCCCGGCATCCGCGCCGGGTGAGACGGGACGGCGTACCCGTGCGGGGGCCGTCCGTGTCCCGTGGGGGACCGGTCAGGCGGCGCCCTGCGGCGCGGGCTCGGCGGCCCGGTCGACGGGCCGCTTCGGCTCCACGCCCGCCAGCCGGCGGGCCTCCCGGCGGGCCACCCAGCCGTAGCCGAAGAGGGTCATCACGGCGAAGATCCACCACTGCATGACGTAACCGAAGTTCTGCCAGTTGTTGGTGTATCCGACCGGTACGTCCTTGAAGACCGGGTCGGCAGCCGGGGACTGCTCGTCCAGCAGCAGGTACGCCCCGTGCACCGGGTAGGGCAGTTCGCGGGCGAGCCGGGGCACGCCGACGCGCCGGGTCTCCAGCTTGCCGTCGCGCCGGGTGACGGCGACCGAGCCGCTCTCGCTCAGGTGCACCCGCCCCGTCACGGTGACCTCGCCGGACGGCAGGGCCGGCACGTCCGGCTGGACGGTCGCGTCGCCGCCCCGGGCCGGCGGAATCCAGCCCCGGTCCACCAGCACGGCGGTGCCGTCGGCCAGCACCAGCGGCGTGACCACCTCGAAGCCGACGGTGCGATCCACCGAGCGACCCCGGACCAGGACCACGTTCGCCGGGTCGTAGCGGCCGGTCACGGTGACCTTGGTCCAGGCCTTCTCCGCGGCGGGGGCGGGGCCGGCCGTGCCGCTGCCGCCGGTCGGGGCGGGCAGCACGTCGCGCAGCGGCACCGGGTCCATCCGCAGGCCGGCGTCGATCCGGTCGTTGATCTCCGTACGGCTTTGGTAGCGGTCCAGCTGCCAGTTGCCGAGCAGCACCATCACGGCGGCGGCGACCAGGGTCAGCACGAGAATGCCCAGCCAGCGAGGCGTCAGCAGGAACCGGTACACGCACACGAGGCTACCCCTGTGACCGGAGGCACTCGCCGCGACAGCCCCCGCCGGGCCCAACCTCGGCGTCCGGCGCCGGCCGGACGCCACGGACGGTCCGCCCGGCGGCGGCGCGACACCGCCGGCACGCCCGTTCGGCGGCGGCCACCCGACGGTCGGTTGGGCTATCGTCACGCGGGCGGACCGCGCCGTCGGCCCGTCGCAGGTCCCCCGCCGCCCCGCAGGGAGTCGATGATGACCGTCGTGCCGCGCCTGGTGCTCAGCGCACCGTCCTCCGGCCACGGCAAGAACGCGCTGGCGATCGGGCTGCTCGCCGCCTTCGCCGACCGGGGCGTCGACGTCGCCGGATTCAAGGTCGGCCCCGACCGCGTCGACGCCGCGTACCTCGGGCTGGCCGCCGGTCGCCCCGGGCGGACCCTCGACCCCCGGCTGGTCGGCGCCGACCGGATCGTCCCGCTCGTCGGCCACGGCGCGGCCGGCGCCGGGCTCGCCGTGGTGCAGGGCAGCATGGGCCTGTACGACAGTCTCGCCGGCCGCCCGGAGCGCGAGTCGACCGCCGCCGTGGCCGTCGCGCTGCGCAGCCCGGTCGTGCTGGTGGTCGACGTCGCCGCGACCGGGCAGTCGGTTGCCGCCCTGGTGCACGGCTTCCGGTCGTACGACGAGCAGCTCTGGCTGGGCGGGGTGATCCTCAACCGGGTGGCCTCCTCCCGGCACGAGGAGCTGCTGCGCGAGGCGCTCGACGACATCGGCGTACCGGTCTACGGCGCGCTGCGCCGCCAGGACCTGCCGTCCGTGCTGCCCGCCCGCCGCTACGGGGCGGTGCCCGCGCTCGCCCGCACCGACGAGGCCACCCGGGCGGTCCGCCGGCTCGGCGAGGCGGTCGCCGCCACCGTCGAGCTGGACCGGCTGCTGGGCCTGGCCCGCTCCGCCCCGCCGCTGCCCGCGCCACCCTGGACGCCGGAGGCCGGGCGCGAGGGTGCCGGGCCGGCGCCGTCCGGGCCACGCCCCGTCGTCGCGGTCGCCGGGACGCCGGGCGGCAGCTACAGCCATCCCGAGACCGTCGAGCTGCTGCGGGCGGCCGGCGCCGAGGTGGTGACGGTCGACCCACTGCACGACGAGGCGCTGCCCGCCGGCACCGGCGCGCTGGTCGTCGGCGGCGGGCTGCCCGAGTCGTACGCCGGGCAGCTCTCCGCCAACCGTCGGCTCTGCATCGCGGTCGCCGAGCTGGCCCGCACCGGGCGGCCCGTCGTCGCCGAGGGGGCCGGCCTGCTCTGGCTGGCCCGTGAACTGGACGGGCTGCCCATGTGCGGCGTGCTCGACGCGGTGGGCACCCGCCGTGACGGCCTGGTGGTGGGCTACCGGGAGGCGACCGCGCTGACGGACAGCCTCGTGGGCCCGGCGGGCACGGTGGTGGCCGGGCACAAGGAGCACAGCGGGGTGCTCACCCCGCGCGCCGGGGCGCGGCCGGCGTGGAGCTGGGACGGCGGGGCGCCCGAGGGCTTCGTCTGGCGGGGCGTGCACGCCTCGCAGCTCACCCTGCACTGGGCGGCGTACCCGCGGCTGGCGGCGCGGCTCGTGGACGCGGCGGCGGCCGAGCCCGTGGCCGCCCGGCCCGACGGGGTGCCCGCGTGATCGGTCAGGTGGCCGTGCGGCGCTTCCCGGCGCTGACGGTCTCCACGCCCCGCACCGAGGTACGCGCGCTGACCGCCGCCGACGCGGCGGCGGCCGACGAGGTCTTCGGCGACCGGCAGACCCAGCGGTGGCTGCCGCTGGCCGACACCTCCGGCCAGATCGGCGGGCTGGCCTGGTGCACCGACCTGGCCCGGCAACGACGCGACAGCGGCGACGGCGACCACTACGCGGTGGTACGCCGGGAGGACGACCGGGTGGTGGGCTGCCTGTGGACGCGGCGCACCGACTGGGGCGCCCGGTGCACGGAGGTCTCCTACGCGATGGCGGCGCACGCCCGGGGCTTCGGCCTGGCGGTCGAGGCGGTCGACGCGCTCGCCATCGCGCTGATCCTCGAACACGGCTTCCAGCGCGTCGAGCTGCGGGTCGCCCCCGGCAACCTGGCCTCCCGCCGGGTCGCCGAGAAGGGCGGCTTCAGCTACGAGGGCCTGCTCCGCAACGCCGGCTTCGTCCGAGGCGGCCGGGTCGACCTGGAGGTCTGGTCCCTCGTCTCCGCCGACCTCCGCTGACGCGCCCCGGCCTGCCCGGCCGACACGGGCGGCACGGCGATCGGATGACGCGCCCGGCGCGGGCGGCCCGGCGGCCGGAGGAGGGACCGTGTCGCCCGGTGACGCCCCGGCCGGCCACCACCCCGACCGTGGCCGACGCGGCTCAGCCGACCATGCGGTCCGAGGGTGGGGTGAACTGGCGGGTGGGCTGGCCCTTGAGGCCGTCGCGGAGGGTCTGCGCCACCGCCTTGATCGGGATCTGCGACTGGCCGTCGCCGACCGCGTTGAACGGGTTGTCCGGGTCGGAGATGAAGCTGGCCGCCGCGAGCTCCGGGGTGTAGCCGACGAACCAGGCGGACCGGGTGCTGTCGGTGGTGCCCGTCTTGCCCGCCACCGGGCGCCCGACGGTGCCCCGCACGCTGTCCGCGGTCGACCAGCCGCCGCAGCTTCCCCGGGCCGGGGTGTCGCCGGTCGGGCAGCGCGCGGCGTCGGTGGCGGCGCGGGCCGCGTCGGCGTTGACCACCTGCCGGCAGCGCGGCTTGGCGACCTCGCGTTCGATCCCGGAGGCCGTCTTCCAGGTGGTCGGCGTGCCGTCGCGGTTGTAGATCGCCTGCACCGGGATCGCCTCGCAGTAGCGGCCGTCGGCGGCGATGGCGGCGTACGCGTTGGCCATCTCCAGGGGCGTGGCGTCGGAGACGCCGAGGGTGAACGCGCCCCACTTCTTCACCTTCGCCGGAGACGCCTGCTCCCGGTCGACGTCGGTGCGCCAGCGTAGCCCGAGCTGCTCGGCGAGATGGACCGCCTTGTCCGCGCCGACCTGCTCCTCCAGCCACACGAAGTACGTGTTCACCGACTTGCCGAAGCCGGACCACATGGTCTGGTTGCCGCTCATCGCGCCGCTGGCGTTGGAGGGCGCCCAGCCGTCGTAGACCTCGGAGCGGTAGCGGTGCGGGGCGTTGAACGAGGTGGACAGCGGCATGCCCGCGTTCAGCGCGGCCAGCATCGGGAACATCTTGAACGTCGAGCCGGCCTGGTAGCCCGGCAGGTCGCCGCCACCGAGCAGGGGCGCCACGGTGTTCGGGTAGTTCGCCTTGACGTTCGGCCCGGCCTCGGGGTTGGAGCTCTGCCCGTTCTCGCTCAGGTCCAGCGAGTACGTCCGGTTCACCGCCATCGCCTTGACCCGCCCGGTGCCGGGCTCGGAGACCACGATGCCGTTGGCGAAGGGGCTGCCGGTGTTCTCCTTGGCGCCGACGTTCTTCTCCGCCGCCTCCTGGATCTTGGGATCCATGCTGAGCACGATCCGGTAGCCGCCCCGGCGCAGCTTGTCCATCCGTTCCAGCCGGTTCTCGCCGAACGCGGGCTGCGCGCTCCACCAGTTCTTCAGGTAGTCGCAGGCGAAGCCCCAGCTGTTCCACTTCTCGGGCACGGCGGCGCAGTCGTTCGGCGGGTACGTCAGCTTGAGCCGGATCGGCTCGGACTTCGCCTGCGTGACGGCGTCCGGCGAGAGGTAGCCGAGTTGGGCCATCCGGTCGAGCACGTAGTTGCGCCGGCCGGTGGCATCCTTCTGGTCGGAGCTGGCCGGGTCGTACTCGGAAGGGGACTTGACCAGGCCGGCGAGGGTGGCCGCCTCGACGGGGCTGAGGTCCTTGGGGGCCTTGGAGAAGAAGATCTCGCTGGCCGCGTAGATGCCGTACGCGCGGTGCCCGAAGTACGCGGAGTTGAGGTAGCGCTCCAGGATCTGGTCCTTGCTCAGCTCCTTCTCCAGGTCCATCGCCATCCGCATCTCGCGGACCTTGCGCAGGCTGGTCTGCTGGGTGGCCTCCTGCACCTCCTTCGGCGTCTTCGCGCTGTCCCGCAGTGCCATCCGCACGTACTGCATGGTGAGCGTGGAGGCGCCCTGGGAGACGCCGCTGGAGCGGGCGTTCGCCACGAAGGCGCGGGCGACGCCCTTCGGGTCGACGCCCCGGTGCTGGTAGAACCGGTTGTCCTCGGCGGCGACGATCGCCTGCTGCATGTTCGGCGAGATGTCGGCCAGCTTCGTGTACTGCCGGTACTCCTCGTAGAACATCGTCAGCACCGTCTTGCCGTCCGGGGCGTAGACGTACGACGTCTCGGCCGGCAACGCGGTGGTGAGGATCTTGGTCTTGTGTTCCATGGCGTGCGCCGTGACCTTGGCGCCGAGGCCGGTGGCGGCGGCCACCGGGTACGCCACGGCGGCGACCACGATGCCGGCGATCAGTCCGGCGCGGAGGAGGGGAACGAGACGACCAGCGGCAGCAAGGGGTCGGTTGCTCACACGCTCAAGTTATGACATTTCCGATTCGTACCTGAGAAATATTCATGAACGCCCGTGTGGTGATGCGGCCCACGCCGGGATGCGCTGTCCCGCGCGCCACCTTCCCGGCAGGATCGCGGACATGCGTGGTCAGCCGACCGAGACCCTCCCCGGAAGCGGGCCTGAAGCCGAGGCCGGACCCCAAGCCGGGCCCGGGGCCGAAGCCGCCCGGCCCGGGGCCGAAGCCATCCGCCCCGAGGCCGGACCGGACCTCGCCCATCACGGGGACGCCGAGGTGGGGCCGGGGCTGGTCGACCTCGCCGTTAACGTGCGGCGCGACGCGATGCCGGAGTGGCTGGCCGACCCGATCACCGCCGCGCTCGGCGACCTCGCCGCGTACCCCGATCCGGGGCCGGCCCGCGCGGCCGTCGCGGCCCGGCACGGCCGCCCGCCCGCCGAGGTGCTGCTCACCGCCGGTGCCGCCGAGGGCTTCGTGCTGCTCGCCCGGGCGCTGACCGGCGTGCGCCGGCCGGTGGTGGTGCATCCGCAGTTCACGGAGCCCGAGGCCGCGCTGCGCGCCGCCGGGCACCGGGTGGAGCGGGTGCTGCTCGACGCGGACGACGACTTCCGGCTCGACCCGGCCCGGGTGCCCGCCGACGCCGACCTCGTGATGATCGGCAACCCGACCAATCCCACGTCGGTGCTGCATCCGGCCGCCGACCTGGCCGCCCTGGCCCGGCCCGGCCGGGTGCTGGTCGTCGACGAGGCGTTCGCCGACACCACCGTCGCCCCCGGCGTGGCCGGTGAACCGGAGTCGCTGGCCGCGCGGCGGGACCTGCCCGGCCTGCTGGTGGTCCGCAGCCTCACCAAGACCTGGGGACTGGCCGGCCTGCGGATCGGCTACCTGCTCGGCGAGGCCGCGCTGCTGGAGCGGTTGGCCGCGGCCCAGCCGCTCTGGGCCGTCTCCACCCCGGCCCTGGCGGCCGCGTCGGCCTGCGCCACGCCCGTCGCGGTCGAGGCCGAGCGCGCCATCGCCGCCCGGCTCGCCGCCGACCGCGACCACCTGGTCGCCCGCCTGTCGACCCTGCCCGGCGTACGCGTCGCCGGCCGACCCGCCAGCGCGTTCGTGCTGGTGCACGTGCCCGGGGCCGCCGACGTGCGGCTCGCCCTGCGGCGGCGCGGCTGGGCGGTGCGCCGGGGCGACACCTTCCCCGGTCTCGGCCCGGACTGGCTGCGCGTCGCCGTACGCGACCGGGCCACCACCGACGCGTTCACCGAGGTACTGGCAGAGATCCTGGAGGCGTGATGCTGGAGACCACGATCGCGGCGATCCGGCCGCCCGACGAGCCGGCCATGGCCGCCGCGCGGGAGTTGCAGGGGCGGCTGACGAAGCCTGCCGGCTCCCTCGGCGCCCTGGAGGAACTCTCCGTACGCCTGGCCGGCCTGGCGGGGCACTGCCCGCCGCCGCTGCCCGAGCCGGCCGCCGTCGCGATCTTCGCCGGTGACCACGGCGTGCACGCGCAGGGGGTCACGCCCTGGCCGCAGGAGGTCACCGCCCAGATGATCGGCAACTTCCTCGCCGGCGGCGCGGTGGTCAACGCGTTCGCCCGGCAGGCCGGCGCCTCGGTCACCGTGGTCGACGTCGGCGTGGCCACCGCGCTGCCGGTCGCCGCGCCGGGCGGGCACGCCGGAGACCGGCCGGCCCGCGACGAGCCCCGGCTGGTCGCGGCGAACGTCCGCGCCGGCACCCGGGACCTGGCGGTGACCGCCGCGCTGACCCGCGACGAGGCCCGCGCGGCCGTCGAGACCGGCATCCGGGTGGCCGGCGAGCTGATCGACGCCGGTGCGGGCATCCTGCTCACCGGCGACATGGGCATCGGCAACACCACACCCGCCGCCGCCCTGATCGCCGCGTTCGCCGGCATCGACCCGGCGGAGACGACCGGCCGGGGCACCGGGGTCGACGACCCGACGTACGCCCGCAAGGTGGCCGTCGTGCGGGCCGCCCTGCGCCGGCACGCCCCCGACCCGGCCGACCCGCTGGGCGTGCTGGCCGCCGTCGGCGGCCTGGAGCACGCCGCGCTGGCCGGGCTGATCCTGGGCGCCGCCGCCCGCCGCACGCCGGTGCTGCTGGACGGGGTGATCGCGGTCTCCGCGGCGCTCGCCGCGGCGGCGTTCGCCCCGCACGCCGTGGCCGCCATGGTGGCCGGGCACCGCTCCGCCGAGCCGGGCGCCACGGTCGCGCTGCGCCGGCTGGGCCTGGAGCCGCTGATCGACCTCGGGCTGCGCCTGGGTGAGGGCACCGGCGCGCTGCTCGCGCTGCCGGTGGTCACCGGCGCGGTCCGGGTGCTGCACGAGGTCGCCACCTTCGACTCGGCGGGGGTGGCCGAGAAGTGAGCGGGCGAACCAGCGCACCCGGCGGCGGGAGGGTGGCGTGAGCGGCAACCCGTACCCGCTGGGCCTGCGGCTCGCCGGCCGACGGGTGGTCGTGGTGGGCGGGGGAGCGGTGGCCACCCGGCGGGTGCCGGCCCTGCTCGACGCCGGCGCGGACGTCCTGCTCGTCGCGCCGGAGCTGACCCCGGCGCTGCGCGCGCACGTCGACGCGGGACGGCTGCACTGGGCGCCGCGCCGGTTCGCCCCCGACGACCTGGACGGCGCGTGGCTGGTGCAGGCCGCGATCGACGACCCGCTCGCCGCCGCGTCGGTCAGCGCCGCCGCCGCCGAGCGCCGCATCTTCTGCGTACGCGCCGACGACCGTGCCGCCGCCACCGCCTGGACCCCGGCCGTGACCCGGCACGGGCCGGTGACCGTGGCGGTGCTCGGCGGGGGCGACCCGCGCCGGGCGATGGCCGTCCGCGACGCCGTGCGTGCCCTGCTGGAGGTGCGCGAGGGCACCCTGTCGACGCCCGCCGCGCCGGAGGGGACGACGTCGGGCACCCTGCCCGGGCGGGTGGCGCTGGTCGGCGCCGGCCCCGGGGACCCGGAGCTGATCACCGTCCGGGGCTGGCGGCTGCTCACCGAGGCCGACGTGGTGGTCGCCGACCGGCTCGTCCCCGGCCTGCTCCTCGACGAGCTGCGCGCCGACGTCGAACTGGTCGACGCCTCCAAGATCCCCTACGGCCCGTCCCGCGCCCAGGAGGAGATCAACCGGATCCTGGTGGACCGGGCGCTCGCCGGCCGGTCCGTGGTGCGGCTCAAGGGCGGCGACCCGTACGTCTTCGGCCGGGGCGGCGAGGAGCTGCTGGCCTGCGCGGCGGCCGGTGTGCCGGTGACCGTGGTGCCCGGCGTGACCAGCTCGATCGCGGCTCCGGCCGCGGCGGGCATCCCGGTCACCCATCGGGGCGTGGCCCACGAGTTCACCGTGGTCTCCGGGCACGTCGCGCCGGACTCGCCGGCCTCCCTGGTCCGCTGGGACGCGCTGGCCGGACTGCGCGGCACGCTGGTCGTCCTGATGGGGCTGAAGAACCTCGCGGCGATCACCGCGACGCTCGTCGCGCACGGCCGGCCGGCGCAGACGCCGGCCGCCGTGGTGCAGGAGGCGACCACCGGGGCCCAGCGGGTGCTGCGCTCCACGCTCGGCGCGGTGGCCGTCGACGTGGTCGCCGCGGGGCTGCGCCCGCCCGCGGTGGTGGTCGTCGGGGACGTGGTCGACGCCCTCGCCGGGGCTGGTCCCGAGGGATCTCCGGGGAGCCCGCTCGCTCCGCGCGGTCAGGCTGATCCCGTGGAATGAGTGACGGCGGCCGGAGAGAAGTCTCTCCGGCCGCCGTCGTCGCTGGTCAGGTCACTGCTTGAGCATGTTGTCCAGCAGCAGCGCGCAGCGGATCAGACCGAGGTGGCTGTACGCCTGCGGGTGGTTGCCCAGCCCGCGTTCGGCCATCGGGTCGTACTGCTCGGGCAGCAGGCCCGTCGGGCCGGCGGTGTCCACCATCTGCGAGAACAGCTCCTCGGCGTCGGTACGCCGCCCGGTGCGCAGGTACGCCTCGATGAGCCACGCCGTGCAGATGTGGAAGCCGCCCTCGCGCCCGGGCAGGCCGTCGTCCCAGTGGTAGCGGTAGACGACCGGGCCGCTGCGCAGATCCGCCTCGATCCGCAGCACGGTGGAGAGGAAGCGCGGGTCGTCGCCGGGGAGCAGTCCCGACAGCCCGATCCACAGCGACGAGGCGTCCATGTCCTCGTCCCCGTACGCCACGCTGTAGGCCTCGACGGTCTCGTGCCAGCCGTACTCCAGCACGTTGGCGCCGATGCGGTCGCGCAGCTCCACCCACTCCGGGCGGTCCTCGCCGCCGTGCTGGCGCATGACGTGCAGCGCCCGGTCGACGGTCATCCAGCACATCACCTTCGAGAAGATGTGGTGCCGCGGGGGGAGGCGGGCCTCCCAGATGCCGTGGTCGGGCTCGTGCCAGCGGCGGCGGACCGCCTCGACCATGTTGTCGAGCACCCGCCACTCGTCCTCGCGTACGGAGCCGCGGGCGTCGGCGACGGCCGCGATCAGGTCCGCGATGGGCCCGAACACGTCGAGCTGGAGCTGGTGGTTGGCGAGGTTGCCGACCCGCACCGGCCGGGAGCCGGCGTAGCCGGGCAGGGTGTCGATGACCGCCTCGGCACCCAGCTCGTAGCCGTCGACCGTGTAGAGCGGGTGCAGCCGCTCCGGGTGCCCGCCGGTGCGCTCGATGCACCCGTCGACCCAGCGCAGCAGCGCCTCGGCCTCCTCGATCGAGCCCAGGTCGACCAGGGAACGCGCGGTCATCGCCGCGTCCCGCAGCCAGCAGTAGCGGTAGTCCCAGTTGCGGACGCCGCCCAGCTCCTCGGGCAGCGACGTGGTCGCGGCGGCCAGGATCGAACCGGTGGCCTCGTGGCAGAGCCCGCGCAGGGTCAGCGCGCTGCGGACCACCAGGTCCCGGGCGGTGCTCGGCAGCCGCAGGGTGGCCACCCAGTCCTTCCACGGCTGCTCGGCCAGGGCCTGCCGCTCGTGCACCGGCAGCCGGTGGTGTTCCAGGCTGTGCGTGCCGAAGCGCAGCTCCAGCACGACCTGCCCACCGGCGGCGGAGAGGTCGACGACCGCCTTCGCCGTCTCGTAGCCGCCGTCGTTGCTGACCTGCCACTCGACACCGGGGGAGTAGAGCGCGACCGGCTCGTTGGAGCCGAGCACCAGCAGGCCGTCGCCGATCGGCTGCAACTGCACCGCGACCTGGCCGAACTCGGGCCGGGGCGCGAACTCCAGCCGGGCCCGGCCCGAGCCGGTCAGCACCCGGACCAGGGT
Source organism: Micromonospora sp. SD12 (assembly GCF_052068495.1). Classification (NCBI taxonomy): domain Bacteria; kingdom Bacillati; phylum Actinomycetota; class Actinomycetes; order Micromonosporales; family Micromonosporaceae; genus Micromonospora; species Micromonospora sp. SD12. The sequence goes on along the minus strand of NZ_JBQHDF010000013.1, from coordinate 38,357 downwards.
CGAGTCGCCGCTGACGACGGCCGGGCCGTCGGGCGTGGTCTCCCTGGCCGGCTTGTCGAGCCAGTCGGTGACGGTCAGGCCCGACCACCGGGTCTCGACGGTCATCGTGCCCGAACGGTAGCGCTGGCCGAGCGGGATGCCGCCGCGCTCCGGGGCGACGCTGAAGTGCCCGGCCGGGCTGCCGCCGACCAGGTCGGCGAAGATCGCCGCCGAGTCCGGCTTGGGGTGGCAGAGCCAGGTGACCTTGGCCTCGGGGGTGAGCAGGGCCACCGTCCGGCCGTTGGCCAGCATCGAGTGCCGCTCGATGGGGACCGCCCGCTCGCCGAAGAGCCAGTGCCGCCGGGTCTCCAGCAGCAGGCCGAGGGCGCGGGCGGCCTCGATGGGCTCGGCGACCCGGTAGCCGGCCTTGGTGTCGCCGGGACCGATCTTGATGCCGACGTCCGGTCCGTGCAGGTTGCCGAAGGCGTTCTCGTCGGTGACGTCGTCGCCGATGAAGAGCACCGCGCTGGCGGAGAGCTGGGTGCGCAGCTGGTCGACGGCCGTGCCCTTGTGGGTGGCGACCACCGACAGCTCGATGACCTCCTTGCCCTGGGTGACTGTGACGTCGTCCCAGGTGGCGGGGCCACTGCGGACCGCCTCGATGACGGCCGCCGCGACCTGCGGGGCCACCCCGCGGGTGTGCACGGCGACGCTCGCCGGCTTGCGCTCCAACCGGATGCCCGGGTGCGCCGAGGCGATCTCGCGCAGGGCGTCGCGCAGCCGGGTACGGACCGCGATCAGCTCGGGGGAGAGCCGCTCGACGAACCCGATGTCGAACTCGGAGCCGTGGCTGCCGACCAGGTGGACCTCGCTGGGCAGCCGGGAGAGCGCGGCGAGGTCGCGCAGGGCCCGCCCGGAGACCACCGCCACGGTGGTCTGGGGCAGGGCGGCCAGGGCCCGGACGGCCGCCACCGACTCCGGCAGCGGCACGGCCTTGCTCGGGTCCTCCACGATCGGCGCCAGGGTGCCGTCGTAGTCACAGGCGATCAGAAGCTGGGGCACCCGGGCGATGCGGCCGATGGCGGCGCGCAGCTCCGGGTCCATCGTGCCGGCCGCCGGGGTGACGATCTCGCTGGCGGCGTTCACGCGACCTCCGATTGAGGCACACCGAGCTCGGTGAGGAACGACTTCGCCCAGTGCCCCACGTCGTGGGTGCGTAGGTGGCGTTGCATTGTCCGCATTCTGCGGCGGGCCTCCGGCTTCTCGACATGCACGGCCCTCAGCAGGGCGTCCTTGACCGCGTCTGGGTCGTGCGGGTTACACAGGAACGCCTGACGCAGCTCGGTTGCGGCGCCGGCGAACTCGCTGAGCACGAGTGCACCGCCCTGGTCGGCGCGCGATGCGACGTACTCCTTGGCTACCAGATTCATTCCGTCTCGCAGCGGGGTCACCATCATCACGTCCGCGGCGGCGTACATCGCGGCCAGTTCAGTGCGACTGTACGACTGATGCAGATAATGCACCGCCGGCACGCCGACCCTGCCGAATTCGCCATTAATCCGACCGACCTCGCGCTCCACCTTCACGCGTAGTGCCTGGTAGTGCTCCACGCGCTCGCGGCTGGGCGTGGCGACCTGCACCATGACCGCGTCGGGAACTGTCAACTTTCCGTCAGCCAGCAGTTCGCGGAAGGCCTTCAGGCGCAACTCGATGCCCTTGGTGTAATCCAGCCGGTCGACGCCCAGGATGATCGTCTTCGGGTTGCCCAGCTCCTCGCGGATCTCCTTCGCCCGGGCCTGGATCGCCGGGTCGGTGGCCAGCCGCTCCATCTCCCTGGTGTCGATGGAGATCGGGAACGCGCCGGCCTTCACCTGGCGGCCGTCGACCTGGATCATCTGCCCCTCGTAGCGCAGCCCGAGCAGGTGCCGGGCCAGCCGGACGAAGTTCTGCGCGGCGAGGCGCTGCTGGAACCCGACCAGGTCGGCGCCGAGCAGGCCGCGCAGGATCTCGGTGCGGAACGGCATCTGCATGAACAGCTCGATGGGCGGGAACGGGATGTGCAGGAAGAAGCCGATCCGCAGGTCGGGCCGCAGCTCGCGGAGCATCGCCGGGACGAGCTGGAGCTGGTAGTCCTGCACCCAGACCGTCGCCCCCTCGGCCGCGACCTCCGCCGCGGCCTCCGCGAAGCGGGCGTTGACCAGGCGGTACGCCTCGCGCCAGCGGCGCTTGTAGGCCGGCGTCTCCACCGCGTCGTGGTAGAGCGGCCAGATCGTCGCGTTGGACTGGCCCTCGTAGTAGCGCTCCAGCTCCTCCGCGCTCAGCGGTACCGGGTGCAGCCGGATGCCCTCCAGGTCGAAGGGCTCGGGGGCGGCGCCGGTGCCGCCGGCCCAGCCGACCCAGGTGCCCTGGTGTTCGGCGAGGACGGGGTGCAGTGCGGTCACCAGCCCTCCGGGGCTGCGACGCCACTGCCGTCCTTCGGGGGTGCTCACCTCGTCGACGGGTAGCCGGTTCGCCACTACGACAAAGGAGCTGCGGACGGTCACGTTCGGCCACCTCCGGGTGCTGACGGGTCAACCGCGAATGAGCGTACTGAGCGTAGCTGCGGCTTCTGGGGCCCCGTGCCGGAGTCACCTACCCTTCCCACGATGGTCCAACCCCTGGCGTGATCTTGTCGATACCCCTTTTCGGAAGCAGGGGTGGCGCGCCGCGTCCGGAGCGTCGGGGGCGGGGTGATGTGGGCGCGGCGCAGCGTACCTGTCAGGATTGAGGATGGCGTGCGTGCGGCCGGCCACCGGCCGGCGGCGGCGGGCGGAGGTCGAAGCCCGCGCCCGCGCCCGCCGGCCCCAGTCGCAACCCTACGGAGGTAGCCCACACCGTGGCCCAGTACATCTACGTCCTCGAAAAGGCGCGCAAGGCGCACGGCGACAAGGTCGTGCTCGACAACGTGACGCTGAGCTTCCTGCCGGGGGCCAAGATCGGTGTGGTCGGCCCGAACGGCGCGGGCAAGTCCAGCCTCCTCAAGATCATGGCAGGACTGGACAAGCCGAGCAACGGCGAGGCCCGGCTGATGCCCGGCTACACCGTCGGCATGCTCGCCCAGGAGCCCCCGCTCAACGACGCCAAGACCGTGCTCGGCAACGTCGAGGAGGCGGTCGCCGAGACCAAGGCCAAGCTGGAGCGGTTCAACAAGATCGCCGAGCAGATGGCCACCGACTACTCCGACGAGCTGATGGAGGAGATGGGCCGGCTCCAGGAGGAGCTGGACCACCTCGACGCGTGGGACATCGACTCCAAGCTCGAACTGGCGATGGACGCGCTGCGCTGCCCGCCGCCGGACGCCGACGTCACCCAGCTCTCCGGCGGTGAGCGCCGCCGCGTGGCCCTGTGCAAGCTGCTGCTGGAGGCCCCCGACCTGCTGCTGCTCGACGAGCCCACCAACCACCTGGACGCGGAGAGCGTCTCCTGGCTGGAGCAGCACCTGGCCAAGTACGCCGGCACCGTCATGGCGATCACCCACGACCGGTACTTCCTCGACAAGGTGGCCGGCTGGATCCTGGAGCTGGACCGCGGCCGGGCCATCGGCTACGAGGGCAACTACTCCACCTACCTGGAGAAGAAGGCCGCCCGGCTGGCCGTCGAGGGCCGCCGCGACGCCAAGATGAAGAAGCGGCTCACCGAGGAACTGGAGTGGGTCCGCTCCAACGCCAAGGCGCGGCAGACCAAGTCCAAGGCCCGACTCGACCGCTACGACGAGATGGCCAACGAGGCGGAGAAGACCCGGAAGCTGGACTTCGAGGAGATCCAGATCCCGCCGGGCCCGCGCCTGGGCAACACGGTCATCGAGGTGCAGAACCTGAGCAAGGGCTTCGGCGACCGGCTGTTGATCGACAACCTGTCGTTCTCGCTGCCGCGCAACGGCATCGTCGGCATCATCGGCCCGAACGGCGTCGGCAAGACCACCCTGTTCAAGACCATCGTCGGGCTGGAGCAGCCGACCAGCGGCGAGGTCCGGGTCGGCCCCACCGTCTCGCTGTCGTACGTCGACCAGAACCGGCAGGGCCTCGACGGTGACAAGAGCGTCTGGGAGGTCGTCTCCGACGGCCTGGACTACCTCATGGTCGGCAAGGTCGAGATGCCGTCGCGGGCCTACATCGCGGCGTTCGGGTTCAAGGGTCCGGATCAGCAGAAGCCGACCAAGGTGCTCTCCGGCGGCGAGCGCAACCGGCTCAACCTCGCGCTGACGCTGAAGATCGGCGGAAACGTGATCCTGCTCGACGAGCCCACCAACGACCTGGACGTGGAGACGCTCTCCAGCCTGGAGAACGCGCTGCTGGAGTTCCCCGGCTGCGCCGTGGTCATCTCCCACGACCGGATGTTCCTCGACCGGGTCTCCACGCACATCCTGGCGTGGGAGGGCGACGACGAGGACCCGGCCCGGTGGTTCTGGTTCGAGGGCAACTTCGAGGCGTACGAGAAGAACAAGATCGACCGGCTCGGCGCGGAGGCGGCCCGGCCGCACCGGGTGACCTACCGCAAGCTGACCCGCGACTGAGCCCGCGGACCGCTGCCGACCATGAGTGATCGTTTCGTGTACCACTGCACCCTGCGGTGGTCCGACCTGGACGCGTACGGGCACATCAACAACTCGCGCTTCCTCACCCTCTACGAGGAGGCGCGGGTGGCGTTGATGTTCGCCGGCGGCCGGGCGTGGGGGGTGGGCTCGTTCGCCGACGGCGTCGTGATCAGCCGGCACGAGATCGACTACCTGCGCCCGGTCGAGTACGCCCTCGGCCGGGCCACCGCCGAGGCCGCCCCCACCGTGCGCATCGAGCTGTGGGTGGAGGAGATCCGGGGCGCGTCCTTCACCGTCGCCTACGAGCTCTTCGACGGTGACGTGCTGGCCAGCCGCGCCCGCTCGGTGCTGGTGCCGTTCGACCTGACCCGGCAGCGGCCCCGGCGGATCACCCCGGAGGAGCGGACGTTCCTGCTCACGTACGCGCCGCAGGGGCCGGCGGCGTGACGGCGACCGACGGGCCGGCCGCCCCGGGGCGGGCCGCTGGCGGCGGTCCGGTCGACGGCGGGCACGGGATCGCGGACGCCGCCGACGCCGGGGCCTTCCTGGCCCGCCTCGTCCGGCTGGACCGCGACGCGCCGGTCCGGCTCCGGTCGGGCGGCGTGCGGGGCCGTACGGCCCTCTGGGGGCGTCTGCCGTGGGGCGTGCTGGTCGTCCGGACGGTGGCCGGCGACGGCCCCGGCGACGCCACGGTCTCGGCCGGGGATTTGCTGGCCGAGTTGGCGGCGGGCGGAGCGGCCCTGCCGACGCGGCGGGACGAGCGGTGGCGTTGGCCGCTGCCGCCCTCGGCGAGCCGCCGGGTGGAGACGCTGCCGGGCGGCGAGCTGCGGCGGATCGCGGCGGCGGCGGCCGACGCCCTGCGCGAGGCCGGCACCCACGGCGTCGGCGGCCGTGCCGTCGGGCAACGGGCGCTGCGCGACGCGCTGCTCGACCACGTGCCGGTGGTCGTCACCCCGGACGACCCACCCGGCGAGCCGGTGGAGGTGACCCAGCGGATGGTCCAGGGGTTGGTCCGGATGGGCTTCCTGGGGGCCTCCGAGGGGTCGGCTGAGAGGGGGAACGGGGGCGACGTCCAGGTGCGGACGGTCGGCCGTTGGGTCGGTCTGGTGGGACCGTACGGAGCGATCTGGTCGCAGAAGGCCACGGAACTTGCCGTGCGGCCGCTCTGAGTTCATCCGTTCGGATGACCCGTGTTCATTCTTCTGTCCTGGGGCTGTCGTTGGGGGGGTGCCTCAACCCGGCTGTCCGGGTACCGTCCATCCTCGGATCCAACGCACCGTAGGCGAGTGGATCCGCTGGGGAGTGAGGTGCGCGAGCGATGCCGTGGTGGTCATGGCGCCCCGGTCCCGCCAACGGCGGCGGCGACCCGGAAAGGCGGAGCGGGGTCACAGTGGAGAGCACCGTCCGGGTCGGACCACCGACCCCGCGTCAGCCGGGAGACGACTGCCCACCGACGGAGCGAGCCGTGATCGCGGACATGCCCGCCACGGTCGAGCCGGTCACCCTGCGCCGCGTCTGTGACGCACTCGACATGCTCGACGTGCGTTACCTGGCCGACGGCGACGGCAACCTGCTGGCCATGTGGGAGCGGCACGCCGTGCTGGTCACGCTGGAGGGCCCGGAGGACGAGATCCTGGTGATGCGGGCCCGTCCACACGCGACGGTGCCGCCGGACTGGGCCGACCGCGCCTACCGGGTGGTCAACGAGTGGAACCACACCCGCCGCTTCTGCAAGGCCTACATCGGCGACCCGACCGAGCGCGGCCAGCTGCCGATCTACGCGGAGTTGCAGGTGCCGTTCGGCGCCGGGGCGCACGACGCGCTGCTGGTCGAGATGCTCGACTGCGGCGCGGCGGTCGCCACCAGCTTCGTGGACTGGCTGCACGACGAGGGCGCCCTGCTCTGAGCCGTCCCGGTCAGCGGCACGGTCACGCCGGCCTGCGGCGTGCCGTGGTGGCTGGTGGCGCGGGGCGCGGCGCGGCGACCCCCGGTCGGACCTGAGCCGTCCGGGCGGTGCCGGGCACGGGCTGGCGCACGGCCCCGGTCGGGCTGACCGGGATCAGGCCGGGCCCGCCGGGTCCTCCATCGCGTTGACCATGAAGAAGGCGGCCCGCTCCAGGTAGTCCCAGAGCGCGGTGGCGATCTCCGGCGGCAGGTCGAGACGGTCGACGGCGCGGCGCATGTGCAGCAGCCACGCGTCCCGCTCGGCGGCACCGATCCGGTACGGCGCGTGGCGCATCCGCAGCCGCGGGTGCCCGCGCTGCGCCGAGTACGTGTTGGGGCCGCCCCAGTACTGCATGAGGAACAGGGCCAGCCGGTCCGCAGCCGGGCCCAGGTCCTCCTCGGGATACATGGGGCGCAGCAGCGGGTCGGTGGCGACCCCGGCGTAGAACTCGTCCACCAGCTTGCGGAAGGTGGGCTCGCCGCCGACCGCTTCGAAGAGGGTCATCGACGCACCGGGCCGGTCGGACTCACCTGCGGCATTCACCGTTCCATCCTGCCAGGTGCCGCGCCGGGCGACCGGGGGGTGCCGGCTGTGGGCCGGGTCACCGGGTGCCGCTGCCGTCCCGCCGTGCCGGGGCGACCGCCCAGCGACGCGCCGGCCCGCCGGCCGGTTCCTCCCCGTGCCGCCCCGGCGTGCCGGGGCCCGCCTGCCGGGGGGTGGACGCGCCCGGCTGCTGGGCCGCTTCGATGGCCGCGTCGATCGTCGAGCGGCTCGGCCAGTGCAGGGCGGCGAGCGTCATCAGCAGCACCCCGACCGCGCTCCACACCCCGACCACGACCGGGATGGAGAACCGCTCGGCCAGCAACCCGGTCACCAGGACGGCCAGGCCCTGGATGACCTGGACGCCGGTCGCCATCACCCCGAAGGCGCGGGCCCGGAAGCCGTCGGGCAGGGCCCGGACGAAGAGCCCGTTGGCCACCGGCAGCATGCCGGCGACGGCGAACCCGCAGGCGGCGGCGAGCAGCGCCACCACCAGCGGCGGCGGGTCGAGCAGGGCGGGCACCAGGGCCAGCGGCGAGAGCACCGCCAACGGCCGCATCAGACTCAGCCGGCGGTCCGGCCCGAACGCCCGGCTGACGATCAGCCCGCCGAGGATGAAGCCGACGGGGTTCGCGGCCATGATGATGGCCTGGGCGGCCCCGGCGTCCAACTGGCCGGCGTGCTCGCTCGCCCAGGCCGCGGCGAGGCCCTCCGGCACGACGGAGAAGAGCATGGCCGCGAAGACCAGCACGGCGATGGCCCGCAGCACCGGGGTGCCGAACACGATCTGGAAGCCCTGCGCGGTCTCCCGCAGCAGGTGGCTGCGGTGCGCGGCGGTCATCGCCGTCGGCCGGTCGGTCACGCCGAAGCGCACCAGCGCGGCCGACAGGGCGAAGGTCGCCGCGTTCACCAGGAGCGCGGCGGTCGGATCGAACGCGGCGATGGCCGCGCCCGCCAGGTAGCCGACGACCTGCGCGGCCTGGCCGACGCTGCTGATCATCGACAGGCCGACCACCAGGCGGTCCCCGGTGAGGATCAGCGGAATCAGCGCCGACTTGGCGGCCTGGCTCGGTGGATTGGCCAGTGTGGTGGCGAAGAGCAGGGCCAGGATCATCGCGACGGGCATGCCGGGGATGGCGATGCACACCATCAGCAGCATCCGGACGAGATCGCAGATCACCATGACCTGCCGGTAGCGGTGCCGCTCCGCGAGCGTGGCGAGCAGGGGGCCGCCGACCAGCCAGGGCAGGTAGCTCACCGCGAAGGCGGCGGCGGAGAGCGCGACGGACCGGGTCTCCTCGTAGACCAGCAGGGTGACCGCGGCCTTGGCGATGTAGTCGCCGATCCAGGAGAGAGCGCTCGCTGTGAAGACGGCGCCGTACTCGCGATTGGCGAACACCTCGCGGAAGGTAGCCGGACCTTCCGGGGATGGTCGCTCGTCAGGCACCGTCGCCTCCATCGTTCCCCTGGGCGGGCCACTCGTGATGGACGGCCCGGGAACCGTCGTCAGATCTACGGATCAGCGAGGACGTGATCACGCTCCGGGGGAGCGCGTGCACCGGATTTTGCCCGATCGTCCGACGACTGGCTAGGGCGAAGGGGTTGATCGTCGCATCCCCGACTGAACGAACGGACGATACCCGAGGGGCCGCCCGGCTCGCGACCCCCGCCGGCCGTCGCCCCGACGCCTCAGGTGGCGCCCCCCTGCCCGGTCTCGCCGGGGGCGCGGACCGGGATGCCGGGATAGAGCCGGGCGGCGGCGATCTTCGCGGTGATACCGGAGTTCTCCAGCGCCTCGGCGAGCCGGCGGCGCAGCTCCCGGCCGACGGCGAACTGCCCGTCGGCGCTCGTCTTCACCACCGTACGGATCACCGCGCCGTCGACCGTCATCTGCTCGACGCCCAGCACCTCCGGCGCCTCGACGATCTCCGGCGCCAGGTCGGGGTCCATCGCCACCGACGCGGCGGCGGTCCGCAGCACGGCCGTGGCCTCCTCCGTGCCGGCGAAGCCGATGGGCAGGTCGACCACCACCAGGGCCCAGCCCTGGCTCTTGTTGCCCACCCGGACGATCTCGCCGTTGCGGATGTACCAGAGCACGCCCCGCCCGTCGCGCACGGTGGTGACCCGCAGCCCGACCGATTCCACCACGCCGGTCGCCTCGCCGAGGTCCACGGTGTCGCCGACGCCGTACTGGTCCTCGATCAGCATGAACAGGCCGGCGATCAGGTCCTTGACCAGGCTCTGCGCGCCGAAGCCCAGGGCTACGCCCGCGATCCCGGCGCTGGCCAGCAGCGGGGCCAGGTCGAAGCTGAACTCCTTGAGGATCATCAACAGCGCGATGCCGAAGATGAACGCGGTGCTCAGGCTGCGCAGCACCGACCCGATCGCCTCGGCCCGCTGCCGGCGTCGCTCCGGCACGAACTCGCCGGGCTCGACGGCGGCGGTGGGGATCCGCTCGCGCAGCGGACGCAGCATGGTCGGTACGCCGGCGTCGGTGGTCGTCCGCACCAGTCGGCGGATCGTCCGGTGCACCAGCCACCGGGCGGCGACCGCCAGCAGCAGGATCATCACGATCCGCAGCGGCTTGAGCAGGATCCAGTAGCTGCCCTCGGCGAACCACACCGAGCCGGTCATGTCGTAGACGCTCTTGCAGAGGGCGTCGTCCAGGCAGGTCGGCGACGGAGCCGGGTCCGGCGCCTCGACGGCGGGCAGGGCGGGCAGCGTCAGGCTGGCAACGGTCACGCTGTCTTCGTACCGCACCCGGCGGGGCCGGATCCCGTCGACCCTCCGGGTCGTGACCCGGCCCCGGCTGGAGCGTGCCGCCGGGCGCGGGCGCACGGGTCAGGTGCGCCCCGGGAATACGAGGTGACAGCGGAACTACCATGATCAAATGACAGCTTCCACCTTCGTCTTCGTGCCCGGTGCCGGCAGCAACTCGTTCACGTGGGCGCCCATGCAGCGGGAGCTGGCCCTGCGCGGGCACCGCTCGCTGGCCGTCGACCTGCCCGGGCACGGCTTCGGCGCGACGTTCCCGGCGGCGTACCAGGCCCCGCAGGATCTCGCCGCCCTGGCGACCGCGCCGAGCGCGATGGCCGGCATCGGCCACGCCGACAACGTGGCGCACGTCCTGGACGTCGTGCGGCGGGTACGCGAGCACGGGCCGGTCATCCTGGTCGGGCACAGCCGGGGCGGGCTCACCCTGACCGGGGTCGCGAACGCCGCCCCGGAGCTGGTGGACCGGCTGGTCTACATCTCGGCGTGGTGCTGCGCCGCCGACACCCCGGCCGGCTACCAGGCCTCGGCGGAGAACGCGTCGAGCGCCCTGAACGACGTCGGCGGCCTGCTCGCCGCGAACCCGATGGAACTCGGCGCGCTGCGGTTCAACTGGCGCACCGCCGACCCCGCACTGCTCGCCATCCTCCGGGAGGCGGTCCTGGCCGACGGCACCGACGACGAGTTCCACGGCTACCTGAACACCCTGGAGCCGGACGAGAGCCTGGACGCCGGCGAGGAGCGGGCCGACCCCGAGACCTGGGGTCGCGTCCCCCGCACCTACGTGCGGCTCACCGCCGACCGGGCGATACCGATCGCGCTCCAGGACCGGTTCATCGCCGACGCCGACGCGCTCACCCCGGACAACCCGTTCGACGTGCGGTCCCTCGACGTCAGCCACGCCGCCGTGCTGGTCCACCCCGAGGAGACCGCGGCACTGCTGTCCTCCCTGGTGCGGGTCTGACAGGGCCCGTGTCGACGCCCGGCGCGGCCGGCGACGCGCGAAGGAGGCGGCGCCGGGTCGCACCGCACGGGTGGTGATCGAATGCGGCCCGCAGTGGACGCCGGAGACAGCCTCCGTGTGCGTTTGCTCCCGCCAGCGTCATGGTGGATTCCCGCTTCACGTCCGCCACTCCAGCGATCGCGATTCTCCTTGATCGTGTTTACCGGCTTCAATGCGTAAGCATGATCATCGGATCTCGATTCCGGGGCGGTGGGCGCGGTGACGGGCGTCGGACGGCCGGCGATGTGGGAGGGATCCGTCGCTGCTCAGAGGGCGGATCTGCCCGTTTCCGGGTGATGCCCGGTCGGCTTCCGACATTAGTGCGTGCAATCCGGGGGCCGATCAGGGACGATGGGCGCACGGACGTCGGTGATCCGGCCGGCGTCGGCCGTGGTGGGCGACTGCGCCCGTTTCCGGTCGGCGGTGGCGAGTAGGGGGCCGCTGAACCGGGAGGGTGAACGCGATGCCTGACATACGACCCACGGTGGGCTCCGGTGCGCTGGTCCTCAACGCCACCTACGAGCCGCTGTGCGTCGTGTCGGTGCGTCGCGCCGCCATTCTCGTGCTCTCCGCCAAGGCGATCTGCGTCGCCGACGGGGACGGCATCCTGCACAGCGCCCACGACGCGCTGCCGGTGCCGTCGGTCGTCCGGCTCACCCGCTTCGTGCGGGTGCCCTACCGCACCCACGTCGGGCTCTCCCGCCGCGCCATCTTCGCCCGCGACGGTTGGCGCTGCGCCTACTGCCGGGGGCCCGCCGAGACCATCGACCACGTCTTCCCCCGCAGCCGGGGCGGCCGGCACGCCTGGGAGAACGTGGTGGCCGCCTGCGCCCGGTGCAACCACACCAAAGGCGACAAGACCCCCGCCGAGCTGGGCTGGCGGCTGCACGCGCTGCCGGCCGCCCCGAGGGGCACGGCCTGGCGGGTGCTCGGCCACCGGGCGCCGGACCCCCGCTGGGCCGACTGGCTCGACCTGCGCGAGTCCGAGGCTGCCTGACCGTCGCCCGTCCCGCCGAACGCGACGGCGCCGCATGGCCCGGCGGTCGCGGCGTCGAGCGTCAGCAGGCCGCACCCGGCGGAGCCGCTCGCGGCCGGTGCCGACGGTCGCCGAGGAGGCGCTGCCACCGGTCACGCCGTACGGGCCCGGACCAGGGACGCGAAGACCACCACGTTGTCGGCGTACCCGGTCTCGCCACCCACCCAGCGCCCGCCGCAGGTGATCAGGCGCAGCCGGGGGCGGCTGAAGTCCCCGAAGACCTCGTCCACCGGCAGCCGGTCCTTGCCGAAGCGCTCGACGGAGTCCACCTCGAAGACCGCCACCGAACGGTCCTGCCGGGCCACCTCGATGCGGTCGCCGTCCCGCAGGTCCCGCAGCTTGTGGAACACCGCCGGCCCGGTGCTGGTGTCGACGTGCCCGACGATCACCGAGGGCCCGTACTGCCCGGGGGTCGGGCCCTGGTCGTACCAGCCGGCCTCCTGGGCGCGGGCGGCGTCGGGCACCGCGATGCTGCCATCCGGGGCGATGCCGACCGCGTGCACGGGCGCCCGGACGTCGATCGGGTCGATGGCGATGCCGACGGGCCGGCTGGCGGGCAGCACCGGGAACTTCTTCGGCGCGGGCCGCAGTCCGGCGAGGAACCGCTCCGGCAGCACGCTCACGCCCGCGATCCGCTCCACGCCGAGCATGGTGACGATGAGCGCCATGAGCGTGGCGATCACCAGGACCGGCAGGCCCGGCCCCCGGCCGGGGGCCAGCCGCCCGCCGGCCGGAATCCGGCGGTAGCGGGGTCGGGTGGGCAGCGGACCGGCGGCCGGATCGGTGGTGGCGACGCTCGCCGACACCGCCTCCCCGGCCACCCGGCGCAGCCGGCGGGCCGTCGCGGCCGCCGCCCGGCGGGACGCCCGCAGCGCCCGCCGGGTGGTCGCCCGGACCCGGCCCGGCCCGGATCGCCTGGTACGCCTCTGGGAGCCGGCCATGGCGACGGCGGGTCAGGAACCGGACCCGGTCCGGCGACGGTTGCCGAAGAAGCCGAAGCCCACGGCCAGCGCCACCACCGCGAGACCGCCGACCATCAGCATCGAGCCGGTGCCCGAGACGCCGGCGGTGCCACCGCCCCCGGTGGCCGGGCCCTTGCTGGGCTGCTCCATGTTCAGCACCGTGAGCGTGGTGGTCGCGGTGTTCCCGTTGTCGCAGCGCAGGTCGACCGGGTAGTCGCCGGGTTCCTTGCTGCCCGGGATGGTGACCTGGCCGGTCAGGAAGCCGTTGTCCGGTCGCAGCATCACCCGTCCGAAGGCGTCGGAGCGCACGTCGGCCTGGCGGTTGTTCGCGTTGTCGCAACCGGCCCGGATGCTCACCCGGGTGCCGGCCTGCGCACTGTTGGGCACCACCTCGACGAAGGTGTTGTCTCCCGCCCACGCGGGCGCGACGGTCGTCAGGACGAACGCCGCGACCAGGCCCAACACGGTCAGGGCGCGGGTCAGGGCACGTTGGAACGTTGTGAGCACCGGCATGATCCCCCCTTCCGGTGACGATCACCGGAAATCCTCCCCCGGGCAACAGGGCCTGCTTTCCCGCTGGCCGGGGGGCAAACCCGGGGCGGGGTCAGCGGGGCCGGTCAGCGGGGGGCAGGGGGGTCACGGGCTGCCACGCCAGCGGAGTGGAGAGCACCATCGTGCTGGACGGCTGGCCGTACGGGGCGAGCCGGTCGATGACCGCCTCGAAGTCGTCGATCGACCCGGCGGCCACCTTGAGCATGCTGCACGCGTCGCCGGTGATGCGGTGGATCTCCAGGATCTCGGGCCACCCCGCCACGTCCGGGTCGTGCAGGATGCACCGCGACCCGTAGCAGGACATTCGGATCAGCGCGACCACGGTGCGGCCGGCCCGGGTCAGGTCGACGTGGGCGTGGTAGCCGGTGATCACGCCCGACTCCTCCAGCCGGCGTACCCGTTCGGCCACGGCCGGCGGCGACAGGTGCACCCGGCGGGAGAGTTCGCTGAAGGAGAGCCGCGCGTCGGCCTGCAGTTCCCGCAGCAACGCCCAGTCCATGTCGTCCATGCGGCGACCTTACTTCCTCAAACCCGAAACCAGCTCATGCCTTCCGCGCCGCAGGTCAGAGGGCCTGCGTGCCGTTGATCCGGCATTCCGATCAGGGGTTCCGCCGAGAGATCATGTCGGTCATCCCGAAAACGGCCGACTGTCGGTCGTCCCGGGTGACGCAGAGCAGAGGGAGGCCAACCGGTGGAGCAGACGGAGCTGCGGGCACCCGTCCAGGCGGCGGTGCGCCCGGCGACCCCGCGGCAGCGCGCCGCCCGCGCCGCCCGCAACGGCGGCGAACCGACGCTGGAGTTCGCCGAGCGGGTGCCGTACGACGCGTACGTGCAGGCCAGCACGCTGCACCGGTTGCAGCAGCCGCTGAGCGACGACCCCGGCGAGATGTCCTTCCTGATGGTCAGCCAGATCATGGAGCTGTACTTCGGGCTGACCTGCCACGAGCTGCGCGAGACGCAGCGGCTGCTGCGGGCCGACCGGGTGTGGGACGCGCTCGCCCCGCTGCGCCGCGCCGCGCTGCACCTGGAGGGGCTGAACGCGGCCTGGAACGGGCTGCGCTGGATGACCCCGGCCGACTTCAACCGGTTCCGCAACCTGCTGGGCGAGGGCTCCGGCTTCCAGTCGGCGATGTACCGCCACCTGGAGTTCCTGCTCGGCCTCCGCGACGAGACGCTGATCCGGCCGTTCCGGCGGCAGACCGACGTGTACGCCGAACTGCGCGCCACCCTGGCGGCGCCGAGCCTCTGGGACGACGTGCTCGCCCTGCTGGCCCGGCACGGCCACGAGCTGCCGGCCGACCTGCTCGACCGGGAGTTCACCGCCGAGCACCAGCCGCACGCCGCCGTCGAGGCGGCCTGGGTACGCATCTACGCCGAGCCCGGCCCGGAGAACCACCTGCGGATGCTGGGCGAGGCGCTGACCGAGGTGGCCGAGCAGTTCGGCGACTGGCGGCAGCACCACGTCAAGGCCGTGCAGCGCACAATGGGCGCCAAGGTCGGCAGCGGCGGCTCCGCCGGACTGGCGTGGTTGCAGCGCAGCATGGCCCGGGTGGTCTTCCCCGAGCTGTGGTCGGCCCGGACAGCGATGTGACCCGAGAGCGAGACGACCCCATGACCACCCCCACATCCGATTCGTTCGGTTCCGCCGCCGGTGAGGCCGAGGCGCGCCGCCTCGACGCCGCCCATCCCGGGCACCGCCACCTGTTCCACGTGCCGCCGGCCGACGGCGGGCGCTTCCGCGACGCCGCGTACCTGGCCGGCAACTCCCTCGGCCTGCAACCCCGGGCCACCCGCGACGAACTCGCCGCCGACCTGGACGCGTGGCGCCGGCTCGGGGTCGAGGGGCACCTGGAGGCGGAGCGCCCCTGGCTGCCGTACCACGAGCTGCTGACGGCGCCGGCCGCGCGACTGGTCGGCGCCACCCCGGCGGAGGTCGTGGTGATGAACTCCCTGACCGTCAACCTGCACCTGCTGATGGTCAGCTTCTACCGGCCGGCCGGGGCGCGCACCAGGATCGTCATCGAGGACAGCACCTTCCCCTCGGACAGCTACGCCGTGCGCAGCCAGGCCCGCTTCCACGGCCTCGACCCGGACACCACGGTCGTCCGGCTGCGCCCGCGAGCCGGCGAGGACACCCTTCGCACCGAGGACGTGACCGCGTTCCTGGCCGCCGAGGGCGACACGGTGGCGCTGGTGCTGCTCGGCGGGGTCAACTACCTCACCGGCGAGCTGATGGACATCCCGGCGATCACGGCCGCCGGCCGCGCGGCGGGGGCCGTGGTCGGCTGGGACCTGGCGCACGCCGCCGGCAACGTCCCGCTCGCGCTGCACGACTGGGACGTCGACTTCGCCGCCTGGTGCTCCTACAAGTACCTGAATTCCGGGCCCGGCGCACTGGCCGGCGTCTTCGTGCACGAGCGCCACCTCGGCGACCCGGACCTGCCCCGCTTCGAGGGCTGGTGGAGCACCGAGGCGGCCACCCGGTTCGAGATGACACCCGTCTCCCGGCCGCCGGCGACCGTGGAGGCCTGGCAGATCTCCAACCCGCCGATCTTCGCGATGGGCCCGGTACGGACCTCGCTGGAGCTCTTCGACGCCGTCGGGATGCCCGCGCTGCGCGAGCGCAGCCTCCGGCTCACCGGCTACCTGGCGGGGCTGTTCGACGAGGTGACCGCGAACCGTCCGCTGACCGTGGTCACCCCGCGCGAGCCGGAGCGGCGCGGCTGCCAGCTCTCGGTGCGCATCGGCGCGGGCAGCGCGGCCGAGCTGGCCAAGCGGCTGCGGCACGAGCACGGGGTGATCGCGGACGCCCGGGAGCCGGACATCATCCGCTTCGCCCCGGTGCCGCTCTACTCCACGTTCCACGACTGCTGGCGGGCCGCCGAGGCACTGGCGGCCACGGTGGCGGAGGTGAACAACTCATGACCGAGGAACGCAACGAGATCGCGGTGGTCGGCGCGGGCCTGGCCGGCTGCCTGCTGGCCTGCTTCCTGGCCCGGCGCGGCTACCCGGTGGCGCTCTACGAGCGGCGGCCCGACCCGCGTACCGGCACCGTCGAGCGGGGACGCTCCATCAACCTGGCGCTCTCCGAGCGGGGCCTGGACGCGTTGCGCCGCATCGGGCTCGACGAGCAGGTGCTGGCGGACGGGCTGCCGATGCGCGGCCGGATGATCCACCCCGTGGACGGCGAGGCACAGTTCCAGTCGTACAGCGCCTCCGGCGACCGGGCGATCAACTCGATCAGCCGGGGCGCGCTGAACAACGCGCTGCTGGACGCGGCCACCAGCCTGCCGGGGGTGCGGGTCGCCTTCGACCACCGGCTCGTCGGGCTCGATGCGACCAGCGGCGAGATGACCTTCGAGACCCCGCAGGGCACGGTCGCGGCCGCCGCGTCGGTCGTGCTCGGCGCCGACGGCGCCGGCTCCGCGGTGCGTGGGCAGTTGCTGGCGTACGGGCTGCTGACCGAGAGCGTGGACTTCCTCGACTACGGCTACAAGGAGCTGACGATCCCGCCGCTGGGCGGGGAGTTCGCCCTCGACCCGCAGGCGCTGCACATCTGGCCGCGCGGCACCTCGATGATGATCGCGCTGCCGAACCCGGACCGCTCGTTCACCTGCACGCTCTTCTGGCCCACCCACGGCACCGCCAGCTTCGCCTCGCTGGGCAGCCCGGCGGCCATCGAGCGGCACTTCGCCGAGCACTACCCGGACCTGCCCCCGCTGGCCCCGGGCCTCGTCGACGACTACCAGCACAACCCGGTGGGCGTGCTCGGCACCGTCCGCTGCACCCCGTGGCAGGCGTACGGGAAGGTGGGCCTGCTCGGCGACGCGGCGCACGCCATCGTCCCGTTCTACGGCCAGGGCGCGAACTGCGCCTTCGAGGACGTGGTCGAGCTGGACCGCTGCCTGGACGAGTGCGCCGACGACTGGTCGGAGGCGCTGCCGCTGTTCCAGCAGCGGCGCCAGGAGAACGCCGAGGCGATCGCACAGATGGCGTTGGCGAACTTCGTGGAGATGCGGGACAAGGTCGCCTCGCCGCTGTTCCAGGCCGGCCGCAAGGTCGAGCACGCGCTGGAGCGGCTGCTGCCGGGCCGGTACGTGTCCCGCTACGAGCTGGTGTCCTTCTCGACCACCCCGTACGCCCAGGTGCGTCGCCGGGTCCGCCGCCAGCACCGGATGCTCGGGGCGGTGGCCGCCGGTGCGGCTGCGCTGCTGGCCGGGGCGGTCGGCCTCACGATCAGCCGAGGGAGGCGTCGATGACCGTGACCTGGGATCCCCGGCTGATGACCGGACGGGCGCCCGACGGCCCGGGCCTGCTGCGCAACTTCGTCGGTGGTGAGTTCGTCGGGGGTGGGCGGCGGTTCGTCAAGCGCAGTCCGGTGACGGGTGAGCCGGTGTTCGAGGTGGCCGAGGCGGATCGGGCGTGTGTGGACGATGCGGTGGCGGCGGCGCGGGGGGCGTTGGGTGGGCCGTGGGGTCGGATGGGGGAGCGGGAGCGGGCGGAGGTGTTGCGTCGGGTCGCTGAGGAGTTGGAGCGTCGTTTCGATGATCTGGTGACCGCTGAGGTGGCGGATACGGGTAAGTCGATCTCGCAGGCGCGCACCCTGGACATTCCGCGTGGTGCGGCGAACTTCCGGGCGTTCGCGGAGATCGTGGCGACGGCGCCGACGGAGTCGTTCACGACGGTGACGCCGTCGGGTGGGCGGGCGTTGAACTACGCCGTGCGTAAGCCGGTGGGTGTGGTGGCGGTGGTCGTGCCGTGGAACCTGCCGTTGCTGTTGCTGACGTGGAAGGTCGCCCCCGCCCTTGCCTGCGGCAATGCCGTGATCGTCAAGCCCAGTGAGGAGACGCCGGCGTCGGCGACGCTGTTGGCGGAGGTGATGGCCGCGGCGGGTGTGCCGGAGGGTGTGTTCAATCTGGTGCACGGGTTCGGTCCGGATTCGGCGGGGGAGTTTTTGACCCGTCATCCGGGGGTGGATGCGATCACGTTCACCGGTGAGTCGGCGACGGGCAGCGCGATCATGCGGGCGGCGGCTGATGGGGTGCGGCCGGTGTCGTTCGAGTTGGGTGGCAAGAACGCCGGTCTGGTGTTCGCCGACGCCGACCTCGACGCGGCGGTGGCGGGTTCGGTGCGGTCGAGTTTCACCAATGGTGGTCAGGTGTGCCTTTGCACGGAGCGGATCTACGTGCAGCGGCCGGTGTTCGAGGAGTTCACGGCGCGGTTGGCGGAGCGGGCTGCTGACCTGCGGTTCGGGTGGCCGGCGGATGAGGCGACGGTGAACATGCCGTTGATTTCGCGTCAGCATCGGGACAAGGTGCTCGGCTATTACGACCTGGCTCGTACCGAGGGCGCGCAGGTGTTGGCCGGGGGTGGTGTGCCGGCGTTCGGTGACGCTCGTGATGGTGGTGCGTATGTGCAGCCGACGGTGTTGACGGGGCTTGCTGCGGACGCGCGGACCAATCGTGAGGAGATCTTCGGGCCGGTGGTGCATGTCGCCCCGTTCGATGATGAGGACGAGGCGTTCGCGCTGGCCAACGGCACGGAGTACGGGTTGGCGGCGGCGGTGTGGACGCGGGATGTGGGGCGGGCGCACCGGGCCGGCGCGCGATTGGATGCGGGGATCGTGTGGGTGAACACGTGGTTCCTGCGGGATCTGCGGACGCCGTTTGGTGGGGTGAAGGCGTCGGGTATCGGGCGTGAGGGTGGCGTGCATTCCCTCGATTTCTATTCCGAGTTGACCAACGTCTGCGTGGACCTGACATGAGCGGGCGTGACGAGCACATCGCTGTCGCGGCGGCGGCGAGCGGAGCGGGGAGCTGACATGAGCGTCGATTACGAGGCGGCGGCGCGGGAGCTGGTCGAAGCGCGGGAGAACGGCAAGCCGTGTGCGCCGCTGCGGGGGCGGTTGCTGCCCGAGGGCGACGTCACCTCTGCGTACCTCGTGCAGCAGCTCCAAGCGCGCCAGTGGTTGCAGCGCGGCCACCGGCGGGTCGGTGCGAAGGTTGGCTTGACGTCGCGGGCGGTGCAGGAGAGCTTCGGTGTGTTCCAGCCGGACTTCGGCGTGCTGCTCGACGACATGGCGGTGCCGGACGGCGCGGAAGTCGACATCGACCGGCTGTTGCAGCCTCGGGTGGAGGCGGAGGTCGCGTTCGTGCTCGGTGCGGACCTGCCCGACGAGCGGATCACGAGCGCGGACGTGATCCGGGCGGTGGATCACGTGTTGCCGGCGATCGAGATTGTGGATTCTCGGGTGGCGGGTTGGGACATCTCGATTGTGGACACGGTGGCGGACAACGCCTCCAGTGGCCTGTTCGTGCTCGGTACCGCGCCGCGTCGGCTCGCCGACGTGGACCTGCGGTTGTGCGGGATGGTCCTGGAGCAGGCCGGTGAGCCGGTGTCGGTGGGGGCGGGTGCCGCCTGCCTGGGTAATCCGTTGCACGCGGTGCAGTGGTTGGCGCAGACGATGGCCCGCTCGGGTGATCCGCTGCGCGCGGGCGACGTGGTGTTGTCCGGGGCGCTCGGTCCGATGGTGCCGGTGACGGCCGGTGCGGCGTACGAGGCGCGTATCTCCGGCCTGGGTTCGGTGCGTACCTGCTTCTCGGCGGAGGCGTCGTGACCGTGCGGGGTGGGTCGGCGACCGTTGCGGTCTTCGGTGAGGGGGAGGCGTCGTGAGCGTCGGGGTGGCGGTGATCGGGTCGGGCAACATCGGCACCGATCTGATGATCAAGGTGCTGCGGCTGTCGGGGTCGCTGCGGATGGTGGCGATGGTGGGCATCGACCCCGACTCCGACGGCCTGGCGCGGGCACGGCGGTTGGGTGTGGCGACCACCGCCGAGGGTGTCGACGGCCTGGTGGCGATGCCGGAGTTCGCGGATGTGGAGTTGGTGTTTGATGCCACGTCGGCGGGCGCGCATCGGCGCAACGATGCGGTGCTGCGTGCGCATGGTCGGCTGGTGGTGGATTTGACGCCGGCGGCGATCGGTCCGTATGTGGTGCCGCCGGTGAATCTGGATGAGCATCTGGGCGAGCGCAACGTGAACATGGTGACGTGTGGTGGGCAGGCGACGGTGCCGATCGTGGCGGCTGTCGGTCGGGTGACGCCGGTGGTGTACGGGGAGATCGTGGCGTCGATCGCGTCGAGGTCGGCGGGGCCGGGGACGCGGGCGAACATCGACGAGTTCACCGAGACCACGGCGCGGGCGATCGAGGTCGTCGGTGGTGCGCAGCGGGGTAAGGCGATCATCGTGTTGAACCCGGCGGACCCGCCGCTGTTGATGCGCGACACCGTGTACTGCCTGTGTGAGGACGCGGACGCGGATCGGGCGGCGATCGCCGCCTCCGTAAAGGAGATGGTGGCGTCGGTGCAGGAGTACGTGCCCGGTTATCGGTTGAAGCAGGACGTGCAGTTCGACCCGGTGGATGCGTATGTGCCGTCGTTGGGTCGGCATCTGCGCGGGTTGCAGGTGTCGGTGTTCCTGGAGGTCTCCGGCGCCGGGCACTATCTGCCGGCGTACGCGGGGAATCTGGACATCATGACGTCGGCGGCGCTGCGTACGGCCGAGCGGCTGGTGGCGGTGCGCTCCGAGGCTGCTTCGGGGGTGCTGTCGTGACCGATCTGTACATCCAGGACGTGACGTTGCGCGATGGCATGCACGCCGTCGCCCACCGGTACACGGTGGAGCAGGTTCGCACGATCGCCGCGGCGTTGGATGCGGCGGGGGTGGCCGCGATCGAGGTCGCCCACGGTGACGGGCTGGCTGGTTCGAGTGTGAACTACGGTCATGGTGCGGCCAGTGACGCCGACTGGATTTCGGCGGCGGCCGAGGTGATGACCTCGGCGAAGCTGACGACTCTGCTGTTGCCGGGTATCGGCACGATCGCGGATCTGAAGGCGGCGAAGGCGCTCGGAGTGACGAGTGTGCGCATCGCCACCCACTGCACGGAGGCCGACATCTCGGCGCAGCACATCGCGTGGGCGCGGGAGAACGGCATGGACGTGTCCGGGTTCCTGATGATGTCGCACATGAACGACCCGGCCGGCCTCGCCGGACAGGCGAAGCTGATGGAGTCGTACGGGGCGCACTGTGTCTACGTCACCGACTCCGGCGGCCGGCTGCTCATGTCGGATGTCGCGCAGCGGGTCGACGCCTATCGGCAGGTGTTGGAGCCGACCACGCAGATCGGTATCCACGCCCACCACAACCTGTCCCTCGGCGTGGCCAACAGCGTGGTCGCGGTCGAACACGGCCGCATCGCCGGCGACGGTCCGCTGGGCTCGCCGTCGGGGCGCACGGTGCGGGTGGACGCGTCGCTGGCCGGGCAGGGCGCCGGGGCGGGCAACGCCCCGCTGGAGGTGTTCGTGGCCGTCGCGGAGTTGCACGGTTGGCAGCACGGCTGTGACGTGTTCGCGTTGATGGACGCCGCCGACGACATCGTGCGCCCGTTGCAGGACCGGCCGGTGCAGGTCGACCGGGAAACCCTGTCTCTCGGCTACGCCGGGGTGTACTCGAGTTTCCTGCGCCACGCCGAGCGGGCCTCGGACAAGTACGGCGTGGACGTCCGCTCGATCCTGGTCGAGTTGGGCCGCCGCCGCATGGTCGGCGGGCAGGAAGACATGATCGTGGACGTGGCGTTGGACCTCGCCGGCAAGGAGACATCATGATCGGGCCGGACACCGCCGGTATCGCCGAACGGTTGGGCGTGGCGGCCGACACCGCCACCGCCATCGCGCAGTTGGCCGCCGAGACCGGTCTGGACGTGGATGCGGCGTACGCGGTGCAGACCGCGCTGATCCAGCGTCGCCTCGACCGGGGTGAGCGCCTGGTCGGGTTGAAGATGGGCCTGACCAGCAAGGCGAAGATGGCCCAGGTCGGCGTGGACGAGGTCATCTGGGGCCGGCTCACCGACACCATGCGCATCCCCGACGGCGGCACCCTCGACCCGGCCGTGTTCATCCACCCCCGGGTGGAGCCCGAAGTGGCGTTCCTGCTCGACCGCCTGCCCGAGCCCGGCGAGCCGGTCGGGGACTTCACCGACGCCGTGCGCGCGGTCGCACCCGCGATCGAGGTCATCGACTCGCGGTACGCGAACTTCAGCTTCTCCCTGCCGGACGTGATCGCCGACAACACCTCCGCCGCCGCGTTCGTCATCGGCCCGTGGTCGCCGGTCCCGGACGGCCTGGACAACCTGGGTGTGCTGCTGGAGATCGACGGACGCGTGGCACAGGTCGGCTCGACCGCCGCGATCCTCGGCGACCCCCGCCGCGCGTTGGACGAGGGCATCCGCCTCGCCGGCCGCCACGGCGTACGGCTGCGCGAAGGGTGGGTGTTCCTCGCCGGCGCCGCCACCGCCGCCGTGCCCCTCAAACCCGGCGCTCACGTCCGCGCCGTCGTCGAACACCTCGGCACCGCCTCACTGCGGGCGTCGGAATGAGCGGGCAGGCGCACGTCGTCGCTGGCAAGGCCGTACCGCGCGGCGCGTTCCCGCACGTCAAGGTCGCCGGTGGGTTCGTCTTCGTCTCCGGCACCTCCAGCCGCCGGCCCGACAACACCTTCGCCGGCGTCGAAGTCGACGAGCTGGGCACCACCAACCTCGACATCCGCGCACAGACCCGCGCCGTCATCGACAACATCGCCGACCTGCTACGGACGGTCGGCGCCGACCTGAGCGACCTCGTGCAGGTCACCACCTACCTCGTCACCATGAACGACTTCGGCGGCTACAACCAGGTCTGGGCCGAATACTTCGACGCCACCGGACCCACCCGCACCACCGTCGCCGTACACCAACTACCCCACCCGCACCTGCTCATCGAAATCCAGGCCGTGGCCCTTCTTCCGTCAGGAGGTCAGTCGTGAGTGAGATCGCGGAGCCGTTCAGCTTTCCGGGCTGGATCGCGGAGAACCAGCACCTGCTCAAGCCGCCGGTCGGCAACAAGGAGATGTTCCCGGGCGGGGACGACTTCATCGTGATGGTGGTGGGCGGCCCCAACCAGCGCACCGACTTCCACGTCGACCCGTACGAGGAGTTCTTCTACCAGGTCAAGGGCAACATGCACATCAACCTGATGCTCCCGGAGGGGCCGCGTACGGTGCACGTGCGCGAGGGTCAGATGTGGATGCTGCCGCGCAACACCCCGCACTCGCCGCAGCGCCCCGAGGCCGGTTCGATCGGCGTGGTCGTGGAGCGGGTCCGCGAGGAGGGCACGCTGGAGAAGTTCCAGTGGTACTGCGCCGAGTGCGGGCACAAGGTGCACGAGGTCGAGTTGCAGGTCCGGGACATCGCCGCCGACCTGCCTCCGGTCTTCGCGGCGTTCTACGCCGACGAGGCCGCGCGTACCTGCGCGAACTGCGGCGCGCTGCACCCGGGCAAGGGCTGATGCGCGGTCCCGGGCAGGCCCGGCCGCCGGTGGTCGACGTGCACACGCACGTCGTACCGAAGGGGTGGCCGGACCTCGGCGCGGCGTGCGGCGGGTCCGACTGGCCCCGGCTGCGGGTCGACTCCGAGCGGGCCGCCATGATCATGGTGGGGGAGACGGAGTTCCGCCCGGTCGGGGCGGAGTGCTGGGACGCGCCGACCCGGCTCGGCGACATGGACGCCGACGGCGTGGACGTGCAGGTCGTCTCGCCCACCCCGGTCTTCTTCAGCTACGACCGCCCCGCCGAGCAGGCGGTGAAGGTGGCGCGGATCTTCAACGATCTGACCCTGGAGGTCACCGCCGCCGGTGGCGACCGGCTGGTGCCGTTCTGTCAGGTGCCGTTGCAGGACCCGGAGGCGGCCTGCGCCGAGCTGGACCGCTGCCTCGCGGCCGGGCACGCCGGGGTGGAGATCGGCAACCACGTCGGCGACCGCGACCTGGACGACGCCGGGATCGTGGAGTTCCTGACGCACTGCGCCGAGGTGGGCGCACCGGTCTTCGTCCATCCGTGGGACATGCCGGGCGGCCCCCGGCTGGACCGGTGGATGGCCCGCTGGCTCGCCGGGATGCCCGCCGAGACGCACCTGTCGGTGCTGGCGCTGATCCTCGGCGGCGTCTTCGACCGGGTGCCCGACACGCTGCGGATCTGCTTCGCGCACGGCGGCGGCAGCTTCCCGTTCTGGCTGGGCCGGGCCGACAACGCCTGGCACCGCCGTGGCGACCTGGTACGCGGTGCCTCCACCGCCCCGCCCAGCTCGTACGTCGACCGGTTCTGCGTCGACTCGGTGGTCTTCTCCGCGCCCGCGCTGCGGCTGCTGGTCGACACCATGGGTGCCGAGCGGGTGCTCGTGGGCAGCGACTACCCGTACCCGCTGGGGGAGCGGCCGGTCGGCCGGGTGGTACGCGAGGCGGACTTCCTCACCGGGGAACAGCGCGCCCTGCTGCTGGGCGGCAACGCGCTGCGGTTCCTCGGCACCCGCTCCTGAGCCCGCGTCCGGGCGGCGCGGTCCCCGAAGGGCCCCGCCGCCCGGCGGGTGGAATCCGGAGCCGTCGCGGCCCCCAGTGCGCGCGACGGCTCCGGAGCTGTGGGTTCAGGAGTGCGGGCAGGTGTCCCGGTACTCCTCGATCGCCGTGCCCCGGGGGGCCGGGCAGAGGAACTGCTCGTAGCGGGTGTCGTCGTCGACGAACCGCTTGAGCCAGGAGATGCTGTACTTCGCCACCGTCACGTTGGACGAGGTGGGCGCCGAGTGGCTGGCCGCGTTCAGCTCCAGGTACGCCTTGTCGAGCGTGGCCGGCAGGCTGGTGTAGAACGGCTCCGAGTGCGACGAGACCGGGGCCACCGTGTCGTTCTCGGCCCCGATGACCAGGGTCGGTACACGTACCGTCGACCAGCTCTTCTGGGTGTGCCAGCCGGTCAGCGGGATCGCCGCCTGCAACGCGGGCCGCGTGCTGGCCGCCGACAGGCTGCCCCCGCCGCCCATCGAGTGGCCCATCACGGCGAGCCGGTTCCGGTCGATGCGGGTGCGGACGGTGCTCGTGTTGGTCAGGTAGTCCAGGGCGGCCAGCAGTTGGGTTCCCCGGCTGGCCGGCTGGTCGTACACGGACCGGGTGTCGATGGTGATGACGACGAAGCCCTGCGAGGCCAGGCGGGGGCCGAGCCACGCGACGGAGGTCTGACGCGCGGTGAAGCCGGGGGAGATGGCGACCGCGCCGAAGGTGCCCTCGGCGGTGCTGGTCGGGTAGTAGATCGTCCCGCCGCCGAAGCCGCTGACGCTGCTGGCGGCGACGGTGGTCTGCGCGGTGGCGAACGGGCCGCGGGTGGCCTCGATGCTCGCCACGGTGGGCGCCGGACCCCGCTCGTACGGGTTGGCGGCGAGCGGCGCGGCCGTGGGCAGGTCCTGGGCGCCGGCCGGTGCGGCGGGTGTGACGGTCAGGCTCGCGCCGACCAGGGCGAGGGCCAGCAGCGGCCGGGTGGCGCGCGAGGACCAGCGACGGCGGGGGACGGGGTGCAGAGCGGGTAGGGGTTGCACGGCGACGCTCCCTGCGGGGGTGGGGGTCGGTGGCGGCGGTGCGGGGGGCCACCGGGTGGACGGTGATCGCCATCGATCGGGTCCATCCTGCGGGCCGGGTGCCGGTGGGCGGTCATCCCGATGTGGTCATGTCAGGGGGATATGGCGCGCGTCGCACCGTGGGCCGGCCGTGTCGTACGGCACAGTGGCGGCCGGGCGGGCAGGATGAGGGGATGGTTGAGCCGCACGACCTGACGGCGCTGGAGCAGGCCGCCGCGATCGCCCGCGGCGAGCTGTCGAGCGTCGAGCTGGTCGAGCACCACCTGACCCGGGTCGACGCGCTCGGCGACACCGTCGGCGCGTTCGTCACGGTCACCGGCGAGCGGGCCCGCGCGGCGGCCCGTGCCGCCGACGCCGTACCGGCCGACAAGCGCGGCCCGTTGCACGGCGTGCCGACCGCGATCAAGGACCTCACCCTCACCGCCGGGGTGCGCACCACGTTCGGCTCGGCGGCGTTCGCCGACTTCGTGCCGCCGGTGGACGCCGACGTGGTCCGGTTCATGGCGCAGGCCGGGCTGGTGAGCCTGGGCAAGACCACGACCTCCGAGCTGGGCTGCTCGCTCTACTCCGAAGGGCTGGTCGCGCCGCCGGCCCGCAACCCGTGGGGCCTGGCGTACACCGCCGGCGGCTCCAGCGGAGGGGCGGCGGCGGCCGTCGCGGCCGGGCTGGTCCCGGTCGCCCAGGGCTCCGACGGCGGCGGCTCGCTGCGCATCCCCGCGTCGCTGTGCGGCCTTGTCGGCTACAAGCCGAGCCGGGGCCTGGTCTCCGGCGGGCCGGTGGGCTCCGGCGCCTACGGCCTGCCGACCAACGGGCCGATCGGGCGTACGGTCGCCGACGTGGCGGCGCTGCTCGACGTGCTGGCCCGGCCGGTGCCCGGCGAGCCCTACCTGGCGCCCGCCCCGCCCGAGGGCGGCTGGCTCGGCGCGGCCCGGCGGGCCGACCCGGGGCGGCTGCGGGTCGGACGGTTCACCGCCCCGATGCTCGCCGACGAGCCGGTGCACCCCGACTGCCTCGCCGCCGTGGACCGGGCCGCGGCGCTGCTCACCGCCGCCGGCCACGAGGTGGTCGACGTCCCCGCGCCCCTCGGGCCCGCCGTGTGGCCGCTGTTCGAGATCGTCTGGTACGTGCTGGCGCTCGCGCCCGTGCCGCCCGAGCGGGAGGCCGACCTGCTGCCGCTGACCCGCCACCTGCGCGCCCGGGGCGCGGAGATCTCCGCCGGCACCCTCACCGCCACGCTCGGCGAACTCCAGGCGCAGGTACGCCTCGGCGTACGCCGTACCGCCGGCTGCGACCTGCTGCTCTGCCCCACCCTCGCCGCGCCGCAGGCGCCGCTGGGCTGGTTCGCCTCCGGTGGCGACCCGGCCGAAGACTTCGACCGGCAACGCCGGTTCTCGCCGTACTGCGCGGTCTTCAACGTCACGGGTGATCCGTCGGTTTCGCTGCCGGTGGGTGTCACCGCCGAGGGGCTGCCCGTGGGGGTCCTGCTGACCGGCCGGTACGGCGACGACGCGAGGTTGATCGCCACGGCTGCGCAACTGGAGCACTCCAGTGGCGGATGGGATCGCCACCCCGCAATCTGGCGGGCCGTGGGCTCCGCTAACGTGAATGGCAGCGGTGTCGGGCGGTCGGCGCCATGATCGTCCACCCGACCCGGATCCTTGAGGTCTCTTCTTCCGCCTGGGGGCGTTGGGATTGTCTGTAACCGAGACGTTGCTGGTCTTCGTCGGCATCCCGGCGGCCGCGGTGCTGGTGATCGCCGGTCTGGCGTACGCCGGTAACCGTGGTGGCGGCGGTGGCGGCGCGAAGCGCTACCGACCGGGCCGGCGCTTCGACTTCACTCCGGTCTGGTTCCTGGGCCGGCCGGAGCAGCTGGCCGACTCGGCCGGCACCGCCCTGGCAGCGGGCGCGCAGGCGCCGGCGCTGACCAGCCACAAGCTCGAGCGGGCCGGCGTCGAGGCGCCGGCCGGTGGAACCGGAGGCGCAAGTGACCGTTGGTGAGAAGCAGGCCGGGACTCCGCCCGAGGTGCTGGACGGGCCGTTCTCGACCCGCCAGCTGCTGCGCATCGACGAGGCCCTGCGCCTGGCCGACCAGGGCACCGGTCTGGTCTTCTCGGTCTTCGTCGGCGGCCTCGACGAGCCGATCCGGGAGCACGCCGAGCGGCTGCACCGCCAGCTCGCCGAGCCCGACCGGTCGGTCCTGATCGCGGTGTCGCCCAACCAGCGGCAGCTGGAGATCGTCACCGGCCGGCACGCCCGCAAGCGCATCCCCGACACGTACGCCCGGCTCGCCGCGCTCTCCATGGTGGCGGCGTTCGGCGGCGGCGACCTGGCCGGCGGCATCATCAACGGCCTCGACCAGCTCGCCAGCCACGCCGGCAAGGGCTGACCGACCCGAGCCCACCCGACGTCCAACGGTGAAGCCCGGTCCGCTGTGCGGGCCGGGCTTCACCGTGTCGGGCGTACGTCAGGCGCCGCGGGCGTCCCGCTCGCGGGCCCGCAGGGCGCGCACGACGCCGTCGCGGCCCTCAGCCACCAGCCGGCGCAGCGACGCCGGGTGGCCGTCGCCGGCAAGCCAGGCGTCGGTGGCCGCCACCGTCTCCTCGTCCACCAGGAACATCGGGTACGCCAGCTGCGCGAACTCCTGCGCCGGCTCGCTGTCCCGGCTGCCCCAGACCTGGCCGACCACGGCGAAGTACTTCTCCCGGTAGGACGCGGTCAGCTCCGTCTGGGCCGGGTGGGTGAAGCCCTGCAGCAGCGCCCGGTTGCGCCAGTTCGGCAGCGCCTCCGGGCCGGTCAGCTCGGCCCAGACGGCGGCCTTGTTCTCCGCCGTCGGCACCAGCGCGTGCGCGTACGCGGCCTCCCGCTCGCCGCTGGCCGTCCGGTCCCCGGCCAGCTCGGCCTCGATCTCGGCGGTGCCGGCCGCGCCGTTGGCGACCAGGGCGTCCAGCACGGCCCAGCGCAGCTCGGTGTCGATGGACAGGCCGGCCGGCACGTCGTTGCCGGCCAGCCAGCCGCGCAGGGCGGCGAGGTCCTCGGCCGAGCGGGCCGCCTGGGCGTAGGCGCGGGCCCAGGTGAGCTGGAAGCCGCTGCCCGCCTCCGCCGCCGCCAGCGCCGTACGCGCGGTGCGCGCCAGCTCCGCCCAGCCGGTCGGCGCCCAGGCCGGGTCGGCGTAGTAGGTGAGCGTCGTGTTGGCCTGGCGCAGGGCCGCGTTGACCAGGTTGATGTCGGTCTCGGCCGGCAGCCCCGCCAGCACCAGCGCCACGTAGTCGCGGGCGGCCAGCTCGGCGTCGCGGGTCATGTCCCAGGCGGCGGTCCAGCACAGCGCGCGGGCCAGCGACGACTCGAAGCCGGCGATGTGCTGCACGACGGTGGCCATCGAGCGCTCGTCGAGGCGCAGCTTGGTGTAGGTGAGGTCGTCGTCGTTGAGCAGCAGCACGTCGGCGGCGGGCACGCCGCGCAGCGCGGACACCTCGGTGCGGTCGCCGGTGACGTCGACCTCGTGACGCTCGCGGCGGACCAGCCGGCCGTCCGTCAGGTCGTAGAGGCCGACCCCGATCCGGTGGGTCCGCAGCGTCGGGTGCCCGGCGGGCGCCTCCTGGAGCACGACCACCTGCTCGTAGGTGCCGTCCGCGCCGATCGTCAGCTCCGGGCGCAGGGTGTTGACCTGCGCCGTCTCCAGCCACTGGGCGGCGAACTTGCGCAGCTCCCGGCCGGAGGCCGTCTCCAGCTCGGAGAGCAGGTCGTCGAAGGTGGCGTTGCCCCAGGCGTGCTTGGCGAAGTAGGCCCGCAGCCCGGCCAGGAACGGCTCCTCGCCGACGTACGCGACGAGCTGCTTGAGCACGCTCGCGCCCTTGGCGTAGGTGATGCCGTCGAAGTTGACCTCGACCGCCTCCAGGTCCGGCATCTCGCAGTAGACCGGGTGGGTGGAGGAGAGCTGGTCCTGGCGGTAGCCCCAGTTCTTGCGGATCGACAGGAACGTCGTCCAGGCCTCGGTGAAGCGGGTGGCGTGGGTGTTGCACCAGTGGCTGGCCCACTCGGCGAACGACTCGTTGAGCCACAGGTCGTTCCACCAGCGCATGGTGACCAGGTCACCGAACCACATGTGCGCCAGCTCGTGCAGGATCGTGTTGGCCCGCTGCTCGTACTCGTAGTCGGTCACCTGCGAGCGGAAGAGGTAGTGCGCCTCGGCGTGCGTGACGCAGCCGAAGTTCTCCATCGCGCCGGCGTTGAAGTCGGGCACCCACAGCTGGTCGTACTTGGGCAGCGGGTAGCGCACGCCGAACTGCTCGTGGAAGAAGTCGAAGCCCTGCTTGGTGACCAGGAAGAGGTCGTCCGAGTCGAGGTGCGGCGCCATCGAGGCCCGGCAGAACGCGCCCAGGTCGATGCCGTCGTGGCTGTCGCGCACCTCGTGGTACGGCCCGGCGCACAGGGCGGTGATGTAGGTGCTCATCCGCACCGAGGTGGCGAAGTGGACCGTCTTCAGGCCCTCGCCCGCCGCCTCCTCCCGCTCCACCGGCATGTTGGAGACCACCTTCCAGTGCTCCGGGACGGTGGCGTGCCAGGTGTAGACGCTCTTCAGGTCGGGCTGGTCGAAGCAGGCGTAGACCCGCTGGGCGTCGGCCGTCTCGAACTGGCTGTAGAGGTAGGTCTCACCGTCGACGGGGTCGACGCTGCGGTGCAGCCCCTGCCCGCTGTTCGAGTACGCGAAGTCCGCCTCGACGACGAGCGTGTTGTCGCTGTCCAGTCCCGACAGGGTCAGGCCCTTCTCGGCCGACCAGTCGCCCAGGCCCACCGGGGCGCCGTTGAGCGTGGCGGAGCGTACGGAGTCGGCGGCCAGCTCGATGAAGGTGCTCGCGCCGGGCTCCGTGCACCGGAACCGGACCTCGGTCCTCGAACGGAAGGTGCGGGCCTCGGCCGCCCGTACGGCGGACGAGAGGTCCAGACTGATGTCGTATCCGGTCACGTCGAGCAGGCGGGCCCGCTCGGTGGCCTCGACCTGCGTCAGGTTGCGCACTCCCGGCACTTTCGTCTCCATCCCGTCTCGCAGCACGCCCCGTTGGCGCCGTGATCGGCCGCTCGTGACGGCCGGATTCGAGTCTTCCATGCATGAACACCCCTTGGTGGGCGAGGTCACGCTCTCATTCCGCTGTCGGTCGATACCCGCCGGGGTGAAGATCGCAGGAGGCGCCGGGAGGCCGGCGCACCCCGTTTCGAAGGGACCAGCCGTGAGCGAGCGTGCCGCCGTAGACATGTTCTTCGACCCCCTCTGCCCGTGGGCGTGGATCACCTCCCGTTGGCTGCTGGAGGTGGAGAAGGTCCGGGACGTGGACGTCCGGTTCCGCGTGATGAGCCTGTCGGTGCTCAACGAGGGCCGGGACCTGCCCGAGGAGTACCAGGAGCTGATGCGGACCGGCTGGGGCCCGGTGCGGGTCTGCATAGCGGTGGAGCAGCGGTACGGCCAGGACGCCGTCCGGAAGCTCTACACCGCGCTCGGCACCCGGATCCACCTCGGGCGGGAGAAGTTCACGCGGGAGCTGTTCGTGGCCGCGCTGACCGACGTCGGGCTCGACCCGGCGCTGGCCGACGTCGCCGAGGGCAGCGACCACGACGAGGCGCTGCGGGCCAGCCATGAGGCCGGCATGCGCCCGGTCGGCACCGACGTCGGCACCCCGGTGATCCACGCTCCGGGTCCCGACGGCGGCACGGTCGCCTTCTTCGGCCCGGTGATCACCCCGGCGCCCAAGGGCGAGGCCGCCGGCCGGCTCTGGGACGGCGTCCTGCTCGTCGCCGCCACCCCCGGCTTCTACGAGCTCAAGCGCTCCCGGGACCTCGACCCGATCTTCGACTGACCGCCCTCCCACCGACCCGAGGGGCCCGGCGCCGGAATCCCGGCCCGGACCCCTCGCCGGGCCACGGAACGGCGGTGAGCAGGGGCGGGAAGGGTGTGCGGGGCGTCACCGGGACGGCGGCGGGATCGTTGGCCCCGGTGTCCGCCGCAGCGACCCGCAGGGCCGCACCCCGCAGCTCGTGGAGGCAAAACCGATGGCCAAGCACCGTGTGCCCGGTGACGATCCGTCGACCCGGGAGGGGGTGACCGAGCGCCCGGACACGGCGTACTGGTCGGTCGACGACTCCCGCTGGCCGACGCTCCGTCCCGACCTTCCCGCCCACATGGTGGACCTGCTCGCCCCGCCGATCGTGGTCGGCGTCGCCCGCGTGCCGGCCACCTCCCGGCTGACCCCGCCGGCCGGGCGCCGGCCCGTCGCGGCGCCCGACCGGCCCGTGTCGCCGGCGGAGCACCGGCCCGTCCTGCCCGCCGACCGGTCCGTGGCGCCCGTCCTGCCCGCCGAGCATCGGCCGGTGCCGGCGGCGTCGGCCGGGTCCCGCAGGATCGTTCCCGCCGGGCCGGGTGTGCCGGGCCGGCGACCGGCGGGCGCTCCCACGCCGGGCGGTCGGCACCGCCGGGCGGCGGGACAGCCCGACCGCACCGCCTGAACCCGGCGCCCGCCCGGTAGCTCTTTCATCTGGTGGACCACGCGTGGGTCCCGCGCCGGCGGGACCCGCGCCGCCGGTAGCGTCTTCGCACATGACGGTCGTGCATCCGATCGCCCGGGCCTGGATCACCACTGGCGGCACCGGCGCGCAGAACTACGACGAGTTCGCCGACGACGCGGAGATCACCGCGATCATCGAGGCGAACCCGCACAGTGCCCTCGGCATCGAGATGCCGCATCGGGCGCCGGAGAGCCTGGGCAAGTCCTTCCTCGACGCCCTGCCGGACGCGGTGACCCGGCTCGCCGAGGCGAAGGCCGACGGCAGCTACACCCCGGCCGAGCAGGTCGTGGTCCTCTACCGGATCAGCGCGCCGGGGGAGGAGAACGCGTACGGGCTCTTCGCCATGGTCGACACCGACCAGATCTCCACCCGCGCCGACGAGCCCGGTCTGGTCATCCGCAACGAGGACGTCTTCATCGCGAAGGTGCGGGAGCGGGTGGCCCTCGCCGAGGCGCTGGGCCACCTGCTGTCGCCCGTACTCCTGCTCCAGACCGGGCGCGGCGACGAGCTGCACGCCGCCCTGGCGGCGGCGACCGACGCGGCCGGCGCGCCGGCGGCGACCGACACCGACCAGGCGGGGCGCACCCACGCCATCTGGCTGCTCGGCCCGGGCCCGCGCCAGGACGAGCTGACCGCCCTGGCGGGCGGCGGCGAGCTGGTCGTGGCCGACGGCAACCACCGCAGCCTCGCCGCCCAGACCGGCGGGCTGCCGCGCTTCCTGTCGGTGATCACGACCCCGGCGTCGGTGGCGATCCAGCCCTACAACCGGCTGGTCAGCGAGCTGACCACCACCGCCGACGACCTGCTCGCCAGGCTGCGCGCCGCCGGCGCGCGGATCAGCCCGATCGACGGCCCGGTCGAGGTCCCGGCGGCCGGCGGCACCGTGCACCTGCGCCTCGCCGGCCAGGGGTACGCGGTCACCCTGCCGCACGTCGGCGACAACCGGCTGGAGAACCTGGACCACGCCCTGGTCGAGCGGCTGCTGCTGCGCGACGCGCTCGGGCTCGACCCGGGCGACAAGCGGATCACCTACGTCGGCGGCGACTACCCGGCGAGCTGGCTGACCGGCGAGGTCGACGCGGGACGGGCCGAGCTGGCGGTGCTGGTGGCACCGGTGACGGTGGACGACTTCGTCGCGGTCAACCTGGCGCGGGAGAAGATGCCGCGCAAGAGCACCTGGTTCACCCCGAAGGCGCGCGGCGGCCTGGTGGTCGCCGAGCTGTCCCGCTGACCCTGTGACGAATCCGCCTCCGGGGCGCCGCCCGCGCGCCGCTCCGGAGGCGGGCCTGACAGACTGCGCGGTATGCGCGTCTACCTGGGATCCGACCACGCCGGTTTCGAGTTGAAGGTGCACCTGGTCAACCACCTGACCAAGGAGGGGTACGACGTGGTCGACGTCGGCCCGCACGCCTTCGACCCGGACGACGACTACCCGGCCTTCTGCCTGCACACCGGCGACCGGGTGGTGGCTGACGGCGGCAGCCTCGGGGTGGTCATCGGCGGCTCGGGCAACGGCGAGCAGATCGCCGCGAACAAGGTGGCCGGCGTCCGGGCGGCCCTCGCCTGGAGCATCGACACCGCCCAGCTGGCCCGCGAGCACAACGACGCGAACGTCGTGGCGGTCGGCGCCCGTCAGCACACGCTGGACGAGGCGACCGCCATCGTCGAGGCGTTCCTGACCACCCCGTTCTCGGGCAACGAGCGGCACGCCCGCCGGATCGCCCAGGTGGCCGACTACGAGGGCACCCGCCAGCTCCCCACGCTGCCCTGACCGCCCGACCGGCCGTCCCGGCGCCCGGGTGACTCCGGGCGCCGCCAGGCTGGTGGATCCGGGACGGTTCGTGGCCCCGAGGGACCGGTTCCGCCACGGTCCACCGTCGCGGTTTCCACGACGATCCGCCGTCAGCGGCGGGGGAGGTCCTCGCGGGGCGTCCAGTTGCGGCGGATGATCACCACGCGTTCCTCGGCCGCGGCCAGGTCCTCGTCCGTGGGGCGGGCGGCGTCGCGGGCCCGCATCGCGGCGGTCACGCTCACCTGGGAGGAGCCGGGGCCGACGAGACCCCGCAGGCCGCGGTCGCCCTCGTCGCCCGGCCCGCTGCGGCGGGCACGCGGCGGCTCGGGGCCGTCGTGCACCCCGGCGGTCGTCGCGTTCGGGCCGCCGGCCCCGCCCGTGTCACCGGTCGGGTGCCGCAGCCGGCGCCGACGGCGCTCCGTGTCCCCCATCAGCCGACCGTACCGCCCCGGCCCGATCCGCGCCGCCTCGCGCGTCCGCCGTCGGTCGAGCGGTGGCCCTCCTCCGGAAGGCGCGGTGGGGGCGTGTGGCGAGGCGGGTGGGCGGTGACCTCGGTCACGGCGCCACGGCCCTGAGCCCGGCGCCAGGCCCGGCCGGTCCGTGCACCGGGGCCGGCGGTTCGGGTGCCGTGCCCCGGTGCGGCCTCGGCGCCCGGTTTGCCGGCTGGCTACCCTCGGAACGGACGGCGGCCGGTGGTCGCCGTCGGTCCAGGGGAGGACGAGATGGTCGACCAGACGCAGCCGTGGGCCGAGCGGACCGTCGAGGTGCCGCCGCAGCCCGGTGCCGGGGTGCCGCCGCAGCGCGACGGGTTCCAGCGGGGGGTGGCCTCGGTCGGGCAGTCCCGTACGTCGCGCACGGAACCGTTCCCCGTCGTCGAGCACGAGCCGACGGGCACGGGCTGGCCGGACGCGCCGGCCCCGCGACGGCCGCTGAGCTGGCACGTCGAGCAGTTGAAGCGCGGCGGCGAGTGGAGTGCCGCCGGCGCGCTCTTCGCCTTCGTCTGCTGGGGGATCTGGGCCATCTCGGGCGGCGGCGATCTCGCCGGCCCGTTCCTGATCTTCCTGCTGAGCCTGCTGGTGGCCGCCGGCCTGTTCGCGTTGGCCCGCCTGCTCGGTCGGGTGGTGCTGGAGCGGCAGTTGGGCCGGGTGCGGCGCAGCGCGCGCGGGGCGCACCTGGTGACGGCGGTCTTCCTGGCCGGTCTCGGGATCGCCTACCTCCAGCAGACCGAGTGGGTGGTGTCGGCCTGGAACTGGATCAGCAACAACTGACCGTACGCCCGGGCGGGCCGGCCTGCGCCGCCCGCCCGCGCGTCCGGTCGCGGGGTCTCGCGACCTCCGGTCGTTCCACCAGGTCGCGGGCTGCTTACCCGGCCGGACGCGGTTCATCCGTGCCCGGCCGGGGCTGATCCGCAGCTCAGTGCTTCCCGCCGTGGCCCTCCGCGTCCGCCTTCGGGGAGGCCACCCGGGCCTCCGGGTCCTCGACGCCGGGCTCCCCGCCGTCCGGGGCCACCATTCCGTCGTAGTTGTAGACCGTGCCGTCCTCGCCGTGCTGCTTGGTGGTCCGGACGTAGCGGTGCATCATGCCGTCGATCTCCACCTCGACGAGGGCGTCGCCGCCCGTGTCGATGGTGCTGCCGTCGCGGGGGCCGCCAACGAGGTGTGCCTTCGTGTTCGTGTCCATGCCAAGGCCGTACCCGGGCGGTCCCGGTGCAAAACGGGCGGCGTCCGGTCGGGCGGTCGGATTCCGTCGGGCCACGGTATGACCGACGCGGGATGGGTCGGGCCATTGCCAGTCATCGATGCGTATCCATAGGCTCCCGCCATCGGTTTCCGGCGCACCGTCTCGGCGCGCCGCGAGGGTTCGGGAGGCTCCCATGGTCCGTTGGCGCACACTCGTCGGCCGGTTGGCCGCCGCGTTGGTGGCGGTCACCGCCGGCTCGTTCGTCCTGGCCGTTCCGGCCTCCGCCAAGCCCGGGCCCGAGGTGACCCCGTACGTCGTCGGCGGGACGCTGGCCGCGCAGGGGGAGTTCCCGTTCATGGTGCGGCTCTCCATGGGCTGCGGCGGTTCGCTCTACAGCCCGCGCCTGGTGCTGACCGCCGCGCACTGCGTCGGCGGGACCGGTACGAACACCAGCATCACCGCCACCCTCGGCGTGGTGGACCTCCAGTCGTCGAGCCGGATCCAGGTGCGCTCGAACTACGTCTACCGGGCGCCCGGCTACAACGGCAACGGCAAGGACTGGGCCCTCATCCGGCTGGCCACGCCGGTCACCACGCTCCCGACGCTGAAGATCGCCACCAGCACCGCGTACGACAACGGCACCTTCACGGTCGCCGGCTGGGGCGCCACCCGCGAGGGCGGCGCGCAGCAGCGCTACCTGCGCAAGGCCACCGTGCCGTTCGTCAGTGACGCGACCTGCAACTCCTACTACGGCGGCCAGATCATCGCGAGCGAGGAGATCTGCGCCGGCTACGCCAGCGGCGGCATCGACACCTGCCAGGGTGACTCGGGCGGCCCGATGTTCCGGCGGGACGCGAGCAACGCCTGGATCCAGGTCGGCATCGTGAGCTGGGGCAACGGCTGCGCCCGGCCCTCCTACCCCGGCGTCTACACCCAGGTGAGCACCTTCGCCCCGGCGATCGCCTCGGCGGCGGCGAGCCTCGGCGGCTGAACCGCGACGCCCCCGCGCGCGTGCTCCGCCTGGCCCCCGCCTGTGCGCCCGCCCGCTCGCCGGGGCGTGCTGCTGGACCGATTGGTCGCCCGGGCCCGCAGGGCCGGTTCTTCCACTGTTACCGGGTGATGGACGTGCGCTGATTACGTTCAGTTCGCGCTCGCGCACTAAGGGGAGCGGCGACGACGACATCGCCGAGGACGAGGTGCGGATGGCTCTGGCCAACCCGCCCGGCATGCGTCTCGCGGCGTGAGTCGCCTCCATCCGTAGGCCCACTGAGGAGGACCCGGTGACTGTTCAGTTGCGCACGCTCGTCGACGTGGCGCGCAGGCACGCCGCCCAGCAGCCGGACGCCGTCGCCATGATCTGCGAGGGCCGGCGCGTCGACTATGCCACCCTGCATCGTGTCAGCAATCAGGTGGCGCGTGGTCTCCAGGCGGCGGGGTTGCGTCCTGGTGACCGTATCGCCTGGTTGGGCAGGGAGTCCGAGCACTTCTACGACCTCTTCTTCGGGGCGGCGAAGGCCGGTGTGGTGCTGGTGCCGATCAACTGGCGGTTGGCTGCCGGCGAGGTCGAGCACATCCTGCGTGACTCGGGTGCCGCGCTGCTGTTCGTCGACGCCGACTCGGCCGTCGTAGCCGAGAAGCTGGCGCCGGAACTGCCGATGCTCAAGCAGGTGGTGGCGCTGGACTCCGGCGGTGTGGCCCGGGCCGGCTTCGCGGCCTGGGTGTCGGCCCAGCCGGACGCGAACGTGCTGACCAGGGTGACGCCGGACACGCCGCTGGCACAGATGTACACCAGCGGGACCACGGGGCTGCCGAAGGGCGTCGTCCTCGCGCACCGCAGCTTCTTCTGTGTACGCGACGGGCTCGCCTCGGCGGACCTGGACTGGCTCGACCTGCGTGAGGGCGACGTCAGCCTCCTTTGCAACGGCGGCTTCCACATCGGCGGCCTGTCGTGGGCGGCGATGGGTTTCGCCTCGGGCGCCACGAACGTGGTGATGCGTGAGTTCACCACCGCCGGCGCGGTGGAGCTGATCAGGACGCTGCGCGTCACCACCATCCTCGCGGTGCCCTCGATGCTGCGACTGCTGCTCGCGGAACCGGGCGTCACGAAGGCGGACTTCGCCTCCCTGCGGAAGATCGTCTACGGCAGCGCGCCCATCTCGGCGGCGCTGCTGGCCCGCTGCATCGAGGGCTTCGGCTGCGAGTTCGCCCAGATCTACGGCCTGACCGAGACCGGCAACTCCGCCGTCTGTCTGCCCCCGGCCGACCACACGCCCGACAGCGGCAAGATGCAGTCGGCGGGGTTGCCGTACCCGGGCTTCGAGGTCAAGGTCGTGGACGACAAGGGCAACCCGCTGCCGGCCGGCGAGGTCGGCGAGGTCTGGCTGCGTTCGCCGGGCGTGATGGTGGAGTACTGGAACATGCCGGAGGCCACGGCGAAGACGCTGGTCGACGGGTGGGTCGTCACCGGCGACGCGGGCGTGCT